>JBEKRX010000021.1:0-149640 GCA_049518415.1 Verrucomicrobiota bacterium
TCAAGGTCGCCAAGGGCGAGCAATGGGAGTGGCTTGTGGAGGACAAAAACACCCTGGTCTTGAGCCGAAAAATCAAGAAAACACCCAGGAAATTCCGTGGCGCTTAGCTTGACGCGTATGCGATACATCGGGACGCGCCCTACCCAGGGTGAATCCGGCGCCCACAGGCGCCACCAACCCCGAACCTGCCCCGAGGGGAATTGCACCCCGAGCCGCTACGCTGCCACGGCGGCCCGCCGGGAAGGGCGGGCGACCCAGCCAAAGGTGGCCAGCACGACCAGTGTGGCCGCCAGGATCAGCCCGCGCGCCCACCCCGAGGCCGGCCTGGCGGCTATGGCCCTCAGCCCGATGTGCAAGTCCGCCCCGGGGTCCACCGCGACGGCGCGTTCGAAGGTCAACAGGCGGCCTTGCTCCGGAAGGCTCGCGCGCAGAGCGGTGGGGCGGCTCACTGCGGCATCCTGCTGCTGGATCAGGCGCTCGGCCAACCCCATGAAGGCGGCGTTATCGTCGGCGGTGTTGCGGTCAATGATCGCCTTGGCGTCCTGCGGGGTATAATTGACTTCCTTGCGGCCGTGCAGGTCGCGGAACCTGGCGCCGAGCGCAGCCGGGTCCCCGACGGTGGCGGCCTGACGGACATTCAACCCGATCAGGGCCTGCTGCAGCTTGATATTGTGGAGCTGGACGCGGGCGTCTTCGTTGAAGGCCGCGTCGTGGCCGGAGAGGCCGTAAGCGGCCTGGAAGGCCCGGCGGGCCTGCTGCGGGTCGCCTTGCTGCACGGCGGTGTTGCCGGCGGCCAGCAAGTCTTCGGCTTCCCTGGTGCGCTGGCGCTGGCTGGTGGCCTCGCCGCGGAGGTAAGCCTGCAGGTCAATGGCTGCCGTCTCGCCGACCAGTTGCTCCTGCTGGAATTGGAGCGAGCCGGACCAATGTTTGACCCGCCATTTGTCGCTCAGGGAGACCCGCCAGGTGATGTTCTCCAGGGGCAGGTCAAACTTGGGCGCCAACAGCTTCAGGTCGAGCGCGCCGGCCGTGGCCGGCCCGATCCGGGAGCTGTAGAACAGCTCGACCAGGACCGCCTTGCCGCCCCGCGACTGCTGCTCCAGCGGGATGAGCAGGCCTTGCTGCGGCCCGCGCCACGGCCACACCCCGCCCTGGTTGACGAAGGCAAACCAGAAATGCCCCTCCTCGGGCAGGGTGACATTGAGCAGGCGTTTGTCGCCGGGTTGCAGTTCGAGCCGTACTTGGGTGAGCATGACGCCATCATCGGAAATGACGGAGGTCAAGGTGATGCGGGTGACGTGGGCCTCGAGGAGTTCGGCGGCTTCGTGCCGCTCCAACTGCAAGGGGAGCTGGAAGGAGGGCTCGACCAGCCGATAGGCGAAGTTGGCCGCGGCGGCCGGCAGGTCCTGCTGCAAGGCCGACGGGATGCTCTGCCATTCGGTGGGCTGGAGGGCAGCCGGCAGGGCCTCGACCCGCACCTGCAAGCGGCCGCCTGACTCCACGGTCACAAAACCGCGCTGCAGGTTCACCTCCCCCGCCTGCACGCCCCGCAGAGTCGTCTCCCGCGCCTGTTCCGGCACGAGCGTTTGGTAAGCGGCCCGGAGCATGTAGGAGCCGATCACCCGCCGGTGGAGCTTGATCTCCCACGCCTGCAGACCGTTGGTCGCCGGGCCCGCCACAGGCATAAAATCGGCCACCTGCTCGCCCTGGAAGCGCACGCTTTCGGCGTTGGTCGGCAGCCAGACGCGGAAACTCTTGAGGCCTGTATTATCGATCTGGTATTGCAGGTTGGCGGCGACTTTGACCTGCGCTTCGCTGACGGTGGCGTGCTGGAGGCTGGTGACCAGGACCCGCGGGTCGACCTGTTCCAGGCCCAAGGTCAGGCCCCAGGGCATCTGCAAAACCCGGAAGGCCAGCACTCCCTTTTGCCGAATGCCGGAGCGCTGGGGGTCCAACTGGGTCACCCCCTCGGAGGCGCTTACCTCCAGGCGCAACCCCTGCTCCGGCACCACCAACAGCGTGCCCCGCTGCTTGCTGGCCTCGCGCAGCACCAGTTGCGGCGCCTGCCAGGCCTTGCTCGCCTTGACTCCCGGTCCCGCCAGGCTGATGGCGAATTGCTGCTGGCCCTCGGTCTTGCCCGCCAGGTGCAGCGTTATCACCCGGCCCGCCTCCGTCTTCGACTCTGTCCAATGGCTCAACGCCGCCCCGCTGATCGACTCCACATCGAAGCCCGGCGGCATGACGAAACTCAGGCGGAAGATGCCCGCCCGCGTGATGCTCACCATCGCTTTGGCGGCCAGGACCGTCCGGTCTTCGCCCAGCGAGAGGGTATCCTGGGTCTCGACGCGCACGTCGGGCTCGACCGCCGAGGCCTTCAACGAAACACTTGGCCGCGCAGGCCTCTCCCCCGCGGGCGCGGGTGTCTGGCCCGGGTTAGGTCCGCCGGCCAGACGCCCTGCGGGCAGGCCCGACCCCTGCCCCACATAACGAAACGCCCGGCGCACGGTCAGCCCGGGGACCTGGGCCTGCAGGGTGGCGCCCATCTCGGCGGGGAAATCTTCGAGGTTGATGGCCGAAAAGCCTTCGGCATTGAGGCTGTCGAGCTGAACTTCATTGCCCGTCGCCACGCCCAGCAAACCAATCTGTCCGGCGGCATTCTCAACGCTCACCAGGCCGAAGGCCTGCTCGAAGGGCAGCGGGCCGGTGGCGATCTGCGAGCGCACCAGCAGCGCAAACGGCCGCGATTGCGCGGGCTTGAGCGTCACCCGCAGCTTGCGCGCATCCGGATCGAAGCGCCACAGCGACACCACCGAACTGGCCCGGGCCGGCGCCCCGGGAGCCTTGGCGTCCGCCGGCCCCGCTGCTCGCGCCGGGTCGATCACGTCCGTGATCGTCGCCCCGGCCGGCACGTCCACTACCAACTCCCCCAACTCGCCCTGGGCCGGGCGAATGGAGACGTAATGCGCCCCCTCGATCACCCCCGCCGCGGGCACGTAGAGCTGGGTAAGGTCCGCATAGAAGACCGCCTTCTCGCTTTTCACATCGCGGCTGCGCGGTTGCCATCCCACCCAGGCCTCGCTCGCCGGGGCGAGCGCCAGTCTGGCCAGCGTGTTGCTCCCGGCCGCCTCGCGCTCCAACGCCACCGCCTGCGGCGACTGCACCTCCACGTCCAGACCGACCACCGTCAGTTTGAGCCGATTGACCAGCCCGTACGGGACCGGCAGCGCCAGGCCGCTTTCCTTGTCCCGCCGGGTCACCTGCAACTCGTATTGCACCTCGACGTCGAACGCCCCGCCCCTTTGGACCAACAAATAGTGACTGGTCCTCGAGCCGGCCGCGCCCTGCTCCAGTTTGAGCGCCTTGGTCGGATACTTGACGCCCGTCAGGACCGCCGGCTCGAACAACAGCGGCAGCAGGTCGCCTCTTTCCGCCTGCCAATGAATTCGTGCGCTGCCCAGGGCGAACTTGCCCTCGACGCGGACTTCCTGCGTGACCGATTCGGGGACCACCGGTTGCTGGAGCGCCGCCAGGCCAGCCGCGGGGTTTTTCTGAGCCGCCTGGGCGCCACAGATGAAGCTGAGCCACACCAAGCCGCCGAGCAGCAGCACGGCGGCGGCGGCGGCGGCGCCATTCCCGGTTGCCGTGCCGGGGGTGGGTTGCGGCCGACGCGGCAACTGGAATAGCCGCCGCAGCGCGGGAACCACCACCTGCAAGACCAGGAAAGCCGCGATCACACCCAAAAACGCCGGCGCCCCGTTTGGCCAGCGCAATGCCGTCCAGGCCAGCAGCAGCCAGCCGACTATTCGCCACTCCGCCTGGTAGCCCGGCTTGGCCCTGAGCCAACCATAGACCCACACCCCGAGCGCCGCCAGCGCGGGCCAGGCATAACCCAGGACCTCGAACGCCGAGAGTTTATCGGGGACATTGCCCACCTCCAGGCTCAAGGCGCTGCCGGCCTGCTGCACGGGCGCCAGGAACGAGAGTCCCCGCGGCAGGGAACGCTCCTGGTCGCCGGCGATTTCCGCCAGCTTCACCAACGCGCCGGCCGCCAGCCCCAGGGCCCCAAGCCCGAGCAGCGTGCCGCCAATATGGCGGGCACTGAATCGATAAACGCCCCCACCGCCCGCCCAGCGCCACGCCACCAGGGCGGCCGCCAGCAAACCCAGCGCCGTCACTAGCGCCCTCAACGCGTCGCCCGCCTCGCCGCCGGTGCAAGCCCGCGCTACTCCGCTAAAGCCCGAAATATCCGCCACGCCGCCGGCCGGGGTCAGCGAGCCCTTCCGATAAACCAGCCGCTGGCCGGTGTCCGGCTCGACCCGCCACTCGGCCAGCAGCACCGGCGCGCCGACCACGGGCGCGCCAAGGCGGACGCGCTCCGGGGCCTCCGCCTTGGCCGCCAGCTTCAGATCGATCACCAGCACCGCGTTCGGGTCGGCGTGCTGCGGCAGCGGAACCAAATCCGCCTGCGCATCGAGCACCGGCACCACCGGCGCACCATTGACGCTGGCCGACCACAATTTGGTTCCCGGCGGCAGCGTCAGCCTCAAGTGCGGGTTGCCGCGGTTCTTGACGAAATACCGCGCGTCGGTCAGGACCTGGCCCTCTTTTGAAATCCGGTTCGTGAGCGAGGCGCGATCCACCACCAGGCTGAGCGAATCCCCCTGGGCCAGCGGGCTGAGGGCCAGCTTGAGGTCGAACGGACGGGAGGTGTAGCGAAAGGCGGCCAGGATGGGGGCATCGAAAAAGAGCCGGTATTCGGGGGGGACTTCTCGGGTATCCAGCCGCAGCAATCCGCGCGAGAGGACCTCCGGTTTGACCTGGAACTGGTAGGCGCTGATAATCAGTGTGTAGCCCTGCTCGGACTGGGCGTCGAGCGGGCGCGCCCCGGTGAACGTGAGGGTCTCGCCCTTGGCTTGGAAGGGCCGCTCGTAGGTGGCCAGCAGGGTATAGCTGCCCGCCACCGGCGTGTGCAACTGCGCCACGTAGCCGCCGGCGGTCTTCTGCCAGTTGCGGAGGTCTTTGCCGATAAACTCGACATTGGTGTATTCCTCCGAGAGCTCCACTTTGAAGCCCGCCACCGGGGCGCCGGAGACGACGTAATTGATCAGGCTGCTGCCGTAGGCGATGCCCTCGCCAATCGAGAACAAATGGAAGACATCGGCCTGCACGGTCTGCGGCAGCCGCTCGACGCGCAACACCGCCTGCCAGGCCGCGTCGCTCAGGCGGAAGGCGGCCTGAATGCCGGCCACCTTGCGCGGGAAAAAGGCCGTGGCCATCTCGGTCAGCGCCTGCGTGCGCTCGGGCGTCAGGCGAAACCCCGTGTCCGCCGCCACCGCCACGTGGCCGCGCACCGATTTGGCTTTGGCGACTTCGAGGCGGGGGAGCGTCCAGACCGCTCCGTCCAGCGGCTTGTTGCGTTCCAGGCGGAGCTGCACCACCTGGCGGCCCAAGACCGGCTGGCCATAGACCAGCCGCAATTCCGCCTCAGGCTGGTCGGCCGGCTCGCGCAGGAAATAATCGCTCAGCCCGGAGGCCACGAGCTGCGCGATCGGGTAGCCTTTCGGCACCCGCAGCACCAACTCGCGCAACGGCGCCTCCCGGATGTCCAGTTCCATCTCGGCATCGATGGCCAGTTCGTTTTCGCCCAGGTGATACGCCAGCAACTCCGACACCGCCAATTCCGGCAGGACCTGGTCCGCCTCGATGCGCAGCCCAAAATCGGCGCCCGAAAAACGGTAAACGAAACGCTGACTCCCGCTCGCTCGCAATGCGGCCCGCGTCGCCTCGGTCTCCGGAAATTGCTCGGGCGAAATCTGCGACAGCCCGCTGGCCTGGGCCACCTCCAGCCGCACCGCCCCTTCGTTCACAATCCGGTAATACCCGGCAAACCGCGTCGCCCCCTCCGGCCGCAATTGCACCGCTTCGATCGTTTGCGGGAAGGCGCCCAGGGGCGTTTGCACCTGCACCTGCAGCGCGAACTGGTCCTTCTGCGCCTGGTTGAACTGCACCACCAACTGCCGCCCGGCCGAACCGGGCGCCGGTTCCACGTTCCAGGCCAGCACCTGGTCGCCTTGCACCCGCGTCACCTCACCCGCCCCGCGCAGCAACACGACCACCCGGTTCAGTTCCCCTTGCATAACCTTGTAATCCAGCAGCCCCACCTGCCGCATCAGGCCGGGGCTGAGGCTGATTTGCGAAAGCATCTCCACCGCATAGAACAACTTCCCCTCCGCTTCCGCCCGCGCCTCTTTCCACGCCAGCTTCACCGCCCCGTCCGAGGGCAGGAAGCTCGCGTAATCGTTGCCGACCCGCTCCGGCCGCGCCGCGCCTGCAAACTCGAACTGCGTGTCCGCCGCCAGCCCGCGCAGCACAATCGGCCCCAGCGCGCCGGGCGCGACCCGGAACTCGACGGCATTCCAGTTCTCCCTCTGCCGCACCGCCGCGTCGAACTTGAGCTTGATCGGGAACTTGCCCGCCCGGTCGAAGGCGATGACGAACCGGTTCGTTTCGGCCCGCAGCCGCCACTTGGGGTGGGGACTAACCTCGGTCAGCGCCAGGGTGCCCGCCAGCAGGTCGAGCGCGCCGCCCCTGCGGTTCTCGACGCGCGCGGTGGCAGTGAGCGTAAACGCCGCCCGATTGCTGCTCAGTTCCCCAACAAGCTGGAAGTCCTCCACCACCACCGAAGGCGCCGCCGCATTTGTGGCGGGCTCGGCCGCCGCTAGGGCGGCCAACCACAGCAGCGCCAGCGACAGGCAGGCGCCAAGCTGGGCCCGCCGGAAAACCGGGGCGGCGCGGAACTGCGCTCCGGCCTGCCCAGGGGCGCATTCCGATCCCGCCCGGAGCGGGACCACCAATCCCGCTTCATCCGCGCGGAGCGCGGCATCCTTCCGCCCCGGAGGGGCGGCAAGATAGTAGCCCAGGGCAAGGCCCGTCCCGCTCCTAGCGGGACGGGCCGCCGCCCTGGGTGAAGTGGAAAAAGGGATCACCCCCCTCCCATGCGCTCCGAGCGCATGGGAGGGGGGAAGGGGGGAGGGCCTCCGCCCGCGCTCGGGGGCAGTGCCAGGATGCGCCCCCCCCTCAGTGTCAAATACCCGCCTTTGGCTTCTATTCATTCAATGTTCCTTTCAAACGGATGGTTCTCGCCACAAGTCAATCCCCGCCGCCAAATCGCATCCATAAGCCGTGGCCGTGATAGGCGCCCTAACAAAGGCCATCCGCTGCCTGGTTGCGGCTCTGCCGCGCCGCGCAACCCGCAGGGTTGCCAGACAGTAGCCGGGGGTTGAGCGTAGCGATACCCCCGGTCCAACGCCGGAAGTTGCCGCACCCTGGAAGGGTGCCAGAACTGCCCGCCTGCGCCTCTGGCACCCGCTCCGGGGTGCAGTCCCTGCGCGGAGGTTACCGGGGGTCTGCGCTGCGCTTCGACCCCCGGCCACTTTCTGGCAACCCTCTGGGTTGCAGGGGCCCGGCAAAACGCCCACCAGCTAGCTTGACGCCCATACGACGTGTCGCGACTACGGCTGATAAACTGTTGAAACAGTTCCCCAGTGGTGAGTGCATCCATACAGCGGGCTGAAGCCGCGGTGTTAATGAGATGACCCGGTGAATGTGAATTATCCCGCCTGGGCCATCTTTCCGCTCTCCCCCATTCGTTTCTCATTTTTCCTCCTTGGCGCTATTTCCCGACCAGGCTCTGCGCCTGGCGAATCATCCACTCCAGTCTCTTGGGCCGCTCATCGGCCCCATACACCTCGGGCACGCCGCCCAGGTAGGCCAGCAACCGGCCCGGCGTGACTTCCGCGGCAAACGGACTCGACACCAGCCACTCGGAGAAGGCGCTGGCGGTGGCCGCCAGGCGCAGGGCCGGACTCGCCTGTTCCAGGAGCGGCGCGTTCCCCGTGTAAGCCACCACCCACTCCTGCTCGCGATAGTCGCTCGTGCCGGGCACCTTGTAGCGGACGCGCACGATGCCCAGCGGGCCGTCGCCGCGCGGGTCCGTCTCTATGACATACAGCGCGTTGCCCGATTCGGCGGCGCCAATCTCGGCGGCATCCACGCTATTGTCCCGGAACTGCTCTTTGGTGAGTTGGTGCTTGGCATAGCCGACCTGCCGATAGACGGTCACGCGGGCGGGATTGAACTCGACCTGGACTTTCACATCGGCGGCGGCCACGTGCAACGCGCCGGCGAGCTGCCCGGCGAATTCCGTGGCGGCCTCCTCGGGCGTGTTGACGAACCCGTAGCGGCCATCCCCGTTGCGCGAGAGCACCTCCAGCAAATCATCGTTGTAGCCTTCCCAGCCGATGCCGAAGCAATCAAGGGCGACGCCCTGCTTGCGGTGCGCCTCGACCTTCTGTTTGAGCGCCTCGGGGTCCACGTTGCCCAGGTTGGCCGCGCCGTCGGTGAGGAGCACGACGCGGTTGATGCCGTTGGCCAGGTAATGGCGCAGGGCGGTCTGGTAGGCCAGGTTCATCGCCTCTTCGAGGTTGGTGCCGCCTTGCGGGGTCAGGCCGCTCACCTCTTCCGCCACTTGGGCGGCCCGGTCGCCGGGCACGCCGTCCACCCAGAGCCGCGCGGTGCGCGCGAAGGTGACCACGCTCAAAACGTCCGCCGGCTGGAGCTGCGCCGCCAGCACCCGCAGGGCCTCGTGGATGATCCGCACCCGGTCCGCCCGCTCCATCGAGCCGGAGTTGTCCAGCAGCAGCACCAGGTTCAGCGCCCGGCCCGGCTGGCGGCCCTGCGCGGCCGTCCTGAGCGAGAACCGCAGCAGGTCGCGGTTGTGCGCAAAGGGATAGCGCGCCCGCTCCCAGGCAAACGCCACCGGCACACCCGGCGGCGCCTCCGGGTCCCGGTAATCAAAGGCATTGATGAACTCCTCGCTCCGCACCGTGGCCGGCTCCGGCATCTGGCCCTTTGCCAGGCTCGCCGCCGCCAGCTTGAAGGAAACGTCGCTCACGTTCAGCGAAAAGGTCGAGAAGGCATTCTCCCGCGCCTCAACTTCCGGCTGCGGAATCGCCGCCGGCGCCGCCGGCTCCCGCTTAAGGGCTTCATCGCTCTCAGCCTTGGCCTGCGGGGCTGGCGCCGCGCCCCCAGGCGCCCGCAAAGCGTAGCGCCGGGCGAAGGCGGCCGCATTGCCAGCTTTCTCGGCTTCGACAAGCTTCTCGCGCGACTCGATGGCTCTCTCCTTGAGAGCTTTGTTCTCCTCAACGAGCTTTGGCGCCTGGGCAAAGCGAATCTGTTGTTCCGACGCCTTGGCCTTCTCCTGCACCGCGGCGGCGCCCTGCTGGCTTGAAGCAGCCGCAACACCCTCCGGTGCTGGAACCCCGAGCAACGAAGGGTATTTCGCGGAAGAGGCCGCAACACCCTGCGGTGCTGGAACCGTGGCCGCCGCGGAGGGGACTGCCACAGCCACGCCGGCGGTCAGGACGCTTGAGTCTTTGCCAGCGCTTTCGGCCTGTGCCGGCCTGGCCTCGCTCTGGGGCGATGGGAGGGCGATGTCCACCCGTCCGGCCTTGGCCGGCTCCGTGCTGACGCCAGACTTCTCCTTAGATTGAAGCTCCTTCTCCCCATACCGCTCTGCCGGTAGGCTCGGCGTTGCCGATAGGATGTCGGCAGCGTTTGGGACTAAGTGGCCCTCCAACTTCTGTTTGCTCAAATTGACAGACCCGACCACGTCGAGGCTGTAAACATGGGTATCTTGGCCCGCCTGCGGCGTCGTTGCTGCGCCCTTCGCAGCCTGCTCTTGGGCCGGCAGACCCTTTACTGAACCTGAATTCCGGAGAGCATCGACCGGGACGGCGGAGGGGCGGGCGGAGCCTCCGCGCTCCAGGGTCTGCCCCAGGAGGGGCACATCGCCGAGAACGGGTATCCCGCGGGCGATGGCCTCCTCAGCCGTCAGGCGGGCGACCTGAGTTCCTGCTGTCGGCTTTCCCGTCGTTTCGGCGGGTGTTGTGGTTCCCCGGTTACCGGCAACCGGCAGAGCGGTGCCAAAGCTATTGACTACGGTGCCAAGGCTATTGACTACGGCTGAGCCGCTGGCTTCAAGCCGAGCCTGGGGTAAAGTGGGCTGGGCGGGCTCCGATGCCTTGGGAACAGTTGGAATGCCGCCACGCATCCCACCACCCATACCCCCCATCATCCCGCCGCCGAAAACGCCGCTGGCGGTCGTGTCCGACTTAGCGAGCGCCTCGCCTATCGCGCGGGCGGTAGCCTCGTCCGCGATTGTCACCACACGGCGAGACTCGGGGTCAGTGGTGAAATAGGCATCCCCTATTGTTGCGGCGGCGGGAAATTGACCGGGCCCCGCAGTTGTTCCCGGTGGAAGCCCGGCTGTTTGCTGCGTGCTGCGCTGGGTCAAGGGATTCGCCTGCCCCAACAAGGCGCGCCGGCGGCCATCCTGGCTGAAGCCGCCGCGGGAGAACAAATCGCTGAGGACTCGCTGGACCTCCTGCGGGTCCGCATTCGCCAACTCGTGGACCCCTACGGACTCCCTGCTGGCGGGCGCGCCTGCCAAGCCTAAGGCCCCAGGCCTCACTGCGCCCAGCTCGGGCCGCGCCTCTTCGGCCTGGCGCCCGCCCAGGCGAAATCCAAAAGCCGCCGTTTCTTCTCCGGCAGCGTCTTTCCGGTCGGCGGCGGCAATCTCACGCTGGGTGCTCAGCCACCCCAGGGATGACTCAAAGGCCTCTTTGCCCAGCGACTCGTTCGCCGCGTATTTCGTCTCACCGGCAGCGGGAAGGACGATTTCCGTCCGGGTCCCCACGGCTGCCGGCCCAGGTTTCCCGGCGGCTACGTCGCTGGCTTCAAGCCGAGCCTGGGGGACAGTGGGCTGGGCCGGCTCTGATGCCTTTTCTGAGGCGATCTTGGTATCGAGCAGGGTGCGGAAGCGCGTGAGCTCCTCCAGCCGGCGCTTCGCGGCGAAATAGGGTGCGCTCTGGTTGGCCTTGACGATGTCATTCGAGGTGGCTTCTTCCACTTTGCGGTTCAGGTTGGTGAGGCTCTGTCCCAAGGCATCCACTCTGGCGCCCAAACCGACCATGACGCCCTTGACCCGCTGGTCGATCTTGTCCTCCAGGTCGGCCACCAGGGCGCGGGCCTTGATCACGTCCGGATGGAGGGCGCCGTAATCTTTCTCCACGCTCAGCAGTCTTTGGTCCGCGTAGGTCTTTTGATCGAGCAGGGTGCCGAGCAAGTTGTCCTGGAGGGCGGTGGGGAGGGTTTGCCTCAGTACCTCCGGCTTGAGGGTGTTGAGGTGGTTCAGGAGTGTTTCCTGCTGCACGAAATTGGCCTCGCTTTCCAGCCGCAGGCCGTTGATGTGGCGGAGGGTTTCGGCGCTCAGGAGCGGCGCGGCGGCATATTCAGAGGCCATCGAGTCGGAGATGTTAAGTTCCCGGCGCAAGCGGTCCACGTTAGTCTGCGCCTCGACAATCTCGGCCTCCTTGAGGTCGCGCGCCTCCAGCAGGGCCTTGATGCCGCCCTTGCTCAAACTGGCCCTCTCTTCGAGGCGGTAGTCCCGGTAGGCCTCGGCGACGGCATTGGCGAGGTTGGCGGCCTCTTTCCGGTCGGCAGCGGCAATCTCACGCTGGGCGCTCAGCCACTCCCGGGATGACTCAGTGGCCTCTTTGCCCAGTGACTCTTTCGCCGCGTAAGTCGTCTCAGCGGTAGCGGGCAGGACGATTTCCGTCCGGGTCGCCAGGGCTGGCGGCCCAGGCTTCCCGCCGGCTGCGCCGCTGGCGGCACCGGCTGGCGCCGGTAGCCCCTCTTTAGAAGAACCGGCCGAAACCCCGGGCACCCTTCCCGAATAAGCATAACGCTCCAGTCCTTCTTTGCCCTTAGCCTGGGAACGTGCCGAGGCAGGCTGACCGCCGGCGGCGGCCAGGAACCCGGCGACTGCTGCCGCCTCCCGGTCGGACAATTGGGCGCGGAAGCTGGCACCGCTCGCCCGGAGCTTGGCCCTGGACTGGGACCTGGCTTTTACAAAGTTGGGCACCAGCAGCGCCAGGGCGGCCATTCCGACCACGACCGCGGCCATGCCCACCAGGGCGCGTGAGGCCCACTCGTGCCGGCGCCGCCGGGCAAATTCCCTGGGCGTGACCGTCTTGAAATGGGCGAGCAACTCTTGCCGGCGGCGCTCGCTCAGCTTGAGCGGCGCGCGTTGGACCTCGGCTTGTTCGGTCGGGTGGGCCGCGGCTTCGCGGACGAGGTCAATCGTGAGCTTGAGGCGTTGGTGCAGCGCCGCCAGGGCGGCGTCCTGTTCGATGGCCCGGCGCAGGCCGGCGGCCTGCTCGGGCGCCAGTTCCCCGAGCAGCAGGGCCGTCAGGCTGGCCTCGAGCTCTTCGGGCGATTGATGCGGGAGATCGGGATTCATGGGACAATTCCATTTTTGGCCAACTCGTCGGCGATGGCTTTGAGGGCGTGGTGCAGCAGGTAGCCGACGTGGCCGATCGTGAGGCCGGTGCGGGCGCTGATTTCCTTGTAGGACAAGCTGTCGTTGAACTTGAGCCGGAGCAATTCGCGGCTGCGCTCATCGAGCGTTTCCAGGCTCAGCCGGACCAGGCCAATGCCTTCCCAGCGGGCGATCTGTTCATCGGGCAGCGGCTGCGGGTCGGCGCTCTCGGGCCCGGCGCACGAGCCCTCCTTGCCGTCCAGGCCCAGGGGGACGAGCTTGCCCGCCTGCCGCCGATGGTTCAGGGCCAGGTTATGCACCGTCCGGTAGAGCCAGCGGCGCGGCTCCCGCACCTGGTCAAACTGAGCCTGCAGTCTCATGAACGCTTCCTGGACGATATCCTCGGCCGCGCCGCCCTGGCCCAGCAAGCGCAGGGCATAACTCAAGAGGGGCGACTCGAGGGCTGCAAACAGCTCCTCGATCGTTTCCCACCCGCTCGGCTCCGCGCTGGCTTGGTCAGGTCGCATTACGGCCATGCTCGGCGAATCTTGGCGATTTGCCTCAATCATTCAGCCATCCGGCGTCTTTGCTCACCACAGGACATCGTATCTTTCCTTCTCAGACACCGTCCGGCCCTATTTCTTAGACGAAAACCAGGAGCATTTGCTCCCGCACGCGGCCACGGCCCCGCCAGTTGGCTGCGTTGGCTCCATTGCCTCCGTTGGCCCCCACACGGCTCCGTGCGTTGCCTGCATTGGCTCCATTGGCTGCGTTGGCAATTTTGCTCCAAATCCGACCTGCCTGATCCCAAACCACCTTGGCGGAGGATCAAAACTCCGCGGCCACGCCGTCGCGCCGGATTCCGAAATTGGAATTTCGGGCCTCGGCCTCCCGACCGCTTATTCCGACGCGAATTGAAATTACTGGCTATCCACGCCCTTGACCTGCATGCGCAACCCGTAGAGGTTCTTGCTGGCGGTGATGAAGAGCGTCTGGCGGTCTTTGCCGCCGAAGCAGACGTTCGCCGTCCACGGCTCCTCCACAGCGATGTGCTCGACCTTTTTACCGGCGGCGTCGAAGACGGTCACACCCCGGCCGGTCAGATAGATGTTGCCCTGGTCATCGATCGTCATCCCGTCCGAGCCCATCTCGCAGAACAGCTTCTTGTCCGCGAGCAAGCCCTCAGCCTCGATGCGGTAGCGGTAGGTCTTGCCCGCCCCGATGTCCGCCACGTAAAGCAGCTTGCCGTCGGGAGTCCCGATGATGCCGTTGGGTTGCCTCAGGTCGTCCACCACGCGCGTCAGCTTCTCGTTGTCCGCGGCCAGGAAATAAACGCACTCGTCCATTTCCTTGGGACCGCGTTTCCAGTACGGGCGCTTGTAGTAGGGGTCGGTAAAATAGACCCCGCCGCCGGGCCGGACCCAGACATCGTTCGGCCCGTTGAGCAGCTTGCCCTGGTAGTCCTTGACGACCACCGTGACCTTGCCGCCAGGGTCAATGCGCCACATCTGGTTCTTCTCGTCGGCACAGGCCCAGAGATTGCCCGCGGCGTCAAAGCTAAGCCCGTTGGCCCGCCCGCACGGCTGCATGAACGTTGTCAGCTTCCCCTCCACGCTCCACTTGAGAATGCGGTCGTTGGGTTGGTCGGTGAAAAACACGTTCCCCTGGCCGTCGCAGGCGGGTCCTTCGGTGAATTCAAAACCGCCCGCCAATTTTTGCAGCGTCTCGCCGGGAGCGATGATCTTGCTCTCCCCGCCAAACGTTGGCAGCGCGCACAGGAGACCGAGGATAGCGAATCTGAACTTGCCCATATACGGGCGGTTATACAACCCGGCCCCCCTCAGCCGCAACCAAAATCGGCCCGCCGCGCACCGGGGCACCCGCCCGCCGCTTCCTCCGCATCGGCCCCGCCCTCCGGCTCCGGCAGCGAAGCCGACGGAAAAGAAACCCGCTCCTCGAGCCACAGACCCCTCCCACTTTCGTCATAGTGCCGGCCTGGCTCTGTGCCAGTCGGTGCTTTGCTCGAAGGCGTGGGCCAACTGGAGGAGCGTTTCCTCCCCAAACGGTTTGCCCAGCAGTTGCAGGCCGATGGGCAGCCTCGGCTGAGGGCTGGGCATCGAGGGGCCAGGGGCGGTGAAACCGCAAGGGACGCTGATGCCGCACAGGCCGGCCAGGTTGCACGAGATGGTGAAGATGTCGGAAAGGTACATTTGCAGCGGGTCGTCCATTTTTTCGCCCACCTTGAACGCCGGCGTGGGGGAAACGGGAGTGACGATGGCGTCGACTTTCTCGAAGGCCTCCAGGAAGTCTTTGCGGATAAGGGTGCGCACCTTTTGGGCGCGCAAGTAGTAGGCGTCGTAGTAACCGCTGCTCAAGACGTAGGTCCCCAGGATGATGCGCCGTTTGACCTCGGGGCCGAACCCGGCGCCCCGGGTCTTGCTGTAAAGCTCGATGGGGTCCGCCCCCTCCACGCGCGCCCCATACCGAATCCCGTCAAACCGCGCCAGGTTGGCGCTCGCCTCGGCGGTGGCGATGATGTAGTAGGTGGCGATGGCGTAATCGGTGTGGGGCAGGGAGACTTCCACGACCTCGCCGCCGAGTTTTGCGAACTGCTGCACGGCCGCGGCGATGGCCTGTTTCACCTCCGGGTCGAGTCCGCCGATCATGTATTCTTTGGCCAGCCCCAGCTTGAGTCCTTTGATGTCGCCCCCGAGGCCGGCGGCGTAGCGCGGGACGGGTTGGGGCACGCTGCTCGAGTCGCGCCCGTCCAGGCCCCCGATCACTTCCAGCACCGTCGCCGCATCGCGCACCTCTTTGGCCAGGCAGCCAATCTGGTCGAGCGACGATGCGTAAGCCACCAGGCCGTAACGCGACACCCGGCCATAAGACGGCTTGAGCCCAACACAACTGCAAAACGAGGCCGGCTGGCGAATCGAACCCCCCGTATCCGAGCCCAGCGCGGCCAGGCACTCATCGGCCGCCACGGCCGCCGCCGAGCCGCCCGACGAGCCGCCCGACACGCGCGAGAGGTCCCACGGGTTGCGCGTCACCTGGAAGGCCGAGTTCTCCGTCGAACTGCCCATCGCAAACTCGTCCATGTTCAACCGGCCAAAGACCACCGCCCCCGCCGCCTTCAGCTTCTCAATCACCGTCGCATCGAAGGGCGACACAAATTGGCCGAGAATCCTCGACCCGCAATTGAGCGGCTGGCCTTTGACCGCGATCACATCTTTGATGGCCATAGGCACGCCCAGCAAGGGCCGCTCGGCATGCGTTTGCCCGGCCGCCAGCGCCTGGTCCGCCGCCTCGGCTTGCCCCAGGGCATCGGTCGCATTGTAACTGATGAAGGCCTGCACCCGCCCCTCCACGCCCTCTATCCGGGCCAGGCACGCCTCCATGACCGCCCGCGACGTAACCTCGCCCCGGGCCAGCTTCCCCACAAGTTCAGCAATGGTCAGTTGATTCAGCATGCGCAACACAACGCCGCCCACCACGACCGGCGGCGCGGAAAAAGTGACCGACCACCGGACAAAAGGCAAAGCGAAAGAGTGAGCGCGTGAGTGGGTGAGTCGGACCGTAGGACACCGGGTGAGTGGGACAGTGGTGCAGTCGAAGGAGACGCAGAACCTCTTGCTGAACCGCCAAGTAGTGGGACGGGCCTCTCGTCCTCGAGGCCAACGCGGGCGCGAGGCCCGCCCCGCGCATTTATTCCAACGCGAATTGGAATTAACCCCTTACCACCCCTTACACCTCCACCACCAGCGCCGCGTCGAACCCCGCGACCTGTTCCTTGGGGTAGCCGCGCGGATTGGCCAGCACACGGGTCGAGCCCAGCCGGTAATCGGCTGGGGCGTGGATATGGCCGTGAATCCAAAGCGGCGCGCCGCTGGCCGCCACCAGCGGCTCAAGGCTCGAGGCGAACGCCGGGCTCAAGGGATCCTCCTGGTAACCCGGTCCAATCGAAAGACCGCTCGGCGCGTGATGAGTGACCACGACACACTTGCGCCCGGACAGGCCCCGCAACTGGCCCCGGAGCCAGCGCGTTGACTCCAGGTTCAAGCGGCGCGCATCGGCCGGGCGAAACCGGGTGTACTTGGGAAAAAGCCGGATATGCCGGAAATCATTGATACCCAGCTCGGCGTCAATCCCAGCCATGAGCGGGTTCCCCAACAGCGCAAAATCGGTCCACAGCGTGGCCCCCAGGAAGGTGACGCCGCCCAGCTCCACACGGTCGTTCTCCAGCACATGGACGTTGGTCCCCTCAGCCATTTCCTTCAATTCCCGGGTCACGCTCGGAATCGTGTGGTGGTAGAACTCGTGGTTGCCGAGGACATAAATCACCGGCGTCTCGCGGCAGGTCTCCAGAATCCACTCCAATCCCCTCTCGCCGACACTCACGTCCCCGGCGAGCACCACGACATCAGCCGCCACCCCCGGGAGATGAAACGGCGCGAATTCCAGGTGCAGATCGCTCAGGACTTGCAAGCGCATAGCGTGGGCGCTCCAACAGTGCGTGCGCCGCCAAGCCAGCGTGCGCTATCCCCACGCCATTGTCAATCAGCCCACGAACTCGCCGGGCAAGCCATTCCCGACAGCAGTTTCGTTACAGGATTCCGTGTTCGAGCTGCCAGATCCGCCGTTCCAGCGGGGGATGAGTGGCAATGAGGGCCAGCAAGCCGCCGCGAGGACCGGAGATTTTCAGGGATTGGAAGCCCTGGGCTCGCTGGGCTTCGGCCTGGGCCGCCTCCGGCTCGTAAAGGCGTTGCAGTGCGCGCAAAGCATCAATCATGTTCCCGCGCCCGGCCAGGCGGGCCCCGCCCGCGTCGGCCCTGAATTCCCGCCAGCGGGAGAACCAGCACACCACCACATAGCCCAGGATGCCAAAGACCACTTGAAATACCTGGATCAACAAGAACTGCAACAGCCAGGAGCCGCCGCGGCCGTCATCCCGTGACCGCATGGCCTGGCTCACCACAAACGCCAGCACCCGCGACAGGAACATCACGAAGGCGTTGACCACCCCCTGGATCAGCGTCATCGTCACCATGTCGCCATTGGCAATATGCGTTATCTCGTGGCCCAGGACCCCTAGCACTTCACGCTCCCGCATCCGCCCCAGCAGCCCGCTTGACACCGCCACCAAGGCCCGGGCCCGCGTTGGCCCGGTCGCAAAGGCATTCACCTCGGGCGACTCATAGACCCCCACCTCGGGCAGTGCCGGCAGCTTGGCCTGCCGCGCCAGGCCGTGCACGGTCTCGACCAACTCGCGCAGCGCCGGCTCCGAGGTGTCCGGCGGGATGACCTGCACCCCCATCAACCATTTGGCCATCACCCGCGACAGCGCCAGCGAAATCAAGGCCGCGCCGAAACCCCACGCCAGGCAGAACACCGCCAACCCCGCCAAACCCCCTGCCGGAAAGTAGCGTCCCAGGTGGAATACGCCCAGGATCGCCGTGATCGTCACCGTCACCAGCAGGTTCACCAGCACGAACAGAAAAATCCGTTTGCTCATTCGCGCAATCATATCTGCCTCTTACAGTCTGGTTTAGTTGTCGCTTCCCATGAACCGGCGCGTAGTGGGGCAGGCGTCCCGCCGGCCGCGAGGGCGTCTCGCCCTCGAAACCTGCGCGGGCGGGACGCCCACCAGGACAGGCGAGACGCCTGCCCCACTGCCGTGGCCGCTACGCCGCCTCTTCTTCCGTATCCAGAAAGCCTTGCAAGTGACGCACGCGCGTCGGGTGGCGCAGCTTGCGCAAGGCCTTGGCTTCGATCTGCCGGATACGCTCGCGGGTCACGTTGTACATCCGGCCGATCTCCTCCAGCGTGCGTTCGTAGCCGTCCACCAGCCCAAAACGCATCTCCAGAATCTTCCGTTCCCGCTCGGTCAGGCTGGTCAACACGTCCCCCAGCTTCTCCCGCAGCAGGCTGTAACTGGTCACGTCCGACGGGTTCTCGGCGGTCTTGTCCTCGATGAAATCGCCCACACTCACATCGCCATCGTCGCCCACGGGGGCGTGCAGCGAGATCGGTTGCTGGGCCATCTTGAGCAGGGAGTTGATGCGCGTGACCGGCATCCGCATTTCATCGGCGATCTCCTCGGGCGTCGGCTCGCGGCCCAGTTCCTGGGTGAGCTGCTTCTGCGCCCGCCAGAGCTTGTTCATGATTTCAATCATGTGCACCGGGATGCGAATCGTGCGCGCCTGGTCGGCAATCGAACGCGTAATCGCCTGCCGAATCCACCAGATGGCGTAGGTCGAAAACTTGTAGCCCCGGCGGTACTCGAACTTCTCCACCCCCTTCATCAGCCCGATATTGCCCTCCTGGATGAGATCGAGAAAGGACTGCCCGCGGTTCGTGTACTTCTTGGCCACCGACACCACCAGGCGCAGGTTCGCCTCCGCCATGTGGGTCTTGGCCTGATGCGCCCGCCCGGCGGCACGCTTCAATTGGTCGAAAACCCGGTAAAACTCCTCCCGCGGTGTCCGCACAAACTGCTCCAGCGCCAGGAGCTTCGTCCGCTCCCCCTCGACGTTGGCCTGTTGCTCGGCCGACTTGCGGCGGGCCTCCAGCTCTTGAACCCGCCGCAGGCTGGATTGGAACTTCTCATGCACGTTGCCGGCCACGACAATCATGTCCTCCAGCACTCTTTGCTTGTAATAGAACCTGGAGAAAGTTTCCTGCAGCTTCCGGTCGCACTTCTGGAACTCCGCAAAAAGCCTTTCGCGCCGGCTCGGCCCGGCCGTCTTCTGCCACGCGTCGTACTGCTGGTCCACCTCCGCGTCCAGTTGGCGCACTCTCTTGATGAGGTTGCGCAACTCCCGGAGGTGGCCCTCCCGGTTGGCTACCTTCCGGTCCACCACTACCCGGTCGAACCGTTCCTTGGGGGGCTCGGACAGGAGCTTCTCGGCAATCGCGATATGCTCTTTGGCGGCAAATCCCAGGCTGTAAACCAGCCGCCTCATCTCCAATTCCGCCTCTTCGATGCCCTTGCAAATCTCCACTTCCTGTTCCCGCGTCAGCAACGGCACCTTGCCCATCTGGTTCATGTACATCCGCACCGGGTCATCCAGCACCTCCAGCCGGTGGTCTTCGTCCTCATCCTGCTCCAGCGGCTTGGTTCGTTCCACTTCCCCGTGCTCCGCGATCTCGATGTCCAGGTTCCGCAGCTTCGTATACAACTCGTCCAGGTCGTCCGGCGACACGCCATCGGGCAGCACATCGTTGATGTCGTCATAGCTGATGTGCCCATGCTCGCGCGCCATGTGCAGCAGCGCCTTGATCGTCTCATTCAGATCGAACGCCGCCGCAGACCCCTCCCCCGCCGGAGTTTCCGGCCGGCACGCCTGGTCGTGCCTGGCGGGAACGGCCGAATGCCCTGGGGCAGGAGCACCTGAACCGCCTTCCGTAGTCGAGTCGGCACGCACACCGGAAGCCTTCCATGAAATGATAAAACGACGGCGGTGTCGCCGCTGGTGCTCGGCCACCGCCCGGTTCGCACAACGGTCGCCAGACTCCGCTCCGGCTGCCGGTTTATTATCTTTCCCGTTCAGCATAAGTAATCAGACCCGCCGAGCCTGTTCTTGGTTCAGAAATTTCTGTAAGTCATTCGGCCACAACAGTTCATCTCACCAGCCCGCAGCCGCAAATCACACCAACCGCCAGAGGCACTCACTGACCGCAAACACCATCGAATCGACGTTCACGCACCCTAGATTATTCTCGAATCTACCCGCTTTTTCAAGGCCGGCTCCTCAACGGCCTTTCACTGGCGAGTTGCGCCCAAACTATCCTCTAACCGCTATTTCGCCACATTCCCCGCCAACTTTCAAGCCTAAAATGCATAAAATGCACCAAAAACTAAACCCAGGGCCGGTCCGAGATGATTCAAGAGCTTGGCTTTGAGGGTGAAGAGATAATCGCTCCCGTTGCCCAGAACCTTCCGGGCGGCCATAGTGGGGCAGGCGTCTCGCCTGCCACGCCCCAGGCCAGGCCGGCAGGCGCGCCTTCGCCAGTGGTTGGCGCCACGCCGGGGCGCGGAGCTCCAGCTCTGGCCCTTGAGTATTGCATGACCGCGCAGAGCCGCAACGCTGCGCTCCCCCCTCCACCAGGCCGCTGTCTTGCCAACGACTCGCCAAGGCGGCCGGCGGGCCGGCGCAGCCGTTTGCCGGCTTGCTGCTCTTAGGTGCCAAAACTACCACCCACTGAATGCCAAACTCACGGCGCCGCCTCGCTTCGCGCTCGGCCAGGAACCGGTTCCGGCCCGTTTCCGCCCGCTCCCCAGCCGCTTTTCCACATATTTCCAGTTATTCCCATTTAATTCAATTTTCGGGGTAACCATCCATTGCCTCAATGACCGATGACCCCAAAATTCTACTTCGCCTCTTCCTGGCGTGCCTCATCGGCCGCGTCAAAGGCGTGTTGGAGCGCCACCAGGTCTTCGCCCGGCTTGAGGGCGTCCAGGGCGGCCTGCTCGGCCTTGAGCTGCTCGTTCGAGTAATTGGCGGCCTTGATCGACAGCCCGATGCGCCGGTCGCTCTTGTCGATCTTGATGACGCGCGCCGTGACCTCCTGGGCCACCTTGAGCACGTTCTTGATCTTGTCCACCCGCTCTTCGCTGATTTGCGAGATGTGCACCAGCCCATCGATCTCGTGCTGCAAACCTACGAACGCCCCGAAGCTCGCCAGCTTCGTGACATTGCCCGTGACCAGGTCCCCCACTTTGTAGAGCCGGTCGATGCTCTCCCAGGGGTCGGACGTGAGCTGCTTGAGGCCGACCGCGATGCGCTGGTTGGCCTTGTCCACTTCCAGGACCACCGCCTCGACTTCGTCGCCCTTTTTCAGGACCTCGGAAGGGTGATTGATCTTGCGCGTCCAGGAGATGTCCGAAACGTGAATCATCCCGTCCAGGCCCTCTTCCAGTTCGATGAACGCGCCGTAGCTGGTGAGGTTGCGAATCTTGCCTTTCACCCGCGTGCCGGGCGGGTATTTCTCCTGGGCCTTGTCCCAGGGGTTGGCCTCGAGCTGGCGCAGCCCCAGCGAAATCTTTTGCTCTTCGCGGTTGATGCCCAGCACCACCGCCTGGATCTCCTGCTCCGCCTTGAGCACGTCGGACGGCTTGGCCACCCGCTTGGTCCAGGAAAGTTCCGTCACGTGCACCAGGCCCTCGACCCCGGGTTCCAGCTCCACAAACGCCCCGTAGGGCACCAGGTTGACCACCCGGCCTTTGACCCTGGTGCCCACCGGATACTTCTGCTCGATGCTGTCCCAGGGGTTGGCCAGCTTTTGCTTCAGGCCCAGGCTCACCCGCTCCTTTTCCCGGTTGATGTCCAGCACGACCACGTCGATGTCCTGGCCCACCTTGAGCAACTCGGACGGATGGCCGATCCGGCCCCAGCTCATGTCGGTGATGTGCAGCAAGCCATCGATGCCGTTCAAATCGATGAACGCGCCGAAATCCGTGATGTTCTTCACCGTCCCCTTGCGGATGTCGCCCGGGGTCATTTCGGTCAGGAGCCGCTGCCGCCGCTCCAGCCGCTCCTGCTCGATCAACTCGCGCCGCGACAGCACGATGTTCTGCCGTTCCTGGTTGATCTTGACCACTTTGAAATCGTAGGTATTGCCCACGTATTGGACCAGGTTCTTGGGGATGGTGACATCGATTTGGGAGGCGGGCAGGAAGGCCTCCACCCCGATGTTGACCAGCAGCCCGCCCTTGACGATGGCTTTGACCTTGCCGGAGATGGTGCCCCCTTCGTTGCAGATGGTCAGAATCCGCTCCCAATTCTTCTTGAATTCCGCCTTCTCCTTCGACAGAACGACCATACCCTCCCGGTCTTCCAGCTTCTCGATTAAGACATCGATTTCATCGCCCACCTTGACGGCCTTGATGTCTTCAAATTCGCTGGCGGCGATGACCCCCTCGCTCTTGTAGCCGATGTCCACCAGCACTTCCTTGGGACGCACTTCGATGATGGCGCCTTTGACGATCTTGCCAGCCGCAAAGGGCAGCGTGCCCCTTTGCTTCATGGCCTCTTCCATGGTAAGCATAATAATAAACTGTCCGATTTCCTTCTGACGAACCCTTGGGCGACTTGGTCAGCGCCGGGCTTTCCGAGACCCCGTGGCCTAACCGGCCAAACGTTGCCGGGGCAACGGAGGTTGAGGGTTAGGTAATCGGTTAACTTTTCTTTTCTCAGCCTCAAAGAACGTCCGCACTGGCGGCGTTCAGGCGGCACCCAGCATAAGCCCGCCCCGGCCCGATGCAAGGCAATTCTTAAGAAAAACCCGCAAATTCAACTTGCCTCGCTCAGGCCTGCCGCCTAGCTTCCAACGGCGTGCAGCGTTCCGCTCCGCCAGACCCTGTGCGAACAACCACGGAAATCGGCTACGACTCCAAAGTCGAGGGCGAGGCTATGGTCACCCGTCTCGATGCCGCCTTGAACTGGTGTCGCAAGAATTCCCTCTGGCCCATGCCGATGGGCCTGGCCTGCTGCGCCATCGAATTGATGGCTACCGGCGCCAGCCGTTACGATATTTCCCGGTTCGGCGCCGAAGTCATGCGCTTCTCTCCCCGCCAGTCCGATCTGATGATTGTTTCCGGCACGGTCACTTACAAGATGGCGGGCGCCCTCAAGCGAATTTACGACCAGATGGCCGAGCCCAAATGGGTCATCGCCATGGGGGCCTGCGCCTCCACCGGCGGCATGTACCGCAGCTACGCCGTCCTCCAAGGGGTCGACCGCATCGTGCCGGTCGATGTCTATGTGGCCGGTTGCCCGCCGCGTCCAGAGGCCCTGCTCGATGCCCTCATCAAGCTTCAGCACAAAGTGGCCAGGGAACCGGCTCTCGCCACCCTCAAAAAGGTGGCCTGAGCCATGCCCCTGGGCCGAAATCAGTTCCCGGCTTGATTATGACCACCAGCCTTGAACTTGCTCAGCGCCTCCGGGCCAGGTTCCCCGCCCTTCTCGCCCCCCCGGCGGAATTCCGTGGCCAAATCACCCTCCTGCTTGCAGACCCCGAGCCCATCCCCGAAATTTGCGCCTTTGCCAAAAAGGAGCTGGGGTTCGATTACCTGGTGGACATTACCAGCGTGGACAATTACGGCGAGGACCCCCGCTTCACGATCGTTTATCACCTCTACGGCTACAGCCACCGTTGCCCGCTGCGCCTCAAGACCCACCTGCGCGAGGAAAAGGCCGAGTTGCCCTCCGTCACCGGCGTCTGGCGCTCCGCCGATTGGCACGAGCGCGAGATCTTTGACATGATGGGCCTCCGCTTCCGCGGCCACCCCGACCTGCGCCGCATCCTCATGTGGCAAGGCTACCCTTATCATCCCCTCCGCAAGGATTTCCCACTGGCCGGCAAACCGACCGACGTGCCCGAGGTCGCTTTCACCGAACCGGCGCCCCTGGCCGGCGGACCCTTTGTCACCCTCGCCGGGGGCAAGGATGCCATGGCGCGGGAACCCCGCGTGCGCCTCCCGCAAACGGATGCCCTCCAACTCAACGCCCCGCCCCAGCGGCGCCAGGACTTCAAGGCGGCCCCTGACCCAGCGCACGGACCGGACCCGCTCGAACCCAGGAAGTAAAATGGCCGACGTTCGCGAGCTTCAATTCAAGGAACCGGCAACCCGCGCAGCCGAGGCGGCCCAGGCCCTGGCGCCGCCGCCGGCCCCTGCCGCCGAACTGCCGGACCTGCCCGGCCAGAACATGGTCCTCAACATGGGACCCTCCCACCCCTCCACCCACGGCGTGCTGCGCATCGTGCTCGAACTGGATGGCGAAGTCATCACCCAGGCCACGCCGGAGGTCGGCTACCTGCACCGCGGCGACGAGAAGATTGCCGAAAACCTGACCTACACCCAGTTCATCCCCTACACCGATCGCCTCGATTACCTCGCCCCGCTCGCCAACAACGTCGCCTACGCCCTGGCGGTCGAGAAATTGCTCGGCCTGGACCACCAATTGCCCCCGCGCTGCCAGTTCATCCGCGTGCTCTGCTGCGAACTGGCCCGCATCTCCTCCCACCTGCTCGGCTTGGGCTCTTATGCCATGGACCTCGGCGCCATGACCGTCTTCCTGCTCACCTTCACCGAACGCGAAAAAATCTACAACCTCTGCGAGTCCCTCACCGGCGCCCGCTTCACCACCTCTTACACCCGCATCGGCGGCCTGGCGCGCGATCTCCCGCCCGGGTGGACCGACCAATGCCGCAAGTTCTGCCACGAAGTGCTCGTGAACATCGATGAGACCGAGACGCTCTTGACCCGCAACCGCATCTTCGTCGACCGCACCCAGGGCATTGGCGTCATCTCCCGGGAGGAGGCGATTGACTATGGCTTGACCGGGCCGAACCTGCGCGCCAGCGGCATCGAACACGATTTGCGCAAGGCCCACCCCTATCTGGTCTATGACCAACTCGCCTTCGACGTCCCGGTCGGCTCGGCGGGCGACAGTTACGACCGCTATCTGCTGCGCCTGGAGGAAATGCGCCAAAGCGTGCGCCTCATCCACCAGTGCCTCGACCAGTTGCCCCCCGGACCGGTCAACGTCCCGGACGGGAAAATCGTCCTCCCGCCCAAGGTCCGCGTGCTGACCCGCATGGAGGAGCTCATCCATCATTTCATCAATGTCACCCAAGGCGTGAACGCGCCGCCCGGGGAGATTTACTTCGGCCACGAAAATCCCAAGGGCGAGCTGGGCTTTTACATTTACAGCAAGGGCGGCGGCACCCCCCACCGGCTCAAAATCCGCTCGCCTTCGTTCGTGAATCTGAGCATTCTGCCCAAGCTTTTGCCCGGCCACATGGTCAGCGACGTGGTGGCCATTTTGGGCTCGTTCGACTTTGTGATGGGAGAATGTGACCGATGAAACCGGTGGCCGAAATGACCGAGGCCGAGAAGGCCCAGACCCGGGCCTGGCTTCGCAATTGGGAGACCCTGGGGCCGATCCTGGAGGAAGTGCGGCGGCAATCGATTCGTAATGCGCAGACGGCGCCAGCCATAGCGGCTTTTGACGGCGCATTCGAGACCGCCGTGCGTGACCTGCCGCCCAAACCCTATTCCGGCCTGGTCGAGCAACAGCGGCTATTCAAGCTGGCTCGAAAATGACCCGCCTTGTCCAGGTTGCCGTCGCTTTGAGAAGATTGAATCGATGGACCTAGCCAACCCCCAACCCATCCCTAATCAACTCCTGGAGCAGCCGGACTTCGCCGTCCCGGCGGCCCTGGCGGCTGAAATTGACCAACTGGTCACGCATTACCCCAAGCCGCGGAGCGCCGTGCTCATGCTCCTGCACGCCCTCCAGGAGCACTTTGGCCATATCTCCCGCCAGGCCGTCGAGTGGATCGCCGCCAGGCTCGAACTGGAACCCATCAACGTCTATGACCTGGTGAGCTTTTACCCGATGTTTCACCGGCAACCGGTCGGCAAATATCACTTCCGCATTTGCCGGACCTTGAGCTGTGCGCTGGGCGGCTCCTACGGACTGCATGAGTTCTTCTGCCGGAAGCTCGGGCTGGACCCCCAGCAGCATGGTCCGCAAACCACGCCGGACGGCAAATACACGGTCGAGTTTGTCGAATGCCTGGCCAGTTGCGCCACCGCCCCCGTCCTGATGTGCAACCACGCATTTCACGAGGGCGTTACCGAACAAAAGGCGGAGGAAATACTCGGCTCGTGCACCTGCGACACGCAACCATTGATGATGTAAGAAAACCGTCCTGCGAGACTAGGACCGGCTCCACATCCTCCAGCTCGAGCGGTTCCCGAAAGCACGCCGGAAGCTGAAAGCATGGAAATGAATTGGCTGCCCGACATGGATTTGAACCATGACAAACAGATCCAGAGTCTGCTGTGCTACCGTTACACCATCGGGCAAACGAGCACCCCTAGATTAAAATCTTTGCGGGCCAAGTCAAGCTTGTGAAAGAGCACAGGTTAATCTTAAAATACGCGGACCAGCCGGGCTACACGCCCGACCTCGAGTGTTACCTGCGCCATGGCGGCTACGAAACGCTCAAGAAAACCCTCGCCCTCCCTCCCAAACCCCTGCCGGACGGCAAGACGGTGAGCGGCCCGGAGCAAATCCGCGAGGAAGTCAACCGCTCCGGCCTGCGCGGCCGCGGCGGGGCGGGCTTTTCCTGCGGCCTCAAGTGGTCCTTCGTGGATCGCAAGAGCGGCAAGCCGGTGTATCTCATCTGCAACGCGGACGAATCCGAACCGGGCACCTTCAAAGACAAGCAGATCGTCTATAAAGACCCGCACCAGATGCTCGAGGGGACGATCATCGCCTGCTACGCCAACGACGTGCACCTGGCCTATATTTATATCCGCGGCGAATTTGTCGAAGGCGCCCGGCTCCTGAACCGGGCGCTCGCCGAAGCGCGGGCTAAGCATTTCCTCGGCCCCAACATCCTGGGCCGCGGCTACGACCTGGAAATCCACGTCCACCGGGGGGCGGGCGCCTACATCTGCGGCGAAGAGACCGGGCTGATCGAGTCCCTCGAGGGCAAGCGCGCCTACCCGCGCATCAAACCGCCCTACTTCCCCGCCGTGCTGGGCCTTTACCTTTGCCCGACCATCGTCAACAACGTCGAGACCCTCTGCGCCGTCAAGCACATCGCCGCCATGGGCGGCGCCGCCTACGCCAAGCTCGGCACCCCCAACAACACCGGCACCCGCATCGTCAGCCTCAGCGGCCACGTCCGCCGGCCCGGCTATTACGAGGTCGAGGTCGGCAAAGTCACCCTCGGCGAACTCATCCACGACCCCGAGTTCGGCGGCGGTTTGCGTCCAGGCCGCCGGCTCAAGGCCGTCATCCCCGGCGGCTCCTCCGCCAAGGTCTTCAAGGCCGGCGAGAGATTCAAGCTCAAGCTCAGAGGCCCCGACGGCAAGGAGGTGGAAAAAGAGGTGGACCTGCTCGATTTGCCCTATGACTTTGATTCGCTGATTGCGGCGGGCAGCATGTCCGGCTCCGGCGCGATTATCGTGCTGGACGATTCGGCGGACATCGTCGAGGCGCTCTCGAACATCGCCGAGTTTTACGCCCACGAAAGCTGCGGCCAGTGCACCCCCTGCCGCGAAGGCTCGCTCTGGCTGGCCAAGGCCCTCCACCGCCTCACCCACGGCCAGGGCCGCGGCAGCGATGCCGATTACCTCATCCAAATCGCCGACAACATCCCCGGCGGCCGCGCCATCTGCGCCTTCGGCGAGGCCTGCGCCTGGCCGGTCCAGAGTTTTGTCGGTAAATTCAAGGATGAATTTGTGGCGAAGGGCGCGGCGGACGAGGAACGAAGGGCCGCGGCTGGCCAGCGCGCCGGGGCCGGCGGCGGATACGAGGGTGTCAACCTGTCCCGGAACTTGAACCGCGATGCCAAAGCTCTATGAATATTTTGGCCTTCGAGTGTATTTTTATACGAACGAACACGAGCCTATCCATGTGCATGGGCGCCACGCCGGGCGAGAGAGCCGTGCGGAGATCATCGTCGAGAATCGCCGCGTGGTTGGACTGGTGTTCGGTGAGGTTGCGGGCAGGCGCCCGCTCGAAGGCCAGAAGCGCGCGGACTTCGAGGAACTCGTCGAAGCCAAAGCGGACGACATCGTGCGGCGCTGGATTGACTTCTTCGTGCACAACATACGATCGAAACCGGAAGTTATCACTCGCAGGTTGAAATGAAGACGACCGCCACAAAATACCTGGAAATTGTCGAGGCCAAATATGTCTCGGGCTACAAGATTCGCCTGACCTTCAACGATGGCACGGTGCGGGAGGTGGACTTCGGGCCCTTCCTCGCCAAGGCGCGTAATCCAGACACCACTGATTACCGTGACTTGCGGAAATTCAAGAGTTTTCGGATTGAGGACGGCGACCTGATCTGGGGAGACTTCCAAATGATCTTTCCCATTATGGACCTGTATAAGGGACAGATATGAGAAGGATTTGTGTTGCAACCAGCCCGAGGTTCCAGGCCATCATCGAACGCTCACGCGAGCGTCACCGGCGGGAGGGCGGCATCTCCCCTGAGGAGATGCGACGCCGCCTCGGCGTGGCTCCTCGCGCCTGGCGCACGGCGAAGAGAACGCACAAGAATAAGGGAGAGGTTTGAGTGAAGACGATCGCACTGAAAAAGGCCAGCTCACCACTGGCTGAATATGTGAGGCATCTGAAGAATGGCGCTCTCGTCGTGATGCGTGATGGCCGTCCGACCGCCGCGCTGGTGCGACAGAAGTTGGCGGCGAGTGCGCCATAGACACTGAAAAGCGATCAAGATAACATTAATGTTATGAGTGCGACAACCGAACGAGTATTCATTGAGGCATTGTCTTTGCCAGCACGTGCGCGTGCGGCCCTCGTCCGCAAATTGCTGGTCAGCCTGGAGCCGGAAGATGGCTCGCCTGAGATTGAGGCGGCTTGGACTGAGGAGGCGGTTGGTCGTTGCGAAGCGTTTGATGAGGGCAAACTGACTGAGCGCAATGCGGCAGATGTCTTGCGAGACGCGTACCAAAGGTTGAAGTGAAACGTCTCACGTACCTCAGCGTTGCAGACATGGAGTTGGTCGAAGCGGCCCAGTATTATGACGCACAACAACCAGGAGTCGGAAGGGCGTTTTTGGATGCCGTTCGTGAAGCTGGCGCGAGGATTCAGCAGAATCCCGACAGATGGCCATTTTGCGAAAGGCCTATCCGAAGCTGCAAGGTGGCACCATTCCCTTACCGGTTGCTCTACCGTGAACTGCCCGACCGCATTCAAGTCGTTGCCGTTGTCCATTTGAGCCAGCGGCCCGGCTACTGGAAAGACCGGTTGCGTTAAGAGTCTGAACTCTTTCCTTTGACAAGAATGACCACCGCCGCCACAGCCGAAACGAAGCCTGCTCCGCCGCCGGTCGACAAGCTCACGGTGAAGGTGGACGGCATTGCGGTCGAAGTGCCCAGGACGATGCCGGACCCCATTTCCGGCAAGCCGCTGGCGACCACGATGATCCAGGCCTGCACGGCGGCCAAGGTGGACGTGCCGCACTACTGCTATCACCCCAAGCTGCCCGTGGCCGGCAACTGCCGTATGTGCCTCGTCGAGTATGGCACGCCCGCCGTCGGCCCGGACCGCAAGCCCATCCTCAACCCCGACGGCTCGCCCCGCATTGCCAAGTCCCCCCGCCCGGCCATCGCCTGCGCCACCCCGGTCTCGCCCGGCATGGAGGTCTATACGAACACGCCGGCCGTCAAGCAAATGCGCGAGGGCGTGCTCGAATTTCTGCTCATCAACCATCCGCTCGATTGCCCGATTTGCGACCAGGCCGGCGAATGCAAGCTCCAGGAATACTCAGTGGACTACGGCCAGGCGCAGAGCCGCTTCGCCGAAACCAAGGTCCATAAGCCCAAGCGCATCGAGCTGGGCCCGCGCATCGTGCTCGACGACGAGCGCTGCATCCTCTGCACGCGCTGCATTCGCTTCACCCGCGACGTCGTCGGCGACGACGCCCTCGGCATCGTGAACCGCGGCAGTTACAACACCCTCACCGCCTATCCCGGCAAGGTCTTCGATAACAACTACTCGCTCAACACGGTGGACCTCTGCCCCGTGGGCGCGCTCACGTCGAAGGACTTTCGCTTCCAGATGCGCGTCTGGTTCCTCAAGGAAACCAAGAGCCTCTGCGCCAGTTGCGCCACCGGCTGCAACATCGTCATCGGGTCCCGCGAGGAGAAGATTTACCGCTTCGAACCGCGCGAAAACGACGCCGTCAACGCCTGCTGGATGTGCGATTATGGCCGGCTCAACTACAAGTGGATTGGCCGCGAAGACCGTCTGGCGGAAGTCCGAAGTCCGAAGTCCGAAGTCCGCAGTGGCGAGACCGGGGTCGGTTGGGCGGAGGTCTTGCGGGAGCTTTCCCAGAGGTTGAGGGGAGTTCCGGCAGGAACGGCGGCCGTCATCGCCTCGGCCCGGCAGACCAACGAGGAGCTTTTTCTCCTGGCCAAACTGGCGGAGAAGCTGGGCGCCTTGACCGATTCGCTCCCGCGCCTGGCCCCGGGCGACAAGCTGCTCTTGAGCCCCGACCGCAACCCGAACAGCAACGGCGCGCGCCTCACCGGCATCGCCGCCCAACCCATGGGCTCGAACCTGCCGAGGATTTCCGAGGGCATCCGCCGCGGGCGCATCAAGACCCTGATCGTGTTTGGCGAAGACGTGACCCGCCACGGCCTCGGCGCCGACCTGCTCGGCAAGCTCGAGACCTTGATTGTGAGCGACATCCTCCCCAACCGAACCACGGAACTCGCCCACTACCTCTTGCCCGGCTGCGCTCACGCCGAGAAGCGCGGCACCTTCACCAACACCAAGGGCCGCGTCCAGAAATTCACCCAGGCCGTCGAGCCGCCCGGCGACGCCCGCCCCGAATGGGAATTCCTGCACGAACTGCTTTTCAATGTCACCGCCCAGGACGGCTGCGTGAGCCTCGAGGGCCTCTTCAACCAGATGGCCCGCGAAGTGCCCGGCTTCAACGGGCTGACCTGGGCCATGCTCGGTGATACGGGGGTAACGGTTAAGGTCTAGAAAATGATTCACGCGATTACAGGCTGGTTTAGCACGGAAGCTGGGCAGTTTGTCCTCTTCAGCGCGGTCAAGATCCTGTGTGTCTTCTCCGTGCTGATGTTCATCGTGGCCTACGCCGTCTGGGTCGAGCGCAAAGTCTCCGCTGCCATCCAGGACCGGCGCGGCCCCAATCGCGTCGGTCCCTTTGGCCTCCTGCAGCCTGCGGCGGACGCCGTCAAGGCCTTCCTCAAGGAAGACTTCACCCCGGCCCACGTGCGCAAGGCCTATTTCTGGCTGGCCCCGGCCATTGTGATGATCCCCAGCCTCTTGACGGTGGCCATTATCCCCTTCGGCTCGCAACTGGGTCATCAGAAAATGGTGCTCGCCGACCTCAACGTCGGCATTCTCTACACCTTCGGCATCGTTTCGCTCGGCGTCTATGGCCTCGTGCTGGCCGGCTACGGGGCCAATTCAAAGTATCCTTTCCTGGGCGGCCTTCGCTCCAGCGCCCAGATGATCTCTTACGAAATCGCCATGGGCCTGTCGGTCATCCCGCTGTTCCTGATTGCCGGCGGCCTGGAGGAGGGCCGTTTGAGCAGCGCCTGGCAGGAGTTGCTCGCCGGCACCAGCGGCCTGAACCTGAGCCGCCTGGTCGCCTGGCAAGCCCATCATGGCTGGTTGCTTTTCTTTGCGCCCCTCTCTTTTGCAGTCTTCCTGGCGGCCATGTTCGCCGAGACCAACCGCCTCCCCTTCGACCTGCCCGAGTCGGAGCAGGAACTGGCCGGCGGCTACAACGTGGAATACAGTTCGATCCGCTTCGCCCTGTTTTTCATGGGCGAATATGCCGCCATGACCGCTTCGTCGGCGCTGCTCGTCACTCTGTTCCTGGGCGGGTGGACTCTGCCCTTGGCCGGCCTGGACCAACCCGCCGCCGCTGCCGGCATCGGGCTGCTCCAAATCGGCATCTTCCTGGCCAAGATGCTCTTCGTCGAGTTCATGATCATCTGGGTCCGCTGGATGTGGCCCCGCTTCCGCTACGACCAGTTGATGGACTTGGGCTGGCGGCGCTTCATCCCCCTGGCCCTGGCCAATATTATCGTGACGGCCGTGGCGCTCTTGGCCTGGAAATGAGAACCAACCCTGTAATTTACCTGCCCCGGCGAGGCGCGGGCCGGCGCTCGAGATTCTCCGGCCTGATTGCTATTATCCAAATCCTCGCATGATCGTCCCGCGCAAACCATTGAATCTCTGGGAACGGCTTTACCTGCCGGCCATTATGGGCGGCTTCAAAGTCACCCTCCGTCACTTCTTCAGCAAGAAAGTGACGATGCAATACCCTGAGGAGCGCTGGGTCGTGCCCGAGGGTTATCGCGGCGCGCCCTACCTGGTCAAAGACCAGGAGGGCCGCACCAAGTGCGTCTCCTGCCAGTTGTGCGAGTTCGTCTGCCCCCCCAAGGCCATTCGCATCACGCCCCCCGGCCCGGCCGGCGCGCCCGAGGCCGGTAACGTTGAGAAGGCGCCCAGGGAATTCGAAATCAACATGCTCCGCTGCATCTTCTGCGGCTTCTGCCAGGAAGTCTGCCCCGAGGAAGCCATTTTCCTGATGCAGGATTATTCGCTCACCGGCGCCAGCCGCCGCCAGCTCATTTACAACAAACAAGAACTCCTCGCCCTGGGCGGCGTTCACCAGGATAAAATTCGCAAGTGGCAGCAGAAGGCTGATGAAGCCAGAGCCCAGGGTGTGCAACCGTGAGGGTGTTAAAGCGTTAAAAAAATTGAAAGCGCTCTACCGATGACTATGCCCGACATTCTATTTTATGTTTTTGCCTTCCTGACGCTGCTGTTTGGGTTCCTGGTTATCGCCAACCCCTTCAGCCTGAATCCGGTCACCAGCGCCATGTTCCTCGTGCTGGCCATCGTCTCGCTGGCCGGTTTATTTGTCCTGCTCAACGCCTTTTTCCTCGCCGCCGTCCAGGTGCTGGTCTATGCGGGCGCGGTCATGGTCCTGTTCCTGTTTGTCATTATGTTGCTCGACCTCAAGGCCGAAGAACGCCGCCAGATCAGGAAAGCCGGCCTCTTCGCGGGACTGGTCGCGGTGGGCGCCTTTGTCTTTATCTTCCTCCGCAGCCTGCTCCTCTCGCCGCTCAACGCCCAATCCGCGCCAACCCTCAGCGGCGGCACGGCTCAACTCGGCAGCCTCCTGTTCCGGCAATACCTCCTGCCCTTCGAAATCGTCTCCGTGCTGCTCCTCGTCGCCATGGTTGGCGCCATATTGCTCAGCAAGAAAGAAATCAAATGATGAAAAGGTTGCAAAAGTTACAGAGGTTACATCGGTATTCCGCCCGCCCTCTCTCTAACCCATGTAACCATGCAACTGTGTCACCATGCAACTTCGTAACCAGGTAACTTTGTAACCCTTTCACTACCATGACCGTCGGCTTGGAACATTATTTGGTCGTGAGCGTGCTGCTCTTTGCGCTCGGAATGTTGGGCGTCCTTGTGCGGCGCAACCTGCTGGTCATCTACATGTCGCTCGAGCTGATGCTCAACGCCGCCAACCTGGCCCTGGTCGCCTTCTCGCGTTTCACCAACAACCTGGACGGCCAGGTGTTCGTCTTTTTCGTCATCACTGTGGCCGCCGCCGAGGTCACCGTCGGCCTGGCGCTCATCGTGGCGCTCTACCGCAAACGCCAGACCGCCCACGTCGAGGACCTGACCCTGATGAAACTCTAATCCATGTCCTCAGACTCCAATCATCCGGTCATGAGGGCTCAGTGGTGGGGAATCGCGCTCCTGCTGCTTGGGGGCCTTGCTTGCTTGGTTCGGGCAAGTGAGCCCGCCGAGGTCTTGGCCGGCTTGGACCGCGTGGGCGCTCTGGGCTGGAAAGCGTCGGGATTCGCGCCATGAACGCCCTGCCCTGGGTCATTCTCTTCCTCCCGCTCCTTGCGGCGGCGGCCATCACGCTCTGCACCCGGCGCAACCGCGCCTTGAGCGCCGGGCTTTCCATCGGCGCGGTCGCGGCCGGGTTCGTCCTGAGCATCATCTTTGTTTTGTCCGTGGGCTGGGAACCGCCGACCCCGGAATCGGCGGTAAAGTGGCTGGACGTGGGCGGCTTGCAAGTGGACTTCGGCCTGCGCTTCGACCCGCTGAGCCTGCTGATGATGCTCCTGGTCACAGGCGTGGCCGGCGCCATCCATCTCTATTCCTGGGGCTACATGCGGGATGACCCTGGTTTTTCCCGCTTTTTCGCCTGCCTGAGCCTGTTCACTTTTTCCATGCTCGGCATCGTCCTGGCCAACAACTTCATCGCCTTGTTCATCTGCTGGGAACTGGTCGGCGTCTCCAGCTATTTGCTCATCGGCTACTGGTTCGAACGGCCCGCCGCCGCCGAGGCGGGCAAGAAGGCCTTCCTGACGAACCGGCTGGGCGATTTCGGGTTCCTGCTCGGCATCCTCACCCTCTGGCTCACGCTCCACTCCCTTAACTTCCGCGAGTTGGAGCAGAAGCTGGAGGCCAACGGCCAAGCCCTGGGCGCCCTGGCGACCGTTGCCGGCCTGCTCATCTTCTGCGGGGCGGTCGGCAAGAGCGCGCAATTCCCGCTGCACGTCTGGCTGCCCGACGCCATGGAAGGCCCCACGCCCGTCAGCGCCCTCATCCACGCCGCCACCATGGTCGCGGCGGGCGTCTATATGCTTTGCCGCGTTTGGTTCCTGCTCAACGACACCGACCGCCTGGTCATCGCCTGGCTCGGCGGATTCACGGCCTTGCTCTCCGCCGTCATTGCCCTCCAGCAGAATGACATCAAACGCATCCTGGCCTATTCGACCCTCTCGCAACTCGGCTTTATGGTCATGGGCGTTGGCCTGCAAGGCGAGAAAGAGGCCATGTTCCACCTCACCACCCACGCCTTTTTCAAAGCCCTCCTGTTCCTGGGCGCCGGCTCGGTCATCATCGCCCTGCACCACGAGCAGGACATCTGGAAAATGGGCGGGCTGCGCCAGAAAATGCCGGTCACCTTCTGGACCTTCCTGGCGGGCACGCTTGCCCTGGCGGGCGCCCCGCCCCTCAGCGGCTTCTACAGCAAAGACAGCATCCTCGCCCGGGCCGTGGCCCGGCACAATTATGCCCTCTTTGCCCTGGGCGTCCTGGTGGCGGCGCTGACCGCCTTTTACATGTTCCGCCTGCTCTTTGTCGTGTTTCTGGCAAAGGAGCGGTCCGAGTCTGCCGGCCACGCCAAGGAATCGCCTGCCGTGATGATTTGGCCGCTGCGCCTGCTGGCTGTCTTCAGCATTATTGGCGGCTTCATCGGCCTCGAGAATGTCTATGCCCGGCATTTCCCCGCCGCGCTGGGAGAGGAGCGCACGCTTACCACGCTCCAACAATTCCTGGCCCCCATCAGGGAGGCGCCCCTGCCGGCCCTGGTCAGTCTCCTGGCCGTGCTGCTGGGATTCTTTGCCGCTCAAGCCCTCTACGCCAGGGCCGCCACAGACCCCTTGCCCGCCAAACTCGGCGCCCTCTCCCGCCACATCCAAAACCGCTTCTATTTCGACGAACTCTACCAGGCCACCGTCATCCGTTTCCATGACTTCCTGGCCGCCACGGCCGCGTGGTTCGACCTCTGGATCATCGGCGGCGGGGTCCGCTTCACTCACGGCTTTACCGAAATCAGCGGCCGCGCCTTGCGCCTCCTCCAGACCGGCAATCTCCAAACCTACGCCTTGCTCTTCGCCTTGGGCGTCGCGCTGGTCCTGCTGTTGGCCTTGAAATGACCTGCTAGTCCATCTGCTTGAACCCATGTCTCTGCTGACCTGCATTCTCGGCCTGCCTTTGTTGGCGGCGCTGGCGCTGATGTTCGTGCCGCGCAATTTCCGCGTGGTGCTGCGCGGGGTGGCCCTCCTGGCCACTTTCCTCTCCGCGGCCCTGGCCCTCGCCCTGTTCGTGCTATTCCACGCCGGGGCCCCCGGCTACCAGTTCGAGCAGCAGCTCCCCTGGATCAGCGCCTTGGGCATCAGTTACCATGTCGGCGTGGACGGCATCAACGTGGGGCTGGTCTTGATGGGCGCCGTCGTCGCCTTTGCCGCGGCTTGTGTCTCCTGGGAGATTAAAGAGCGGGAGAAGGAGTTTTACATCCTGCTCCTCCTCATGGCGGGCGGCATCCTCGGCGCCTTCGCCTCGCTCGACCTGTTCTTGTTTTACTTTTTCCACGAACTGGCGCTGGTGCCCACGTTCATCATGATTGGCGTTTGGGGGCGCGGCCCCGATAAGAACTACGCCACCTTCCAAATCACCCTTTACCTCAGCCTCGGCGCCCTCATTGCGCTGGTCGGGCTCATTGCCCTGCACTTGCAAGCGGGCGCGAACACGTTCGATATTCCCGCGCTCACCCGGCAGCTCCGGGAGCACCGGCTGGCCCCGGGCGCCCAACGCTTCATCTTCCCGCTCCTGCTCTTCGGCTTCGGTATCCTGGTCTCCCTCTGGCCGTTCCACACCTGGGCGCCCCTGGGCTACGCCTCCGCCCCCAGCGCCACGGCCATGCTCCATGCCGGCGTGCTCAAAAAATTCGGCCTCTACGGCCTCATCCGCATCGCCCTGCCGATGCTCCCGGACGCCGCGCCGGACTGGATGCAGGTCCTGGCCTGGCTCTGCCTGGGCAACCTCCTCTATTGCGGCTGGGTGGCGATGCGGCAAAAGGATTTCAACTGGCTCGTCGCCTATTCCAGCGTGGCGCACATGGGCTTTGTCTTCCTCGGCATCGCCACGCTGAACCTCATCGGCGTGACCGGCGCCGTGCTGGTGATGATTGCACACGGCTTCCTGGCCGCGCTGACCTTCGGCTTGAACGGCTACCTCTACCAGCAGACCGGCACCCTGCAAATGGACCAGCTCGGCGGCCTGCTGCGCCGGCTGCCCTTCATCGGCACCGCCCTGGTCATGGCCGCGCTGGCCGGCTGCGGCCTGCCCGGTTTCGCCAACTTCGCCGGCGAGGTGACCGTGCTCTTCGGCGCCTGGCGCCCCTTCCGGGTCGTGACCATCCTGGCCTGCTGGGGCGCGCTCATCATCGCCGCCGTCTATATGCTCCGGGCCGTCCGGACCATCCTCCAAGGTCCGCTGCCCGACAAGTGGGCCAAGGTGGCCGACGCCCCGCACCTCTGGCGCAAAACCCCCTTCCTCCTCCTGCTCGCCGCCCTCCTGGCCTTCGGCTGCTGCCCGCGGCTGTTGACCGACAAAATCGCGCCCAGCGTAAACGAATGCGTCCTGGCGCCCTTTGCCGGGCAGTTAACTGCCCACCCGATTGTCCCTACCCATGAACCGCTGGGTAGTGGGGCAGGCGTCTCGCCTGCCGCGAGGGCGTCTCGCCCTCGAAGCTTAGGCCGTGCGGCGGCAAGCCAAGCTCCCGATTTGTCGGGATTTGGCCCCCACTTCCCCACTTTCCCACTCTCCCACTCACTCACCGACCCATGATGAACCTCGCCTTGCTGCGTCACGAAGGGCTGGTCCTCGCCCTGGGGCTCGGTCTGCTGCTCATGGACCTCTGGCTGCCGCCGCCCGCCAAACGCAAGCTCGGCTACGCGGCCGCCCTCGGCGTGGGCGCCGTTCTCCTCTACAGCCTCCTCGCCGTGAGACTCGGGCCCGGCGAAGTCCAATACGCCTTCAACAAGATGTACGCGCTCGACGGCCTGGCGCTCTTCTTCAAGCGCTTCTTCCTCCTGGCCACCTTGCTCGTGCTCTTGATGTCCGTCGAATTTGCCGACTGCCTCCAGGCCGGCATCGCCGAGTTTTACGCCCTGCTCCTCTTCGCCCTGGCGGGCATGCTCTTCGCCTCCTCGGCCAACGACTTCACCCTGCTCTTCGTCTCCCTCGAACTCATCACCGTCACGTTTTACGTCCTCACCAGCTTTCAGCGGGCCCGGCTCACCTCGCTCGAGGCCGGCGTGAAATACCTCATCCTCGGCGCCCTCTCCACCGCATTTACCGTCTTCGGCATCGCCCTGGTGTACGGGATTTCCCACCAACTGAACTTCGGCGACCTCGCCGCGGTGGCGCCCCAATACACTGCCAACAAGCTCTTCCTGGCCGGCCTGCTGTTGGTCGTGGTCGGGCTGGGCTTCAAGATCGCCGCCTTCCCGTTCCAGATTTGGGTGCCGGACGTCTATCAGGGCGCCCCCTCCCCCACCACGGCCTTCCTGGCCGTCGGTTCCAAGGCCGCCGGCTTTGTCCTGCTCTTGCGCGTGCTGTTTACCGCCGTGCCCGCCGTCACCGGCCAATGGTCCAACCTCCTCATCCTCATCTCCGCCAGCACCATCCTCTACGGCAACCTCGGCGCCATCCCGCAACGCAACCTCAAGCGCCTCCTCGGCTACTCCAGCATCGCCCACGCCGGCTACCTCCTCCTGGGCATCGCCGCCCTGGCCGTCTCGCTCCCCCACAGCCCCGGGGACTCCACCGCCGGCGCCTCCGCCATCCTCTTCTACCTCAGCGGCTATCTCTTCACCGTCCTCGGCGCTTTCACCGTGATTTGCCTCGTGCTGCGGCAGGTGGATGGCGAAGATGTCGCCGCGCTCGCCGGCTTGAACCACCGCTCGCCGCTGCTGGCCACGACCATGACCCTGGCCATGGTTTCGCTGGCCGGCATCCCCCCGCTGGCCGGTTTCTTTGGCAAGTTCCTGCTCTTCAAGTCCGTCCTCGCCCAGGCCCCGGCCCATCCAGGCCTCTATGGCCTGGCCTTCACTGCCCTGGCCGGCGTGGTGATTTCGCTCTACTACTACTTCGGCGTCGTGCGCGCGATCTACTGGTCCCGCCAACCGCCGACCCTCTCCCCGCTCCCGACCTCCAAACCCATCCGCCTCTCCCTCTACGCCTGCGCCGCCGGCATGCTCTTCCTCGGCCTGTATCCCGCCCCCGTGCTCAACCTCGCCACCCAGGCCGTTCAAGTGCTCAAGCTCCAGGCCCTGACCCTGCCATAGCAGCTCACTTCGGCAGACCCGCAACCGAAAAATCTTCCAATTGATCTTGCCTTCCCCCAGCCCCCTCGCCATAGTGCCGGTTAAAACGAGACTCTTTTATGGCTGACGCTGCAAATAAGTATCCCGAGAACACTCCCGGCAAGTACTACGTCGACAACCAGTGCATCGACTGCGATCTCTGCCGCGAGACGGCGCCCGACAATTTCAAACGCAACGAAGACGGCGGTTATTCCTATGTCTCCAAACAACCGGAATCAGCCGACGAAGAGGCCCGTTGCAAGGAAGCCAAAGAAGGCTGCCCGGTCGAGGCCATCGGCGACGACGGCGCATAGCCAGCCGGCTCTTTCACCAGACCCGCGGCCCAGGCCGCGGGTCTTTTTTTGGGGGGGCTTCACATTTTGCTTCCGCGCGTGAATGGTCTTGGCTAAAATCGCGTCAAGTACTGTCTCATGCTTTCACCATATTCACAATACCGGCTGACCACCACCTCGAAAGCGGCGGCAGCGATGGTGCTGCTGCTGCTGGCCATGACCGCCTGCCAGCATTCGCCGCCGCCGCCGCCGCCCAAACCACCCAAGGTGATCTATAGCGAACGCCACGACCCGGAGATCAGAGAGATCATGGACCTGGCGCGTCAGGACCGGTGGGAGGAGGCCGAGGTCAAGGCCAATGCCTTGTTCCAAAACGAGCCCAAGAGCGCCATTTGTGCGCGCATCCACAGTTGGGTGGAGCAGGAGGCCCGGCAACGCCGCGCCCAGGCCCTCGAGGACAAAATCCGCGAAATTGACGCCAAAAAGTCCGTCTTCAATCCCACCCCCTGGAGCCTGTTGACCGAGCAAAAAGACCGCGGCCTGCCGGCCCGCAAAGACGTGCGCGACGTCGTGGACAAAATCGAGAACACCCCCTATATCCCGGATACCTACGGCAAGACCCTCCGCGAAGAAGTACCCTCCTTCGAGTTCGAGAGCACCAAAGGCCGCATGTTCAAGGTCCTCGAGAAGGAGGTCACGATCCACCTGGACAATGTCCCGCTGGAAACCCTCCTCGTCCGCCTCAGCCAGGACGCCGGCGTCAACATCGTGGCCGACAAATCGCTCCCGGCCCTCAAGCAGGTCCTGAGCGTGAACCTGGACAAGGTCAAGTTGAGCGAGTTTCTCCGTTACGTCGGCCGCAACTACGACCTCCAGTTCCAGACCGGCCCCGAACTGGTCTGGGTCGTCAATGCCAACGACCCCAAGCACATCATGGAAGAAACCCGCTTTTATCGGCTGCGCAAAGGCTTCATCCTCCCGGCCGAGCTCGGTCCGGAGGAGGTGAACAAGTCGGTGGTGACCGTCGCCGGCAATCCTACCGTTACTACCACCGAGACGACCAAGCTCAACCGGTTCGTCAATGACCAGGTCCCCGTTTTGCCCTCGCTCGAAAAGGCCATCAAGGACCTGGTCACCAGCACCAACGCCAACAGCCTGAAATACATGATCGATTACGAGCGCAACCTGGTGGTGGCGCGCGGCACGCCGGAGCAACTCGAAATGCTCGAGAAGGTTATCCGCGAGTTCGACCAGCCCATCCAGCAGGTCTTGATCGAGGCCCGCTTCGTCACCATTTCCAAACCCGCCTTCATGCAATTGGGCGTGCTCTGGGAAACGGGCCGCAATCCCACTTCAACCGCGCTCCAGCAGGATTTTACCGGCCTGGTCAACAACGAGAACTTCCCGCGCACGATCACCGCCGGCCAGACTGCCAACCCAGCCCTGGGCATCGGCATCCAGGAGACCTTCACCAAGGTCCTGGGCGCCAACGACCTGAGCGCCACCATCAGCGCCCTCGAGCAAAGCGGCGAAAGCCAGGTCCTCAGCTCCCCGCGCCTGGTCGTCCTCAACAACCGCCCCGCCACCATCAGCGACGGCAAAGTCCAATACTACTACGAGGAATACGCCGTCAAACAAAACGTCCAAATGTACTATACCTCTTCCTCCTTTGTCCCCACCGGCAAACCCACCAAGATCACCGCCGGGGCCGAACTGGCCGTGCTGGCCAGCATCAGTGGCGACGGCAACAGCATCGTGCTGGCCTTGAACCCGCGCGTGAATACCGACGTCCAGCTCGTCACCTACGCCACGCTCAGCGACTTCGACTCCACCGGAAAGCTCCAGAGCACCTTCGACATCAACCTCCCGCAATTCCGGACCCAGGAACTTCGCACCCGCATGGTCGTCAAGTCGGGCCAAACCGTGGTCATGGGCGGCGTGCTCGAGCGGGAGCGCTCCACTATGGTCGAGTCGGTCCCGGTCCTGGGCAATCTCCCGCTGCTCGGCAACTTCTTCCGCCGCCGCACCGAGGTCGATACTCCCCGTTACCTGCTGATCTTTGTTACCGCCACTATCGTCAAAGACACCGGCGAGTACCTCGTCTATGATGAGGCCGGCGCTTCCACCAACGCGCCCCCGGCCAGCGTGCCCCGGTCCACCGCGCCCCCAACCACCCCGCCCGCAACCACCCCGCCCCTGACCAACGCGCCCGCGGCCACCCCGCTCCCGGCCACCCCGCCTCCGACCACCCCGCCCCCGACCACCCCGCCCGCGGCCAGCGTGCCCGCGGCCACCGTGCCCCCGACCACCCCGCCTCCGACCAACGCGCCCCCGGCCACCCCGCCCGCGGCCACCCCGCCTCCGACCAACGCGCCCCCGACCACCCCGCTCCCCACCAACGCGCCCGCGGCCAAATCGAGCCCCACCAACTCGGTCGGCACCAATGCCATCCCGCAGCCGAAATGAGCTCGCCTGCCGCGAACCGTTCCGTCGTAGTCCCGATTCCTAATCGGGAGAGTTCGCCGCTGGAAGACCGCGCCACTCACTCCCGATTCGGAATCGGGACTGCCTTGCCCCGTTCCCGCCTCCAGTCCCCCCATCCTAATCCCTGGATTTCGCCTGTCCCTGCAAGCCTGTGCCCAACTTCCTCTACAAATTGAAGCTCGGCTGCGTTGAACCGCCCATCCGGCGAGTGCTGGCCCTGGATGCCGGGAGCCGCTGCCTCAAGCTGCTGCTGGCCCAGAGCGACTTCGGCCGCTTGCGCATCCTCAAGGAGGAACTCATCGACTTGCAGGCCGAGGGCCTCGTGTCGGCTGATGAAACCAAGGCCCACCTGCAGACGACCCTAGCAGATTGGGGCCGGCCCCCCTTGGCCTTGGTCCTGCCCCAGCACCTCTCGATCTCTCAAACCGTGGAGTTGCCTCCCGCCCCTGAAACGGAAGTCAAAAAACTCATCCACGATGAAATCGTCAAGCTGAGCGGCGTCAGCGAGACCCGCATCGTTTATGACTTCGTGCGCACGGTGACTCCCGCCAAAAACCGGCAGCAGTTCTGGGTCACCCTCTGCCAGGAAGGCGAGCTTCGCGAGCGCATCCTGGGGCTGGGAATCCAACACGAAGACCTGTGCGAGATCACCACCACCGCCAACGCCCTGATGAACGCTTACCGCGCCTTGTGCCCACTCTCCTCGCGCGCCATCCTCGTGCACCTGGGGGCCCAAACCACCGTCGTCGTCATCCTCCTGGCCGGCCAGGGCGCCTTCGTCACCAGCTTCCAGATGGGCGGCGATTTCTTCACCCGTTCCCTGGCCCGGCTCCGGGCCTGTTCCGAAGAGACCGCCGAGTCCCTCAAACGCGAACGCAACCTCCTGAGCGAGCCCCAGGCCCGCCGGGAATTCGCCCCGGTCCTGGACGGCTGGGTGGCCGAAGTCAAGCGGCAGTTGAACGACTGGTTCGAACACAACCCCCCGCTGGCCGCCGAGGTGGCTTCCTTTGAACTCATCGCCAGCGGCGGCGGCTTTGACCAGCCCGGCCTGCTCGACTACCTCAAGACCGAGGCGGGACTCGATTTCCGCCCCTGGCCCAAGCCCAGCCAGCCCGAGGCAGTCTGCCCTTCCCGGGGGTTTGAAGTGGCCTTCGGCACGGCCCTCCAGGCCCTCGGCCACAGCCCCCAACCCGTGTCGCTCCTGCCCGAGGACTATCGCGCCAACTGGCGAAAGCGCCTGACCCGCCAGCGCGTCGAGTCCGCCAGTGTGCTCCTGGTCCTGGCCTGCCTCCTGCTCCTGGCCATCGGCACCTGGCAAAAGATAAGCCTGCTCCTCCACAACCAGGCCCTGCTGGCCAAGGTGCAAGCCAGCCAGCAAAGCCTGCGCGCCAACCACCTCCTCACCGCCGAGTTGCTCCGCCAATACGAGGACCTGCGCCCGCTCCTGGCCGGCCAGCAGTTTACCCTCGATGCCTTGCACACCCTCGCCCTCCTCCAGCAATCCCGCAGCAACCGCAGTTTCTGGTACGTCCTGCTCGCCGATCAGCAAACCTACTTCAGCCAACCCCCCCTCGCCGCGACCAATCCACCCGCCCGCACCAACGTCCTGGCCAATCCCCCCTTCGCCGAGTTCGCCCCCGCCCTGGGCGCCGGCACCAACCTCTCCCCGGCCAAACCCGGCTTCATTGCTGAACTGTGCGTCCCGGAAGACCCCGAGACGGCCCGCCGCATCCGCAGCCAATTGGTCAACGATTTGAAACAACAACCCCTTTTCTCCAGGGTGGACCTCCTCTCCGACGACCAGCGCCGCAGCCTGGCCGACCCCAAAGTGGTTATCCCCGACCGGCACTTCGTGCTGGAGTTGGATTTTGCGGCCACGGACTTCGAGCAACCGCTGCCGCTCAAAAGGCCGCCCGGCCCGCCGCCTCAAGCCGCCGGCAAGCACCCCGCTCGGTCCTCGCGGGCCGCCCCCGAGAGCGAAGGCAGGACTACACCGATGACGCCATGAATCCGCGCCTGCCCACACCCCAACCCATTTTTGCTCGGCGCCGCAAGTATCTTCGCGGTTGGCGCAAGTTTCCCCCTGTTTTATCTTAGCCGTGTTCGCTTTCCAGGAATACAAACGCCGCGCCATCGTCCCGCTCGCCGGGCTGGCGCTGGCGGCTTATTACCTCCTGGTCTTCGTTTGGCTCGCCCACCGCGCCGCTCAGTTCGATGGCCCCTTGCGGCAGCACTGGAAGGACCTCGCCTCCGCCCTGGACCAAACCAACGCCACCGCTCTTGATTTCCAACGCATTACCAATCAACTCCGCGAAACCCGCCAGGCCCTTACCGTCCTGGCCAGCGCCAGAAAAAAGGCCCAGGCGCGCTTCGACCTCAGCCCTGACCTCCGCGCGAAGATGACGGCCGAATCGTTTTCCGTCGTCGAGTATGAAAACGCGCGCGGCACGGAGATGGACGAGTTGGGCAAGCTGGCCAAAGAGCAGCAGGTCACCCTCGAACCCGCCGTGCTGGCGGGCTTCCCCAAATACACCGTCGAGGTGCTGCAACCGGCCCTGCTTTGGCCCGCGTTGTCCCTCGTCGATGGACTCCTGACCACCGCCATCCAGTCCAAGGTCACGGCCATCCATTCGCTGGAGTCGCCCTTGGTCTTCACCAATGCCCCGGCCGCCAACGCCGCGGGGCGCTTGGCTCAAATCCCCTTGCAGGTCGAATTGACCGGGCCGGTGGCGGGCGTGCTCCGCCTCCTCCAGAGCCTGCCTTTGCGCGGTGAGGAACTCCGCGCCGCTGGTTTCACCAATGCCCCGGCCGGCAAACTGCCGCTCCTGCTCGAGCGGCTCATCCTCAAAAAACAATCCCCCGACAAACCCGACGAAGTCCGCGTCTCGCTGCGCTTGGTCGGCTTCGTCTTCCAGGAATGAGCATGCGCCCCGCCCTCGTCCAGACTTTACGGAGCCGCTCCTTCGTCACCTGCATTCATGCCGGCCTGTGGTTGCTGCTTTACCTGGCTGTGACCGGCCTCGGCGGCAAGACCCCGCCTTTCCAGGAAAGCCTTTCCCTGCCCGCCTCCACTCAGAGCCTGTTGCCCGCCGCCTCCCTCGAGCGCCTCTTTGCGCGCGGCCTCTGGCCGAAAAACCCCGCCGACACTAACGCCCTCAACCCGTTCTTCACCCGCCACTTTATCCCACCCCCGCCGCAGCCCCCGCCGCCGCCCACCACCCGCGATATCGAGCTGACTTACCTCGGCTTCTACCAGACCGCCAATGGCCCCAAACAGGCCATGGTCAAGCTGGGCGAGGCCTTCCTCGTGGCGCAGGTGGGCTCCAACGTCACCGCCAACCTCTTCGTCGCCGCCGCCACCATGATGAGCCTGACCTTGACCAACCCGGTCGCGCAGACCAACCTGCTGCCCCTGAATGCCAAGACCCCAATCAAGGTGCCCATCCAATGAACGCCACCCCAGGGCCAGTGCCAAAAGAAGCCGGCGACCTCCTCCTGGCTCAAGGCAAACTCACCGAGCAGCAACTCGAACAGGTCCGCCGCCGCCAGCGCCGCCTCAACCTGCCCCAGCACCGGGCCATAGTCGACCTGAACTTCGCCTCCGAAGAAGACACCTGGCGCGCCCTGGCCGCCGCCAACCACCTTGAATTCGTCGACCCCGTCGCTCTCGACCTCGGGCGCGAAACCCTCGACCTCATCCCGATCAAGTTCATCTTCCACTACCACCTCCTGCCCGTCGGCCTCGAGCCCGAGGGCCTGGTTCTCGCCTTCAGCGAACCGCCGCGCCAGATCGAACAAGCCCTCCGCCTGGTCCTGGGCAAACCCTTCCGCACCGTCCTGGCCACCCCCAGCTCCATCCACGCCGTCGTAAAAAAACACTTCGGCCTCGGCGCGGAAACCATCCAAAAACTCCGCGAAGAACGCGGCAGCGGCGACCTCACCCAGGAAATCGTCTTCGACCTCCAGGGCAAGGAAACCGATTCCGCCATCGAGGCCACCGTCTCCGCCTTCGTGGACCAGATTCTCCAGGAAGCCCTCCGCCTCAAGGCCACCGACATCCACCTCGAACCTTACGCCAACTCCATCCGCCTGCGCTACCGCGTGGACGGCCTGCTCGAAACCGTCCCCCTGCCGGCCGACATCCGCCTCCTCCATTCGGCGGTGATCTCCCGGCTCAAGATCATGGCCGGCCTCAATATCGCCGAAAAACGCCTGCCCCACGACGGCCGCATCGCCATGAAAACCGGCGAGGAGGAATATGACCTGCGCGTCTCGATTGTGCCCACCAAATTTGGCGAGGCGGTCTGCCTCCGCATTCTCGGCCGGCAGAGCCTCTTCCTGGACCTAAGCCAACTCGGCATGGAGCCCAACCAGGAGGCCGTCTTTGCCCAGTTGATCCAACTGCCCCAGGGCCTGGTCTTGCTCACCGGCCCCACCGGCAGCGGCAAGACCACCACCCTTTACACCGCCCTGGCCCAGGCCAACGACGAATTCCGCAAAATCATCACCTTCGAAGACCCCATCGAATACCAACTCGAAGGCACCGTCCAAATCCAGGTCCGCGACCAAATCGGCCTCACCTTCGCCTCCGGCCTCCGCTCCGTCCTCCGCCATGACCCCGACGTCGTCCTGGTCGGCGAAATCCGCGACTTTGAAACCGCCGAGATCGCCGTCCGCGCCGCCCAGACCGGCCACCTCGTCTTCTCCACCCTCCACACCAACGACAGCATCAGCGCCGTCACCCGGCTCCTGGAAATGCACATCGAGTCCTACCTCATTGCCGCTTCGCTCGTGTGCAGCATCTCCCAAAGACTGGCCCGCCGCATCTGCCGCCACTGCGCCGAAGCCGACCCCGCCATCCCGGACTCCGCCCGCGAAGAAATGGCCGCCGCCCTCTCCCTCCCCGCCGCCGAGGTCCGCGCCTGGAAAGGCCGCGGCTGCGTCGAGTGCAATCAAAGAGGCTACCGCGGCCGCGTCGCCATCTACGAATTCTTCCTCCTCAACGAAGCCATTACCGACCTCATCCGGCCAGGCCTGCGCACCGGCGAACTCCGCCAGGCCGCCCGCCGCCTCGGCTGGCGCTCCCTCCGCGAGATGGCCTGGCTCAAGGTCCAGCGCGGCCTCATCCCCATCGCCGAACAGGAACGTTGGACCCGCTTGATCGACCCCGCTATTCTGGCGGACAAACCTTAAACGCCTCAACCTCTCAACCCCTTAACGCCTTTCTGGCGACTTGCCTCCCCGTTCGCCGCGCCTAGACTGGGATCATGAGTTTGCACTTTGTGGGACAGTTTCCCGCCTATCGGCCGCGGCGCCTGCGCCAATCGCCGATCCTCAGGCAGATGGTCCGCGAGACCAAGTTGGACGCGGGACAGTTGGTTCTGCCGTTGTTCGTCCGGAGCGGCCGCAAATTGCGGCGGCCCATCGCCGCCATGCCCGGGGTCTTCCAGCTCTCACCCGATGAACTGGTGCGCGAAGCGACCCGGGCCCATGAACTGGGCGTCCCGGCGGTGCTGCTGTTCGGCATTCCGGAGGCGAAAGATGACCGGGCCTCCGGCGCCTACGCGGCCAAGGGCATCGTCCAGCAGACGGTGCGCCGGTTGAAAAAGGAACTCCCCCAACTGCTGGTGATCACCGACGTTTGCCTGTGCGAGTACATGGCCCATGGCCATTGCGGGCTGGTGCGGGGCAACCGGGCCGGCGGCGAAATCCTCAATGACCCCTCCCTCAAGCTGCTCGCCCGCGCCGCGGCCAGCCACGTCGAGGCCGGCGCCGACATCGTCGCGCCCAGCGACATGATGGACGGCCGCGTGCGGGCGATCCGCGCGCATTTGGACCAACTGGGCTTTCTCAACACGCCCATCCTCTCCTATGCCGCCAAGTTCGCCTCCGCCTTTTATGGCCCCTTCCGCGAAGCGGCCGAATCCGCTCCGCAATTCGGCGACCGCCGGAGTTACCAGATGGACCCGGCCAACGCGGCTGAGGCCTTGCGCGAGGTGGCGCTGGACATCCAGGAAGGCGCTGACATCGTGATGGTCAAGCCTGCCCTCCCCTACCTGGACATATTGCACCGGGTCAAGACCGAATTCGGCTATCCGACGGCAGCCTACGCCGTGAGCGGGGAGTTTTCCATGATCAAAGCCGCCGCCGCCAACGGCTGGCTCGATGAGCGCGCCGTCACCCTCGAAAGCCTCCTGGCCATGCGCCGGGCCGGCGCCGACCTCCTGATCACCTATGCCGCCCCGGCGGTGGCCCGTTGGCTGAGGCAGGGCTAGACCCTCAACGGTTGTTCAGAATCAGATACACGATCACCCCGGCCAGCAACACGACCACGGCCCCAGCCGCGAACCAGAAAATCCGGCTGCCCAGGTTGCTCTTCTTGGAGAACCCGCTGCTGGCGGTATCGAACCCCCCGGCCCGCGTGCCGTGCTCAACCAGTTCGTTGAGACTCACCCCCCGCCGCATCACCATGGTCTGATCCAGCTTCTTGGGCGTCGCCGGCGGGGCGTCGGTTTCCAGGCGCATTTCCACCTGGCCCAGGCGCAGGATCTGCCCAGGTTTCATCGGGGCCTCGCTAATCTTCTCCCCGCTGAGGTACGTCCCGTTGGTGGAGTTGAGATCCCGCACCGTGACCTCATTGGCCCGCAGCACGACCTCGCAGTGATGGCCCGACACCGACGGCTCGGCGACTTGGAAGGTGTTATCCTCGAGGCGCCCAATGGTGGTCTTCCCCGCCTTCAGTTCATGCGTGCGACCGGTCATGCCCACGCTGAGGAGAACAAGTTTCGCCATATCGTTACTTATTTGGCGCGATTATCACCGCAGACCTATTCAAGTCAAACCGAAACGCAACGGCCCCACCATAAAACGCCGGGCCAAAGACGTAAAGCGCAGACTCGAAGCACGATTCATTGGGCACTGCCAAGAGCCGGTCTCAGTCGCCGGGCCAGCCCGGCGCCTCCGGACCGCAGAGCTCCAGCTCTGCGCGGTCAGGCTCTGAGGCTCCCGCACAGCGGCAGCTCTGCCCTCCGGCCTGCGGAGGGGCGGACCTTTTTCCACAGGGGCCCTACCCCCGCTCAATCAGGGCGCGGAACCGGGCAAACAGCGGCGTGGAATCGTGCGGTCCGGGGGAGGCCTCCGGGTGATATTGGACGCAGAAAACCGGCTTGGTCTGGTGGCGCATCCCCTCGACCGTTTGATCGTTGAGGTTGATGCGGTCCACCACCACCTCGGCCGGCAGCGATTGCGGGTCGACGGCAAATCCGTGGTTTTGGCAGGTAATCTCCACGCGGCCCGAGGCCAGGTCTTTGACCGGCTGGTTGGCGCCGCGATGCCCGAATTTGAGTTTGAAGGTCTTGCCGCCGACAGCCTGGCCGAGAATCTGGTGCCCGAGGCAGATGCCGAAGATCGGGAGGCCGGTTTGGATCAAGTCGTGCACCGCTTGCACCGCGTAGCCCAGCACCGCCGGGTCTCCGGGGCCGTTGGAGAGGAAAATGCCCGCCGGCCTGTATCTCAGCGCCTCCGCCGCCGGAGTCATGGCCGGCACCACCTGAACTTTGAACCCGTGCTGCCGCAACCGGCGCAGGATGTTGTATTTCATCCCGTAGTCGTAAGCCACAATCGGAATATCCGCCGGCGGCAGCGGTTCCCGGGCCGCCGGCCCGTTGCCCTCAGCCGAGCCGTGAACCAGGCTGAACCGGGCGCTTTGCTCGTCCTTTTGGTCCCACAAAAACGGCTCCTGGTGCGTCACCGCCTGCACGTAATCCACCCCCGCCAACCCTGGCCACTGCCTGGCCCGCTCCACCGCTTCCTCCCCCGAGACGCCTTCCGTCGATATGAACCCGTTCATGGCGCCCCGCACGCGCAACTTCTTTGTCAGCGCCCGTGTGTCCAGACCCTGGATGCCGGGAATGCCGTTCCCCTCCAAATACTCCGCCAGGCAACCATCCGCCCGCCAGTTGCTCACCACCGGCGACAACTCCCGGATGGCAAACCCCGCCACATGCGGCCGCCACGACTCCACGTCCTCCCGGTTCACCCCGTAGTTCCCGATCAGCGGATAGGTCATCGTGACAATCTGCCCTTTGTAGGAGGGGTCGGTCAGGATTTCCTGATACCCGGTCATCGAAGTATTGAAACAAACCTCGCCGCTGGCTGAGCCGCGCGCGCCAAAACCTTCCCCATGGAACAGGGAGCCGTCTTCCAACGCTAAGATTGCCTTCATCAAGATTCGCGACCGACCACGCCATGTTAGGCCAGCCCGCCCCCCGGTCAAGTCCTAACCCGCCACGGGCGCCGCCTGCGGGCGCACGACTATTCTCTTCTCTGCATGAACCGCTTTGTGGCACGGGCAGGCCTTCTGCGCCGGTGGTGGACTGCGGCGGCAGGCAACGCTCCCGATTTGTCGGGATTTGGCTCCCCCCCCACTCCCTCATTTACTCACTCACGCTCCTCCGCTCCGGATTTCAGCCCCAGGCCCCCTTCACGGCGACGGCGCCTCGGGGGTGAAGTCGTGTTCAGCCTTTTGTTTGCCAACCTGGACATAGAGCCGGTACGGCACCCCCGGTCGCAGCGGCTCGGGCAGCAGGCCCTTGACGGTGGGCCGCATCCCTCTGATGTTCATCCCGTAGAGGAAGTCCTTGGTCGGCACGGAATTGGAGTCCGAAACCAATTCCCAGACCGGGCGGGCATACTTATTGGTCCGGAGGGCGTCCAGGGAGATAATCTTGAGCGAGCTCAGCCTCAGCCTGTGGTCGAAGCCGAACACGATGGGCTCCACGGCGGATTGATTGGCGGCGCGGCGCCTGAAGAAGCGCGCGGGCCGGGAGCGATGGTAAATTTGAATATCGCTCTTGGCAAACCAGTCTCTGTTGAGGTAAAGCGAAAGCGCGCCCAGCACGAGTGTCAACGCAATTAACATCCACTGTTTGGTCGTCATAAGCCTCAAGGCTTGACGTGCCAATACCCGAAATATTCGACAAACCCATCCTATGTCATGAGACGGAAGGTTTGCAGTTCGCCTGGCAACAGGCCTCAGGCCCATCCGGGCAGGGCCCCGGGGGCGCCGCGCCGCCTGCCGGCAGTCGGGTTCACGCTCATCGAATTGCTCGTGGTCATTGCCATTATCGCGATCCTGGCGAGCATGCTCCTGCCGGCCCTGGCCAGGGCCAAGGAATCGGCCAACCGCATCAAGTGCGTGAACCATCTCCGGCAGATCGAGCTCGCGCTCAAGATGTACGCCGACGACAACAACAGCCTGTTTCCTCCCCGCACCAATGCCTATCGCTGGCCCACGCTGCTCGAGGAATACTACCGCACCACCAACCTGCTGGTCTGCCCCACCGACCTGCAGCGCGGCACCCCGCAAACCGCCACCTCTTCGCCCACCCCGGCCGACCGTGCCCCGCGCAGTTACTTCATCAACGGCTGGAATGATTATTTCAGCTATACTTTAAGCCCCGATGACTTTAACTCCTACATGGCTGGCGCCTTCCCCCGCGCTTCGCTCAAGGATTCAACCGTCATCAAACCATCCGAGACGGTCATGTTCGGCGAGAAAAAGAATATTCAGGGCGACCCCAGCGGCCTGGGCGCCATGGATTACTTCATGGATATGGCCGAAGGCCTCGGCGGCAACGATGCCGATCGCATCGAGCACGGCTGCCATTCCGTGCCCCACAGACTAACTAAGAGTGGCGGCTCCAACTTCACCTTCGTGGACGGGGCCGTGCGCTACCAGAAATACGGGAGAACCACCTGGCCGCTCAATCTATGGGCCGTCAGCGATGACGACCGCCGCAAATACGCCTTTGTGGCCCCTTAGAGTTCCTGACTGGCAAAACTCGTTCGGGAAATCGGTTTCCACAGCCAAGGCCAAGCCCAAAACTTGCCTGCCCGCTGCGGACTCAATGACCAATAAGCAATACTCAATTCTCAATGAATCCCGATTCCGAATCGGGACTCGACTCCAGAGGTGGTCTGAGGCGCAGCCTCGCCAATACCGCGTGTCATAAATACGCTTGCGGTCGCGCCCGCCCCCTGACCTGCCAGAATACCTCACCCAACCTGCCGCCCGGCCCCCTTGGCCGTGCCCTGTTTTCGTGCCGCGCCCTGGCCCCGCTCAAGGCCCGAAATGCCAATTCTCAATCGACACCCCCGGGCTGGCGAAGCATCATGCGAGCGTGCGTTTCTCGATTGTCACACCGAGTTACCGCTGTTCCGCCTGGCTGAAACTTTGCATTGCCTCAGTGGCCGACCAGCCGGTCGAGGCCGAACATATTGTTCAGGATGCCGGTTCGGATGACGGCACGCTGGATTGGTTGCTCCAAGACCGGCGCGTCCAGGCCTTTGTCGAGCCGGACCAGGGCATGTACGACGCCATCAATCGCGGTTTGCGCCGGGCCAGCGGGGACATCCTCGCTTACCTGAATTGCGACGAGCAGTATTTGTCCGGCGCTCTGAGGACCGTGGCGGCCTTTTTCCAGCAGCATCCGAAAATCGATGTGGCCTTTGGCGACGTGGTCGTGGTGGATGCCCGGGGCCACTATCTTTGCCATCGGAAAATGCAGACCCCGCTCAAGTATCATACGTGGACCTGCCACTTATCCACTTTGAGTTGCGCCACCTTTTTCCGCCGGCGCCTCCTGCACGAGCCGCGGTTGCTCTTTGATCCCCGTTTGCGCACCGCCGCGGACGGCAAGTGGATGGTGCAGATGCTCCAGCGCCGGGTTCCCATGGCGGCGCTGGGGCAGTTCACTTCCGTTTTTACCCGCACCGGGGCCAACCTGGGCGCCGGGCCCGACGCCCAACGCGAAAACCGGGCCTTGGCTCGGAGCGCCCCGCCCTGGGCGCGCCCGCTCAAACCGCTCCTCATTCTGCACCACCGCCTCCGCCGGCTCCTCGGGGGCATGTATGCTCAGGCCCCTTTCGCCTATGACATTTTCACGCTGGCCAACCCGGAGCGCCGCCAGCATTACCCGGTCGCTCGTCCCACTTTTCGCCCGCCGCGATGAAACCGCAACTGCTGGTCGTGGAACTCTGGGGCCTGGGGGACCTGGTGATCGCGACGCCGTTTCTGCTGGCGGCCAGCCAGCGCTACGCCGTCACCTTGCTGGCCAAACCCTATGCGCACGACTTGCAGGCCCGCTTTTGGAGCCAGGTCAGGGTAATCCCTTTCATTGCCCCCTGGACGGCCTTCACCCACAAGTACCTCTTGTGGTCCTGGCCGTGGTGGGAAATCCTTCGCCTGCGAAAGACCTTGGCCGCCATGCACTTCGACTTTGGGCTCTCCGCCCGCTGGGACCCGCGCGACCATCTCCTGCTGCGGATTGTCCAGGCCAAGGCCCGCCTCGGTTTCCCGCGCCTGGCCAGCCAGGTGCTTTTGGACCGGCCGCTGGAACGGCCGGAGCCCGCCGCCCATCGCTATGAAAACTGGCGCGTGCTGGCCCGCGCCTTGCACCTCGAGTTGCCGCCGCGCGATAAACTCGCCTTGCCCCAACTCCGAACCCAGGGAGAGATTCTCCTGCATTCGGGGGCGGGCCAACCCGTGCGGGTGTGGCCGCTGGAACGCTACCAACGGCTGGTGATGCGGCTTCGCCAGGCAGGTTTCCGCGTCCAGGTCGCCTGCGACCCGGACCAGCAGCACTGGTGGTTGGCGGCTGGCGAAAGCAACCTCGCCACGCCGCGTTCCGTAGCGGAGTTGTTGACCCTGGTGGACCAGGCCGGAGTGTTCATCGGCAACGATTCCGGGCCGGGCCACCTGGCCGCGTTCTGCGGCGTGCCCACCTTCACCATTTTCGGCCCCCAATTGCCCGAGTGGTTTGCCCCGCTCCATCCCGCCTCCGACTGGCTCGAAGGCAAGGCCTGTCCCTACAAACCGTGTTCCGATTACTGCCGGTTTGCCTCGCCTTGCTGCATGCTCAATTCGGGTGAGGACGAAGTGCGCGGGCGCGTGGAAGCCTTCCTGAGCCGGACCCTCAGGACTTGCAGGCCGCGGCGAGGGGCAAATACTCTGGACCGTGATTCGTGATGGGCGAGGCCGATTTCGGGCAGGAGCCAGATCGGGATACTTTGGACCGGGGCTACCGCGCCAAGCCGATCAGAAACAAGCCAACCGCACCGACCGCCAATCCCTTCAGCGAAAACAAGCCGTGCAGCAAGTTGGTGAGGCCGCCCATGCCGGAACAGCCGCCCCGGGCGACCGGGTGTTTCGGCTCCGCGCGGTAGCGTGCCACGGCCTCCTGATAGCACGCGTTCATCTGCTCCCCTTTCCTGTCCCAATCGTAGTCCCGCAAGACAACCTGGCGCGCCGCCCGGCCATGGGCTGCCAGGGCCCCGCGGTTCTGCGCGTACCAACGGATGGCCTCCGCCAGCCCGGCAATCAGCCTCGGACGCGGCCCCAAGGGCACTTTGATGCCGCAGTCCGCGCCCACCGCCAGCCCCGGCCCGCCACACGCCAGGCAGACGACCGGCAACTCGTTGAACATGGCCTCGATCACCGCGTAGCCGCCGGTATCGTGCAAACTGGGGAAGAAAAACAGGTCGTAATCGGGGTAGAGTCTCAGCACCTGTTCCCGCGCCAGGCGCCCTTTGAAAGTCACCCGGCTTCCCAGGCCCAGGACCTCCGCCTTCCGCTTTGCCGCCGGAAGGTAATTGCCCGTGCCGACCAGCGTGAACGTGGCCTCGGCCCCGGCCGCCTTGAAGGCCTCCAGTGCCAGGTCCACCCCTTTGAGCGCGATGATGCTGCCCACGAACAGCAGCTTCAACGGTCCATCGCCCGGCGGGTGAGGCCGATACGGCATTTCCCCGGTTTTCAATCCGATCGTCGCCATCACTTGGCTTTCCACGCCCAACCTGGCAAAGGTCCGCTGCATCTCCGGCGTCGAGACCAGCACCAACGTCGTCGCGCGCGCCCGCCTGGGCAGCACGTGCATCGGGGTCGTCTGCAGGACATTGCTGGTGTTGCGGCACACCTCGCGGACCAGTGAGGCCGGGTGGTGCCAGGGCAGCAGCTTGAAGGGGATGGATTCGATGCCCCCCACGGGCCCCCAGATACACGGCGCCTGGTGGCCCCAAATCGCCGTCGGGTAGCGGAACCCGGCGAAGGTGACGTGGTGCATCAAGTCGTACTGGTGCGCCTCGTGCAACTGCTCGATGATTCCCCGCGCCGATTTCTGCCACAGCAGATAATACAACTGGAGGGCCTTGACCCGCCGTTTCAGGTCCAGCAGCAACCCGCGCCGGTCGTGATAGACGAATCGCGGCAGCGGCTGCCGCCCGCGCAGCGGCCCCAGCCCGGCTTCGATCGCCGCCCGATTGTTGGCCCGCGTCACCACCGTCACGTCGTGAAACCGCGCCATTTGCAGCCCCCATTGCCAGCCCACTTCCGGCTCCGAACCCTTGTTGGGCTCGCAAGCATACGCAGAAATCAACACTTTGAGCCTTTGCGCCATGCAGTCCCCCAGGCTAGTCCAGTGTCCTCCCGCAAGCAAGCCCGGCCGCGCGGACGGGCTTGTCCCACTTCCCCCTTTGCAGCTTGCTGGCTTTCTGCTTCCATCCGCCCATGTCAAATGCTTCCCTCTCGGCCATCGTCCGTTATTGCGACCGGTTACTGCGCACCGCCCAAGTGCAGGACGACGACCGGGCCGCCAATGGTCTGCAAGCCGAAAACCGCGGCCTGGTCACCCGCCTCGCGGCCGCCGTCGACGCCAGCCTGGCCACGGTCAGGCTGGCTCTGGCCGCCAAAGCCGACCTGCTGCTGGTCCATCACGGACTGTTTTGGGCCTCCACCCACCCGTGGACCGGCGAGCGCTACCAGTTGTTGCGGTGCCTGCTCGACCACAACCTCGCCCTCTACAGCTCCCACCTGCCGCTCGACGCTCATCCCAAGCTCGGCAACAACGCTCAGCTCGCCCACGCCCTGGGTTTGCAGCACCTGCGCCCCTTCTTCTTCGACCACGGCCAATGTATCGGTTTTCAGGCCCGCGCCCGGATTCCCCGCGCGGACCTGGCCGCTCGCTTGCAGCGCGCCACCGGGGCGCAGCCACGGGTCATCCCGGCCGGGCCGAAGCTCTGCCGCCGCATTGGCCTGGTGAGCGGGGGGGCCGGAGACCAAATCAAAAAGGCGGCCCAGGAGGGCGTGGACACCTTCATTACCGGAGAAGGACCCCATTGGACTTACGCCGCCGCGGAGCACCTGGGCCTCAATGTCCTCTACGGCGGCCATTACGCCACCGAAACCTTCGGCGTCAAAGCCCTGGCCGCCAGCCTCTCCCGCCGTTTCCGCCTCCCCTGGACGTTTCTGGATTACCCCACCGGCCTCTAAAAGCAGCCCGCCGGCCCCGCAACCCAACCGCGGAACCGACAGAACAATTAATGCCTGAAATGTCTCGTGCCGGTGAACGCCATCGCCACGTTGCGTTCGTCGGCGGCGGCGATGACTTCGCCATCGCGCACCGAACCGCCGGGCTGGATGGCCGCCGTGGCCCCCGCCTCCGCAGCCGCCACCAGCCCATCGGCAAACGGGAAGAACGCATCGCTGCATACCACGCTGCCCGCCAACGACAGACCCGCCTCCCCCGCCTTCCACACCGCCAGCCGGCTCGCATCCACCCGGCTCATCTGGCCTGCCCCAATGCCCAGCGTCCAATCGGCGCCCGCATACACGATGGCATTGGACTTCACATGCTTCACCACCCGCCAGCCGAAGAGCATCGCTTGCAGTTCCCCCTCGCTCGGCCGGCGCCGGGTGACGAATTTCAGGTCCTCCAGCCGCGTCGCTCTCAGATCGCGTTCTTGCAACAGGAACGAATCGGCCCCCACGCTGCGCACGTCCCACGGCTCCGCCGAGAGCGGGCTCTTGAGCAGCTTGAGCAGGCGCAGGTTCTTCTTTCTCTGCAGGACGCCCAGCGCTTCGGGCCTGAAATCGGGGGCCACGATCACCTCGCTGAAGATTTCCCCAATCGCCTCCGCGCAGGGTAGGTCCAGGCCTTGGTTGACGGCGATAATGCCACCGAAGGGCGCTTGGCGGTCCGTGGCAAAGGCCTTGTCCCAGGCCTCGCGCAGGTCGTTGCCCTGGCCGACCCCGCAAGGGTTGCTGTGCTTGAGGATCGCCAGCGTGGGCCGCTCGCCCGCAAACTCCGCCACCAGGTTCGCCGCCGCCGTCAGATCCAGAATGTTGTTGTAGGAAAGCTCCTTGCCGTGCAGTTGCCGGAAAAACTCCGGAAACCGCCCATAGAGGGCGGCCGCCTGGTGCGGGTTTTCCCCGTAACGCAACGGCTGGGCCTGCGGCGCCTGCAACCAGAGCGTGGCGGGCAAACCTCTGGCGCCTCCCCTCACTAGGCTCTGGCTCAGGTGCGCCCCAATCGCCGCGTCGTAGGCCGCGGTGCGGGCGAAGACCTTGGCCGCCAGCCGCCGCCGCAGCTCCACGGTCGTGTTGCCAGCCGCCCGGATTTGCTCCGCCACCAGGGCATAGTCGGCCGGGTCCACCACCACCGTCACGCTCTCATGGTTTTTCGCCGCGCTCCGCAGCATGGCTGGGCCCCCGATATCGATGTTCTCAAGGGCCTCGTCCAGGCCGACGTTCGGCCGGGCCACCGTCTGCTCGAACGGGTAAAGATTCACTACCACGAGATCGATCGGCTCGATGCCGTGTGCGCGGATGGCCGCCTCGTGGCCCGCGTTGCCGCGCAGGTAGAGCAGCCCGCCGTGGACTTTCGGGTGCAGGCTCTTGACCCGGCCATCCAGCAGCTCCGGAAAACCGGTGTAGGCGCTCAGCTCCGTAACCTTCAGCCCGGCTTCCCGCAGCGCCTTGGCCGTGCCCCCGCTCGAAACCAACTCCACCCCCGCCGCGGCCAGCGCCTCCGCCAGCGGCGCCAACCCGGATTTATCTGAAACCGATAGCAACGCCCGTCGAATTCTCTCCATAACGGGCGTTACCTTCCTCAAACCTGCCCCGCCAGTCAAGCCGCGGCTTGCCTGCCGGGCAATTCAGGGAGGAGATTACGGCAGGATGAAGCTCACAATGAAAAGACGCTGTACTCTCCGGGGTTTATGGCGAGAGCGCTATTCAATTTTACCTCCCGGCTTCGGCCTCCCAGGCGGAGGAGTGTCTGGATTCCACTTGCCCGCCGCCCTGCGCCCGGCAATGCTCAGGCCAGTATATGAGCATCCGCCCGCCCGCGCGCCTTCCGCGACCATTCTCTGTCCGCACGCACAAGTTCGTGGCCCAAATCCCTCCCCTCCTCCGCCGGGCTGCCTGGCTGGCTGTCTGCGCCTGCCTCGGCGGGGCGTGCCAATCTCCCAAAGCGCCCGGCCACGAGAGCCTGGCCGCCGTGCTCATCAGCGGGCAGACCCCCTTGACGACCGCGCGCGCCGTCTCAGACGTCTTTCAAAAGGCCGGCTACACGCCCGTGCCCCTGCCTCCCAACAAAGACACCCGGCTGGTCTTCGAAAAGCCGGGCGGCGCCCTGGCCACCGTGCTCTACGGTGACTGGGAAGCCAACAAGGTCTGGTACCGGGTCAAGGTCCGCATTGACGCCCTGGGCGCGGACCTGCAATTGGTTACCTGCGACGTCTTCCGGGTTCTCGATCACGGCGACGCTCATTTCGAACAGGAGCAAAAGGTCACACCCCTCAAGAAAGGCCCCTACCGGCATTTGCTCAACCAAGTCAAAGCCCGCGCCGGCGGCGCAGGCAAATGAACAGCGACCGCGGTGACGCCCGGGCGCACGCCAAATCCCTTCCCCGCCGCAATGCCCTTCCCACCCCGCACCGGCCCCGCGCTGGCAGCCGGGGGCGCCTTATTCCAACGCGAATTGGAATTAGCCCCGCGTGGAATTCACTTGCGAAACCCTTTGCTGCTGCTATCTTGGCCGCATGCCCAGGCCGCCGTTCAGGTCGCTCTTTTGCGAGCGCTTCCAGTGCGCGTCTTCCGACTATGAAGAGAAGGCCTTCCGCAAGTGTCTCTACTTCCACGCCCGGTTGCTGGCGCCTCTCATCCGCAGAATCAATCCGGACTTTTTTTTCGAAGACTTCAAGTTCATCGCGTATTTAGGGAGTTCGACTGGCATACGGGAGGTCAGCGCCGATGTGCTGAACTTTAATGATGCCAACCGCGCCAACCGCAGCCTCTGGCGAACCGGTTTGCGAATCCGTGTCTCGGGGCGAAAGGCAACCCGCTTGGCCTACGACCTCTTTACCGAAGCCCGCCAGGCCGATGCCCTACAGGCGCGGACCTAAGCGGACGGCGGACTCCGCATTGCTCACTCCGCTCACCGGCCGCGGCGGCCAGATCCTGCTGGACAACGGCCCGATACTATACTAATGTCCAATTATATGCGGCAACTCGCAGCCAGCGCACCTCGACCCCCCGGTCGCAAGGCCGTGCCGGCAACTTGCGGCCGCGCCCTGGTCCCGGCCCCCACGGCCGCCTCCCGCCGGCCAACCCCGGCTCCTCACCGGCACGCGCCGAGCGGACTCGACCGATTGGCAGTTGGCCATTGGCCATCGGCAATGCAATTCCCGTTGGCAACCAGCCCGCGACTTCCGATATTTGGCCTCGGCAACTATGGCAGATAACACCAAGCACGTTTACGACGAGAGCAAGATCAAGACTCTCTCCTCCCTGGAGCACATCCGGCTGCGCACCGGCATGTACGTCGGCCGCATCGGCGATGGGTCGCATTACGACGACGGCTGCTACATCCTGCTCAAAGAGGTGATTGATAACGCCATCGACGAGTTCATCATGGGCGCCGGCAGAGAAGTGCAGGTCGTCATCCGGGACCAGGCCGTGAGCGTGCGCGATTTCGGGCGCGGCATCCCGCTCGGCAAAGTCGTCGACTGCGTTTCGCAGATCAACACGGGCGCCAAATACAATGACGATGTCTTCCAGTTCAGCGTCGGCCTCAACGGCGTCGGCACCAAAGCCGTCAACGCCCTCTCCAAGGCCTTCCTGGTCCGCAGCCACCGCCAAGGCGAATTTGTCGAGGCCTGGTTCAAACAGGGCAAGCTCAAGGGCCAGAAGCGCGGCCGGACCCCCGAGCCGGACGGCACCCTGATCCGCTTCGAACCCGACCCGGAGATCTTCCAGCAGGTCGAGTTCCACCCCGAGCACGTCGAGCGGCGGCTGCGGCATTACAGCTATCTGAACACCGGCCTCAAGCTGCTCTACAACGGCAAGCCTTTCCAGTCCCGCAACGGCCTCCTGGACCTCATCCTGGAGGACTTGCAGGCTGATGCGAGCGAGCCGATCTATCCTCCCCTCCACTACTCCGAAAAGACGCTCGAATTCTGTTTCACCCACAGCCACAGCCGCTTCGGCGAGACCTTCTATTCCTTCGTCAACGGCCAGTACACCACCGACGGCGGCACCCACTTGAGCGCCTTCCGCGAGGGCCTGCTCAAGGCCGTCAACGAGTACGCCCGCGAAAAGTTCGATGGCGATGACGTGCGCGAGAGCATGGTCGGCGCCGTCGCCCTCCGGCTCAAGGACCCGGTCTTTGAATCCCAGACCAAAAACAAGCTCGGCAACACCGAAATCCGCCCCGAGCTGGTCAACCGCGTCCGCGAGGAACTCTTGCAGTTCTTCCAGCGCCACAAGGAAATCGCCGAGCAGATCGTCGCCAAGGTCCAGGACACCCGCCAACTCCGCAAGGAATTGCAGGCAGTCAAAAAGCTGGCCCGCGAGCGCGCCAAGGCCATCACCATCCGTATTCCCCAGCTCAAGGACTGCAAGCTTCATTACCTTAAGTCCAAGGGCAAAGGCAAAGGCTCGATGATCTTCATCACCGAAGGCCAGTCCGCCGCCGGCTCGATCGTCAGTTGCCGCGACGTCAACACCCAGGCCATCTTCGTCCTCAAAGGCAAACCCCTCAATGTCTGGGACCTCAAGCGCGACATCGTCTATAAGAACGACGAAATGTACAACCTCATGCGCAGCCTCGATATCGAGGACAACCTCGAGGGCCTCCGTTACGAAAAGGTCATCCTCGCCACCGACGCCGACGTCGACGGCCTCCACATCCGCAATTTGCTGATTACCTATTTCTTCCGCTTCTTTGACCAACTCGTCCACGACGGCCACCTCTTCGTGCTCGAGACCCCACTCTTCCGCGCCCGCCACAAAGACCAGACCATTTACTGCTACTCCGAGGCCGAGCGCGACCAGGCCGCCAGCAAGCTGGGCAACAACTGCGAGCTCACCCGTTTCAAGGGCCTGGGCGAAATCTCCCCGGCTGAATTCAAGCAGTTTATCGGCCAAGGCATGCGCCTCAGCCAGGTCGAATACGCCCCCAAACCCGAGGCCGCCGGCATCCTTGGCTTTTACATGGGCAAAAACACCCCCGAGCGCAAAGACTACATCATGGAAAACCTGGTGGTGCCGGCGCAGGAGTAGAACGGATAAACCGGAACGAGCTTGCGGAGAATGCTCGTTCCGCTATGACCCGGTAAAGGCGTATCTTTCTCTGTATGAGTTTCCAGAACCAGTAGCAGATGCCTGCCAAACGCAACACCAATCCAAACCAACCCGAACTGCCGATCCAGAACTCTGCTGACGGCAACCCGAGGGCCGCCAAGCCCGCGGCCCCCAAAGGGGACAACGCCGAGGTCTCCCGGCCCAAACCCGCCGCCAATAGCAAGGGCCAGAGCGACGGCAGGACCCACGTCCAGGCCGAAGCAGTGGCCGCGCCCGTCGTCCCGCGCCTCTTCAAGCCCGGCAAGATCGAACTGCCCCTGCACCGCCGCGTCGACCGCAGCTTCCTGGATTACGCCTCCTATGTCATTCGCGACCGCGCCATCCCGAATTTGGCGGACGGTCTCAAGCCGGTGCAGCGGCGCATCCTCTGGGCCATGCATGAATCCGACGACGGACGCTTCACCAAAGTGGCCAACGTCATCGGCGATACCACCAAATACCATCCCCACGGCGATGCTTCCATCGGCGACGCCCTGGTCGTGCTGGCCAACAAGCGTTACCTGATCGAACGCCAGGGAAACTACGGCAATATTTACACCGGCGACCCGCCGGCCGCGTCGCGCTACATCGAATGCCGGCTCGCCGAACTGGCCCGGTCCGAGCTTTTCCACGACGAGTTGACCCAGTTCGTGCCCAGTTATGATGGACGCAAGCAAGAGCCGGTGGCCCTGCCGAGCAAGCTGCCCTTGCTGCTCATGCTCGGCACCGAGGGCATCGCCGTCGGCATGTCCGCCCGCATCCTGCCCCACAACTTCCCCGAATTGCTCCAGGCCCAGATGGCCATCCTGAAAAACCACCCCTTTAAGTGCCTGCCCGATTTCCAGACCGGCGGCCTGATGGACGCCCGTGACTACAAAGACGGCGCCGGCCAGGTCAAGGTCCGCGCCAAAATCAAGGTCCGCGACGCCTCCACCGTGCTCATCAAGGAAATCCCCCCGACCACCACCACTGATTCCCTGATTGCCTCCATCGAGGACGCCTCGCGCAAGGGCAAGATCAAGGTCAAGAGCATCAATGATTTCACCTCCGAGGAGGTCGAGATCGAGGTCAAGGCCCCCACCGGCGTCAGCGCCGAACAACTGGGCGACGCCCTCTACGCCTTCACCGATTGCGAAGTCACCATCGCCAGCCGCATCGTGGTCATCAGCCACAATCGCCCGGTCGAGCTGACGGTTTCCGAGGTCCTCCGCCAGAACACCGCCCAATTGGTCGCCCTCCTCAAGCGCGAACTCGAACTCAAGGCCGCCAAGTTCCGGGAAGAACTCCATTTCCGCACCCTCGAACGCATCTTCATCGAGGAACGCCTCTACAAGCGCCTGGAGCAGTGCAAGACCAATGAGGCCGTCCGGGCCGCCGTGCACGAAGGCTTCAAGCCCTTCCTCAACCAACTGCTCCGCGACCTCACCGAGGCCGACGTCGACCGTCTGCTGACCGTGCGCATCCGCCGCATCTCCCTCTTCGACATCAACCAGCACCGCCAGGAAATGGAGCAGCTCAAGGCCAACCTGGCCGAGACCCGCAAGCACCTGAAAAACCTCACCCACTACGTCCTCGCCCACCTGGCTGCCTTGCTCGCCAACTACGGCCCGCTCTTTCCGCGCCTGACCAAATCCAGCCGCTACGATGAAGTCGATGCCAAAGAAGTCGCCTTCCGGGCCTTCAAAGTGGCCTACGACCGCGACTCCGGTTACCTCGGCCACAAGGTCTCCGGCGACCAATTCCACGTGGACTGCACGAAATTCGACAAGCTGCTCCTGGTCTTCCGGGACGGCCATTACCAGGTCATCGAGTTGCCCGAAAAGCTCTTCGTCGGCCCGGACCTGGTCTATTGCGCCCTGCCGGAGCGCGACCGGGCCTTCACCCTCGCCTACACCAATCGCGAGGCGACTTTCCTCAAACGCTTCACCTTCGGCGGGACCATCCTCAACAAGGTCTATCATTGCATCCCGCCCAAGTCCAAAATCCTGTTCTTTGAGCCGGACACCCCGGCCGAGCTGTTCATCAAATACAAACCGGCCCCCTACCAGAAGATCAACCAGCAGACCTGCAACCCGGCCGAGGTGGAAGTCAAAACCCCAAAAACCCGCGGCCGCCAAATCTCCATTAAAGATGTCGCCTCCATCAATGCCAGACCGCCCCGCGGCTGGGACCCCGCAGCCGCCACCACCCGCCTCCAATTCGCTTAGCGCGCGTCGTTAAGCTGGCCGACCTCAGGCCTCCGGTGTAGATTTGTCCGGCGCCAAAGCAGCGCCATCCAATGCCCAGGAGCAGCGCAGGTCTGTTGATGTATCGGGTTCGGGACGGCGAGTTGGAGTTGTTCCTCGTCCATCCCGGCGGACCGTTCTGGAAGCACAAAGACGCCGGCGCCTGGACCATTCCCAAGGGCGAACTCGCCGAAGGTGAGGACCCGCTGGCGGCCGCCAAACGCGAGTTTGCAGAGGAAATCGGCCTCGAGCCCCAGGGCCCCTTTGCCAAACTCACCCCCATCAAACAGAAGGGCGGCAAGGTCGTCTGGGCCTGGGCTTTCAAGGGGGATTGCGACCCGAGCCTGGTGCGGAGCAACTCTTTCAGGCTCGAATGGCCGCCGCGCTCCGGGCGGTTCGCCGAGTTTCCCGAGGTGGATCAGAGCGCCTTCTTCCGCCTCGAGGCGGCCAAGGAGAAGCTCAATCCGGCCCAAATCCCCCTGCTGGAAGAATTGCGGCACCAACTCGCCCAGCGCCCATAGCTCGCGCCGGGCGACGAAACGATTTTGCGGACGGGTTTTAGAAGTTTTCCAGCACCAGGTCGGCCAGGAAATCCATCCATTCGACCGACACCGGTTCGTTCAGTTCGTAGGAGCGGGCGAAATCCGCTTCGAAGAGCTCGTGCTTTAAGCAGGCGGCAAACGCCGGGTCGGCGGTCGCGATATTCTGCTCCTGGTTGAGGCGCAGGCTGAGCTGATTGAGGTTGCCGCTGCCCAGGCACGCCCAATCATCCACCAGCAGCGCCTTGACGTGCGTCATCCCCGGATAGAAATAGACCCGCACCCCCTGTTGCCGCAGGTAATTGGCAATCACCAGGTTGCTCCGCCCGCCCGCCTTCAGTTCGTTGACGCGCGGCAGGACCACCCGCACGTCCACTCCCCGCAGGCGCGCCCGCACCAGGCCGCCGATCACCTGCTTGTCGAAGAGGTAAGGGTTTTCCGCGTAAATGTAGCTCCGGGCTCGGCGGAGCGACTCCCCCACGGCGGCGGCGAAAGGTTTCCAGCCTGTCCTGGTCGGCAACCGGCGGACCTGGCCCCAGTGCCCGGAGGCGGGAGCGCCTCCGCTTTCCGTTGAGCCGCTTAACAACGCCACCGCGTAGGCCAGGTCGCCCAGCGGACCCGCGTGGGCCCAGTCGCGCCGGAAGCGCTCCTCGAAGGACCGGACCACCGGCCCTTCGACTTCCACCATGAGGTCATGCCACTCGTAGCGGTATTCGCGGCCCAGGTTCATGCCTCCGACCCAGGCCCGGGTGCCATCGATGAGCAGCACCTTCGAATGATCCGCCGATAACCACGGATTGAGAAAAGGCCGCGCCCGCACTTGGGAACCCTTCCGCAGGTAGCTCAGGATGGACCGGGGCGGCACAAAATCCTCCGGCAGCGGCGTGGCGGGTGGGGCGATGCCGGCCGAAATGCTGCCCATGCGATCGAGGATGACCTTGACCTCGACTTGCTTGGACCGCTGCTTGAGTTGGTCGGCAAGGCCGACCGCGACATCGTCCCGGTCGAAGATATAAACCTGGAAATGGATGTGATTGGTCGCGGCGGTGATGGCCTCCTGGAGCCGGTTGAAAAAGCGGTCCCCATCGATGAGCAGCCGCAGCGAGCCCGCTTCGCATCGGGTGCCGGTGTAACGGTCCAACCAGGCCTCCCATTGGGCCAGCTCCATGCCCTGCGCCTGGGCGAGGGGCGGCGCCGTGTGCTTGCCCGACTTCGGCAAAGGCAGCCGCAGGAAGCGGACCAGGGTCTCCACCCCAAGGTTTCCGAGGCGCGCCGCGCTCGAGACGGGGTTCTTGAGCAGCGCCACGCCGTGGCTTTCCAGGAACAGGGCGCTCAGCCCTTGAGCGGTCACGGCCAGGCTCAGGCCCCGCTCGGTGGTGTCGTAAAGAGCGGCCGGCGTCAGGCAGACACACCGCCGCCGCTGCCGGTCCAGCAGCAGCGGTTGCGTCACCCGACTGGCATTCGCGGCCATCAGCAGGAAGAGCTGGCCGCCCGGGTGACTGCGCGCCAGTTGTTCGTCCACCAACTGCGCCAGGATGTCGAGCGTTTCCTCCGTCGAAAAGCGATGTTCGATCTCCACTTCCCCGGGTTGCTCGCCCAGGGCCGCAAAGCGGGGGCTGCCGTGCCCGTCCCGGTACAAGACGCCGTCGGCGAGAAACGCCTGGTAATACGCGCCGTGGCCCGGGGTGCTGGGCGTCAGTTCGGCGATCAGCTCGTTGGCCAGGCGCCGCCACTCCCTGCCGGCCATGACGACCGCCTCGCGCCAGCCTCGCTCGCCTGCCGGCAGGCGCGGCAGCTTTTCGTCCCAATGCAGCACCGCCGAGTTCACCTTGTAGTTCTGAGCGGGAACCCGCACCCGGTGCCAGTTCGCGCTAAAGGCCTCCACCCCGCTCGCCGTTGGAAAGTAAAACAGAATCTTGTCGCCTTTGACGAAAACCCTGGGCGGCACGGCGGCCGGCCCCGTGAGATTCCGCCATTCGTTCAGGGATCGTTGCTTTCCGGGGACGCTGCCGCTCCAACCCCGGGTCGGGCCGCACCAGAGGAGAACCAGGCCGAGCATCGCCCCGAACAGGGGCTTTGGCAGGCGGGCCAGACCAGGGTCCTTCCTCCGGGGGCGGCCAGGCCGAAGGCCCGTGCGGCTCGTGCCCCGTTTATACCGGTTTTCAACTGCCCGGGCAGGAGGGTGTCGAGCGCCGGGGGCCGAGGGCCGCGGGCCGAGGGCCGAGGGTCCAGGAACCGAACCGGACACCCGGGGCAAATCCGGCCCAGGTACTGTGGCAATGGTTTCCGATCGTTGCACGATTGCACCAGGCAGGCAGGCGAGCCCCGTGGCATCGGCGCGCGGAGCTTTAGCGAGGCTGCGCCTCAGACCGCCTCTGGCATCGAGCCTGCCCGGAGAGGTTGCCCCGAAAACAGCCGCGTAACCCATTGCAAATGAACAAAAGCGTCATTTTCATGCGAAGTGGTATCCCTCCAAGGGATGGGGGATTCATTGAGAATTGAGTATTGAGGATTGCTTATTGGTCATTGAGTCCGCAGCGGGCACGCAAGTCTTGGGCTTGGCCTTCGCTGTCGAAACCGATTTTCCGAGGATGCGACACAGTTGGTCGCACTCTGCCACCAGGGCCTCAATGCGTCGGGCGGGCAGCAATTGCGCCAGGATGATGAACCTGAGCCAACCTCGAGTCTCCACCAACTCCTTCAAAGCCACATTGATCTTGTGCGCGAAGTCAGCGCGGCTTTCCCCGACCCGGGCCTCGTCATAATTGGGCGGAGCCGATGTGCCGCTGCGCACCAACTGGCCAGCCACATGCCGGCCCAGGCGCGTGTCGGGTAGGGCGTCCACGACCTTGCCAATTCGCGCAGCGAAACACCACAGCCGCTCCGAAAGTTCAGTCGGCGTCATCCGCGGGCATTCTTCAATAACCAACGATCGTTTTTCAATGCTCAATTTTCAATTCACCTAAAAGTCCCGATTCCGAATCGGGATTGCAATCGCAGCGAAACTTGACCTGATTACAACGAGTTTTGCCGGTCAAGAACTCCAGCGCTGCGCGGTGATGCTCTTAGGCTCCCGCAGAGCTGGAGCTCTTCGCTCCGGCCTGCCGGGATAAGCCTTTAGTGTCTTGGCCGGAGCAAGATCGCCTTCTTGTCGGTCCCCTGGACCTCCACGCTGTGGGTTTCAATGTTGGGGTCATCCTTGAGGGCCTGGTGAATGATGCGGCGATCGAAAGCGCTCAGGGGTTCCAGTTCCACCACATCCCCCCAGCGGCGGACTTTTTCCGCGGCTTCCCTGGCCTTTTTGACCAGCGCCTCGCGGGCCTGGGCGCGATAGCCGCTCACGTCCACCATCACTTTGGGGGCCGAGGGGTCCTGCTGGAAGAGCAGCCGGTTGGTGATGTATTGGAGGTCGGACAAGGTCTGGCCCTGGCGCCCGATGAGGCGGCCCGAGTCGTCGGTCTTGACGTCCAGCAGAACGCCTTCTTCGAGGTGATGCTCCTCCACGGTGGCGGTGAAGCCCAGGAGGTTCAGGAGGGTGCCCAGTGTGGCTTTGGGTTCTGCAGGCATAGCGGTGGGTTGTTCTTAGTTCTTAGTTGATGAATCCAGCGTCCAGTCAGCCGGGCCTTTATTTCTTCTTTTTTGGGGCGCCCGTCAATACCGGACCTTTGGCCGGCGAGGGCGTTTGCTGCATCGTTTTGGTCAGCTTCGTCTGGGCAATGCTCAGCAGGTTGTTGACGGTCCAGTAAAGGGTCAGCCCTGAGGAGAGGCTGTAGAATCCCACCATGAAGATGAGGGGCAGGTAGCGCATGAGCTTGGCCTGGGTGGGGTCCATGCCGGGGGAGGGTGGCGTCAACTGCGCCTGCCAGAGCATTGTGCCGCCCATGATCAGCGGCAGCAGGTTGAAAGGCAGCCCCACCCCCGGAATGCTCAAGAACGGCACGAACCCCAGGCCCGGAATCACAAACAGGGTGTCCGGTTTGGCCAGGTCCTTGACCCAGAGAAACCGCGCCCCACTCAATTCGATGGCGCTGAGGATCATCCGGTAAAAACCAAAGAATACCGGGATCTGGATCAGCATCGGAAAACAGCCGCTCATCGGGCTGACTTTGTGCTCCTTCCACAGCTCCATCATCTTGCGCTGCATCTTCACCGGCTCCTCTTTGTACTTTGCCTGGAGCGCCTTCACCTGGGGTTGCAGCGCCTGCATCCGTTTCATCGAGCGCGTGCTCGCCTGCGTCAGCGGCCAGAACAGCAGCTTGATGATGACCGTAATGGCCACCACCGCCCAGCCATAGGAAAGCCTCAGACTATGATGCAGCATGTTCATCCCCAGCAGCAGCGGCTTGGACACGAACCCGTACCAGCCAAACTCCATGACCAAATCCAGGTTGTTACCGAACTGGGTGCCCAGGCGCGCCAGCGCCTGGTATTCCTTGGGCCCCGCATACAGGAACACCTGGCGCTCGCAACTCTGCTCGGCCCCAAGCCTCTGCCCAGGATAGACCATCGCCGCCTCGCAGCCCTCGGGCGCCGCCGCATTCGTGGCTACCAGCCGCGCCTCCTCCCCGCTCGGCCGCGGCAACTCCACCTTCCGCACCACCACCCCCGCCGCCGGCTCCCGCGGCATCGCTGCCAAAGTAAAATACTGGTTGTGCGCCGCCACCCAGACCACGTTGCTCGCCCCGCCAGCGTATTCCGCCGGCGGCGTGCGCGGCATGCAACCAAACCCGCGCGACGAAAAATAGCCCAGGCCCACGCTAGCCGTCTTCGCCCCGTTGTACCAAAGCACCCCCACCGCGGTCCCGCTGTCGCCTGGGCCCATCGGCGTGGCGGTGCCGACAAACCATTGCTGCGGCGGCAACTCCAGCGGCCCCCCCGAATGGTTCTCCAGCCGCACCGTGGCCGCCACCAGGTAATTCGAGCTCAGCTCGAAGTCCTTCACGATCCTCAGCCCGTTGGTCAGCGCCTTTTCCGCCCGCACCCCGTTCCCGTTCGTGGTCCTCGTTAGCTTGAACACCCCGTCTCCCTGCACGGCCGCCCCATCCAGCAACGCCAGCGTTGGTGCCCGCGTGTAGCTGTTCAGCGTCGCCACACGGTTGGTTCGCAGCAACTCGACCCGCTTCAAGCCTCCGCCGTATGACGTGAACGTGTAACGGGCGTCGGCATTGGCCACCTCCACCAGTTGCTCCGGTTCGTTGGTGTTAACCGCCAGGCCAGGCGCCGGCGCGGGCGCCTCCACTTGCGGCGGCGCGGCCCCCAGGGCGGCGGGGTTGGTCGCCGCCGCCGCCGCGCTGGGCGCATTGGTCGAACCGGGCGGCAAAGGCCTCGATGGCCACACCTTGGGGACAAGCACGAAAGACCAAAACCCGATCAGTGCCAAACAAGCAATAATGACAATGGTTGAATTGCGATCCATACAGACCTATGGCGTTCTAAGATAATCCCCCGCCTGCCCTGCGCGCGGCGGCAACGAGTCTCCCGCAGGGACGCCTGGAATAAGACCCCGACAGGTCGGGACCGCCTGCGGGGAGTTTTTCCAGAAGAATGAGACGCGGTGCAACGCCTCCCTGCCAAGTCGATTGCGGTGGCGCCGCCCGGCGGCTGGCGGCGGCACCGGCTCCCACCCGCCCCCGCCCCAGGGATGGCACCGGCCAATGCGTCGCAGCGCCAGCCAGCTTCCCGCCAGCGCCCCGTGCGTCCGGACCGCCTCCACCGCGTAGGCCGAACAACTGGGCGCGAAACGGCAGCGCGCCGCCGGCCCAAACAAAACCGTCTTCGCCGGGGAAATCACCCCGCGATACAGACGCAGGCCGAAAATCAGGATGTATTGAGCCGCATTCACCCGTCTTATCCACTAGCTCCCTTCAACAATCTCGCTCTCCGCAACATGGTCAAAAAATCCCGCTCCACCTCGGCCAGGCCCTTGCCGGCCAGCGAGGGGCGCGCCACCAGCACCAGGTCCACCGCTTGGGCCAAATCGTGCTGATGCAGCCGGAACGACTCCCGCAGCAGGCGCCGCGCCCGGCTGCGCGCCACCGCGTTGCCCAGCTTGCCGGACGTAACCACGCCCAAACGCGAGCGCGACCCTGCCGGCAGCCGCTGCCAGTTGCCAATCAGGCAGCCGCAGACCAGCCGCTCCCCTTGCTGCCGGAGCCGGGCAAAATCCCGCCCCTGCTTGAGGTGGGCCGCCCGCCCCAAGCGCAGCCGCTGTCCGCTCTCGCCGGCCATGTCCCAGCCCCGGTTAGACCGGCGTCAGACGCTTGCGCCCGAGCCGGCGGCGATTGCGCAAAATGGCCCGGCCGCTCCGGCTCGCACTGCGGGCCAGGAACCCGTGCTGCCGTTTGCGGCGGATTTTCGACGGCTGATATTGTCGTTTCATAAGCTCGGTTCCGTTCGCCGCCCGCCACGTCGTGTCCGATTGACGCCGCGCCAGCAAACGCCCCGTAAACGGAACGCCTGAGGATAACAGCCAAAAACCTCCTGTCAAGCCGGGCAAAAGAGGGGTGGAGTCCTGATTGGGTTCTGCCAATCTTCTGGACCATTGCGCTCAATTCACCAGCCGATACCAGTTGTCGCGCTGGCGGGGTTCGTAGCCCAGGTCGGCAATCAGGCGCTGCATATCGGCCACGCTCATCCGAAAGCTCGCCCCGGCCTGGGAGACCACGTTTTCCTCCAGCATGATGCTGCCGAGGTCGTTGGCCCCGAACTTCAAGGCCACCTGGCCGAGGGCCTGCCCCTGCGTCACCCAGGAACTCTGCACGTTGGGAAAATTGTCCAAATAGATGCGGGCCAGGGCCTGGGTGCGCAAGTAGTCCTGCGCGCCGACGGTGGGCGCCCGCAGGCGGGTATGCTCCGCCTGGAAGGTCCACCCGATGAAAGCGGTGAACCCTTTGCTCTTGTCCTGCTGGGCGCGCACGCGCTCCAGATGCTCGACACGGTCCGCCAGCGTCTCCACGTGGCCAAACATCATCGTGGCCGAGGAATTCAGACCGAGCCGGTGGGCCACGTCCATCACCTCGAGCCAATCCTCGCTCATCGCCTTGCGCGGCGAAATGCGCCGCCGGACGCGGTCCACGAGGATTTCGCCGCCGCCCCCGGGAATCGAGCCGAGCCCGGCGGCCCGGAAGTCGGCAATGATCCGCTCCAGCGGCTCCTGGAACACCTCGCGGAAGTGGACAAATTCGCTGGGGCTGAAGGCGTGAAGGTTGACCTGCGGAAACCGGCCCTTAAGGTGCGCGAGCAAGTCCAGATACCATTGCTTGGTCAGCTTGGGGTGATGCCCGCCCTGGAGCAGAATTTGGGTCCCCCCCAGCGCAATCGTCTCTTCGATCTTGCGGTCCAGTTCGTCGAGCGTGATGACGTAGGCCTCGGCGTCTTTTTCGGTGCGATAGAAGGCGCAGAACTTGCAATAGACGTTGCAGATGTTGGTGTAGTTGATGTTGCGGTCAACGATATAGGTGACGATTTCGTTGCCGCGCCCGCCGTAGGCCTCGGCTTTGGCCAGTTGCCGCCGCCGATCCGCCAGCGCCCCCAACTCCTCCAGCGGCAGGTGATAAAGCGCCAGCGCCTCGGCCTGGTCAATCCGCCGGCCATCCCAGGCCTTCTGCAGCAACTCGTCCAACCCGGCGTCGTAGATCACGCCGGCAACGTAGCGGAGGTTGGCCCTTAAGACAAGCGGCCCGCCTTGCTTACAGTCTTGTAACCAGCTATTCACCGGATACTTACAGGGTTTCCGGTGCGTTTCGCTTGCATTTCCGGCGGGGCCGGCCAAGGTATTCACATGCGCTTAGCCCGCAAGTTATTCACCACCCTGATCCCGCTTTTTGCCGCGGCCAGCTTGTTTGCCGCCGGCAAGGCCACGCAGGTCGTCCTGCTCGTCTGGGACGGCCTGCGCCCGGATTTTGTCACCGAGGAGAACACTCCCACCCTGGTTAAGCTGGCCCGCCAAGGGGTGACCTTTAAGAACCATCACCCCGTCTATATCAGCGCCACTGAAGTCAATGGCACCGCGCTGGCGACCGGCGTTTATCCCGGCCAAAGCGGGATCGTCGGCAACAAGGAATACCGGCCCGCCCTCGATGCCACCAAGCCGATTATGACCGCATCGCTGGCGGCCATCCGCAAGGCAGACGCGTTGACCGGCAACCATTACCTGGCTTTTCCCACCGTCGCCGAGATTCTCCACGCCCAGGGGCTGCGCACGGTGATTGCAGGAGCCAAACCCGTGGCCCTGCTCCACGACCGTTTCCCCCGCTCCGACGACCGCCAGGGGGTTGACTTGTTCGCCGGCAAAGTCCTGCCCGAGGCCCTCGCCGCGAAGCTCGCCGGCCAGTTGGGCCCATTCCCCGCCAAGGCAAAGTCCAGCCCCGAGCGCGATGCCTGGACGACCGAGGCGCTCACGGGGCCGCTGTGGGAGAAAGGGGTGCCGCCCTTTTCGGTGCTCTGGCTGAGCGAGCCCGATTCTTCGCAGCACCTGCACGGGCCGGGTTCGCCGGCGGCACTGGCCGCCATCAAGAGCGCGGACCAGAACCTGGCCCGCGTCCTGGCGGCGCTGGCACAAAAGGGCCTGCGCGAACAGACTGATATCATCGTCGTTTCCGACCATGGCTTTTCCACCGTCGCCCGGAACACCGATGTCGCCAAGGCCTTGAACGAGCATGGATTCCATGCTGGCCGGGAGTTTCCGGAGCCAGGCCCGCGCCAGGGCGACATCCTGGTGGTGGGCAACGGCGGTTCGGCCTTTCTTTACGTGACCGGCCACGAACCGGCCCTGGTCAAGAAGGTGGTTCACTTTCTGCAAGCGCAACCCTTTTGCGGGGTGGTCTTGACCCGGCAGCCTGTTGCGGGCGCCTTCAGTCTCGAGCAGGCCAGGCTCAACGCGGCCACGGCCCCGGATATCGTGTTGTCGCTGCGCTGGAACCGGGACCGGAACCAGCACGGCACGCCGGGCCAGCTCTGCTCCGACCAGAGCGACTACGGACCGGGCCAGGGCATGCACGGGAGCCTCAGCCCCTTTGACATGCACAACACCTGCGTCGCGGCCGGCCCCGATTTCCGCCACGGCGTGCTCGACGACCTGCCCACCGGCAACATCGATATTGCCCCCACCGTGCTTTGGCTCCTCGGCGTCCAACCCAGCCAGAAACAGTCCGGCCGCCTCCTCCGCGAGGCCCTGCTCCAACCACCAGCGCCCGCCCCCTCCCCCAAGTCCCATCACTTGGAGGCCAGCTATCGCGCCGAAAACTTCCTCTGGCGCCAATATCTCAATTACTCCACCGTCAACGGGGCGCTTTACCTCGACGAAGGCAATGGCCAGCAGGCGCCGCTGGGCGTGACCTGGGCAGGCCCCAGCATTTCCTCCCCATCCCAGTGATGAAGAATATTGTCTATTTTGACCTGGAGACGCAGAGGTCGGCCGAGGAGGTTGGCGGGTGGGACAACATCAGCCGGATGGGCATGAGCCTAGGAGTGACCTACAGCACGCAGCGGGGCGAGTACAGGATTTACGCCGAGAAGCAGGTGAACGACTTGATCGCCGATTTGCAGCGGGCGGACCTGGTGGTGGGCTTCAACAACCTGCGCTTTGACTACCAGGTGCTGTACGCCTACACGACCTTGGACCTGCGCCAGCTTCCCACGCTGGACCTGCTGGTGGAGCTGCACCACCAGTTGCAGCACCGCCTCTCACTCGAGGCCATCGCCACCGCTACCTTCGGCCTCGAAAAAACCGCCCAAGGCCTCCAGGCCATCCAATGGTACCGCCAGGGCAAGCTGCTCGAACTCGCCGAGTATTGCTGTTACGACGTGAAGCTCACCCGGCTCATCCATGAGTACGGCGTCCAGCACCGCCAGCTCCATTATCACAATCGCTTCGGCAAGAAGCTCACCGTGCCCGTCAACTGGTAGCCGCCCGGCAGTTCAGGCCTGCTCCCTCCCTTCGGCTCGCCCCGGTCGTCCTGTGGTGACCTCCCACCGCGCCCTCAACATCCTGGGCTGGCATCTGCGAAAGCCGCATCCTGAGTTCCAGGCCCCGCCGGGAGCCGCCAATCCTCATTCCCGCCAATGAGTATTCACCGCCAGCCCCGCCTTGAATCGGCCGCCGCAGCGGCTTACGTTGGTTCGCGTTGATTGAATTTTCACCAGTTAGGTTCCTGACGTTATGAGTCCGGTTAAAGATTACATGGACGTGATGCAAAACATCGAAGCCGCGGTGGTGGCGCTATGGCGCGCCCATCCCACCATGACCAATTATACTGCCATGCGGGCCTACGATGCGGCCATCGCCCACTATGCCGCCCTCGCCCGTCAACACACGCCCAAGCCGGCCAATCTGAGCGGCCTGGATGCAGCCTTGTTCCAAGCCGTCAAGGGCGTATCTGATTGGCGGCTGGGGCTGGTCAAACACGCGGACCGGCCCGAAGTCTCGCCGCTGCCGCCCGAAGACATGGTCGCCTGCCTGCGGAAACTCCGCAAATCAGTGGACCTGTGGACCGAGCGAGGCGGCCGGCAAGGCTACCTGGAGTACATCGTGAAATACCTGCCTTGAGCAAGTGCGGAGGGCGGAACGCGGAATGCCGCCCCATTTTTTCTTCTGTTCCAGCAGCCAGGAAACTGGCAAAAGAGTGCCGGCAGAACGATTAATTCCAACACGAATTGGAACAAATGCCATCGCCATGAAAACGCCGTTCTCCTTTCAGTTGACAGTCCTGCTGGCCTTGAGCCTGGGGGCCTGGGTTGGCCGGACGGGTTGCGCAGCCGACCTCTACCTCGCGCCCAATGGCAATGACCTCAATCCTGGCACACGAGCGCAGCCCTTCGCGACCCTCGAACGGGCCCGCGCCGAAGTCCGCCGCCTCAGCCAGGCCGGCGCCGTCACGGTTTGGCTGCGCGGCGGCGATTACCTCCGCACCAACGCCTTCGAACTGGCCGCTGCCGACTCAGGCTCGCCGGCAGCGCCCGTGGTTTGGCGGGGCTGCCCGGGGGAAACGGCGCGCCTGCTCGGTGGCCGGAAGCTCGCCGGCTTCGCAAAGGTCAGCGACCCTGCCATCCTGGCGCGGCTTAGCGAGGCGGCGCGCGGGCGCGTGGTGCAGGTCGACCTCCGGCAGCTTGGCATCACCGATTTCGGCGAGATGAAATCGCGCGGCTTTGGCCGGCCGCAGACCCCGGCGCACTGCGAATTGTTTTGCGGCGGCAAACCCATGACGCTGGCGCGCTGGCCCAACGAAGGGGCCTGGGCCGAGCTCGCCGGGTTCCCGGAGACTGGCGGCCAGAACGATGGCCACGGCGGCAGCATCGGCGCCCTGGAAGGCGGCTTCTTCTACCACGGCGACCGCCCGCGCGGCTGGAAGGAGACCGGCGATTGCTGGGTGCACGGCTACTGGGCCTGGGACTGGGCCAACTCGTATGAGCGCGTGGCCGCCCTCGACCTCGAACGCCGCCTCATCCGCACCGCGGCGCCGCATGGGATTTATGGCTTCCGCAAAGGACAGCGCTTTTATTTCCTCAATCTGCTGGAGGAACTCGACCAGCCGGGCGAGTGGTTTCTCGACCGGAAAAGCGGCCTCCTTTACTTCTGGCCGCCGGCCGCGGCCCCGGAGCCGGACCGCCCGGCCGCCGCTCCGCCCGCAACCGCCGGCCCCGCCCAAGGCCTCGAAATAACTCAGGAAGTCCTGCTTTCTCTCCTCAGCCAGCCGCTGCTCAAGCTGACCGACCTCGCCCATGTCACTTTCTGCGGTCTGGTCCTGGAGGCGGCGCGCGGCAACGCCGTCGAGATTCGCGCCGGCGCCAGCAACCGCATCGCCGGCTGCCTGCTCCGCAACCTGGGGAACTCCGGCGTGGTCATCGAGGGCGGCACCGGCCATGGCGTCGTGAGCTGCGACGTGTTCGACACCGGCGACGGCGGCGTGTCCCTCCGCGGCGGGGACCGCCGGACACTCACGCCCGGCGGCCATTTTGTCGAGAACTGCCATTTCGCCCGCCAGGGCCGCTGGTCCAAGTGCTACGTGCCGGCCATCCTGCTGGACGGAGTCGGCCTGCGCGCCTCGCACAACCTCATCCACGACCACCCCCATTGCGCCATCCTCTTCAACGGCAACGACCACCTCATCGAGGCCAACGAAATCCATCACATCGCCCTCGAAACCGGCGACGTGGGCGCCATTTACACCGGCCGCGATTACACCTACCGCGGCAATCGCATCCGGCACAATTTCATTCACCATACCGGCGGCGTCGGGATGGGTTCGATGGGCGTCTATATGGACGACTGTGTGAGCGGCGCGGAGATTTTCGGGAACGTCTTTTACCGCGTCCAACGGGCCGTGTTCCTCGGCGGCGGCCGCGACCACCAGGTCCTCAATAACGTCTTTGTGGACTGCAACCCCGCCGTGGCGCTCGATGGGCGGGGCCTGGACAAATCCCCGGTCTGGCGCCAGATGGTGGACCAAACCATGCGCCGGAGTTTGGCCCAGGCCCCGCTCGAACTCTACCGCGCCCGCTATCCGGCGCTCAAAACCCTCGACCGCTACTACGGTCCCCCGGCCGGACCGGCCATCGCAGGCGACGCCTTTCAAGGCCTGCCGCCCGAGGGCAACGTCGTCGCCCGCAACATCTGCCTGGGCCAGTGGCTGACCGTCTCCTGGCACGCCCGGCCGGAGATGCTGCGCCTCGAGGATAACCTGACCAACGCCGAACCAGGTTTCGTGGCCGCCCCGGCCGAGCCGCTCCGGCCCGCGGACTTCGACCTCAAACCCGACTCCCCGGCCTGGAAGCTGGGCTTTGAAAAAATCCCGCTCCAAGACATCGGCCTGCGGCACGACGAACTCCGAGCCGCCCTGCCGGGAAGCTAGCTGGATTTTCTCCTTGCCGGCCGCAAGATTCTCTTGCAGGCTTCGGGCGCACTTTCCAAAACACAAACTTATGAGCGCGCCACGCAACAACTATCCAAAGCTCCACAACGCCATGTGGCCGGGCCTGGTCGGCAAAGGCAGTCCGGGCGCCGAACCCGTCATTGACCTCGACACCATGCTCGATTTGACCGCCAAGGCCGAGGTCGAGGGCACCCGCTTCGACGGCCTCGACCTCTTTCTTTTCGACCCGCACATCAACATCGATAGCGACGACGATGCCCTGAAACGCCTGGCCGACAAAGTCCGCGCCCGGGGTTTCGTGGTCGGCTCCGTCGTCGCCCCGGTTTGGACGCCCACGGGCGGCGGCCCCGCCATCGGCAGCGACGAGGACCGCAAACGATTCGTCGCTCAAGTGCGCAAGGCCTGCCGCCTCGGCCAAAAGCTGCGCGAACTGGGAGTCCGTCCTTACGGGGTGGTGCGCATCGATTCGGCCTGCGGCGTGGCCGATTGGGCAAAGGACCCGCCGGCCAACCAGGAAAAAATCGCGCAGACCTTCAAAGAGGCCTGCCTTGTGGCCGAGGATTTCGGCGAGCGCCTGGCGGCCGAAGGCGAGATCTGCTGGGGCGGCATGCATAGCTGGAAAAAGATGCTGGGCCTGCTGGAGCGGGTGAACCGGCCCCAAACCCTCGGCTTCCAGGCCGACATGGCCCACACGCTCCTTTATCTCCTGGGCTACAACGCCCCGGAAGATGCCATCCTCCCGCCGGCCTGGGATTGGTCTGACCCCACTCGCCTCGACGCCGCCATGCAAACCCTCACGACCGCGCTCCGGCCCTGGACCATCGACTTCCACGTGGCCCAGAATGACGCCACCGTCCACGGCTCGGGCACGCACGATAAGACCGGCCACCACTGCCTGCCCGACGACCCCAACGGCAAGCTCAGCATTGCCCGCCACGCCGGCTATTGGCTGCGCGGCCAGGACGGCCAGCCCACCAAGGCCTTCCGCCACATCTGCTGGGATGGTTGCATGTTCCCCAACTCGGTCATGAGGCAGCAGGAAACCTGGAACAACATCCTCCGAACCATGATCGCTGTGCGCCAGGCGCACGGCTGGCACGAAGAACCCGCCCCCGCCACACCCCGCCGCCGCAAACACCGGCCCTGAAGGATTCTCCTTGAACCGGGCGGCACTCTGCGGCACATTGCCCGCTGCCAGGGCCCATGGAATGTGGACTTACGAACCCCGCCAGGGCCGGAAGGCAGCAACGGCAGTCTGCTCCGCATCTGCCGTGGTCACCCTGGCATCCGAATTGGCGATTTACGATTTTGGTTTTACGTCGCCTGGCCAGGGTGCGACACTGCCCCGGCGCGCAAATCGTAAAGCGCAAATCGTAAACTCAATGTCCTATCAAGTCATAGCCCGGAAGTATCGCCCGCAACGGTTCGAGGAGGTGGTGGGACAGGAGCACGTCACTCAGACCCTCGCGCACGCCGTCGCACAGAACCGCATCGCCCACGCTTACCTGTTTTGCGGGCCGCACGGTACCGGCAAGACCACCATCGCCCGCATCTTTGCCAAGTGCCTCAATGCCACCGGCGGGCCAAAGGTCGATTTCGACGACCACGACCCCCGCTGCCGCGAAATCACCGAGGGCCGCTCCCTCGATGTGCTCGAGATCGACGCCGCCAGCAACCGCGGTATCGATGAAATCCGCGGCCTGCGCGACACCGTCAAGTACGCCCCGGCCGCCTCCAAGTTCAAAGTCTATATCATCGACGAAGTCCACATGCTCACCAAGGAGGCCTTCAACGCCCTGCTCAAGACCCTGGAAGAGCCCCCCGCCCATGTGAAGTTCATGTTTGCCACCACCGAACCGGAGAAGGTCTTGCCCACCATCCTGTCGCGCTGCCAGCGCTTCGACCTGCGCCGCATCCCGGCCGCGCTCATCGTCAAGCACCTGGCCGACATCGCCCGGCAGGAGAAGGTCACCGTCCATCCGGCGGCCCTTTACGCCATGGCCCGCGGCGCCGAAGGGGCCATGCGCGATGCCCAATCCGCCCTCGACCAGTTGATCAGCTTCTGCGGCGACAAGATCGAGGAGGCCGACGTGCTGGCCATGTTCGGCCTCACGGCCCACAAGCAGCTCCTGGACCTTGCCCGCGCCGTCCTGGCGGGCGAAGTCGAAAGCGCCCTCCGGCAGTTGCATGACCTGGCCGCTCATGGCCAGGACCTGGGCCGCCTGCTCGCCGACTTGCTCAACCATTTCCGCAACCTGCTCATCTTCCAGGTCTCCCGCGGCGACCTGAACCTCCTGGAAGTGACCGAGGCGGAAGCCGCCGCCCTGGCCGACCAAGCCAAGCTGGCCACCACCGAAGGACTGACCCGCATCCTCGAGGTGCTGGGCGACGCCGACCTGCGCCTGCGCGAGACCACCTCCAAGATGATTCTGCTCGAAGTCGCCTTGCTCAAGGCCATCGAGGCCCGCAATGCGGTCAGCCTCGACGCCCTCCTCAAACAACTCCAGGGCCTGCGGGCCGAACCAGGCCGCGGCCGCCTCGTCAGCCTCCCGACACCCACGCCCATCCCAGCCCCGGCCTCCGCCCCGAAGCCATTCCCGGCCGAGACCGGGCCGAGCGTGGCGCCGGCCGCTTACCCGGCCGCACCGGAGCCGGCGCCCGCCGCGGCCGCCCAGATGCGTGAGCAGCATGCCCCGGCTCCGCCCGCGCCCGCGGGGGAGCTCCCCCAGTTATGGGCCAGGCTGCTCGAGGCCGTCGGCCGCGCCAGCCCCTTCACGCGCACCTACCTGCTCGAAGCGCACCCCGTTTCGTTCACCAAGAACCTGTTCACCATCGGCTTCGACCCCGAATTTCAAGACCGCATGAGCCTGGTGGACAACGCGCGCAGCCATTCCCTGCTCCAAACCAAACTGCTCGAATTGGGCTTTCCCAATGTCCAGTTCAAATTTATCCAGGCCGACGCCCCGGAGCGCCAGGCCGCCGCGCCCCAGCCGCCGCCCAAAACCCCAGCCGCCCCCGCCAACCAAAAACTGGCCCCTGTCCCCTTCAGCAAGGAGGATTTCAAGAACGACCCCCTCATCCAGAAGGCCCTCGAACTCTTTAAAGGCCAAATCGTTGAAGTCCGCGCCTGACCCTGCGCCAACCCCGCTCCCCTCTTCCGCTCTTTTAACTTTCTTAACTCATTCAACTCCTTCGTTGCGCTATGTCTAGCATCGGCAAACTCGTCAAACAGGCTGCGCGCATGCAGCAGCAGGTGGAACAAATCCAGGCCGACCTCGCCCGCCGCACCGTCGAGGCCACCAGCGGCGGCGGCGCCGTCAGGGTCCTCGCCAAGTGCGACGGCTCCCTGGCCTCGATCAAAATCGACCCGCAGGCCATCAACCCCGCCGACGCCCAATTGCTCGAAGACATGGTCCTGACAGCGGTCAACCAAGCCCTCGGTCAAGCCAAGGAAATCTCCTCTGTGGAAATGAACAAGGTCACTGCCGGTTTTAACTTGCCAGGGCTAGTGTGAAAGACGTTGACCACATGCCCGCCTTGCCCGAACCAATCACGTCGCTCATCGGCGCGCTGAGCCGGCTGCCCGGCGTCGGGCCGCGTTCGGCCGAGCGCATCGCCTTGCACCTGGTCCAAGCTCAGGCCGGGGCCGTCAAGCAACTGGCCGATACCATCGTCAACGCCCGTGAGCGCGTCCGGTTTTGCGAAATCTGCGGCGCCCTTACCGAACCATCGCCCTGCGCCCTCTGCACCGACCCCCGTCGCGAGGCTTCCTTGGTTTGCGTCGTCGAGCGGCCGGTGGACATCCTCAGCGTTGAAAAATCCGGGACCTTTCGCGGCAAGTACCATGTCCTGGGCGGCAACATCTCCCCGCTCAACGGCGTTCAGCCCGAAGACCTCCGTATCGCCGAGCTGGAGCACCGCCTCGGACGCGAGCCAATCCAGGAGGTCGTCATTGCCCTCGGCACCGACGTCGAGGGCGACGCGACGAGCTTTTACCTGGCCAAGCGGCTGGCGCATCCGGGACTCAAGATCACCCGCATCGCCCACGGCCTGCCGGCGGGCTCCGGCCTAGAGTTCGCCGACCAACTCACCCTGAGCCGCGCCCTGGAGGGGCGCCGCGAGATGTAGGCCAGGGGCAAAACCCGTTAGCGCCCGTGCAAAAACAAATTCCGATTTTCTCCAACCCGGAGGGTTGGTAGAAAGTAGCCGGTGGTCGTTCAGGGTAAAGGGGGAACGACCACCGGGCTCCCGATTCCGAATCGGGACTGGTACGCCTCGCCTTCGGAACTTGGTCTTGCATGGACCCTCAGCCCTTGAACCAGCCAAGCTGTTCCTTGTTGGTTAGGTAAAGCAGGCCCAGTATGCGCATCTCGACGGTGAGCAGGTACAACCCGATCAGCCCGGCCACAAGGGTTGGGACAATTGGGACCGGCAGGACCATCGGCAGCAGGTAACCTCCTGCCCACCTTGCCGCCAGCACCCCCGCCAGCAGCAGGACCGTCACCAGGTAGTGCAGCGGGATGCGGACGATCGAAGGCACGACCAGCAGCGGGTTGACCGCCCCCACAGAATCCAACATCGAGACCGCCAGGAAGGCCATCGGAAAATAGGCGCACCCAAACAGGCCCGCCGCCACCAGCGCCGACCCTCTCCAGGGATCGTCAGGCGCGACGAAGAGCGCAACCCCTATGGTCGGCAAAAAGCAGGCCACCACCGTCCCCACAAACTGCAAAAACGGCATCACAATGTCACTCCACTCCGACACTTCCGGCCAGTCCGGCATTGCCTCCTCCCCCAGCGCCGAACTGGTGAGGATGCGCCGCAGGTAACAGATCAGGTAGCCCGTCCCAAAAACACCCAGGAAAACCAGCGGCACCAAGCCCAACAACCCCGCGAACCTGGCAAAAAAACGCGCCGCGTTAATCAGCGCGTAAAAGATCGTCCCCGTCACCAGGAGCACCGCCCCGTCGCCTTTCAAAGGGTACAAAAAGGCGCTGCCCAGCCGGCTGGCAAAACTCGGCGCGCGCGGGGCCGCCTGGACCGGGCGCGCCTCCAACGGAGTGCACTCCACCCCGCAGGCCCGGCAGAACTTCCGCGCCACGCCCCCGCTTGGCCGCGTGCTCACGCACAGTTCGCAGAAATGGTAGTGGCACTTGGGACAGGCGAACCGCGCCGCGGATCGCGGGTGCGACTTGCAAAACGCCGCCCCGGGCGATGGCGCCGGGGGCGCGCGAGGGATCACGCCGGCCCCCGCCGCGGGCTGGGGCGCCGCCTCCGATTCATAACGCATTGCCACACTCCCAACCTGAAACGTCTGGCCCGGCCGAAGCACCGCCTGCTCCACAAGCTGGCCCTCGAGAAACGTCCCGTTGGTCGAGCCGAGGTCTTGAATCAGGGCGTCCCGGCCCGTGACGATGATCTGGCAATGGGAACTGGAGACGGTGGAATGCTCGATTGGAAAATCGTTCTCCTCGCTGCGCCCGAGCGAATTGGCGCCCGGTCTGAGCTCGATTTCCCAGGCATCCGGCGAACCGGCATTGACCACGAGTCGCGGCATACAGGCTATCCTTCGCCCCCACTCTAGGGCCGCCGCCCCAGCTCGTCGATTACAAATCCCCGCCGCCTTTGGACTCCGGACCCAGCCCGGCGCCCCCGGCCCTTTTTCCGCCAGGAAAAAAAGCGCCATCGGCCTCCGGTTGCCACTCGCGGGCCTGCTTGGCCGCGCGTATTCGCGCCGTCCGATTCGCAGGGGCGGGCGAGCGGCGGCCACGGGCTTCGAGCCTCCAACAAATTCGGGTTCTCGATCACCGCCCTCGCCTTGAAGTCCGGTCAAACCCCGAGTCCAGTTTCTTGCGGACTGACGCCCGCCCTAATGGGCGGCCCTTTTACTTTCAAAGGAGGACCGCCACAAAAATTGAACCTTTTGGGCCGCTGCCGTTATTAATGGTCAGGCTGACTGCAAAACGGAACAATAATATGAAGGCGATCAACTCAATCTTCCTGGTCCTGTTCTTGGCGGGCGGTGTTGCGTCCGCGGCCACTGCCCAATCATTCCGCACCGACATCAATCCAGCCCTTCGGTATTATCAGGCCTTCCTCGCCGCTCCCGATATCTCCGCGCCAGAGTTCGATTACCTCGCCACAAACTGCTGGTCGGGTCAAAAGCTGCCCCCACGCTTTGGCGAACTGGTGAGCCGCTACGATTCAGAGTTCAAGCTGGTGCGCCAGGCAGCCGCAGCCACGGTCCCTTGTGATTGGGGGATCGATATGAGCGACGGGCCATTCACGCTGCTCCCGCAACTCGCCCGTGCCAAAGCGGTCGCGCTCGGCGCAAGGTTCCGGGTCTCCTGGGCTTTGCAGCACGACCGCCAGGGGGACGCCCGCGATGATTTCCTTGCAAGTTTCGCCCTGGCTAGAAACATCTCTCGAGACGGCATCTTGATCACCACGCTCGTCCAGAGCGCCATGGAAGCGATCCTGTGCGGCAACCTGGCGGAGAATTTCGGCCGGTTCACCTCTGAGACTCTGCGGCAAGTGGCCGATGGGCTCGACCACGCGCCCGAACGGAGGACTGTCGCCGCTGCCCTGACGGCCGAAAGGCGTTTGCTCCATGATCGGCTGGTCAATAAGGTCATGGCCCTCCAAAAAGAAAACCCCGGGGGTGACGCCAAAGTGATGGCCGGAATTAACAAATTGTTTGCCCCCTCGGAGAACCCTGAATCGAGCCAGGCCACCCTGTCCCAGACCGATCCTGCTCTTTCGGAACGTATCACCCAAGCCTCCGGCGGCACCAGCGAAGGCGTCCTCAAATTGCTGCGTGAGCAAGGCCAACTCTATGACCGGCTTGCCGTGATTGCCGCCCTCCCGTACTCGGAATTCCAAACCGCGATCAAACAGCTCAAGACCGAAATCGAGGGCTCCCCCAACCCGCTCCAGCCCCAGGCCCTCGGCGCTATCGAAAGGGCCCGGCGGCGTGAATTCAAAATCCAGGTCTGGCTGGCTATGGTCCGCGCCGCCACGGAATACCGACTGCACGGCGAGGCTGCACTCCTGGCCGTGAACGACCCGGCCGCGACAGGCCCCTTTGCCTTTCGGCGCTTCGTTTTCGACGGCGTGGACCGCGGATTCGAACTTAGGTCGGCCTACGAGGGAGGCGGGTTTCCTGAAATCCTCATCTTTGTCGAGAAAACCGGCCCCTCCTTCCTGGTGGATGGACCGCATGCAGGTCAAGCCAGGGCGAAATAGCGTGCGACCAAGCGGCTGTTTAATGCCGATGCCCCAAGCTGCTTGGATATGCCTGCTCCCTTGCCTTCCGGAGTTCATCCCGTGTGACGTTCTCCCAAGCGCATGGTCCAATCGGAGGCTGTTGAATCCAAACCCAACTTCCGTGGAAGACGATCTTCCAGACCAGCGCAGTCTTGTCCAGCAGGCCAAAGCCGGCGATGCCGAAGCTTTCGACGCGATTTGCCGGACCTGCGAGAGCCGCCTCTTCCATCAAGCGCTGACCCTCTGCGGAAACGTCACCCTGGCTCAAGAGTTGGCCCAGGAAACCCTCGTTGAAGCCTGGAAGCATTTGCGCCGCTACAACGGGCGCTGCCAGTTCTTCACCTGGCTATGCGCCATACTGATTAACCGCCACCGCAACGCGCTTCGCGAGAAACGCCCTGTGCCCTTCTCGGCACTGGCTGCGCCGGCCCACGACGAACTCCAAAACCGGATCGACCACTTGCCTGCTCACGAGTCTATGCCGGACGAGGCCGCCCTGCTCCACGAACGGGCGCTCCTGGTGTGGAAATGTATCGAGGCGCTCCCGCCCAAACACAAGCAGGTCATTTATCTCCGCTTTTATGTCGGTGACTCACTCGAGGGCATCGCCGCGGCCCTGGGCTGCTCGGTCGGAACGGTAAAGTCCCGCCTCTTCCATGCCCTCGACAAGTTGCGCTCGATGAACACGTTCCCCAGGCAATTCCAGGATAACGAAGTAGGAGTTGGCATCTTATGACCCCCTGCCGCAAAAACCGCAAGTTGATCACTTGGCTGGCCCTGGATGCGTTGGAACCCGAACCCGCCCGCGCGCTGCGCGCGCATTTGCACACTTGCGACCGATGCCGCTCCTACTTCGCCGAAATTTCCAACGTGACCGAGACTCTCGCCGCAGCAGGGGTGTCTAGGCAGTCAAGCTCCGAAACCTCCGCCACCTTCCAGCCAAAAGCCGCCAGCCCGCTCCTGCTGCCTCGAGCGACTCCGTCCCCGCGCCTTGGGTGTCGAACTCCGCCCAAGCCTGAATGGCGAACTCCCGCATCGAAACTCCACGCAATTCTGTTCAATTGGCGGATCGCCTTGCCCGCCTTCGGTGCCATCGCAATCACAACCATCATCCTTTTGCTCTCCCTCTCACTCCCGCATCCCTCTGCCCCGGCTCAGAAGGGCGCCGCTCCTCTGCGGACCGCGAATTGGCAGCCAAAACCGGCTTTGGCTCCAACCATCTTTAATTACGAGCTTGTCGCAAATCGCTCCTTGGAACAATTCGACGACTTGCTCACACGGCAGGGCATCCGCAACCCGCCGCCAGTCCCGAGGTCCTCTTCTCTTTCATTGATCGATTCTTCGGACTCGGTAGAGAAACAATAGGGTCACCCATTTCGACATTCGACCATTCAAAAGCCGTTGGCGCGGCTCCGCTGAGGCGATAAGCTCCGCGGCTTGGCCAGACCGCCGCGCAGCCGCCCGGCCGGCGGGCGGTATCACATTTGAGAACACGGCCCAGCCCATCGGCCCGATTAACACCCGCGTAATGACCGATTAAGGCAGCCAAGCATGCCACTTAGGCGCCGCCGCCGGGCAGGCCTCGGACGCGTAGAGGAGCTTGTCGAACAGCGGGCGCCCGGTGCAACAGCCGCAGAGCGCGCAGCGGGCATCCGATTGGCGAAAATGCTCACAGGCCCGACAACAGGCCTGGCGGGTGGCGAGGACATCGGTGGGGACTAAAACAGGACCGCCGGTGATGATGCGATCGGCAATGCGGAGGGCGGCGCGGCTTAGATTCAGGGCCTGCCGCCCCAGCGGCGGCAAGGGCGGCTCGGGCCGAGCTCTATAGACGTGGAGGATTGCCATATCAGCATAGGACTCCATTCGCCTGGTATTCCGCCGCAAACTGTCCACCGCCGCAGACACAGCTCAACTCCCGGAGATAGGTGCCCCAGGGGGTCATGGCCGGTACTGGCTGGCAGGGATCGGCGCCGTTGTCCTGGTCAATGTAACCCAAACCTGCGGGCGGAGGCAGGACGAGGCCCGCAGGCAGGTTTGATTGATTCAATTCTTCGATGTTGAGCACGTTGATGACTACCCCGGCCGGCAGTCCCGGCGCGCCGGAGGGCACAGAGGCCCGGGCCTCGACCCAGGGGCGCTGGGGGTAGAACTTGGCGCCGGTCGCGGGCGGGCCTTCATCGCAGGTGTCCTCATTGCACAGGTCCGGCTGATTGTGGCCGCAGCCGGCGCAACCGGCGTTGTCCTCGACCCATGCGCAGGCAGTTGGTTGCGGCCCATTCTGCCCCTGCACACACGGTTTATGTGGCGCCTGCCAAAGCGGGTCCGCCATCTGCTGCACCACGGCCTTTTGCCAGCGGGCGCCGTAACGCTCATCGGCGGCAAAGGCGCCGAAGGGATAGGTCGTCCCATTGGTCCAGGTCTCACCATTGGGCGAGAGCGCGACGACCTGCGGACAACAGACCGCAAACGGCAGGCAGGCCTCCGTCACGTTCAGCCCGCTCACATCACGCGGCATCCCGCGCCCGCCTTGCAGGGGCCGGATCGGGCTCGAATTCTGCGGCTGCAAATCCGGGCAACTGGCGCACTGCGAATTGTTTGCCTGCTCAATCACCCGCTGCCGCTCTGCCCAGTCCCGATTATTGAACTCCCACTCCACCACGTAATAATCCCCTTTGGACTGGTCATCATTCCATTGATACGCCGCCGCGCCTGGATAGGACACATAGCCGCCGCCCGTGTAATCGCCATTGCCGGCCGCGTCCAGCGTCGCATGGGTCGAGTCGACGACCGTTATCGTATGAGTGCCATTGACGGCGGTGTTGCCAGCCGCGCCGGCGATGACGACCTCATCACCCGTCCACCAGGCCGCGGGACTCGCCACGGTGATCTCGATAGGATTGGCGTTCGTGGCCCCGGTCAGCGCTCCCGATGAATCGGGACAAATGCCCGGCGCGCCTGGCCAGCGCAGCTTGCCAAAGATGGCCACATCCACCGAAGGCATAAAAGGACTCAACGCGGGCGAGACCCGGCTGTCGAGATGGAAATGGTGCGCCGATTGCCTGGTCACTGACCACACACCATCAAGCGAGCCGAGCCCGTCCACAAGATAGACATCACCCTGGCCGGGGGCCGGCAAATCGGGATTGACATACACCACATTGCCGCCCAGGTCTTGGGCGCAGCCCACGTCCGTTTCATCCAGCGCGAATCGGTCCCCGCAACAAGGCCGCGCGAAATTGCAAGACGGCCGCGACACCTTTATTTCCGCCCACTTCTGCGCAATCAGCGCCCCCGCCGCCGGGTCATAAATCATCCAGGCATACCCCGGCACATCTCCCGCTATCGGAATGTCCCCGTAATTCCAGGTCCACCGCGTCGCCGTCTCCGGCACTGCCCGGTCAGTCCAGTCGTTCAGCGCGTAATCCACCCCCGTCGGGCTCCGCCCGCCCGCCCACTCCCCGTAAGCATAGATGTAGTAAGCCTTGTTCCCGTTCGGGTCCTTGCACACGCGCCACGTCTTGTGTTCCCAGTCAAAATGCGGCCCGCGCCCCGCCGCCAACGGCGCCCCCTCCACCGACCCATCCCATCCTCCGGCATTCGGGTCCGTCCAATTGCACGTTAGCACCCCGGTCTCCGGGTTGATCGCCCCCCGCTCCTCGTTATATCCCACCAGCGGCGCGATTGAGCATAACTCATCATGCCGCCACGGATACACCACGTCATCCGTCAAATCCCACTGCCCAAGCAACCCCACCACGTCCGCCAGCAAATCATCGGCGGTGTAAGGATCGGAGAGCGTCCCGCTCACCACCCAATCGGTCTCATAGTAATCGCCCTGGCCCACTGGCTCGCTCGTTTGCGTGAATGAATGCGTGAAGCCGGTGTTCGTAAAGCTCGCGGTCTCAAGCAGGATCTGGCCGCCGCTCGGGGCGTATTGGTGAATCGTCATCGCGCCCGTCGCGCAATTGAGGCTCCCGCTGCCGCGCGTCACCTGGTTCTCATCCCTGGCCGTAACCGTATAGACGCCGCTACTCAGCGTCTCCGAGATCGTCCAGCCCAGGCCGGTCCAAGCCGCCAAATATGATTCATACCAATCAATCGCCTTGGCTGCGCTGATGCCGATGTGGGCGATCAGCTTGTCCTCGGCCACCGCCTGCTCCGACTCGTCCCCCGTAACCCCACAGGCGGTCTGCGTGATGACCCCAGTATAGCGCCCCACAGTAGCGGCGCGACTGGCTGTAGCCGTGTAGTCGTACACCCATTCGCCGCCATAAAAGTATTTGCTGTGCACGGTGCATTCCAGCGCCACCGTCCGGTACTTCGTCCCATCCGCCTGCGCCTGCTCAAACTCCAGCCTGCATCCGCACCCCGAACCCTCGGGCCCCTCCCTCCGGTCCGGCCGCCCCGCGGGGTCATGGCTCAAAAACCCAAACCGCCCATGCCAGAATTTGCGCGCCTGCACGTTCTTGAAACCCAGTTTATGGCAATCTGAACGGTCAACGAAAACCCCACTCTCGAGCGCGTAGGAATTGTGGTCTGCCGACCCATTCGGCGCCGGCCGGTCATCAATCTGCCCGTGGTCATACCACGGCCCGCACTTCGGAAACCCCGCCTGGTTCTGCCCGCACGTCGGATTCGGCTGCGTGCCGGGCCCTGGGCACGTCCCCGTATCCGGCCAATTTATCCGGCTGTCAAACCTCGGATACGGTTCCAGGTCCGCCCCCGGCGGCACGTGATAATCCGGCACCGCCGTGACATTGTGATACCGCTGGATGCCCGCTTCGCTATCCTGCCGATGCTGAAACGCCCCGCCGAAAAACCAGCTCTGCTGCGCGGGCCAGCCCCCGCACGGCGCCCGGTATGGCGCTCCAAAATCACCAGCCATTTATCTCCTTCCCTTTCTCATAGTGGGGCAGGCGTCTCGCCTGCCGTGCGACTCTCCTGCACAGCCTTGGCCCCACTCGCCACTCATCACTCGCCACTCCTCAGTACGGCGCACTCGCCAGCACCCTCACCTTCTTCTGCGCCCCCGAGCTCGGGTCGCAGACGGCCATTTCGCGGACGGCCACCGGCTTGCCGCCACAATCCTCCAAGGCGACGACGACGTTGCCGATTGGGCTGCCATTCTCGTCAGTCGAGACGACCTCGCCGCTGGCATCGAGTTGGGCCAGAAGCAAATGTCCGTATTCGGCATCCTTCACGACTACGACGGTTTGCGTGCCGGCGCTGCCCGTGACTTGCGACACGACAGCCTGCAGCGAATAGTTTCCCAAGCCATGCTGCGTGTTCTCTTTGGCCGTCGCCGTCCCCAACCCCACATCCGCGCTCCCCGGCGCCTGGCCCGTCGACCGCCCGCTCGGCATATTGTAAATCATCCGCCAACGCGTCGCCCGCGCCAACTCGATCAGCGCCGGCGCGTCCAGCACCGAACTCGGCCCGTAGCTCACCTCTAGCACCCCCAGGTGCGGTGCCGCTCGCACACTCTGCACCAGCAAATTCGCGTAAGTGCTCGTCGGCCCTGTCAGCGTCATCTGCTGCCCAACACTCAGCCCGCTCCTCAACTGCCCCGCGACAAACTTGATCCTCCCCGCGTGCTGCAACGTCGCCACGCTGTTATACACCGCCTGCGCCACTCCCACCGGCACGCTCTCGCCTGGATCGAAACGCGTCGTGGCCCGGTAAGTCTGGCTCACCGCGTTCGTCAGCGTCACCCGGTGATGGGTCTCCTTCTTCTCGACTTTGGCCCCCGGTATTTTGTGCGCCGCATCCGCGTAGCGGTCGTAACTGATCGTCGCCGTCACCGTCACATCCACCCAGCGCACCCCCATCCAGCCGGACAACTGTCCCTTGATCACCGTGTTGGGATACGCGCCCAGGTCCACTGCATTCCCCTGCTCATCCTTCACCGTCGCCGCATCCGCCACGATGCTGTCCGGATCGATGTTCGCATCGCTCAACGTCTTATCCACCGCCAGCCACCACGCCTTCCGCGCCGCGGCGTCCCCTGTTGCCGCCGCCGCCGCCGGCACCACTACCACCGGCACACTCACCCGCGTCACCTGCGACCCCGCCAGCTCCACCGTGTGCACGGCCACGTTCGGCGTGTAATCCGTAATCCCCGGCGGATACGCATCCACATAAACCGCCGGCCAGGCCACCCCGTTAATCGTATCGCTCTTCTTATAGTGAATCCATACCCCGGCGAGCTGCCGATCGTACCTCGGCGCCAATTCGATCTCCCGCTCCTGTTCCGCCGTCATAGCCACCGTCACCAGCCCCAGGTTCGCCATCGCCCGCGCGTTGAAAGTCGGCGGACTCGTCGCGTAATCAAACCAGCACACCACGTCCGGCGACCACCGCAGCACGCTCACCAGCCCCTCCGAACAAAAAATGTCATTCACCCTCGACTTCGGAAAATTTACCGCCGGGTCAATCGTGCCGATCTGCAAAACGTCCTGACTATCATCCCGCCCGCTGCTAGCCCCGCGCTTCGTCGGGTTGTAACACTCATTGACCCAGTCCAGTATCTCCACCATCTGCTGCCCGTTTGTCTGCCAGGTCTCGTCCAGCTTTTCGCCCAGGTAAATCTCGCTCAGCAACAGCGTCTTGAGCACCGCCCCGCTCGTCGGATCGTTCGCCACCACCCAATGGTCGAACACCTTCCGCCCCTGCTTGAATTTCAGCCGCTCCATCAGCCACCACGGCCCATAAACCACATACTCCAGGTTCTGCCGCCCGCCATCCATCCGCCGCCGCACCTCGCCGACCAAGCCCTGAAAAAAAATCGTCCCCCCCTGGCCCACCGCCGTCCGGTCCCGCCAAATCGTCACCGGCGCCTGCCACGCGAACTGCGCCGCCCCAGCGTCAAAACCCTCGATGGTCCGCATCGTCACCGAGTCTCTCGCCTTGCTTGCAAACTCGCACTCGAAATCCCCGCAAATCCCCCAATCCCCCAGCGCCCGCTCCGTCCCACTATAAACCAGCGTCCACATCTGAGTTGTCAGGTTGTCAAGTTATCAGCTCATCAGGTCATCAACTTATCAAGTTTCTCGTTGCGCGCGCCTCATCACCGCGCTCATCTCTTGCCCTTGCCCGCCTGATAACTTGACAACCTGATAACCACATCCGCATCTCACGGCACCTGCACGCTTCTCGCCCACTGGCCCAATTGCCTGGCGCACCCGTCCAACTCGTTGCGCAGGCGCTCCTGGTTCGCCGCAATAACTTTGATCAGGGCCTGTTGTCCCTCGATAGTCTTGTCCATCGAGCCGATTGTCTCCGTCGCGGCCTTGAGCGCCGCCGCGTGTTTATCCACCAGCCCACCGACTGTTTGCAGCAACCCCTTCAGTTCCGCCCCCAGCCGGCCATCTAAGGGCGCGGGTCCCGATTCGGAATCGGGACCGCCCTCCGGCGCCAACTGGCCTCCCGATTCGGAATCGGGACTCCGCTCCCCCGCCGCCATCGCCTCCTGGTCCTGCCCAGAGCCAAATAATCCCGATTCCGAATCGGGACCCTCCGCCACCAACTCGACCTCTTCCGGCAGCTTGCCCCCGAACTCCGCCGCCCCCGGCCCCTTGGCCGGCAGCGACGCGCTCGGCCGCGCCCCTGGAATTTCCTGAGAACAATGGGACGTGGTCGATCCCGATTCGGAATCGGGAGCCAACTCAAGGGCCGCCGTTGGAACCGCACCGGCTCCCGATTCCGAATCGGGACCGGGCCTGCGCAGCGCCGCCCTGGAAACAGCCGGGTCCCGATTCGGAGTCGGGACACCTGAAAAAGCCCCGGCCCCGGCTTCCTTGACCGCCGAAACTCCGTCCGACGGGCGCCTCCCGCCGCTCCCGGCCCTGCAAGGCCCAACCGCAGCACCGCCCTCCCCAACGCCAGCGACGCTCTCTTGGGACGTCGGACCCGAACCTCCCCGCGAGTCGTCTGCTTTCGATGCTCTTGGGGCCGTTAACCCGCAAACCTCCCGAGCAGGCTCCCGCCCGGAACCGCCCCCGCCAACATCCCCCTCTCCCGATTCCGAATCGGGACTGCCTCCGCTCCCGATTCCGAATCGGGATTTCAAGATGTCCCCACTCTCCTCAGTCATAACTCGCTCCTCAGCCTCACAAAAAGCCCCGCTCTCCCGATTCCGAATCGGGACTCGCCAGGCTGTCTGCCTTGCCCAGCGGAATCTGGCTGTTGCTTATTCATGCATCACAACTGCTCAGCCACGACATTCATCACTTTGAACTCGCAATTGGCTGAAATACTTGCCCAAGTCACGATCAGGTAAAATATCCGGTCGCCCGTTGAGTCCTCAGAGGAGGTTCCCGAAAATGAAGCGGTCTCGGTCGGCGCAGTGTTAACCATGATCTTGCCCTCGCCGGTCGTTGGATTCCCGCTGCTGGAAAGCGCCTGCCAAAATCCATTAAGGACTTGTGAGCTTGTGGAATTCACCGCCGCCAGGTCTGCCTGGAAATACCATGGCTTGCGGTAAGCGCTCGTGGTTATAGCCGCTGTATCCTGCCAGAGGACTGTCGTTCCGTATTTGAGAGCCAGCGTCAGGTTTGTAGTGCTTGTACTGTTCTGCCACATATCCCCGCATGCTGTTATCCTGACAGTATGGTTCGTTCCCAGCGTGCCTCCGCTGATCGTGAACGCGATCACGTTGCTCGCCGAACTGCTGCCCTGATCGTCCACTGCCACCGGATTCTTATAGACAATCGCAGCCGGCAACCTCCAGTTCCCGCCGCTGTTCCCGTCCGCCGCCCAGACCTGCCCGGTAGCCCCGCCGCTCGTATTGTTGCTCGAGGCATACACCTTATTCGTGAGCAGCGCCGTGCTGACATAGCTCGCGGTGGTCGCGTTTTGAACCGCCGTTGCGCCCAGCGCAGCATTGATGCCGGCAGCGGTGTTGGTTGGCGGCGTGTAGCCCAAGGCGCTTGTGACCTGGCTGCTGGCCAGCGGGCCCCCGTTGGTTGCCATGAGAAATTGAACGGCGTTTGAAATTCCTGCGTAGGTGTTCGGCGGCGGCGTATAACCGAGCGCCCCCGTCACGTCACTGCTGGCCAGAGTCTTGGACACCTCCTTGCCGTTGCTGTCCGTCCCGACGAAGGTTGCGCCAGCCAGCGAGGCGTTCGTGAGACCACCGGTCACCTTGAGGCCGCTGCTCAGGGAGTTGTTGCCCGTGAACGCATTATTCCCGTTCAGCAACGCCACATTCGCGCTCAATCGAGCATCGGCCAATGTCCCGATGCCAAGGCTGGTGGCCGAGCCGCTAAAGGCCACAGTCGCAAGGCCCTGCGTGGATTGAAGGGCCGCGTTCGCCTGGTCGAAGGCATTGGTCGGAACGGTGGACCAGCTTGGCAAGCTGCCGGTCAGCGAGAAGCTCACGTCTGCCCGGTTCCCGGTGGGCACACCTGTTATCGCCAGTCCTGAGGAGCTGGAAAGGAGGTTCAGGTTGGTCGCGCCGTTCAGGAGCGCCGCCCCGTTAGTCTCGATAACCGTTACGGCGTTCGTCGCACTCCCCCCGGAGCCGCCCCCCGGAACTGCCCAAGTCCCATTGCCGGCGAGGTAATGCGCAGCGTCCTGCGTCCCGCTAGCGGCTATTGCCGCAACTGGAAGATTCGTCCCCCCTGCCAAGCTGCCGGTGACCGTGCCCCCAACGACCAGGTTGCTGGCTACAGTGACTAGGCCGGTGTTCTCGATGCTGAGCACCGGCGAGTAAGCGCCGCTGTGGTAAGTCTGCCAGATATAGCCGCCGTCATTGTTCTGCCATAGATACCTGCTCGGCGAATCACTGTAATACATCCAGGTGTAGCTCCCAGTGGTGTTGTGAAGAAGGAACCAGTTTCCGTTCTGGACAACCAGGTAGCCGTTAACCGAGGCCGCGCCCAGCACATCGAGCGACGCCAAGGCCCCGGAGACCACCGTGCTCACCGGCTGCCCCACCCCGAGACTGCCTATGGTCATCGCCGCCGGCGTCAGTTCCAGGGACGCTGGTTGGAGGTAGCGGTACACGGCATTTGCCAGCAACAGCCCGCCATCCTGATTGACGTGGCTGTAGTTGGCCATCAGCGCCAAATTCGTCGCCCGCGCGTAATTCCCCAGCGCCGCGCAACCATCTACAAAGCCGCAGCCATTGGAACTGGCAAAAGCTTTCAGCGCATCGCGGTACTGAAAGCTCGTATAAGCGGGATTCGTGATCCCCGTATCACTCGGCGCGATCAGCAGGACGGAGATAGAAGGATTCACCGATTGCAGCCGCCCAATCAACCCCGCCAGATTGGTCGTAACCGCACTCGGGCTAATGGACTCAATCTTGTCATTGACCCCAAGCAGAATCACGGCCATATCCGGCGCCAGCCAGGCCAACCCGTTCGTCCAGCCGGGCAGAAGGCAACTTGCCAGCCAGTTCGCGCTCGAGGAGCCGCTCATCCCAAGGTCGTGCAGCCGCACGCTCGGGGCGCTCTCGACGTAGCAGTTCACCCCACCGATGGTGACTCCGCCCGTGCCCAGCGACAAAACCTGCAATTGCAGCCGATGACTATGAACCGGAGGGCCGCCAAGCCCGCTCGCCACGTTGGTCCAGCCAACCCCGCACGAAGCCGCCGCCGTTGGCACCACCATCCAGGCCCCCCCATCCACAGAAGCCTCGAAAGTGCCGCCCCCAGGACAAGTCACATAGCAGACATCGAAGGCGGTCACGCTCGAAGTCAGCCAAAGATTCGCCGACGTGTTTGTCGCCGTCGCCGCCGTGATGCCAGGCGTGTTCGTAAGCGTCACGAAGGCCCAATTAGTCATTGAATAACTGACCCCGGCCGGCTTTTCTGCCCAGTAATGCAAACCCCAATAACCGACGCCCCCGTTGCCGGCCAGACCTTGCAAGGCGGCCCGCAACGGGCCGGTGATGTAACCCCAAGTTGACCATGAATCCCCAATCCAGGCGATGTTGACGGCGCTGTTGGTAAGATTCTGGAGTTTTGAGACCTTGGCCCCCCAGGAGAGCAGGGCATCGCGGCCCGCCAAATTAACCGGCAGGTTGTTGTCCGGGACAACCCCCGACAGCGCAGATGCATTGAGATTCGATAAGGAGCCCCCCTGCAAAGCGGCAATGGCCTCACTTGTCGCAATTTGCCAGGTCAACAAATCGGTGTCCTGGCCTGCCAACTCAAATGTCGCGGCATAGTACGGGGTGTCACTGAAATAGAGATGGCCGGTCGAAGGGAGAAAATAGATAAACGGATGCCGATCTCCCGTGGAGTCAGTGTCCCAGAAGCCCGTGTGCAGATTCGCATCGCCAGCCGAGCCATCCCCCGTTGCAAACGTCACAATGCAGTAATTGCTTGCTGCGATTGAGACTGGGCCGCTCAACAGGAACGTGCTGACTGTATCGGACATCGGAAAGTTCGCCGCTGAAATGGTGCTCGTATAGAGTGCCGGCCAAGAATAGATGTTGGTATAGGAGACAAAATTACTTATGGAAGCTGCCTGCCAAATCTTGAGCGTCACCGGATTCGCACCTGTGTTCCAGACCGCGCAGCGGAGCGCGTTGAAAGACAGCGCATTGGTGATTTCCTCGTAAAATCCGTATGCGGAAATCGTTGAGGAGGCCTCCGCCGCATCCCCCGCGATCTCCGTGTCCCCAGGCCTTGTTGGATGCTGCCATACTGGAACGAGAGCCTGCGAAACGATGCCCTGACCGACGACGTTCGACGCCTGCAAACCCGTCAATCCCGCCCCGTTCCCGTAGTGCGCCCCCGTGATGGACCCCGCCGCCAGGCTCGACAGATTCGTCAACGACTTGTTGCCCCCGTTCACATCCCCCGCGATCTCCGTCGTCCCCGCCAGCGTCGCCCCGTAGAGGGCCGGCGCATTCGTCGGCGCCAGGTCGCTCACCGCCGCCGCCACCACATTGGTCACTACCGGCGCCACCGCCACTGCTATCAGATTACTCACCATCGGCCCCACTTCCGCCGCCACTACATTACTCACGGTCGGCCCTATAGCGCTTGCCAGCCCATTGCCGCTCACCTGGATACTCGGGTCCGCCGCGCTCACCGCATTCGTCGCCCCAAACGGCACAAAAATCTTCAGCGCGCCAGGATAGCCCTGGAACGTGATGCGGTAATTCCCCCCAATCAAATTCGTCTGCGCCATCCCATTGGTCGGGTACAAAGTGATGGGGGGGCCGTAGTAGATATTGCTCCCGTAGGTCATCGGCCCATCCAGCGGCGTCACCGTGATCGGCCAATTCGCATTCTGCCCCGTCAAATCCCTCACCGGAAACAATACCGCCGTCTGCCCCGGCGCCCGCAGCGCCCCAGACCACAAAACCACTGACCACAAGACCACAACCGTCGCCGCGTGGCCCCCGCCCAGCCCTGCTCCGAACAATCCACGCCTTTTCATATCTCCTATTAATTAGAATTCGGCACCGCCCCCTGCACCGTGTATCGGACCTTCGTGCTCACCCCACTCTGCTCGATCACCGCCACCTCGACGATCACCGCGCTCGAAAAACTCCACGCCCCCTCCGCCTCCTGCACCTCCAGCGAGCAATTCATCGGCACGCCCGCCGCGTGCCCCCACACAAACCCAGTTGCCGTCGCCTGGTCCGCGTGCACCCGCGCCACCGTCCACGAAAAACCCGTCCTCCGGTTTCCGCGGCCGGTGGCAAATTCCCGCTCCGCAAAGGCCAGCGCCTCCTGCTGCAACTGCCGCCGCTCCACCGGCAAGGGCGGCGGATCCACAATAAAGTCGCCGACAGAGTCGTCGCCCAGTGTGATGGCCGACCCGCTCGGCAACGGTGTCGCGACAATCTTCATCCATTCTCTAGTTGTAGTGGGGCAGGCGTCCCGCCTGCCTTCCTTTCATTTCCGCGTATTCCGCCGTTCCCCTTCCTACGCGCTAAAAACCAGCAAAGGCTGTGGCGCCCCGGCCGTGAACCTCATCGTCGTCACAAAGCCCAGCTCCCCGCTCCCGAGCTTCGTCCCCCCAAACTCAAAGCCCGCCCCCACGACATCGGCGTTCTTGAGGGTAATCGTCTTGCTGCTGGGCCCGCTCAGGGTCAGGTCCGCGCCGGTTGTCGCGTTGGCCAGTTGGCTGCCCAGGGTGCGCCCCGCGTTGACACCGATGACCGCATCGATCTGCGAATGCGTCGGCCCAAAAGGCCGCACCTTGGCCATGAACGCCACCGAATCCAGCTTGTAGCCCCGGACCAACTGCTGCACCGTGAGCGGCCAATACTTGATCGCGCACGTGATGGCCCATTCATCCTCGGCCTCGATCGGCGTGCCGTTCTGGTCGCCGCCGAAGCCGGCGGCAGTGCCCCAAACCCCCGTCCACGCGCCCCGCGTGTAATCCGTCCCCTGCTGCCCGCCTGGATCGCCCGCCCCGCTCTCCGTAATCGTGTAGAGCGCCGCCGCGTCCCCCAGCTTCTTGGCGCTCGCCACCAGCGCCGTGATCTCCACCCGCCCAAACATTGATTTGTTAATCCCCAGGTGAAGGTCGGGGTGCTTCGTCACCCCCGCCCGGACAAAGGTGTAGAGTCGCCCGTCGGGCGTCCAAATCTTGGCCGGCACGTCGGCGGCCCCATGCGGCCTGCTGCCTATGACCAGCGCCCCGGACGTGGCCCCCACGCTCACCCCCAGATAGGCCGGCAAGAGCAGCGGCAGCGCCGACCAGTTATCAAATGGTGTCAGGCTGATCTTCGCCTGCGCATCTCCCTGCAGCGCCGTCACGCGCCCGTGAAATCCACTCACCACATCCACGGCCTGCTGTTGGACCTCAGCCTTGAGCTCCCCATGCTCGCCCTCCGGAAACAGCACCTGGCTGTTCATATAGACCTTTCCCGGCCCCGCATACAATGTGCTCATAGTTTAGTTGATGGTTGATAGTTCATCGTTGATGGTTATTCGTCCTATTAGTCCTTTTCGTCTTTTTCACCAGCCCTGGCCGGTATCTCGCTCACCTGACTCTCTTAACCCTTTTGACTCTTCACATCTCCGTCCGTCCCACCCCGCTGCGGAACATCCCGCCCCTATACGCCGCATAGCGCACTACTGAACCGCTCGCCTGGAACGGCCCGCTGTACTTGGCCGCCCGTCCATTCCCAGGCCCCGGAAAACTCCCATCCGTCGTGTAGTAGATCTCCGCCCCCTCCGTCGCGCACGAGAGCGTCACCATGGCTTGCTCCTGTTGCGCCACGGGCTGGCTCGCGCGCGCTGCGGGCCTGCCGGCCGCCTGCATTTGCAGCTTCACCCGGTAAGCCACCAACCCCTCGAACCGTTGCGCATCCCATATGGTATCGCGCAACGAACCCGGACCCACCACTCCCCGCAGATCCTCCGTCCGCCATAGCCCGCGAATCGCCTCCCGCGCCGCCGCCATCACCCCCACCCCGCCAATCTCCCATTGGTGCGAACTGTCCAGGATGAATTTCGATACTGCCTCCGCGCTCATCTGCGTCCCCGTGGCCGGGTCGCAATTCAGGTTCGGCTCCTCCAGCACCACGCACGACAACACCAGGTTCCCCACCGGGCCCGAGACATTCGGGTGCAAGACCTCGAAGGTCGGCATCTCCACCACGATGCCGCACCCCGCTCGCCCGTGCCGCGGCGCCGCATAAATCGCCGACCAATCGATCTCGCTCTGCAACCGCAGCTTCCGATACTGCACCACATTGATGTATTCCAGCGCCGGTTCACACCGCAGCCCCTGCGTCAAATCCTCCTGTAACTGCACAAAATCATTCATAAAATCGGCCCCCATCCCTCGTCCCCGCCCGCCACTCATTCAACTCATTTAACCCCTTTAACCCCTCTGTTGCCCCGCTGCCCCGCTCTGTTCATCCGCGCCTCTCGACTGCCCGGACGCCGCCTAATTATCCGGCGGCGCCTCCGGATTGGCGTAGGGCGGCGCCGTATTCTCCTGCCCCGGCCGCTGCGCCTGGGGTGTTGCCACCGGGTGCGTCCTGCCGACCAGCTTGTTCTCGCTGTTCCACTGGCCGCTTCTTGGATTCATGGCGGGCGGTGCGGCCGCGCCGTCCGCCTTCGCCGGCGGCTCGATCGCAAGCTTCTGCTGGGCAATTCGCTCCAGCCTGGCCAGCGCCTCATCGTGCGCGTCCCGCCGGTCTCGGGTCTGCAACCGCTGCAACTGTGGGAACGCCAGCAGCCACCGCCACCGCGCCAGCGCGATGATTTCCAGATCGAGCTGATCCGGCGTCGTCCCCTCATCCCCCAGCTCATAACCCCCTGCCCGCATCGCGCCGCGCGCCCCATTAACTACCCGCGTCAAGATCAGCGGCAACTGATCCGCCGCCCCCTGGATGCCCTTGAGCGCCGCCTGCTCCTGAGGTGTAAACTCCCCCAGCACGTCCTCCACTGTCACTGTCTTCCAAGCCATAGTTAGTTGCTATTTGAGAGTTGCGAGTTGAGTGTCCAGTGTCGAGTGTCGAGAGTACCGGCTATTGGCTCTTGCCTATTGGCTATCGGCTGTTGGCTGTTGGCTGTTGCCCATCGGCTCTTGGCTATTGCCTATTGGCTATCGGCTCTTGGCTGTTGGCTCTTGGCTGTTGGCTCTTGGCTGTTGGCCATCGGCTCTTGGCTATTGCCTATTGGCCATCGGCTCTTGGCTATTGCCTATTGGCTGTTGGCTGTTGGCTCTTGGCTGTTGGCCATCGGCTCTTGGCTATTGCCTATTGGCCATCGGCTCTTGGCTATTGCCTATTGGCTGTTGGCTGTTGGCTCTTGGCTATTGCCTATTGGCTATCGGCTGCCTATCTCCCCACTTTCCCACTTTCCCACCCACTCACTCACCCACTACTCACTTGCTCCGCACTCGATGGCCCCGGCGGCGGCAAACCCAACCAAAACCAGCCGCCGGGGCCTCTTCCCCTCCCCATCGCGGCTACGGGTAGCGAATCGGAATAATCTTCTTCACCACCGAGGCCGCGCAGTTGGTCACGCTCGCGTTGCCGCTGTTCGTCATCGAGGCGATGCCGACCCAGTTTGCCGGACCCGTGAAGTAAGTATCCAGGTTCGTGCACCACACCACCGGATTGGTGCCGCTGGTTGTGATCGTCAGCGCAGACTGCGAGGCCGTCTCCCACTCACTCGCGCCCGGCGGTCCTGCCGTCGGCGCCCGCACCAGGTTCACCGTGATCGTCTGATTGGTCGAAGACGTTCCCTGGCAGGTAAACCAAAAACCAATCCGCTCATAATTCTCCACCCGGATCGGCCCGCCAGTGCTGTAGCCGACCCCGTTGGTCCCGATCGAATTGGTCGGCGGGCTCACATAGGCCACCCCCGGCGCAATCGTGTTCGTGATGTTGAAACCCTCGCCCCGGCCCGGCGCCGCACTCCACGCCAACGCTCCCATCGCCAGCACCATGCCAACCCATCCCATCCTTTTTGTCCTTTTCATTGTTTTTGTCCTTTCTCTTTGCTTTAGGCTTTAGGCTTTAGGCTGTAGGCTGCAGCCTCCGGCCTCCAGGCTCTCACTGGCTGGTAATGCACAACCCGCCCCGGTTATCCCCCACCGCCGCCCCCAGCATTACCTGGATGCGCCACTCGGCATACCCCCCCGTATGATTCACATACTGCACCAGCACCACCGAGATCCCGGTGTCCGGGTCCGTGATCGTGGTCACCGACCCATAGCTTGACCCAGGCAGCGCCTGCGTGTAGTCGTTGCTCAGCCGCGTCTTGGCCACCACCCCAGCCTTGTGCAGCGCCATCCCCACCAGGTTCGCCGTCACCCCCGGCGCCGTCAGGTTCGGCGCCTCGATCGGCTCGAACCCCGCCAGCCGCGGCAACCGGTTCTCCGTCACGATCTCCGGCTCCCGCTGCCCCGCAAAAAACGTCACCAGGCTCGGGTCCGTCGCCAACTGCTCGAAATAATCGCTCCCCAGCAGCACCACCCGGTCATTGATGGGCACCTCGTTCGGATTGAAGATCGCCGCCAGCTTCGTCAACGTGCTCCGCGCGAAATCCCCCAGCGCGACCTTGTAGCTCGCGTATGCGTTCGGCACCTTCGCCCCGTTCTTCACCGCGTAAGCGTTGTAATTCGCCAGCGTGAACAGCTTATACACCTTCTCCACGAAATACCTCGCCAGCGCGTAGGCCGCCGCCGGCGCCTGCTCGTCGAACAGCCGCCGCATCGTGCTCGCCAGCGTGTTCGCGTCGAACACAATCGGCACCCCCACATGCTCGTCCAGCGTGATCAGCACATCCTTCGTCTGCGCCGTGCTCACTGTGCTCCAGCCCTGCGGCCGCCCGCTCGCATCGGCCGCCGTGTTGTAAGTCTGCACCGCCGGCACCACCACGATCCGCGTCGCCTCCGTCTGCTTGAACTGCGCCGGCATGTCGCTGAAATCCGTGAAAACCCGCGTGATCGCCGGAAACGCCAGCTTGAACAACTGCAACGTCCGCTGCGCCACCAGCGTCCCGCTCAGCATGCCCAAATTCGTATCGCTCACATCCGCCGCCAGCAAGGGCAACTCCCGAAACTCCTGCCACCGCGGCGCGATCTCCCGCGCGTAGATGGCCGCCATCTCCTTCGCGTGCTCCCCCTTCTGCCGGAAGCCCAGCACGCTCAGGTCCCGCACGCTGCTGTTCTTGGCCGCCAGCGCCCCATATGCCTGGAGCACCCGCGCCGGCCCCTCCTGGGCCTGGAGCCCGGTCATTCCGGTCCGCTCCCCCCGCGTGATACTCTCGCCCATCGCCGGGTTATCCGCCTGCCCTGCCAGCAGAACGATGTTCTCCGGGTCCTCCTCGATCAACTTCTGCCACTTCCCCTTGAGCGCCTCGTCCTTCGCCGGCAGCGCCCCCCGCTTCACCGCTGCCTGGACCGCCTCCGCGGCGTCCTTTTTCCGCCGCGCCGTGTTCTCCTGCTCCAATTTTGCTAGCTTCGCCTGGAGCCCGGCGATTTCACTCTCATTCATTACTCCTCCTTGGTTGATGTTGTCGCTGGATTGCGCCCCAGCAACGCCCGGAGCGCCCGCTCCGGGAAATTCATTTTTCTGCCCCCATTTTTCTGCCCTTTCTGCCTTTGCCCACAACGGCGCTATCTCCTTAAACGCCGGATCATTCACCAGGCCCCCGAAATTCAAATCCGCCTCCGGATTGCACACCACATTCGCCGGCTCCGCCTTGTCCACGTGAAAGACCATCGAGAACGCCTGGTATGCCTTGCCCACCATCGCCGCCCGCCCCTGCTCGCTCCGCTCCGCCCTCACATAGACGCCGGCCGGCCGGCCCTGTGCGTCCATGTCCGTCCGTGTTCGTCCGTGTCCCTCCACCCAATAAAACCTCTGCGGCCACGCGCTCGCCGCCTCATCCCGGTGGTCAAAATCAAAAAACGGCTTCAGCGCGCTCCTCCCCTTCACCAACTCCAACTGCCGTTGCAGCGCCGCCGCTGACTCCCCCGTGATATTCACCTTCTTCCTCACCGCCCGCCCACCCTGCGAAAACCCGCACTCGTGCACCCCCGCCGGCAGCACCATGAAATCCCCGTCCTCGGCCACCGGCGCCGCCACGCTCAACCTCGCCAGCAGCGGCTCCCCGCCATTCGCCGTTCGCCATTCGCCATTCGCCGTTCGCCGCTCGCCGTTCGCCCTTCCCCCTTCCCCGTTCCCCCCCTTCTGCGTCTTCTGCGTGTTCTGCGGGCCCTCCGGCCCCTTCCCCTTCATCTGCGCAATCTTCCCGCAGATTTTTTTCGCGCTCTCCTCACTGTGCCCGCCCCCGCACTCAGCCATCATGTGCAGCACGCAGCCATCGAACCCGCCCTTGAACGTGCCGTCCTCATTGATATGCTCACACCGCTTGCTCATCTTTCTGCCTCCAAAACTCTCTCCCGCCTCTGGTTCACCGCCTCCAAATCCCGCCCGCCGGCCTCCTCAAACTCCCCCGGCGCCGGCCGCCCGAACTCCCCGCTCGCCTGCTCCGCCCCTGTCTTCCCTCCTACTCCTACTCCTAATCCTAATCCCTCCTTCCCCTTCACCGGACCCGGAGCGCGGTCATTCCTGTCCGCCCCTCCGCCCCCGCTCCGCTCCTGCCCGCCCCCCACCGCGCCCCTCGCGCCGCCTCCCCCGCCTCCGATCGTCTCTTCCCCCGCCTCCGGCAGCGGAATGTCGTGCCGCCGGTATAACCACCGCTTCGGCATTCGCAATCCGGCCGACAGCAAGACCGCGTCCCGCTCCGCATTCGCGCTCGCATCCTGCTGCTTCTTCACCACCGGCCGGAACGCCGGCGCTTCCAGGTCATCCCCGTAATTCAACCGCAGAATGCTCGGTATCAACTGCGTGTTTATTACCCCGGCGCTGAAGTTCCCCGCCGCTTGCACCACTTCGCCCCTCACCCCCTCATGCACCTCTCCCAGCGCCCGGCTCCCGCCCCCATCCGACACATCCGTCGTCAGCGTCTGCCCCAGGATCAGCAAATCCATCTGCCTCTCCGCCCGGTCCAGCATGTCCCCCTGCGGCGAATGCTCCCCGCTCTTGGCCGCCTCCTTCAACTCCAGCGTCGTCCCCGCCGGAAACGCCGCCCACGCATTGCTCCCCATCCGCTCCAGCATCGTACAGATCGCGTCCACCGTCCCCTGCGGCGCCGCCGGGTCATAATTCGCCCACCGGAACGGCAATCCGAACACCTGCGCCAGGTTCAACAACCAATCCGCCGAAAAATTCCCCGCGCACCACCACCACGCCAGCGGCCGCAGTAACGCCCCCCCCAGCGCCGTCCCGCTCTTCGCCTTGCAAATCGACACCAGAAACTTGTCCGCCGGAAACTCCCCCACCGCGCTCGGTAACGGCTGCAGCGTCGTGCTCTGCCACACCCCGGGACTCAGCTTATATCCCTCCCTCCCCGTCCGTCCCCGTCCGTGCCCCTCCCTGTTCCCCATCAGTTCCAGCCTCAGTCCCAGGCGGCCCCCCATCGTCCACGCGTAACACGTCGGATGCACCCAGTAGCTCGCCCGCGGCGCCACTATCTCCCCCAACTCCCCGCACCGCCTCACCGCCCAATCCACCTCCAGCACCGTCTGCCCCTTGCCCCAGGCATCCAGCACGTCGTAAATCGTCCCGCTGAAATCATTCTCATCCGCCGTCGGCTCCGGCCTCATCTGCCGCAACGCGCTGCTCACCAGCCTCGCTCTCTCCCTCCCGCTTTCGCTCGGCGGTTCATCCTCCTCCTGCCAGGGCGCCAACACCCAGTCCATCGCCACCACCGCTCGCTTCAACTCATTCAGATCCTTGAGCAGCCGCGGCGAACTATCCTCCATCAAATCGAACAACTCCCAGGCCTGCACATGATTGCCCGCCAACGCCCCGCGCAGCACCATCTCAATGTACTGCGGCGTGATCGCCGCCAATTGCGGCAGCAACCACCGATACGCCGCCTGCGGCCTCAGCACCCGCGACAAATCCCGGCTCAAACCCCCCGGCATCTCCCGCAGGGTCCCGCCCAGGCGCGCCGCCGCCGCCAGACTCAGCCCCGCCGCCGCCCGCCGCCGCCACTCCGGCACCTCGCGCTTCGCCCCGCTCTCCCGGCCTAACTCGCCTCTCCCTCGCTCCTCCGCCCGGAAAGAGCGGGGTCCGCCCTGGCCTTCCGCCCCTGCCTGAATCTTGTGTAGCATTGCTTTCACGCGCCCCTGTTTTCGCACATTTCCCGAACCACGGCAAATCCTCCATTGGCTGTATTGGCTGTATTGGGTCTTTTTTTTCACCCCGCCTAGCGCCTCCGCCCAATCCTCCATTGGCTGTATTGGCTGTATTGGCTGTATTGGCCATTTTTTCTCCCCGCCCATTGGAAAACTCCCGCTGCCCCAAACGCCGCTGCCGCCGGCCGCTGCTCGCTCCGCCGGCGGCTTGCCCGCGCGAAAAATCTCAGCCGCCCCCGCGAAAACAATTTCGCGAGTTCAGGCGCAATTCAAACATTTTGGCGCACACTCCGCGTCGGAGCGTGGAGCGTGAAAGTGTGGAGCGTAGCCGCGTCGAAGTCCCGATGGCCATCGGGACTCCACGCTCTGACGCTCCACGCTCGACCCAGGCAATCAGATCTCGAAATCTGTTTTTGCGCGCGCCCTTAAACCCCTCACTCCACCACGCGCTGGCCTTGCTTGCGGGCGTAATACTGCCCCTTGATCCACTGGTAAGTCGCGCGCAGGCCCGTGTCCAGCGACGTGTTCGGCTCCCACTTGAGCACTTGCCTGATGAACGTGTTGTCGCTGTTCCGGCCCGCCACCCCGCGCGGGGCCTTGAGATCGTACTCCCGCTCCAGCTTCACCCCGGCAATCTTCTCCACCTTGGTCACCAGTTCGTTGATGCTCACCAACTCGCTCGAACCCAGGTTGATCGGCCTGGCTATCAACTCATCACAATGCATGATCCGCTCGATCCCCTTCACGCAGTCCTCGATATACATGAAGCTGCGCGTCTGCGTGCCGTCGCCCCAGATGTTGATCTTCCCGCTCCCGGCGTCCAGCGCCTCGAGCACCTTGCGGCAGATCGCCGCCGGGGCCTTCTCCCGCCCCCCAGCCCAGGTCCCGTGCGGCCCATACACATTGTGGAACCGCGCGATAAACGTCTTCATCCCCCGCTCCGCCCAATATTCCTGGCAAAACATCTCGCTCATCAGCTTCTCCCACCCGTAGCCTCGCTCCGCCATCGCCGGGTAGGCGTCCGCTTCCTTGAGCCCCCGCACCCCCGGCTCCTGCTGCAACAGCGTGTTGTAGGCGCACGCCGACGACGAGAAAAAGTAGCGCCGCGCCCCGGCCCGGTAGGCCGCCTCCAGCATGTGCGTGTTGATCAGGATGCTCCGCAGGCACTCCACCCGATAACGCTCGATAAAACCCATTCCCCCCATGTCCGCCGCCAGGTTATAGACCTCCACTGCCCCTTCGCACACCCGCCGGCAATTCTCCTCCACGCTGCAATCCAGGTTCAGGCTCTCCACCCCGGGCACGCGCAGATACCACTCGTAAAGCGGCTTCTTGTCCACCGCCCGTATCCGCCCAAAACCTTTCCCCTTGAAATACAAGGCCAGGTTCCCGCCAATAAAACCGCCTCCGCCCGTGACGACCATCAGGTCGTCCTGGTTCAGCCTGCGCTCTTTTTCAATCCGTCGTTTCTTTTCCATTATCGTATGCCTTCGTTAAATTCCTCACCCCGCGGCGCTAATGCCGCCTGCCCGGCTCAATGTCCTATCAGGCCGCCGGGCTATGCGCCAGCCCGCACTGATTTTGGCCGGCCTTGCCTCGGGCACGTCTTATCTCCCTGAGTGCGCGTGTCAAGGACCTCTTCGCGCGAATCAGTGGCCAAAGAGCCCGGGGATGAGCTTGAGCAGCCCGGGGCCGTTCTCCCAGAAGATCAGAAACACCCCCATCAAAGAGCCGCCCGCGATAATCCCGGAGGCCACCGGGTAAGTGAATTCCTCTGCGCTTTTCGGCGCCTTCTTTTTCCAGGCCCAGGCCGCGAGCGCCCCGAGGAAGAACAAGAGGCTGTAATACCAGTGGAATGTCCAGGCCAGACCCGCCCCCGCGGCCGAGGGGATTCGCCCCTGCCTTTTGGGCATCACCACCGGCAGCAGGGCCAGCACCACACCCACAGCGGCGCCAAGGCCGATCGACCATTTCTTGACCGGGTGGAGGTCGCCGATGCCTTTGCTCATGGCCAGGGCCACGGCCCGCCAGTTCTGCGCCGCAGGCGCGGGAAACTGGTCCGACCCAAGCACACTGGCGTTGGGCACCATCACACTGAAGGCCAGCACTGTTATCAGCGTCCCAACGAAGATCCCCGAAAACTGCGCCAGGAACTGTTGGCGCGGGTTGGCCCCCAGCAGGTAGCCGCTCTTCAGGTCCGTCAGCAGGTCGGCCGACGAGATGGCCGCGCTGCCAACGATGTTCGCGCTCATCAGCGTGGTGGTGGCGCTCCCAGGGTGAATCGCCCCGACCGTCAATTGCGTGATCTGGCCCATCGCGCCGACAGGCGTCGTGTCCGTCTCACCCGTCACCCGGCAGGCCACCAGGGCGAGGATGAACGAAAGCACCAGGGCCAATGCGGCCAGCCAATAAGGCATGTTGAACGTCCTCTTGGCCAGGTAGGCCAGCACGATCAGCGAGACGACCTGTCCCAGCAGAAACCAGGTCATGGGGGCCTCGATCGCCTCGAGCGGGTCCTGGCCATGACCGCCGCGTTTGAACATCTTGCCCAGGTTCCGGAAGGCGCGCAGCGAGGTCCGCCATTGCAACAAAAAATTCAACAGACCCGAACTCACCATGCAGGCCGTCCCGCCCCAGAGCGTCCACTGAACCAGCGCCCGGTAACCTGTCGTCCGGGCGACTTGCTCCGGGTAGGCCTCCTCCAGCAGCAGCCGGTTGAGCCGCACCTGCCGGACGCCCTCCGCCTTTCCCGCCAGCAGTTGCTCAACTGCCGGAGACAATCTCACCCCGGCAAAACGCTCAGGAGCGTAAATCAAAGGACCGACCAGGATGCGATCCATCTCCTTGACCAGCAGCGAAGTCCGTCGCGCCGCACTGCTGCCCTCCCCCTCCCAGGCCTGCCGCCCCGATTCCGAGAATTGGCTCCAGAGAAACCCCGACAGTGGATCGGCATTGGTTCTTAGCTTCTCCACGAAGGCCTCCCGGGCCTTGTCGTCCTTGAAATCCACCGCCGAGAACATGAGGGTCGGCCCCTGCGACTGGACGATCGGCACATAGACCGCCCAGCAGAGGGTTCCACTCACGAGCATGCTCAAGCACACCCGCATCCCGGTGATGGCCCCGGCGGCCATGAAGATTGGGTCCCAGGTGAACATCACCGTCCGATCCATCCACGTCTGGCCCACCAGCAAGCCGTTGGCCCGACCCACCAGCGAGCCGAGCCCAAGCGGTTCCAGGTAGTGGCTCACCAGGCGAAGGCCGTCGCTCAGGAACTGGTTGAGTGCCGCCAGCCCGCCCGCCAGGCCCAGGGCCTTGGCCGCCCGCAGGCCCTTTTCCCCATGCGAGTGCAACGCGCGCAACGTCTCGGCCGCCGCCACCCCGGTGGGGAAACGCAACTGCTCGACGTTTATCATCTGCCGCTTCATCGGGATGGCCATCGTCACCCCGAGCACCGCCAGGAAAAACACCCAGGCCAACGTCAGGCCCAGCGGCAGCGGCGCGCCGGTGATCAGAATGTAGGCCGAGAACGCTGATACCAGGGTGGTCCCGGTCGAGTAGCCCGCCGCGCTGGCCGTCGACTGCATGCAATTGTTCTCCAGGATGGTCATCTTCGTCTTGGCAATCGGCAACCAGCCCAGGAACGCCTGCTGGCGCAATCCGTGCAGGCCCGTCCAGATCGCGTAAGAGAGAATGCACGCCGTTATGGAAACCCCAAACCCCCAGCCCGATTTCAGCCCGATATACAGATTGGTCAGCGAAAGCACCCCGCCCAGCACCGAACCCATCAGCACCGCGCGCACGGTGAGCTGCGCCATGCTGTCGCCACGCCCCTGATACACTTGTTCGTACCACTGCCGCTCGACCTCCTCGGGCGTGCCTTTGAACCCCTCGACATTTAGTTCAAAGCTCTCTGCGGCGGCAGTGTCCGCCACGACCTCTGGTGTCTTGCTTTTGGCATTCTGGTTCATGGCCGCTGAGCCCATTGTCGGTTGGGGCCGGCCTCCGCGCGAGGTTTTTTCGCTGCCGGGCAGTTTGGGCGACAAGTCTCGGTCGGACGATGTGTCGAAGTGGTCTCGCCCCCTTACCTGGAAGGGGAACTGCGCGGGATGCCCTTGGCGGGCTGAGTTCGCATTATGACGAAACTGTCATCCGCGCGTTTGGATTAAGCATTGCACAAGGGCCTGTTTGGGGGCATAATGGAGCCATATATGAAGACAAAGTATCAGCCCTTTCTCACCTTGCTCGCCTTCGGCCTGTTGACCGTCGCGCCGGTCTCGGTTCCCGCCGCGGAGGCTCCTTATCACTTCTTGAAGGAAATCCCCGTCGGCGGCTCGGGGGGATGGGACTACCTGTTTGTCGATTCCGCCGCTCAGCGCCTCTATGTCAGCCATGCGACCAAGGTCGTGGTCATTGATCTGGCCAAGGACCAGGTCGTCGGTGAAATTCCCGACACGCCGGGTGTTCACGGCTTTGCCGTCGCGCCCGGGCTGCGACGCGGCTTTTCCAGCAACGGCCGGGAAAACAAGGTCAGCATCGTCGACCTCAAGACCCTGCAAACGATTGCCAAAGTCGATACCGGTCAAAACCCGGACGCCATCATTTACGAACCCAAGCACAATGAAATTTATGCCTTCAATGGGCGCGGCCTTTCGGCGACCGTCATCGCCGCGGACTCAGGCAAGGTCGTCGCGACCATTGCCCTGTCGGGCAAACCGGAGTTCGCCGCCTGCGATCCCGAGGCCGAACGCATTTTCAACAACCTCGAGGACAAGAACGCCGTCGCCGTCATCAATACGACCACTCACCAGGTCGTGGACACCTGGCCCATCGCCCCAGGCCAATCCGCCTCCGGCATGGCCATTGACCTCGCACATCACCGCCTCTTCCTGGGCTGCGGCGATAACAAACTCATGGTCATGATGGACTGCTCCAACGGCAAGGTCCTCGCCTCCGTCCCCATTGGCGCCGGCGTTGATGCCAATTGTTTTGACCCCGCCACCCAGCTCGCCTTCAGTTCCAACGGCGAAGGCAACGTCACCATCGCCCATGAGGATGCCCCCGACAAACTCACCGTGGTTCAGACCCTGCCCACCCAAAGGGGGGCCAGAACCATGGCCCTCGACCCGGCCACCCACAAGCTCTACCTCGCCTCGGCCAGGTTCGACGCCGCCCAGCCCGGCAAACGTCCCGCGCCGATTCCCGGCACCTTCAAGATCCTCATCTACGGAATGGACAAAGCGCCCGCCCCTTAGCCGTATCCATGCAGTAGGAATCCGTCGGGCGAGGGAAATACCCTGTGGCGCCAGGGTCTTTCTTAACATTTTCAGGCTCGGTTTACTAGCACTAAACGGTGGCGGAACGTTACTGCAATGCAGTAGGATTTTGGCTTGTAAGCACTTGGCATTCAGCTTCTTACGTTTATGGATTCATCAGGTTTTACGCCTCAACTGCATGGATACGGCTTAGAGGGCCGTTTCATAAATACGGTGACGTGAAAGGCGAGGGATTTTTCGTGCAGCCAAGGCGCGAGCACCGACCATATCCCTCCCGGCCTGTCGGGATGAAGTGCGAGCAACGCCGTCTGCGCCAAAAAGAACCGCCGCATACGCCAGCGGATTTGTGAAATGGCCCAGGTAGCCGAAACCTTGCAGTCGGAGCCGAGCGCAGAGCTCCACCTCTGCCATCGGCGCCGGGCGAAAACGCCATTCCCTGGTGGAAGCGCGTGCTCACAAAAGGTAACTATTCAGGTCTCAGGGGCCAGCGGGAGGGGTCGAGGGAACGAAGGAGTTACCGACGTCCGTGTTCGTCCCTGTCCGTCTGTGTCCGAGTGGGGTCGGCCCTATAATCTTTTCATATAGCCAAAGATTATAGGACCGACCCCAGTAACGCAGTAACATGCTGAAAGGCCGACAACTGAGAGAAACCCGGGCAGACGTTTCGTTGGGGCCGCTACTGCAACAAAACGACTCGATAAAACCGTTTCGGATCCGATACCGCCGGATCGCACGCTGACATTGTTCCATTGGTCGCTAGGATCGTGGTGCCCAAGTTATTCCAGTTGCCTGCGCTGAGATTGGAGTTGTACTGTAACTGGTAACTTTGTCCAGCCACGGAGGTCCAAGTAAACACGAGCCCGCTGGTCATTTTCTGCACCTTTTGCACCATCGGCGCCATGGAAATGCTGAGTCGGAAGATGGTTCCGAGATTGTAGGTGCCGCCGCCCGAGGTGACGCCATAGAGATTGCCGTCGCTGGCCTGCGTCAGCCCGGCAACAGGTTCCACGCCATACGTGGTGCCGTGGAAGGTATAAAGAGTAATAAGCGTTCCGTCGGGTGTCATCCTGAAAATGGTTCCACTGCCAACCGGCGCGGCCCCGCCCCCGTTGAGAAAGGCAACATCGGCTGTGGTGCCATAGAAGCCGCCATCGGAGCCTTGTATCAGTCGGGCGGTGGGATATGCGCCATCGGGCCCCCCACCGAATGAGACCAGTGAGTTAAAAGTGCCGTTGGTGGTGATGGCAAAGATGCTCCCATAACCGTTTGCGCCGCCCAATTCTGTGCTGCCGTAGAGCTTGCCATCGAGACCCTCGATCAGGCCGGCTACTGGCTGGACTCCGTTGGTCGAATCGAAAGAGAACAACGACGTGAGCGCCCCCTTGGTGCTGATTTTAAAAACCGTGCCGGCGCCGGTCGGATTCCCAAATGTGTCACGTCCGCGGAAGCTCGCCCCACCATTGAGGGTCGTGCCATAAAAGTTCCCGTCGCGTCCCTGAACCAGACTACCGGTAGGAGTTGCTCCATTGGTGCCATTGAATGAGAAGAGCCTGCTGTAATCCCAGTCAGAGGTGATTCGGAAGACTGTGCCCAAGTAGTGCAGGCCACCTGTTTGCGTTGTCCCGTAGAAGTTTCCATCCGTCCCAAGCACCAAGCCGGCACGAGGGCCGGTGCCATCACCATTGTAAGGAGAGAAGGAATAAATAGGGAAAAGGTACCCATCAGGGCTCATAATGAAGATCACGCCATCGTGATAGTCACCACCCACCACGGTTGTGCCGTAGAAGAAGCCGTCGGGGCCTTCCACTACGCCGGCAAGGTCAGGGTGATCACCATCCCCATCATTTGCGAACTGATACAGCGCGTTGAAAGTTCCGTCGAGGGTGATTTGGAAGATCGTGCCATGTCCGCTAATGGAATATATGGCGCCGCCGTAGTTTGCCGTGCCATACAAATTCCCATCTGAGCCCTGCACCAGATTGCCCCACGGAAAGCAACCATCAGTAGATCCGGTGAAGGAATACAGACTGGTAAACAGGATGCCGCCCGACGCACCAGTGACCGTCAACCAGAACGACACAAGACCGGCCGGCAGCAAATTACCCGGTTGGAAATGCATGTTTCTCTTCCCACGGCCGGCGGAGGACTTGTCGCGGTTCCAAAACATGGAGTGAAGTTTATGGCCTTATTTCCAACATGGTCAAGGGGCAATTTTCAGGAAATCGAGAACACAGTCATGATGAAAAAGTGGCAGACCAGTGCGCAGAAAGCTTCAGGGCTCGGGGCGGCGCCAGAGGGCGAGTGGGGTCGGTCCTATAATCTTTTCATATAGGCAAAGATTATAGGACCGACCCCAGCAACACGGCTTTACGAGGTGAGGCGTCTGGCGGGGCGCCCCGGTTGGGCCGAGATAATATCCGCGGTGGAGCGGTTGAAAGGCGAGGGCTGGGGCGAGTTTTGCGACCGGCATGGGGATGGGGGCCGGGACGGGGCGCTGTGGCTTGGGCGCCGAGGAGAGCGAGCAAGCGTTGTGCTGAGCTGGGCCATTCGTTTTAAGCCGCGGCGCGGCCAGTTTTTTGGCAAAAATGGCCAATGTGGCCAATGCAGCCAATGTGGCCAATGCAGTGTTGCGCCAGGTTGCGGTCCCGCCGCGGCGGGACGCCGCCGCGCTTCTGTGGCCTGCTTTATTTGCTACCAATTCTCTTGTTTTAGACGCATCGGGAAGAGGGGTCTGGAGAGCAGCGGCAGGGCCAGAAAACGCTTTCGAGATGATTGAGGGACCACGGCGGCCGTCCCTCACGAAGCGTGAGGGAAATCGCCACGCTTTCCCTCAACTACGCTGGCGGCGCTCACATAGGGATTGGGGCCGGGATGCGGCGTTATGGCTTGGGCGCAGGCCGGGGCGGCTGTCGCTGGCTGAGCTTGGGCGGTTGGCCGGGGGAATGGGGTATGCGGCCGCAGCCCAGGCGCTGACCCGCTTCGGCCGGCGAATGGAACGAACTCCGGAATTGCGTCAGAAAATAGGCACAATTCAAAAGCGAATGTAGAAAAGTATAGACGCGAGCCCTACCAACGAGAAACTGGCTGGCGGCTTGACCGCAGGCTCAGCGGTCCTTACTGCCAGGGGACCGATCGTTGGCGGGTGTGCTGGATCGGCGCTGTCAGGAAGAGAGCACCTCCACCAGGTAACGCAGCTCTTCATTCACTTGGGCGGGTTCGGGCACGGTGTGGGCGATTTCAGCCTTGATGAGTTCACGGAACCGTTTTCGCAGGCGATGGATGGCCACCTTCACCGCGCCTTCGGTCAAGCCAAGCCGGCGGGCGGCGTCGGCCTGGGAGAGTAAATCGAACTTGCCAAGCAGCCAGGGTTTTAGGGTTTCGAATTGTTCGGGTTTGGCAGCCGCGGCAAACTCAGCCGCGAGCAGGTCGAGGGCGCGGGCGACAAGAGTCTGAGCCCACTGGCGATCGAAAACGGCGTCTGGAGGCGGGCCGGCGGGATCAGGGATTTGCAATTCGGCCGTGGTGTTTGCCCCACCTCCCGCTTCGATGGAGAGGATGGTCTGTCGGCCACCACGCTTTGCAGCTCCGGCGCGATCGCGCTCATCGGCCAAGAAATGCTTGACCGCGCCGAGCAGGAAGGACCGGAACCGCCCGTGGCCCGGTTCGACCGTACCAAGACCGTGGCGGGCGAGGAGGCGTGTGAAGAACTCCTGCGTCAGGTCACGGGCGGTTTCCTCTTCCCGGCCCTCGCGGCGGATGAAACAGAACACCGGCTGCCAGTAGGCCGCGCAAAGCTCGCCCAAGGCAGCTCGGGCTTCAGCCGATTCGCCCCGCGCCTGGAGGACTTGCGTCCAGCGGGTGGGGGCGAACTGGCCGGAGGAAACCGGGCTGCTGGAATCGGTGGTGTTGTTGGTGGTCATTTCGGTTTGGCAAGGCCGAACAGCGCTTTGCCCTTCGCACTCATTAACAGGTAGCAGGGCCAGCCAAGCGCCGGTGCCAGGAAAACTGCGGCGGTAGCGGCCGAGCGAGGCATTTCGGCAGCAGGAATGCTGAGGTTCAAGGCGATCATGATACTGATGAACGCGCCCGCTGCCACCGACAAGGCGAGGGCCACGAGCGCGACCAGACGCCAACGCCGGCTCAGGGTGAGCAAGGCTATGCCGGCAAACAGTTGGGCTATCCCTGGGTAGAAGGTCTGATTGATCGGCCTTGAGTAAAGGCCGGTCAGGGTGTCAACCAGCGCAAGGAGACCGAGAGCGACGAAGGCCCAGGCGCTTACAGTCCACCAGAACGGCAGTTTTGGTTTCTTCGCCTGAGACTCGCCGGGGACAGGCACGTCTGCGCCGATGCTGTCACCCGAGTACCCAGGAGGTTCATCACTCGTGACGGCGTCGAGGTTACCGGACTTGAGCGCCTGGTTCGCCTTGAGGAAGCTGAACGAAAACCAGCCGAGAGCCAGGCCGTACGGCAATGTCAGGAGGAGGGCCGACAGCCAGGGCGCTGCGGGGGCTGGGCCAAAGGGCGATCTGATGTTCATTACTCCCACCAGCCAGGCAGCCAGTGGGGCCAACAGCAGCAGCGGACCGGCTCTCCGGCGCCAGGACCGTTGAGCACGGATCGTGGCGGCGGCTGGCTCCGAAACGCGCGGGCTGGCGCCGGTAATGGCGACCACTGCCTTGCGTACCGCCTCAAACCATTCAGTGACCTGCGCGTTGATTAGGACGGGCGAGGATACGGCGGACGGAACTGGAGTCAGGTGAACCGTCCGCTGCCGGCCGCCCGTGCCGAAGGTGATAGAAAGGAAGTAGATCCTCTCATGTTTCATCACCCACGGTGCCGTCCAGATCTGGAACTGGCCGATGCTCAAGTCGCGAATTTCCTTGAGCGGAATCACAACTCGCGTTTGCCAGGGACTGATAAAGGTGAGGTTCTCAAGTTCCAGGCGCAATTCGCCTTTGCACTGGAAGATGCGCGCCTGCTGGCCCGGGAAACAGCTTCGCATCCGCTTGGGCGTCGAGAAATAGCAACTGCCGCGCCGCGCCGGCAGGACCTCCGCAGGCACCGGTTGCGTCGCAGCCGCTGAGGGGGCAGGATGAGAGGTGATCGCCTCCACGCTCGTCTTGACTTCGCGGGCGCTGTGGTACCGCTTCTCCCGTTCCTTCTCAAGCGCGTGAAAGACGACCTCATCGACACGCGGATCGACAGCAGACTTCTGCGACGGCGGGGCAAAGCGGCCGATGGGCAACTCGCCGGTGAGCATTTCGTAGAACACCACCCCCAGCGAATAAATATCGGCGCGCTGATCCACATCCTGCGGATGTTCGAGTTGCTCCGGTGCCATGTAGTGTGGCGTGCCCACCACCACCCCGTCGGCTGTGAGCGTGACATTCTCCTTTGCCTCGCCCACGAGCTTGGCGATTCCGAAATCGGCGATCTTCACCCGCCCGCGGCTGTCGAGCAGGATGTTTTCCGGTTTAATGTCTCGGTGGAGGATGCCGTCGTCGTGGGCGAACTGGAGCGCCTCGCAAATCTTGGGCACCAGGACAAGGGCCTGCTGCGGGCTGAAGCGAGCCGCCTGCATCGCCTGACGGAGGTTCACACCATCGACAAACTCCATCAACAGATAGAAGAATCCGCCCGATTGTCCGAAATCGTACACGGTCACGATGTTCGGGTGGTTGAGCCGCGCCAGCACCCGGGCTTCGCGGTTGAAGCGTTCGGCGAAGGCTGCTTCGGCCGCCAGCGACTGCGGCAGCAGTTTGAGGGCGACGAAGCGGTCGAGCCTCGGCTGGCGGGCCTTGTAAACGACGCCCATGCCGCCATGACCGATGAGTTCGATGATTTCAAGTTGCGGGAAAGCGGCAATGACGGCCTCCAAGGGCGGCGCCGCTGAGGGGTTGCCCTGCGGTTGGCCTGCCTCGGTGGGAGTGGCAACTGCGGCGAGCAGGCACTTGGCGCAAAGCCCTTGCGGCGCGTCGGCCGGCAAGGGCGCCTGGCATTTCGGACAGCGATTGGCAATCTTTTCGGTTTTCATACTGCCTGTTTCCTGAGGAATTCGCCACCGGAGGTTACAACGATTCAGGTCCCTTTTTCGATAGTGGACTTTGAGACAGGGGCGGTGAGTAGCGGAAGGAAATTGTGGAACGGAGGCGCTCAAGACCGATACACACTTTGGCCTCATGGTCCTTCTCGGTCGGGGCATCTTTCATTGTGCCTACCACCACCATGTTCGAGGACCAGGGTTTTGTGGTGTCGCCTTCAATATACGCCACAACCTCAGACCCTTTGATTTTGAGTTCTTCGACTCGTTTGGTCATCGCCGGCAGAGCAGAATCCGCCAGGTCAATTTCTTGTGCTCCACCGTGATGGCCGGCTCCATTTCCCCGTCTTCTGAGCTTTTCAGCGGGGTATTACGACGGGCACACGGTCTGCGACGCGCAACCGCGCCGGGGAGAATCGGGAAGGGAGTGAACCGACAAGTCCAAGCAGAGCCGTCGGGAGTGAACCAAATCGACTGCGCTTCGTGAGCACGACGAGTGTTCTTGTAGCACTGGCTTGCTTTCAAGTCCAGCGAAGATCTTCATCAGCTCGAGCGTGGAACAGGGCGTTTACTGAAGCGCGCGAAATATTCCAAGATCTGGTCGCGCCATTTCGCCGAATCTGCGACTTGAATGGCGAGGCGTTCGGCGATTTCCCGGTGCCGGCGCGAATCAATTTTGTGGTCGAGCGATTGCCACGTTTTTGGCAACGCAGCCGACCGTTTCGCACCTTCCTGATATTTTGCGCAAAGTTCCTCCCATAAGATTCTCCCGGACTTCATCCGATATTCCCATGCGCAGCGATGGAACCAAAGGAGATATTTCTCCGGACAGCGCGCGATATCGTCGAACATGTCACAAACCGCCGTGAAGTATTGCTCAACTGCCCGGTCACCACGCTTCGTTCGATCAAAGCCGATGGCGTCTGTTGAAGCCTGATGATAATAAGTCGCCGTCCAGTCGGCTCTCGGAGCGCGATCATTCCAAGGCATCGGCGCGTAGTGATTCCCGCCGATCAAGTGATGCAACCCCAGCGGCATCGTGCAGTTCACGAATGTTTCGCGCGATGACATCATCATCTCGCGGATGACAATTACGGTTTTGTCGTCATTGGTAAATGTCATGCGCGTCCATTCTTCGGCGATTGCCTCTGCGGACAAATAAGGATTCCACGCGAGCCGGCCGAACGCATACCAGTTCGACTGCGAGAAATGATGGCCACACCAGTTCGTGTCTAATCCGGGATTCGTCACGGAAACCATTCCCGTGATGTGGCTCGGATGAACTTTTCCTGCGAGCACTTTGGCGACGGTTGAGCCGCTGCCCTTCGCGTAAGTGTCCGAGTCCAGAAACTCCTTCCACATCGTGCCGAGATAAACAAGATGCTTTGCCTGGCCGAGATACTCCTGCGTGGCCTGAATTTCGGCGATGACGGGAGTCTGCTTCATCGCGCCAAACAGCGGATGAAACGGCTCGCGTGGCTGAAAGTCAATCGGGCCGTTCTTCACCTGCACGGCAACGTTGGGGCGGAATAGTCCGTCGAGCGGTGTGAACTCGAGGTAAGCCCGCTTGGCGCGATCCGGGTCAACGTCCTCGTCATAAACAAACGCGCGCCAGATGACGTTGCCTTTGTGCGGGGCGAGCGCGTCGGCCAGGGCGTTTGCCCCCTCGGCGTGAGTGCGGCCATAAGTTTTTGGTCCGGGTTGGCCCTCGGAGTTTGCCTTGACCAGAAAACCGCCGAAGTCTGGAATAAGGCGGTAAATCTCGTCGGCCTTGGCCTTCCACCAATCGGCCACGTTCCGCTCCAGCGGATCAGCGGTGGCCAGCCCACCCAGGCGCACCGGTGCGGCGAAGTTAGCGGACAAATACATTCTCACACCGAATGGCCGCCACACGTCCGCGAGCGCGGCGACTTTGCGGAGAGATTCTGGCGCGAGAATGCGTACGTCGGCATTGACATTGTTGATCACCGCGCCGTTGATTCCGATGGAGGCGCAGGCGCGCGCGTAGTCGGCGTAGCGCGGGTTGAGTTTTTCAGGCAGTTCATGCCATTGCCACAAGGAGCGCCCGGCATAACCGCGCTCAATCGTTCCGTTGGGATTGTCCCAGTGGTTCATCAGCCGAAGCTGAAGCGCCGGCCGCTCGGTAATGTCGAGCCGGTCAATCGGCTGGCCGGTTTGCATCAGACGCAGAAAGTGAAACCCACCATACAGCGCGCCGATTTCGCTGTTGGAGGCGATCACGGTCACCGGTTGTTTGGCCACGAGAGCAGAGCGGGTGATGAAGCCCTCGTCACCGGCTGCGCTCAAGTCGGCGGTCCATTTCAAATCTCGCACCAGTTTCGAATTCGCCGGCGTGCCGACAATGACCGTGCCGGCCTGTAAGCCGCCTTCTTTTGATGGAACCTTGCTACCCAGCATGGCCGTGGTCGCTAAACACAATTCATCCCGGATAATTCCACACGTGGCTGAAGAGCCGTCCACGCAAATTTGTCGCACCACCCGACGGTATCGTCCTGAAATCTCGCCTGGTTGCGCGTATCGAAGCCAGAGTTTGTAACCGTCTTCGTCCGGCAACTCCAAGTGTGTTGCTGCTGCATCGGTGCCGGCCATGCAATTGCCAACGCAACGACCCGCGACGGCTGCTAGTCCTGCTGCCACAAATTCTCGCCGGGACATTTTCATAACTCAATCAAGGTTGAAACCAATGTCGAGATTCAAGATGTGAGTCTTTGTAGGTCTTAGGTCAGGAATCAGGTGGTCTGAGAAGCGGGGTTCTTTCGTCGTTTGGCCAGCTCGTCGGCCATCTTGAGGGTCATTTCTTTGTTGAGCTTATAGGCCGCAAGCAGGACTGTGCAAATGGCGAAGAGCAGACCGACTACAATCCCGCTGGTGAAACGATAGCCGGCAATCGCGTCGGGGGCGCCGGGGACGCGGGTGTCATAATGAAAAAAGCCTTGCATAATCCAGAGGAACGAAGCGGAGCCTAGCGCGAGCCCCGATTTGAGGGCGAAGCCGATGGTGGCGAACACCATGCCGGTGAAACGGCGGCCCACGGTCCATTCCGAATAGTCCGCTACGTCGGCGAAAATGGCCCAGACCAGCGGAATGGTCGGCGCATAGCAAACGGCGATGAGGATCGTCAGCGCCAGCATGCCGACGACATTGGTTGGGGCGAGTAGATAGAAGGCGAGCGTGCCCAGGCTGGCCGATCCAAACCCGACAACTGCGATCGCCTGCTTCCCAAATCGGCGCGATAGCGACGGCGAAAGGAGGATGACCAGGATGGTAGTGGCGGTGCCGACCATGTTGATGATGCTGTTGAACACATCGGCGACGTTGGATTTGTCGCCGTGGACAAGGTAGCCGAGCGTTTCGAGGAGGCCGCCGGAAGCGCCGGTTGCACCTGTCAGGCCGAGTTTGGCAAGGAAATCGTACATGGCGGCCTTGTCGGCGTAATGATGGTAATAGTTGTAGAGCGCGCCGCCGCGGAAGGAGAGGATGGCGAAGTGGATGAGGGTCATGATCGCCATGACCCGCCAGGGACTGTTCTTGAGCAAGTCGAGGAAATCCCGCTTGGGAGAGGCCTTCTCCTGCTGGACGGCCTGGATTCGCTCGCGTGTTGCCAGGAAGGTGATCAGAAAGAGAACCAGGCAGAGCCCGGCCCAGAGAGTCATTGTCATCCGCCAGCCGTATTGGCGGTCGTGGCCCGCGGCGAACTTCGCCACCAACGGCAGGGTGAACCCGCCCACGACGAATTGAGCGACATTGACCGCGACAAAGCGATAGGAATTGAGTCTTGTGCGCTCATCCAGATCGCCGGTCATGACGCCCCCGAGAGCCGAGTACGGCATGTTGTTCATGGAATAGAGGGTCATGAGCAACCCGTTGGTGATGGCACCGTAGGCGATCATCGCGCCGAGGCTCCAGCCCCGGGGTGTCGTGTAGGCCAGAATCATCACGACCGCCCAGGGCACGGAGGTCCAGAGCACCCAGGGCCGGAACTTGCCCCACCGCGTCCGGGTGCGATCGGCGAGAATGCCCATGATGGGATCGAAAAACGCGTCCCAGAGGCGCGGCACCAAAAGGATGGCCGCGGCGGCGCTGGCGGTCAGGCCAAAAACGTCGGTATAGAAGTTCAACTGGAAAAGGATCATCGTCATGAAGACGAAGTTGGCGGCGGCATCGCCCCCGCTGTAGGCGGCCTTTTCAAGAAACGAGAGTTTTTGGTTTGGGTTATCGGACATGAGGTGCCTTTTTTAGTCGATGACCGTGAGGATGACCTTCTGCAAATCGGCGTCACGCGAGGAATTGCCGATCAAAATCTCGAATTCGCCCGGCTCGACGACATAGTTCATGTTCACATCGTAAAAGGCGAGCGATTCGGGCGTGATCTCCAGTGCCACGGTCTGCATTTCATGTGGATTGAGCGAGACCTTTTCGAAGCCCTTTAACTCTTTGACGGGACGGGTCACGGAACTGACCCGGTCCCGAATATACATTTGCACCACCTCGGTTCCCGGACGCGGGCCGGTGTTGGTCACGTCCACGAGCACCTGGGTCGAGGCGCCGCGGCGGATGCGCTTGTTGGCAAGCCGGACCTTTTGGAGGGCAAAGGTCGTGTAACTCAGGCCGAAGCCAAAGGGATAGAGCGGCGAGACCTCGTCCCACAGGTAGCCGCGCCGAGCGGAGGGCTTGTAATTGTAGAAGACCGGCAGGTGACCCGCCGAACGAGGAATGCTGATCGGGAGTTTCCCGCCGGGATTGTGGTCGCCGAACAGCACCTCCGCGACCGCGCGGCCACACTCCTGCCCAAGATACCAGCACTCGAAGATCACGGGAATATTCCGGGCTATAGAGTTGATGGAAAGCGGCCGGCCGTTGAACAGGAATACGATGACCGGCTTGCCTGTTTCGAGCATGGCGCGGACCAAATCCTCCTGGCGACCGGGCAAGTCCAGGTTGGCGCGGTCCCCCAAGTGCTTGAGCGACCAGGCCTCCCGCGAGGTCTGCTCGTTGCCGCCCAGCGCGAGCACGATGACCTCGGCGTTCCTGGCGACCTCCACCGCCTCGGCAATCTGCCGGCGGTCCTCCTCGGGATGGCTGGGCACCACCTCATCCTGTTGCCAGGAGCCGCCCTGGGTAATCTTGCAGCCCTCCGCGTAGAGCACCTGGACGCAGCCACCCACGCGGGCTTTGATGCCGTGGAGCACCGTGACAGTCTGCCGGGGCAGCCCGCTATAGCCGCCCAACAGCATCCGGTTTGCATTGGGGCCGATCACCGCGATGGTGTTGAGCTTCGACGGGTCGAGCGGGGCCAGGTGGTTCTCGTTCTTGAGCAGGGTAATGGTCTCCCGCGCCGCCTGGAGGGCGAGTTGGCGGTGCTCGTCACAGCCGACCACCCGCTGGGCCTCCTCGGGGTCCACGTAGGGATCGTCGAACAAGCCCAGCTTGAATTTCCAGTAAAGCATCGGCGCAACCAGCTCATCCAGTTGTCTTTCCTTGAGCACATCTTTGCGGACCAATTCCACGAGGTGGAGATAACAGTCGGGTTCAGGCAATTCTATGTTGACGCCCGCCTCGACGGCGAGTTGGCAGGCTTCTTTTTTGTCCTTCGCCACGAAGTGCCCGTGGGTGTCAGGGCGGTCGCCCAATTCCCAAATTGCGTAATAATCGGAGACCACAAATCCCTTGAAACCCCATTCCTTGCGCAGCACCTCGCGTAACAGCCAGTTATTGGCGTGCGAGGGCACACCGTCAATCTCGTTGTAGGAGGCCATCACGCTGATGGCGCCGGCCTTTTGGATGGCTTCTTTGAAGGGACGCAAGAACGTCTCCCGCAACACCCGCTCAGAGATATTCGCCGGCGCGCAATTCATTCCCGACTCCGGTTGACCGTGGGCGGCGAAGTGCTTGAGCGTAGCGATGACCCGCTTCTTGTCTCGGAACGAGCCGTCGCCCTGGAACCCCCGCACCGCAGCCATGCCGAGCTGGGTGTTCAGGTAGGGGTCCTCGCCGTAAGTTTCCTCCACCCGCCCCCAGCGTGGGTCGCGCGCCACGTCCACGACCGGTGTGAGGGCCTGGTGAGTCCCGCGCACGCGGGCTTCATTGGCGGTCATGGTGAAAAGGGCCTCTACGAGTGCAGGATTGAACGTGGCGCCCAGGCCGATGGGTTGGGAGAAATTGGTGGCGTCGCGAGCGGCATGGCCGTGCAGGCATTCCTCGTGAAAAATCACCGGAATGCCCAACCGGCTGTGCTCGAGGAAGAACTTCTGGATGGCGTTGGTGAGTTCCGCCATGCCGCGGGCGGTCTGGCCCTTCCAGGGTTCGCTGGGCGGAGCGCCGGCGTCACTCGGCCGACCGACCTGGCCCAGGCCATGGCCCTTTTTGAAGGCAGCTTTGGCTTTTGCCAGGTCGAATTTGCCTTGGGCGTCGAGCAGTGTTTCGCTCTTCTGTTGCCACACGCACACCATCTGGGCGGCCTTTTCCTCAAGGGTCATGCGGCGCAGCAGGTCCTTGATGCGCGCGGTGGCGGAGAGACTGCGATTTTTGTATGGTGGCGTCGCAGTTCTGTTTCTGGAATCGGTTGGGGAGCTTTTGCTCATGAATCGAAGGTTATAAGGTGAGTTGGTGCAAGGCGAACCGAAATGAGCGGCGTCGGGATCAAGAAAAGGACCACGCGGGTTCTCGTTTCGCCCGAACCGAATTCAATCTGAATCGGGGCATCTCGGAACCACTCTCCGTATCAAGGAGGCCATTCCTTTGTGGCCTGATGCCCCCCGCACATCGTGTGGCCGTTAACGATGATGTTCCGGCAGCACCGGGAATTGCGGTCAACGGAAGATGCGTTGGACGAAGAGGTATAGGTTGTTCTTCCATTCCGTGGGGTCATGGGCATGCCCGTCCACATGCCACACATGGGGAACCCCTTTCTCCTTCAGGTAAGCATGCACCCCCTGGCTGATGCGGATGAGGCCATCCTTATTGCCGCACCCGAGCCAGAGCAGCTTTAATTGCCCCTTTGCCGCGTCCGGATCAGGCACCAGTTGCTCCGGCGGTTTGGTGTTGGGCGCAGAGGAAAACCCACCCACCCAGGCAAAGGTGTCCAGGTGAGCCAAACCGAAATTGAGCGACTGGCCGCCGCCCATCGATAACCCGGCGAGCGCGCGATGCTCCCGGTCGGCCTGGACTGAGTAACGTGCCTCCATGGCTGGGATCACATCATCCAGCAGGTCCCGTTCGAAATTGGCGAAGGCCGGGGCCGTATTCATAACGTTGCCCTCGGCCCGGTCGTTCTTCTGCGCGCGGCCATTGGGCATCACCACGATCATCGGCGCGGCTTTTCCGTCGGCAATGAGGTTATCGAGCAGGACATTGGGCGTGGCGAAGCGTTGCCACTCGGTCTCGTCCCCGCCGATGCCGTGAAGCAAATATAGAACCGGGTACTTCTTGTCTTTCGTGTAGCCTGGTGGCGTATAGACCTGCATCTTGCGCTTAGTGCCGACGGTCTTGGAGTCATATTCGATCATCTCCAGGCTGCCATGGGCGATGCCCTCGCGCTTCACATCGAAACCGGCCGGAGGATCCGGAAACGCCGGTTTGTCGTCCGGTCCCAGCACAATCGGACCGCCGAATCCGCCTAGTCCTCGCGGCGCTCGATTGGCGGGTGCGGCGTTTGTGGGGCTCGCGGTCGCCACCGCTCCGGTCACAACCCGCTTGGCCGCGAATTCCTGGGTTCCAAAATCCCCGACTTTCCGGGTAAATTGGATCTCCTTTTCGCTGACTTTGCCGGTGTAATCGATTCGCACCTCGTTGTCCTGGAGCTTGAGCATCTCCGCGAACGTCAGGGTGTCGCCGGCGAGCTTCGCCTCTTTGAAATCCACTTCCCGTGTCCGACCGCCGACTTCGGCGGTTGCTTTGCCCGTCACTTTCCCTTCGTTCACTTGGAAGGTGAAGAGGTATTTCTGCCGGCCAATCTGCGTGTCGAACTCCGCGCGCCATTGGCCGGAAACATCCCCGGCGCGCGCTGCGGTCGCGGGCAGCAATCCGCATAGTGCGATTACCAGAAGGCTCATCAAGGGTTTGGTAGCTTTCATAGGATCTTTCATTGGGGTTAACTGGAGCGTTGATCTATTGGCGTTTCTGCCTGGCAGGCCAAAATTCTTGCAGGTACGCCGGCTCAGGAACAAGACTTGAGTTTGAGGACCACGATGCTGTTCGGCGGAAGAGCGTAGCTGAACACGCGCTGGAGGCGCACGAGAGTCGTTGTCGTCGGAACCACGTCTCGCGGATGCTCGATCGAGTTTGTCTTTGGATTACGTGTTTTCTTCTGTGCATGAACGTGGTGACTATTTCTGGGCCCGCCCTAGTTCGCGCCGGTGATCTTGCCGCTCACGCGGAAGTAGTCAAAATCCACGGAGCCGCCCGCGATCTTGGTCGCGTAGTTGAACAACGCGAAGCGGTAGCCCATGAAATGGGGGAGGGTATAAGTCATTTGCAAGGGCTTTCCGATGGCGGTCCACTTGTTGCCGTCAAGGCTATAGAAGAAGTACGCTTTGTCCGTCCGGTTCTTGAAGTCGCAGTCCAGCTTCAGGAAGGCAGTGTTCCCGGCCAGCGGGACGCTTTCCACCTCGACCGGAGAGTTGGACTCGGCGCTGACCATGGCGATCGACTTTGCCTCGCCGGCCATTTTCACCCCCACGAAGCCGTACTTCTTCTGCAACGCAGCGAGCCCGGCGAAATCCCCGTCTTTCATGTGGCTCACCTCGACGGCGATCGCCCCGGAGCACTCCGGGCCGAAGGTGCGCTGGGTGAGAGAGTTTCGGGCGTGGACGAGATCGGCGTCCACTCTGCCGGTGATCAGGCGCAGAAAGCCGGGACGCTGGCTGAGGGACCAATACTTGTTGTCCGGGTTATGGTTCCATTGCCACGCCGGCGGAAGCGCGGGTTGACCGGGGCTTCGGTCGAAATCATCGGAAGCCACGATGTTGCCGAGCCCGCCCGGCCCCGCGGGAATCTTCAAAGTCGTCGGCACCTTGGCGTCAACGCCCATGACCGGCCAGCCGTCCTCCCATTTGACGGGAACCAGGAAGGGAGTGCGGCCGACCGCTCCGTGGTCTTGAAACAGCAGTGCGTGCCAATCCCCTTGGGGTGTGTCGATCAAACCTCCCTGCGCCACTCCCGCATCGCGCAAGGCGACTCGGCCTTCATAGGGACCGGTCAATTTGTCGGACCGGTGTACGAGTTGCGTGCGCATCTCTGCCCTGGGCCAGGTGATGTTGCACAGGTAATACTGGCCGTTGATCTTGCGCATGTGGGATCCTTCTGCGGGCAGACCGACGTTGGATCCCGCCACCCGGCTGGCGTTGGTGATGATCACCTGGTCCACGCCGCCCGGCTTGATCCCCGAAACGTCCGCGTTCAACTCCGTCAGCCGGATGTTGCCGGCGCCGTGGATCATATACACGCGCCCGTCGTCGTCGAAGAACAGGGAGTGATCGTGCAGCGCAGGCCGAAAGGCCGTTTCCGTCCACGGGCCCTTCTCGATGTCCTTCGTCGTGTACACGTGCGTTTTTCCCGTGGTGCTGGAGAACGTTGAAACGTAGAAAGTGCCGCTGTGGAATCGCAGGCTGCTGGCCCAGGAACCCGCGCCATACGCGCTCTTCCCGTTCTGGAGCGTCAGCGCGTCATTGTCTCCGAGTGTATCGTAGGCGTAGCCGATGAGCTGCCAGTTCACCAGATCCTTGGATTTCATGATCGGGAGTCCCGGGCTCAGGTGCATCGTGGTGCTGCTCATGTAGTAGCTGTCTCCCACGCGAATGACCGCCACGTCCGGAACATCCGCCCAGATAATGGGGTTCCGGGCTAGCTCGCCGGCCGGTTGCTCCTGCGCGGAGAGCGGGGTAAAAAACGCCGAGGCTAACGCGAACGCGGCAAAACGACGGGTCACTTGGTTCATATATTTTGCGGAGGTCTTACGGAGATTTTGGCGCGCGTCCAAGTTCGGAGTTCAGTCGAACTGCCTCGCCGGGTTTGAGTTCGATTTCCGCCGTGCGGCTGCCATACCTGACCACCGCCTTGCGTCCACCGGCCGATTGGATTCTCGCACTGGTCAGTTTTCCACCCTCCCACGCAATGTCGATTTCGAAACCGCCGCGCGCGCGCAAGCCCGTGACCCGGCCGGCGGCCCAGACGCCGGGAAGCGCGGGCAGCAGATCGATCTCACCGGTGTGACTCTGCAGCAGCATTTCGGCCATAGCGGACGTGCCGCCAAAGTTGCCATCTATCTGGAAAGGCGGGTGGGCATCGAACAGGTTGGGATAGGTCCGGGTCGGGTCGAACAGGTGATTGAGAATGCTGTAGGCCCGGTCGCCGTCGTGGAGCCGCGCCCAGCAGTTGATGCGCCAGGCGATCGCCCACCCGGTCGTGATGTCGCCGCGGGTGTTGAGCGTGACCTTGGCGGCATTGGCCAGCTCGGGGCTGCTGCGCGGCGTGATCTGCGCGCTGGGGAACAGCCCGTAGAGGTGAGAAATGTGGCGGTGTTGCTGTTCCGGCGCTTTGGCATCCCAGTCCTCCAGCCATTCCTGCAATTGCCCCCTGGCTCCGATTTGATTCGGCGCCAACCGCGCTCGGGCCGTGCCGAGTTGACTTCGGAATTCGGCGTCCGTGCCGAGGATTTCCGAGGCCTCGATGCAATTGGAAAACAGATCGCGCAGGATCTGAGAATCCATGGTTGGACCGGCGCAGATTGCGGTCCGGAAGGGATGCTGGTTTTCCGGCGACAGAGACGGATTAGTGACGAGCCACTTGTGTGTAGGCTCTTCCATTAACGTGTCGAGGAAGAACTGGGCCGCGCCGCGCATCAGCGGATAAACCTGCTTCAGATAAGCCTGGTCGCGGCCGAATTGATAATGATCCCAGAGCGCCAGGCACAACCACGCGCCGCCGCAGGGCCACATTCCCCAGTCCGGCCCGTCGATGGGACCCGTGGCCCGCCACAGATCGGTGTTGTGATGCGCCACCCAGCCGCGGGCGCCGTACATTTCCTTCGCGGTGCGTGCGCCCGTTTCGGCGAGATCGCGCACCATGGCCACGAGCGGTTCAACGCACTCGCCCAAATTGCACGACTCCGCCGGCCAATAGTTCATCTCAGTGTTGATATTGATCGTGTATTTGCTTCCCCAAGGCGGGTTCATACCTTCGTTCCACAGGCCCTGGAGATTGGCCGGTTGCCCGCCCGGCCGCGAGCTGCCGAGGAGCAGATAGCGCCCGAACTGAAAATAAAGTGCCGCAAACTGCGGATCGTTCCCGTTGTGGAAATTCCGGATGCGCTCGTCGGTCGGCAGTTTGCTGGCTTCGCTGCTGCCCAGTTGAAGCGAGACGCGGCGGAAAAGCCGCTGGTGCTCCTGGATATGCGCGCCGAGAAGGGCGCTGAAGGCCTTGCCCTCGGCAGCCGCGATTTGGGCTTTGACCGCCGCCTCCGGATCACCGCTCACGTCCTGAAAGTTCCGGTAGCTCGTCGCCGCCGCGATCAGGATGGTCGCCGAATCGGCATGGGCAACGGCGACCGAATTGGACGCTGTGCTCACCGTCCCGCCGTCGGCCAGCACCCGGACCCGCACCTGGAACTTGAGGGCGCCCCGGATTCCTTGCGAACTCCCGTTGACGCCCCGCATGACCAGCGTGTGTCCTGATTCTGTTTCGACCGAGCCCTTTTGGGGCGATTTCAGTTCGGCGGCGAATGAAATCGCGCCCTTCTGGTCGGCCGTGAGGCGGACAACGATGACTTGATCCACCGGACTGGCAAAGACCTGTCGCGAAAACCGCGTACTGTTGGCATTGTACTCGACGGTGGCCACAGCCGTATCCAGGTTGAGATCGCGCCGGTAGTTCTCCACGGAACTCGACTCGGGAAACGTGAGCATCAAGTCACCCGCTGTTTGATAGGGCATCTGGCCCAAGGGTTTGGACATCACTCGTGCGCTGATGAGCCTTGCGGCTTCTGAGTATTTGCCTTCGAAAACCAACCGGCGCGCTTCCGGCAAAGCCTCCCGAGCTTGCGGATTGACCGGATCATAGGGTCCTCCCGCCCAAAGCGTGTCCTCATTTAACTGGAGGCGCTCCCGGTTCATGCCGCCAAAAACCATCGCGCCAATTCGTCCGTTGCCAACGGCCAGCGCCTCCACCCACTTTGCCGCCGGTTGGCGGTACCACAGACTGAGGCGCTCGCCGGGCGCGGATGCGTTTCCGGTTAGCTGCTCGGAGTAGCGATCGATGGGGTTGGCGCCGCCCTGGTCGACCCAGCCGCCTTTGTTCACGCCGGGTCTGAGGTTGTCCATGAATCGCATGATGTCGTAGCTCAGGTAGGGCTGGAGGTGCTGCTCTTGCCCGACCCAGAGACGGGATTCCGTGCCGGCGAACATGCCGTCGGCGATGAACGGGACTTTTTCAGTGTCATTGCCCATACCGGCGTATTGGTCGTACCAGTTGGCCATCTTGATGATGACCTTGCACTTCGGGTTCACCGCTTTCGCGGGTTTGACGATGAGGTTCTCCGTAACCTCGCGCATGGTCTCGAGGCGGTACTGGGTCCAGGATTTCTTGCCTTTGGCTTTGATGTCGTAGTCGGTTTTACGGTCAAAGAAGTAATAATCGTCGAGCAGGATTTCGTCGAAATGGCGGGCGGCCATTTCGACGGCTTTGCGGGCGAATTCGCGGTTTTCCGGATCGGCGTAGTCAAAGCCCTGGTAGCCATTGGCTTCGCTGATGCTATAGGCCAGGCCGCCGCAAACCTGCACGCCCTGGTCCTGGTAGAACTTCTTGAGTTTTTCCAGGCCGGCTTCATCGACGAGCCTGTGGTTGCGCATGACCTCGAGATAGATTTTGTCGATCTTGAGATTGCGCGTCAGGTTAGACCAGGACCCGGCGGGATCGGGATTGCCGTTCATGAGGCCCTGCACCGTTCCCTGTATCACATAGGTCGAGACGATGAAACTTCTGTAGTGGTTCTGGGCCCGAGCCTGGACGGCCCGTGTTCCGATGGCCAGAAGAACGGCCAGAAGAATGGGGAACGATCTTGCGTGCTTTTTCATAATGACCTGTCAAACGAAGAGGCTATCGTTTCTTCATTCGTTGAGTCGAGGGTTCTCGGCGTGCGTCAATTTCTTAGTGTTTCGTCGGAAACTCGTGGATGCTTACGCTAAGGCGCGGCAGGGCAAGCGGATCGGGGACTGCTGTAGATGAGGTTCCCGATGTGTTCGAGGAACTGGCCGGAAACGTATGGCGAAATCGGTGGACCTGTCATGGAAGCGCGTCATTTTGTCTTCAATTTCAAAACCGTGATGGAATACGGCGGAAATTCGCGCGTAAAGTTGGCGCTCAAGTTGCCCGCCTTTTCCGCGCGCGGAACAACCTTTTGCGGCTGTTCGAGGGAATTCGTGTCATTCGGGCTGCTGGCTGTCAAAGACACCGCTTCGCCTTCGGGTTCAATCTTCGGCGCACCGTTGATGTGAATGCCGATTCGCTGCGGCGTTCCGGCTTCATTCACGACCTTGAGATAAATGATCCCGCTCCGGCTGTCGCGGGTGGCATTGAAGAAGACCAACTGGATTTGCCGCGGCGGAGGAGTGGCGCCGCGCTGCGCCCGCGGCTGCCATTCGCGCGCCGGGATGTTCTGCGAATCGGTCGCAAGAATTTCATCGCCGTGCATCGTGCTGAACATCTTTTGGGCATAATATGCGGGCGAGCCGTAGCTGGTCAGAGCGTCATAGCCGATCAAATCGCTGCTCCATTGCATGGAACGGTTAGCTCCGGTGAGCTGACTGACGTTGACGAAAAGCGGAGCGTAGCAGGACATCACGACGATGTCGGAATTGCGCTCCATGCCGGTCATCCACGCAGAGTCGCCGAGCGCCCCGGCCATGTTGGGCGTGGGCGTACCGACGCGCGTGGCCCATTCGCCACAAAAGATCTTCGTTTTGTCCGTGCGCGAATACTTGTCGTAATCGAGCGCATGGGCCTGCATGTCTTCCTGCGAACGGTAATAATGTTCGTCCAACACATCCGGCACGCGACTGCGGACGCGCTGTGACGCGGGATGTTCGTAACCGACTGTGGAAATGACCTGCAGATTTGGATACTTCGCCTTGATAGCGTCGTAAAATTGCGCGAAACGTCCATCGTAGCTGCCGCTGCGGTCGAAGAAATCTTCATTGCCGATTTCGACATAACGAAGAGGGAACCGCATGGGATGTCCGTCCTTTGCGCGACGCGCACCCCACGTCGTGATGGTGTCGCCGATGACATACTCGATTTCGTCCAAAGCTTCCTGCACATAGGGATCCAGGTTCGAGCCCGGATCAGCGCGCTGCCCTCGCAACGAATAACCCGCATAAACTCCCAGCACCGGCTCCATGCGCAGGTCTTCGCACCATTCCAGGAATTCCAACAAACCGAAACCGTCGGTGGACCAATAACCCCACGGGCTGCGATGTCCGGGACGTTGCGAAACATCGCCGATGGTTTCCTTCCAGTTGAAGCGTTCGGCGATGGTATTGCCTTCAAGATAGTTGCCGCCGGGGAAGCGCAAGAACTTGGGCTGCATGTCCGCCAGCAATTGCATGATGTCCGGGCGAGTGCCGTTCGGACGATTGTGGTAGGTCGGCGGAAACAGCGAAACATTCTGGAACCAAACCGAGCCTTGCTTTCCGGCTTGCTTCGTTGAAATCACCAGACGATTGTCCTTCGACGCTTCCACGGTTCCCGTGGTCAGCGTCACGTCGTATTTTTCCCATTTGCCGGAAATTGCGGGAACGATGGCTCGCGCGAACACTTTTTCACCGTTGGTGCTTTCGATGGAAACCGTCAGCGAGCTGGGAAAATCTTCCCCGCGCGCATAAAACGAGGCGCGATACGTCGTGTTCGGACGGACGGGGATTCCCCAGAAGCCGCCGTTGGCGATTCCGACGGGCGAAGCCTCCGACGCCTTGCTCGTGTCCAATTTCAAACTGACGTTCAACGCCGCATTGAGAGGCTGGTTCGTGTCGAGCGCGATCGTCGTGTCGCCTACGGCACTCCAGAAAATGGGATTCTGCGCGTTGGCCTTGAACGTGCGATTGCGAATCAATTCGCCGTAGATTCCACCCTCGTAGGAGAAATTGATTTCTTCGGTCATCAGCCCGTAAAGCATGGGGCTGACGGTGCCGGTGACTTTGCCCGCGTCGATTTGGAGGACGGGAGTCGCGGTCGGGGAGGCTCCCGCATTTGTCTCGGCCGCTGTTTGCGGGATGATTTCAATCGCATTGATTTGCGGGTTCTCGACTTTGGGAGTGAAGGAAACCTTGATAACGCCGTTGGTGGCTTCGACGTTGACCGTTTCCATGTAGGCGCGCAAAGGCCCGCCTGCCTTGACCCAAACGTCGAAGTCCTTGAACTCGTGCCCTTGGACGTTGAAGGAAAACACGCGCTCACCCGGCCCGTTGATGCCCTCGAAGGTTTCCGCGAAATGCAGTTTCACCACGTACTTCCCGTTGGGCACAGGCCATGAAAAGGAGTCCATGCTGTAGCGTTCGGCCCGGTAGAGGTCGGGACTCTTCGTGTTGGCAATCTGGATGTCGGGCCTTTCTATGGTTTGGCCGCCCTCGAAGCCCTGGTCGGCCAGCCAAACATTGCCCTCAGCGTCTTTGACGGGCTCGGATTTTCCCGCTTTGATCCGGATCGTCTTGGCGGCGGGCGCGGTTGCGGCGGACGCGGGCGCTGCCGCGCCGGTCTCGGCCACTGTTTGCGGGATGATCTCAATCGCATTGATTTGCGGGTTCTCGACCTTGGGAGTGAAGATAACCTTGATGACGCCGTTGGTGGCTTCGACGTTGACCGTTTCCACGTAGGCGCGCAAAGGCCCGCCTGCCTTGACCCAAACGTCGAAGTCCTTGAACTCGCGCCCTTGGACGTTGAAGGAAAACACGCGCTCACCCGGCCCGTTGATGCCCTCGAAGGTTTCCGCGAAATGCAGTTTCACCACGTATTTGCCGTTGGGCACCGGCCACGAAAAGGAGTCCATGCTGTAGCGTTCCGCCCGGTAGAGGTCGGGACTCTTCGTGTTGGCAATCTGGATGTCGGGCCTTTCTATGGTTTGGCCGCCCTCGAAGCCCTGGTCGGCCAGCCAAACATTGCCATCGGCGTCCTTGACCGGCTCGGATCTTCCGGCCTTGATTCGGATTGCCTTCGCGGCAGGCGCGCTCTGCTCGCGCTTGGCCACGATTTCCCCTTTGGCAAAGTCGCCGACCTCGCGCGTGAACTTGATTTCGTTGCCCTTGGCCGAAAGCTTGCCGGCGTAGGTGATGCGAATCTCGTTATCCTGGAAACTCAGCATCTCCACGAACGAAATCGTGTCGCCGTCAACCTTGCCTTCTTTTAGTTCGGCTTCCCGCTTCCGGTCGCCGACCTCCGAGTCGGCTTTCCCGGTCAATTTCGCGCCGTCCTGCTTGAACGTGAAGGTGTATTTCTGGTGGCCGATCTGCGAGTCGAATTCGGATTTCCAAGTGCCGGTGGCATCGGTCGCGAGGGTCTTCACGGCAGGCGCGGGTGTTACCGCACTGATTTCGGCTCCGGTTTGCGGAATGATTTCAATCGCGTTGATTTGCGGGTTCTCGACCTTGGGAGTGAAGGTAACCTTGATCACGCCGTTGGTGGCTTCGACGTTGACCGTTTCCACGTAGGCGCGCAAAGGCCCGCCCGCCTTGACCCACACGTCGAAGTCCTTGAACTCGCGCCCTTGGACGTTGAAGGAAAACACGCGCTCACCCGGCCCGTTGATGCCCTCGAAGGTTTCCGCGAAATGCAGTTTCACCACGTACTTCCCATTGGGCACAGCCCATGAAAAGGAGTCCATGCTGTAGCGCTCCGCCCGGTAGAGGTCGGGATTCTTCGTGTTGGCAACCTGGATGTCGGGCCTTTCAATGGTTTGGCCGCCCTCGAAGCCCTGGTCGGCCAGCCAGACATTGCCTTCAGCGTCTTTGACCGGCTCGGATTTTCCGGCTTTGATCCGGACCGTCTTGGCGGCGGGCGTGGGCGCTGCCGCGCTGGTCTCGGCCGTTGTCAGTGCGGACGCAGGCGGAATGGGCTGGTCTTGGAACAGGAGCGGTGCGAATTCATGCAAGCTGCGCCGCCAGGTCAGCCACTCGTGAGCGGTATTGGGGGATTCGTAGAACACGCTGTTGATGCCAGCTTGTTGCAGCGCTGCTACGTTGGCCTTGCCGGCCGCACCGTTCTCGCGACTTCCGTAGCTGACGAACACGACTTTGACCTTCTGCTTGAAGCCGGCGATCTCGGTGATATTCGACATGCCGATGCTGCCGCCACTGAAGATGCCGATGTGGGAGAACTTGTCGAGGTTCGTCAGGGTGATCGCCCGGGTCTGCATGCCGCCCATGGAAAGGCCGGCCATGGCCCGATGGGGCTGATCGGCAAGGGTGCGGTAGTTGGCATCGATGAAGGGGATCAAGTCGCCGATGAGCACTCGCTCGAAGGCGCTGAAATTGAAGCTGAAGCCGCCGCGTCCGCCAGGACCGCCGCGTCCGGGGCCGCCGGCCGGAGCCGGTCCGCGACCAGGACCGGCAACGCCGGGGACATAGCTATTGGCCATCACGATGATGAATGGCCTGGCTTTGCCAGCGGCGATCAGGTTGTCCATGATCAGACCGGTGTGGCCCTGGCTGCCCCAGCCGGTTTCATCTTCCCCGCCGCCGTGTTGCAGGTACAACACCGGATAATGCTTGGACTGATCCTTTTCATAATCCGGAGGGGTGTAAACGAAGCAGCGGAGATTGGCCTTGGCGCTCTGGGAATAGTAGAGGGTCTGTCGCAGATCGCCGTGAGGCACGTCCTTGACGGCATAGAAATCCTGGTCCGTGGCGGGGACTTCCAGGCCGCTGCCCCAGCGGCTGCCGCCGTAGAAATACAAGCTGCCGGGGTCCGGGACTTGGGCGCCATCAATCACGAGCTGGTAATAGTGGAAACCTTCGTCCTGAGGCCGCGTGACGCCGACCCAGGCGCCGTCGTCACCCTTGGTCAGGGGGTACTTTGCACCACCCAAAAACTCGAGCACGACGCTCTGGGCTTGGGGCGCAACGACGCGGGCGCGGACGCGCCTTTCAGAGTTGACCTGGGGATACTGTTTGCCGGGCTGATTAAGCGACGACGGTTTGAAATCCTCGACCACCGGCTGGTTTGTCTGGGCCATGACCGGAAGACCAGTGAGGAGTGCGAGACTTAGAATTGCAGTTTTCATATTAATTTTCTCTCAATGTTAAAACGCGCGCTGCCAATTAATCCTGGAACAGCAACGGGGCGAATTGATACAGGCTGCGCCGCCAGGACTGCCACTCGTGAGCCGTCAGCGGAGATACGTAGTAGTGACTGTTTATGCCAGCCGCTTTGAGCGCTTCGGTGTTCGCCTTGGGGTCGCCACCAAAGCCGCCGCGTCCGCCGAAACCGCGAGCCGCGCTGTTCGTGCCGCCAACAGCAGCGCTGTTCGTCGCTCCAGGAGGACCGCCGCCTCTGCGGTTGCTGGAGTCAACTTCTCGGCTGCCGTAGCTGACGAACACAACTTTGACCTTTTGCTTGAAGGCGGCCATGTCGGAGAGGTCGTTCGTGCTGATGCTGCCGCCGCTGAAAATGCCGATGTGGGAAAATGTATCGAGGTGGGCCAGGGTGATCGTTCGGGTCTGCATGCCGCCCATGGAGAGGCCGGCCATGGCCCGATGAGACTGATCGGCAATAGTGCGATAGTTTCCATCAATGTAGGGGATCAGGTCGTCAATGAGAACATGCTCGAAGGCGCTAAAGTTGAAGCCACCACCAAACCCGCCACGTCCACCGGGACCGCGAGCTGGGGCGGCGTTCGTCGCACCAGCAGAAACCGTTGCGTTCGTCGCATCAGCAGGAGCCCCACTGGCCGGACCTCCGCCTCGCCGGCCACCGCCGCGCGGTCCGCCCACACCGCCGCCGTTTTCCATCACGATGATGAAGGGCTTGGCTTTACCATCGGCAATCAGGTTGTCCATGATGAGGTTGGCACGGCCTTGGTTGCCCCAGCCGGTTTCATCTTCGCCCATACCGTGTTGCAGATAGAGCACCGGGAAGCGCTTGTTGGGGGCCTTATCATAATCAGGCGGGGTGTAAACGAAGCAGTGGCGGGTCGAGTTGCTGGTTTTGGAGAAGTAGCGGACCTCCCGAAGTTGGCCATGGGGCACGTTCTTGAGAGCGTAGAAGTCCTGATCCTTGGCGGGGATTTCGATGCCGCTACCCCAGCGGCCGGCGCCGTAGAAAAACAGGCTGTTCGGATCCGGAACCTGGGCGCCGTCGATAATGATCTGGTAGTAGTGGAAACCTTCGTCCTGGGGCTGCGAGACGCCGACCCAGGCGCCGTCCTCGCCCTTGGTCAGGGGGTATTTTACGGCACCCAGATCGAGCGAGACGCTCTGGGCCTGGGGCGCGACGACACGGGCCCGGACGCGGCCTTCAGAGTTGACCTGGGGATACTGTTTCCCCTGCTGGTTGGATGCCGCGGGCTTCCAGTCGTCCGCCGGCTCGTTGGTTTGGGCCGTGCAAAGCTGGCCCAAGGCCATGGAAGCAAGCGCGAGCAGTGAGAGGTTTGTTTTCATGGAGGGTTGGGGTTCTATGGTCGTTATGGTGGTGTGCTAATTTTGAGGATGGACCCGGTAGAGGCCGGCCCCGTGCGAATTAACGGTCTGAATGAGCTTGTCAGTGACGGGGCCAAGGTCTTTGTGATTCCAAAGGTTGCGGAGCTTGGCCGGTCCGGCCACACCGATGTCCACAAGGGAGACTGAAATGTCCCTGGGTTCGGTCGCTCCCAGGTCCTGGGCCGGCGCGTTCGTTGGAGACGGGGCTGTTCCACCCGGCCCGCCGAAGCCGCCTCGACCGCGCCGTCCGCCTCCAACTGGCACTGGCGCCGTATTGAAAAGAGCGATGTACTTGTCCTTCGATCCAGGAACGTCCGCAACCCAGGCGACCGCGTTGTTGGTGTTGAAGAGTTGACGGTTGTTCGTGGAGTTCTGGTTCACGGCGAGCACTTCGTCGTTGGTCAGGAGCGCAAGCGTGAACTCATCGTTCTTCGGCAGGTTGCCGCCCAGGATCAACGGCGAGCGGGCGATGCACCATAGAGTCATTAGCGTGAACTGCTCGTCCCGCGTGAAATGCGTCCAGTCGCCAGTCGTCTGCCACGCTCGAAGGTTGCCAAGCGGCAGCATGTCTGCATCGGGCCAGTGACCGGGGCCGCGGAAGGGCGACCAACTGTCCAGCCGCGCGAACTGGGCGTAGAGCGCGCGCCAGTCGTCCCAGAAGTCGTTGCTGATCCGCCAGAGGTTCGCGTGTGTCTGGATGTGTTCGCCTTGGTTCACGGGCGTGGCGCCCGGCGAGGTCGAGAGGACGATCGTCCGACCCGACCGGTCAATCGCCTTGCGGATGGCTTCGATCTCGTCCTTGTGGTAAGGGGCGGAGAGATCGTCCGCCTTCACGTAATCCAGATCCCACGAGGCCAGCAGCGCGAAGACCGAGTCGTAGTACTCCTGCGCCCCGGGCTTGGTCATGTCCACGCCGTACATGTCCGTATTCCAAGGGCAGGTGGAACCCTTCTTGGCGATGTCGGCGGCTTTGCAGGGCATTCCGAGGATCGGCGAATTGTCCCGGTCCACGGCCTGACGCGGAATGCCGCGCATCAAGTGCAGGCCGAACCTCAGGCCTTTCGCGTGCAAATAATCCGCGATGGGCTTGAACGAGCGCGTCGCCGCCGCCCTCGGGAAACGATTCGTTGCCGGGAGCAATCGTCCGTTGGCATCCATTTCCAGCATGGCGCCGCGGCGATACTGGGTCGTGTGCGCGAGCGGCTCGTACCACTGGATGTCAATCGTGATGATGTCCCACCCGTGCGGTTTGAGCTGCCGCGCCATGTAATCGGCGTTGGCGATCACGTTCGATTCCCAGACGCCCGCGCCGTAGCAGTCCCAGGAGTTCCAGCCCATCGGCGGTGTCTTTGCCCAAGACCAGAAGGTCGGTTCGGCGGCGGTTGCGGTCAGCCATCCTCCCAGCAATCCCGCCAGGGCGAGTTTCAAGTTGAGCGCGATGATTGGTTTCAAGTGTGCTTTGAATGGTGCGATTGGTCAGCGGGAACAATTCGGATGCGGTGAGATCCGAATGACGGGCCTTGTCCAAGACAAACCGGCAGGCCCCAGGGTGTGAAGGGTTGGGCGGGACATAGGCGCCGAATTTCTCCCAAACCGACATTGCACCCTGTTGAACAACGCCTTCGGCCTAGGTGACCTGAATATTGTGGTTTAAGAATCGTCATTTGGGTGCGCTGCTCCTATGACCCAGCAGTGAAAGCATTTTCTCCGCATATCGCTTTCCTAAATCTCTGTAGCCTGCTGGATTGAAATGCAGATGGTCTGGACGGCTTGTGCAACCCTTCGAAGAAATGACATACGAATTGGGAATTGTTTTAGGTAACTCGTCAATGATTGCATTCATGCTTGCACAAGCGCCTTTTTGATCAGCATTCACGAGTTCGCCCGCGACCAGCGGCACTTCTTCGGCCTTGAGATTCAAGTCGTGGATCAGATTCTCGTAAATACCTTTAACTTTTATGGGCCAATCTTTATCATTCGTGTTTGACTCTCCCTGATGCAAAAGGATTCCCTTGATAACACCGTCTTTCTGAGCCAGCTTTCCCATCTCGACAAGGTGCGCATAGGGATTTCCGCTGTAGGTGTTGATGATGTTAGTCATCCACGGGGCTGCCGTTGATGCGTATGACTGGTAATTAGTCTTGTCGAACAGGTCAATCTTGCAGCCGGCGACGGAAACATTGACAATACCCACCCTGATGTTTGCCGGAAGATTGGAGACCATCGTTCGGCCAAAATAATCGGCCGGGCAGAGACCTGAAGAGCTTCGGCACAACGGAGCGACAGCAGGATACCAATTACCCTTTTCTCTGCCCAGGTTTGGAAAATCAACAGCTGCCAAGACCTGAAAGCGATCATCCACTGCCGTCTTGTCTTGCTGTTCAATTCCTGGAAAGCCCTCCATATTTGACTGTCCAAAGCACAGGAAAACGAAGAAGTTCGTATCTTGAGAAAAAACGTTCACATTCAACAAGAGTAATCCTGCCAGTGCGAACAAGCCCGGTTTTATATTCCTAGAAATGGATTTAATAGATTTAATATTAGACTGTGGCGGGGCATTGGTGCCCTCTGTGACCGCCGACGCCATCGAGGGAGGGCGTCGGCCAATGGCAGAACTATGGCGAGTTCGGCTGCCCGCCCGTGGCGGCGCGAATGACCGCATGAAACGCTGGCTTCGGCTGGTCGTTGGCGTCGAACAGCAACGGGCGGCCTTGGGCGCGCCATGAGACCCCGTCATTCACACCCCAGAACGTGACCACCTTCACGGATTTGTCGTGCTTTAGGAACGCCCGGAACAGACCCGCGTACGCGTCGGCCAACCGCCGGTTGGCGTCATCCACCAGGCCGCCCTGGGTGGTCGCGGCGTTGTTCGCGACGTCTGCCCCGGTATTGCGCTGGCCGCCCTGCGCGCTGTTGACGTCGAGTTCGGTGATGTGAATGGGCAAGCCGAGCGTCTCCAGTTCCGTCAGCGCCTGGTCTTCGGCCTCAAAGCTCGGCGACGAAACGCTGACGTGGGTTTGTGAGCCAATGGCCATGACCGGAACGTGTTGTTCCTGCAGTGACTTGATCAAAGTGATGAGTTTGCGGCGCTTTGCCGGGTTCTCCAACGAATAATCGTTGTAGCGGAGGATGGCATCCGGATCCGCTTCGTGGGCGTATTCGAAGGCCTTGGCGATGAAGTCCGGCCCGATGATTTCCAGCCAGAGCGAGTTCCGCAGGATGTTCGTGCCGCCGTCGGCGATGGCTTCGTTCACGACGTCCCAGGCCTGGATCTTGCCCTTGTAGCGTCCGACAACGGTGTGAATGTGATCGCGCATCCGCTGTAGCAACTCCTCGCGGGACGCGCGTGGTCCGCTAAAACCGCCGCGGCCGAAACCGCCGCCAGGACCGCGGCCAAATCGGCCACCGCCGGGCGCATTCGTCCCCGCCGCGTTCGTAGTGGCCGCGGGTGACGCAGCGTTCGCCACGCCGGGCGGCAAATTGGTCCCTTGGAAGACCCAGTTAGGAGTCTGACCGTGCCAGACGAGCGTGTGTCCCACGATATACATGTGATTGCTTACGCCGAAGTTCACGAAGGCGTCGGCCGGGCCGAAATTATAACCGTCCGCGCCTGCCCGCGGATGGATGAGTGCCCACTTCAGGTCGTTCTCCGGGGAAATCTGGCTGAACTGCTCCTTGACGAGAGCGATGTCTTTATCGACCCGCTCCAAGGTCCGGTTGACATTGTCGGCCCGGACCGCGGTGCCGGTCGCGATGGTGCGGTTGATGGCCGCGCCAACATAGAAATGGTCCTTGTAGGCGTCCTTGAGAGGGGGCGAGTCGGCGGACCGGGCCGCTGCGCCAATGGCAAGCAGCACGGCTGTGAGCGAGCCGATGCGTGAGTTGAGGTTCGAGCTATGAGTCTTCATATGATTGAGGTTTAGGGTTTGGCATTCATGTTACATGTCGGACTCGGGTTTCCCTTCCGTATAGAGCTTGTGGACTTCAGCGTCACTCAGAGCACGACCGAACAGCTCAAACTCATCCAGGGACCCGCTCAGATTTCGGATAAGGGAAGGGGCGGGGTTCGGGCCGCTGCGTGCGTTCCAGTTGCCCAGCTCGGCTGAACCGAGGCGAAAAGGCGGACCCAGTTTCAGCGTATGGTGAGAGACTGGGAAACCGTTGACGTACTGGACCGCCTGCCTGGCCTTGCCATCGAGGACCACGGCTAGATGTAGCCACATTCCGAGTTTGTCGACCGTGAGCACGGGAGAGCTCGCTAGAATCTGGAATTTCCCAGAGGCCGGGCCGATCACCGTTAGGCCCAGAACGCCGTCGTTGCGTATCAGCCAGTGAATCGTGCCGGGCTCGAATCCATCGCACATGAAGAGCGAGTTGAATTGCCGATCCAGTCCCTTTACGCACACCCAAGCCGAAAGGGTCAAGGCCTGGAAGTCTCCGGGCACGGCCAAGCGCACGCGGTCGTTGACACTTTGGAATTCCAGAGCCTGCTTCTCCCGCCACCGGCCTTCCGCGCGTTGGCAGCCGACCATGGTCGCATCTGGCACGGACCTGTTCTTTCCGGCAGCGTTACGCAGCGTCCAATCCGAGTCGCTGAGGCTCTCGAAATCCAAATGCACAACCAATGAGGGGTCCTGATTGAGCCGCGCACTTGTGACCCGCCACTGGTCATAGCGGACAGCCTCTGCGGCCAGAGACCGCGTCTGAAGCTCGAACATCGAAGCGAATGCCTCTGTGCTCGCAGCCATGAGCCGCGGTGGCGCGCTCCCCTGGACCACGGCCGCCCGCCCCTCGCCCAGTGACTGCTTTGCCAGGGTCCCGGTAAAAAACTCCACCGCACCTTTGAAAACGTGAACTTCAGTCTGGCCACGGGTGGCATCAATGCCGAAGGCAGTCCCGCGATCCACAACGTTGATTTGGGCGGTTTTCACGTGGAATCCACGCGCTGGCTGGGGCACCTCAGCCAACAACCGTCCCGCCGGACAAACCGCCTCTGTCGGTGAAATGAGCTGTAGTTCCGTCGGTCCCTCGATTACCACCCGCGCACCGCTATAAAAGACCACTTGCGCCAGGCCGGACTCGAGTCGAAGCCAGCCCGGTTCCAAGGCACCGCCCACCCGCAACGGTCGCGTGTTTCGGCTCCAGCGGGCGTCCGAGGCACGGGTTAACATGGCAACGGCGGTGCTGGTGGCTCCATTCCTCGTCGCGAGCCGTCTGAACCACAAGCCCCGAACGCCCGTCGCGAGCACGGCGAAGCAGGCCGCCAGCGCCAGCGCTCGCCCCAGCCTCCTTTTGGGCCTCGGCGCCTCCGGTTTCGAAGGAGAAATCCTGCACCGGTCACCCAGGCTGAGGTCGGACATGGCAGCACCGGCAGGCGCCTCCGCCGACTCGGAAAAAAGGTCCGGCTCGGACGCCAGCCGAGCATGCAACTCGACCCGCATCAAATACTCGTCCCGGGCGCCAGAATCGCTCCGCAACAACTCATTCAGGGCGCGCATCTCCGCGTCCGCGGCTGAGCCGTGGCACACGGCAGCCACCGCGTCGTCAAACTCGGGAGAGGGGAATGAGAGTGTCATGCCGCCTCCGGTTTCGTCTGGCTCTCCACGCAAAGTTGGAGCGAGTGCCGGATGCGTTGCAGCATCTTGTAAGTTGCGGCCGTGGTTCTGCCGGAGCGCTCCGCCAGCTTTTGGATGCCGGCGCGCTCATAGTAATACCCTTCGACAAGAGAGCGCTGCCCTTGCGGCAGCTTGCCGAGGCAACCCTCGAGGTGCTTCAGCCGCAGTTCAAACTCGGTCTGCAACTCCTGCCGCCGCTGCGCCAGCTCCTCTGCCAGTCCGTGCTCGAGCAGGGCCTGCCAGTGCTGACGCCGCTCGATCCACTGACGGGCCTTGTTCAAAGCGAACCGGCATGCCCAGGGTGTGAAGGGCTGGGCAGGATCATAGGCGTAGAACTTCTCCCAAAGCGCCATTGCGGTCTGTTGAACAATGTCTTCGGCGTCCGTGACGTTCGGGACCAAGGCGGCCACGTAACGAAAGATCTCGCGTTCGCTGCGCAGGAATAGCGAAAGAAACCGCTGCTGTGCAGCACTTGAATCATCGAACCGACGCGTTGAATCTGCCGACATTCGTCAATCTTTACCAGTACTTCCGGCAAACCACGAGTTTTGGACATCCAATTGCGTGTTATTTTCGCCGCCCCTCGCCTCCGCGGCAAAAAGCACGCCCCTCGGGGCCATCGGGCCATCAGTTACCAAGCGGATTTGGCCCGGAGGGATAAATCCGGTGGCAGGCGACATCGCCCCCCTGCGCGTTCACTTTGGGCGCCTGCCTGATGACGGGAATGGCGTTCGTCGGTTTTGTGCAGAACCCCTATACGGCCGTGGCGTTGCTCAGTCTCGGCGGTTTTGCGCACCAAACGCTTTCCGTCACGGTCATCACGATGTCGTCGGATTTGTTCAAGCGAAGTGAAGTCGCGACGGTCACCGGCCTGGCGGGCACTTGCGGCAACGCGGGGCTGCTGGTCGCCAATCTCATGATCGGCGGGCTCGTCGCGACGATTGGCTGCACGCCATTTTTCATCGTGTTCGCCGCGCTCGACCTCGTTGGCGCGGCGCTGCTGTGGGCACTTGTGCGTGAACGCAACTTTGATCCCGCGCGGTCCGAAGCTGAGGTGAGGAACAAATGAAGACGAAGTCCAGATCCGGCGGGGCGGGCAGTCCCCGCCCCGCCACGCGTGCTCAGACCAAGAGTGGCGCACGCGGAGCGAAGCCCCCTCCCACCACGCAACCAATACAAAATCCTGTTTTACGCGGCTTCAATCCCGACCCCTCCATCGTGCGCGCCGGCGACGATTATTACATCGCGACCTCGACGTTCGAATGGTTTCCTGGCGTGCAGATCCATCACTCGCGCGATCTCGTCCACTGGCGACTGCTCGCACGCCCGCTCAATCGCGCCAGCCAGCTCAACCTGCTCGGCGATCCCGATTCGTGCGGCGTCTGGGCGCCCTGCCTGACGTACGCGGACGGGTTGTTCTGGCTGGTTTACACCGACGTGAAGCGCTACGGGCGCACAACCGTCGGCGGCGCCAGCGGCGCTTCGTTGCGCGACTTTCACAATTACCTTGTCACCAGCCCGCGCATTGACGGCGACTGGTCCGATCCGATTCAGCTCAACAGCGGCGGTTTCGATCCGTCGCTCTTTCACGACGGCGACGGGAGAAAATATCTCGTCAACATGCTTTGGGACCATCGCCCTGGAAACAATCGTTTCGCGGGAATTGTCCTGCAGGAATACTCGGTGAAGAAACGTAAGCTCATCGGTGAGCGAAAAAATATCTTCCGAGGCACGCCCCTCGGATTCACCGAGGCGCCGCATCTCTACAAACGGAACGGCTGGTACTATCTCCTCACCGCGGAAGGCGGCACCGGGTGGGGACATGCCGTCGCGCTGGCGCGCTCGCGAAAGCTCCGCGGGCCGTACGAATTGCATCCGGAGACTTACATTCTCAGCGCGCGCCACCGGCCGGACGTTGAATTGCAGCGCGCCGGCCACGCCGACCTGGTCGAGACGCAGAATGGCGAAACTTACATGGTTTATCTCTGCGGCAGGCCGCTGCGCAATCGCGGCCGGTGCACGCTCGGCCGGGAAACGGCGATTCAGAAAATGGTTTGGGGCAGGGACGGCTGGCTGCGCACGCTGGACGGACAGGGAATTCCAACAAGCGAAACGCCCGCGCCGTCATTGCCGGTTCACACGTTCCCGACGACGCCGGCCCGTGAAGACTTCAACGCGCCGCAGTTGCCGATCGATTTCCAGTGGCTGCGAACGCCCTGGCCGGAGGAACTATTCAGCCTCACGGCGCGTCCAGGCTTTTTGCGTCTTTATGGCCGCGAGACGATCGGCAGTTTGTTTCGCCAGTCACTGGTGGCACGACGCCAGCAGGCGCATTGCTTGAGCGCGGCCACGGTCGTTGACTTCGAGCCGCAGCACTTTCAGCAAAGCGCAGGTCTCGTCTGTTACTACAACAGCGCGAAGTTTCACTACCTTCACATCTCGCATGACGAAACGCTCGGCAAACATCTGCGCGTGATGTCCTGCGTGCCCGACTCGCCGCAGACGGACGTCTTCACGCCGCCCATCGCCCTCCCTGCCGGACAGCCCGTGCACCTGCGGGTCGAAATTGACCACGAGCGTCTCCACTTTGCCTATCGTGTCGCAGGGGTGGACCGCGACTGGCGCTGGCTGCCGCAACAATTCGACGCGAGCATTCTCTCCGACGAAGCCACCGTTCCCGGCCAGCCGAATTTCACCGGCGCATTCGTCGGCATGGCCTGTCAGGATTTGGCCGGGACTTTGCGTCCCGCGGACTTTGACTTTTTTGAGTACCGGGAGAGAAGCTATCGCGCGAATCAGCGCGGACTTATTTCCCGGCGTCATCTACGCTCAGGGTGAAGCCTTTCAGCGGTTTATCCTCTCCGTCGAGAAACCGCGCGCAAAAGTCGGTGGCTCCGCCGCCGTTGATGACGGCACAACGCACGACGTTCGGCCCCTTTTTGAGGGCGAGGCGTTTTGAGACGCCATCATCAATGACCGTCTGGCGGTCGCCGTAGATGCTGATGACTTCCCGGCCGTTGACCCACCAGACCGAGGCCGCGTTGGAACCGATGGCGAGGCGTACGCCGGGCATCTCGTGCGGGCAGTTGACGATGGTGACAGCCCAAAACAGCACGTCGGATGTCGGCCTGCCGAGGGCATAGGCGAAGTGATAGAGATTGACGTTGTATCCTTTCGTGTCCACGGCATGCCAGGCGAGGTTCGTGCCGCCGACGGTCACGGTGTCGCCGTCGTGCGGAATGACGGTGGGTTGGTTGGTAAAGTACTCCCTTTTGACCGTCGCCTGAACGGCGCTGTCGGTAAGTTGGCCGCTGACGGGGATCGGCTCAAGGATGAGCCAGCGCTGCATGAAGCCGTCGGCATCGGGAGCCTTTTCGGCCGAGGCAGGACGCGCGAGGGAGGGCGCGGGACCGCGGGCAGCGTCGTCGGGTGCGGCGGCAGTCGCAAAAAGTGCCGAGCCGGCAAGGACGGCGAGTGCCGACAGAGGGATGTTGCGGAGTGTAATCATGGAAGGCCCTTTGCTGGATTTTCGGTTTCTCAAGGTTAATTTCCGATCTTCGACTTGTCAGGGCGTTTTGAAGAGCCAGCGTTGTTTGTCACTGTCAGGATTGAACTTGGCGAGCGTAGCGGAACTGCTGCCGATGGCCGAAAGCGCCAGCGGCTCCTTCGTCTTCGGGCCAAGCTTTGGCATGATGCGCCAGGTGCCGTCCGTGAGTTGGTCGAGGCGCCAGAGTTGTTCGGGCTCGCCGGTGAAACTAGGAAGGGCGACGAGTTCGCCAGCTTCGGTGGCGGCCAAGGCGAGGGCTGGGGCGAGTTTTGCGACCGGCATGGGGATTGGGGCCGGGATGGGGCGTTATGGCTTGGGCGCCGAGGAGAGCGAGAAAGCGTTGTGCTAAGCTGTGCCATTCGTTTTAAGCCGCGGCGCGGCCAGTTTTTTGGCAAAAATGGCCAATGTGGCCAATGCAGCCAATGTGGCCAATGCAGTGTTGCGCCAGGTGCGGCGTGTGGCCAATCCAGCCAATGTGGCCAATGGGGCGTTGCGCCAGGCTGCGGTCCCGCGGCGGCGGGACGCCGCCGTGCTTCTCTGGCCTGGTTTATTTGCTGCTGACTCTCTTTTTAAGGGCGTTGGGAAGATGGGTCTGGGGAGCAGCGGCAGGGCCAGAAAACGCTTTCCCTCAACTACGCTGGCGGTTGGCGGGCTCTGAATTCATCGCCCGCCTCCCCCCGCTGGCGGCAAACCCGCTTCATCGACCGCCCGACGCAGGAGGTCCGTGAGGCCCAGTTCCCGCGCCCATTCATCCAGGTAAGCGCGGTCCAGCGCCGGGCCTTGAACCTTGAGGACGCCCAACACGTCGGTCCACTGGCGGTCGGACAGGCCGCCGCCGTCACGATACCATTGCAGCTTGGCCAGGATCGTGTCTTCCGGCGAGGCGACGTAGAATGTTGTCCGGCCCTCGGGGTCGGTTGACAGAAGCACGCGGCGGCGCATTTGCATCAGATGGAACGGGTCTTGCCGCGCCACGAAGACATCGACCTTGAGCATGGTTTCCAAATGGATGATGTTGAAGCTGCGGTGTGAAGCGGCAGCGGTCTGAATCGCTTCGATCTCGGCATAAAAGGCCGGATGCAATAGGTCCACCAGCGGCTTGGCATGTTCGGGGCGGACAGCAGCCACGAAATCAGCGTCCGCGGTCGCGCGATAAATGCCATGAACGGAACTGGCCATCGAGCCGGCGAGGAAATACGGAATGCGCAGCGCCTCGAAGGCCCGCGCGACCAGCAGATTGACCTGGGTTTGCTCGGCATCCATCAGTCCCTGGGGGGCGGACCGTAAGCCTTCGCCGCAAGTTCTGGCCCGAGATGAAGGTCAGCAAAACGCCGGCGAAGGTCGGCTCCGCTGGCTTTCGGATGACGGCTTCGCAACCCCGCCAAGCAAAGCTGGCGAATGGTGGCACTCATGCGGTCGGCGAGTTGGAGCCGCCGCCAGGCCGGAGCCCGCCGTAGCAATTCAATCAGCACCCGCTCGGCCTCGGGACTCGTATCGGGTGACTGCGTTCTCATCACGGCGTGATCCTAACACGCAGCCGCCCCCGTGTCGACCATTGGTGGTCACTGGATTCGGGTGTCCCTCGATTTGGGTTGACGGCGGTCGGGCGGGATTTACCATAGGGCGATGAGGCTCGCGACACGTCATTCGATGCCGGGCCGCCCTGCCTGGCCACGCCTTTCCATCGCCTTGGTTTGCGGCCTCTTGGGCGGTGGCGTGCTGGTTCCTCGGGCGGCCTGTGGCCAAGAGGCCTTTGGTTCGGTTTACTCGATAGGCGCCCCGGCACTGGCCGAGGTGTGGGTGGATCCGGTGCACGGAAACGACGCCAACAGCGGGAGCAGCACCAACCAGGCACTGCGCACGATCAACGAGGCCTGGGGGCGGCTCCCCACGCCCGCGGTCCTGACGGGAACCGGCTACCGGATTTGGCTGATGGCGGGCGACTGCGAGGCGCCGGAAATCCCATCCTGGTGGGAGTCGCGGCACGGCTCGCGGGATTGCCCAATCATTTTCCAGGCCGCCGCCGGACGCCACACGAGCCGGCTGCACGGATATCCGGATGTTTATGATTGCAGTTACCTTTATTTCATAGACTTGGATATCCTGACGGACCTCGGTTCGTCAGGCGGAGGCAACACGCTGCACCTGGCCAGTTCGGACCACATCCTGGTGCGCGGCTGCACACTCAGCGGCTCGGACGGCGTGGAAAACAAGGCCCAGGAAACGCTTAAGGCCAACCAGGTCCAGCATTTGTATGTGGAGGATTGCGAGATCAGCGGCGCGTTCTGGTATCCTCTGGATTTCATGGTGGTGCAGTACGGGCATGTCCGCGGCTGCCGCATCCATGATGCCGGCGAGTGGTGCGCGGTGATTAAAGGCGGCTCCGCCTATTTCACCGTCGAGGAGAACGAATTCTACAATGGCAACGTCGGGGGCTTTGTTGCCGGAAACGGTTCGGGCTTCGAGTTCATGGTGAGCCCCTGGCTGCACTACGAAGTCTATGACCTCAAGTTCGTGAACAACGTGATCCACCACACCGGCACCGCGGGCATGGGAGTCAACGGGGGCTATAACGTGTTGCTGGCCCATAACACTCTCTACAAGGTCGGGACCAACGATCACCTCGTGGAGGTGGTCCAGGGAATGCGGGCCTGCAACGGGGACGTGGCCGGCTGCCTGAGCCGCAACGCTGCCGGCGGTTGGGGCGACACTAACACGGTGGAGGAGCAGTACATCCCCTGCCGAAATGTGTTTGTCTATAATAACCTGATCTATAACCCCTCCGGCTTCGCCGGGGAGTGCCACCTGGCGATCAACGGCCCGGCCACGCCCCCGGCCGACAGCCACGCGCCCAACCCTGCGTGCGCGGACGACAACCTGCAGATTCGCGGCAACTTGATCTGGAACGGCGCCCCGGACCTGCCGCTGGGCATCGAGGACCCCGCCAGCGGCGGCCAGCCGGGCAACCTGACCTGCAACGCCACCCAGTTGCGGGCCGAAAACACCATCAACGTCTTCGAGCCAGAGTTGGCCGATCCCGAGCACGGCAACTTCCGCGCCGCGCCCGCCGGCAATGTCTTCGGCGCCCCCACGTTCGCTATCCCGCCGTTCCCCGGCAACGACCGCCCCAGCCCGCCACTGGCTCCGGCCGGCAACCTGGCGAACCTCCTGGGACGCAACGGCGACGGCGGACCGCGTTACCGGCCCGGCCCGGCCGGGGCCTACACCAGCGGTTCGAGCATGCTCCTGAGCGCGCCCAGGCCGGTCGGGGATGAGCGCCGCCTGCGCCTGGTGGCCGAACCGGGGTACCACTACCAGGTGGAAGTCGCAACCAACCTCGTCGACTGGGACGCGCTGGGAACGACAAACGCCGTGACCGCCACCAACGATTTCCTGGACCCGACCGCCGGCGCCTTTGGTTGGAGATTCTACCGGGCCAAGCTCCTGCCTTAGTACTGGAAGAAGGCACAGGGGTCGCGACTCAACATTTGGCAAGGGCGGCGAGCAGCAAGACCAACCGCGGCGGAGAGCCTGACTGATACCGAAACCCGGTTGTCAAATCTTGAGATGCGACCCCTTTGCCTTTCCGCTTTGCCTTTCCGTGGTCCGGCGCTCATCCAGCCTGTTGACCCGGGCGGCGGAATCGAATAATCTGCGCACATGGCAACCAAGTCCAGGCAACCGAAAGAGCAGGTGCAGGAAGCTCAAGCAGCCCCATCTGGTCGTCTCAGGCCGTCCAGTTCGATAGACATCTGTTCATTGGGCAGTGTAGATGCATAATGGAAGGTGCGTTTATGTCAGAGAATATCAGTTCGAATGTTCTTTTTCATTTTACGAAGTCCATGGGGAATCTCAAAAGCATTCTCAAGAATGGCTTTTACCCACGCTACTGCGCTGAATACACCCTTGACCCTGCTGACCGCAGAGCGGCCTACAGGAGGAAGCACCCTATGCGGGCAGCCCCTATGGTGTGCTTCTGTGACTTGCCCCTTTCGCTGATTCTCAGGCACCTCAAAACATACGGCCCATTTGGGATTGGCTTGACCAAGCAATGGGGTCTCAGGAGCAGGGTCACGCCTGTAATTTACACACATCGAGAAGCCCCGACACTTCGACCTATATTACGTCTAGCGGCGAAGGCGGATAAAGAGACTGACAGCACAGCAGCCAGTAACTCAAGGCTCTTGGCTACCTATACGAAGCCCCTTGTTGGTCCCGCATGGAGAAATGGCAGGCTTACAAAAAAGCCAGTGCGCTTTTATGACGAAAGGGAATGGCGCTACGTGCCGGTGGTTCGAGAAGTCAAATCACTTCTGTTGGCTTGGCCAGACTATGCCAGCAGTGATAAGAAGGACGCACTGCATAAGCTGTTTGGCAGGAAATATAGGTTGAGCGTTCATCCAGACGACATCATGTATTTAATACTGCCCTATACACCCGATGAAAGGCACGTTCTTGACCTCGCAAGATTCCTCAAGGGGCTCTACAAGGCTGATGACGCAGTGTTGGTGGCTACCACCATCATTACGGATGACTGCCTGAAAGAGGATGTTTGATGAGAATCCCTACATGAGCATCAGCCTGGGTATGATAACCGAATTTGCAGAACTCGTTGGCCTTCTGTGCCACTTCCGTCAGGAGATGGGCCACCGCGAAGCGTTAGACCACCGGAAGTTCATTGAGTGGCTATTGAGCATCGCATAATATAGTGACATTTAGGTCAAAACAGTTCCGCTTGTTTCCAGAAGGATTCGACCAGACTTGGGCGCCGCCGCATCCTGCCCAAAGCCCGCCGGGCCGCCGTGCCC
>JBEKRX010000022.1:0-79953 GCA_049518415.1 Verrucomicrobiota bacterium
CCCAGCCAGGGTCTCCCCGGGCCAGGGTCTGCTATAACTACTCGGCCCAACCATCCATTGCCGAGGCAGGACTTTCACCTGCAAGCATGTCAAAGACCGAAGGCTGCACCGCATCCTGACACCGCCCCCGAGCGCGGGCGGAAGCCCTCCCTCCTTCCCCCCTCCCATGCGCTCGGAGCGCACGGGAGGTTCGCGGGCGAGACGCCCGCGCCACTACCCAGGGCGGAGCGGCAGGCGAGAGGCCTGCCCCACTAGGCTTTGCCCTTGCGCGGGCGGGCCAACGGAGATTAGGATTAGGATTAGGATTAGGATTAGGATTAGGATTAGGATTAGGATTAGGGCTTTGCCGTTGCGGGCGCGGGCCGACGTGGATGCGGCGCTGCGCGCGGGTAGAGTGGAATTGGCGGCGGTGGCGGTGTGCGCCCGAGGAATTTTGACTCCAGAATCCAGTGTTGTCGGGCGGGCCACCCTCGGCCTATGCTGGCTGGCAACACGATATGACGAAATGGGTTCTTGCAGTCTGGCTCGGGGTCAGCCTCTCCACAAATGCCAGGGCCGCGCAGGAGGCCATCTCGCTCGCCGGCGCTTGGCGTTTCCAACTGGACCGCGAGAACAGCGGTGTCCTGGAGCGGTGGTTCGAGCGGGAGTTGAAGCTGCGCATCCAGTTGCCCGGGGCGCTCCAAAACCAGGGGTTCGGCGACGAGATATCGGTGGAGACCGACTGGACGGGGGCCGCGAACGTGGAAACCTGGTTGAGAGGCAAGCAATACGAGAAGTATCGGCAGCCCGGCAACATCAAGGTGCCCTTTTGTCTGCAGCCGGAGCGGCACTACGTGGGCGTGGCGTGGTATCAGCGCGAGTTCGAGCTGCCCGCAGCCTGGCGGGGCAAACGGGTGGTGCTGACGCTCGAGCGCGCCCATTGGGAGACCCGGCTCTGGCTGGACGGCAAGGCGGCGGGGACCAACAGCAGCCTCTCGACGCCGCATCGCTATGACCTGGGCGTGAACCTGGCGCCGGGCAAGCATAGGCTGACAATCCGGGTGGACAACCACCTGCTGGTCGACGTCGGCTCCTGGGCCCACAGCGTCAGTGACCACACCCAAGGAAACTGGAACGGCGTGGTCGGACGCATCGAACTGTCGGCGACCAGCCCGGTCTGGATTGAGGACGCGCAGGTCTATCCGAACGTGGCGAAGAGGTCCGTCCTGGTGAGGACGCGCCTGGGCAACGCGACGGGCCTGCCTGGGCACGGCACCCTCACCTTTAGATTTCAGATTTCAGATTTCAGATTTCAGAGTAACGCGACGGGGGTGCCTGGGCACGGCACGCTCACCCTCGGCGGCCGCCAGGTGCCGGTGAGCTGGGAAGAAACAGGGGGCAGCGTCGAAACGGAGGTCCGGCTCGGCGACCGCGCGCAACCGTGGGACGAATTTCATCCCGCACTCCAAAAGCTCGCGCTCGAGCTCAAAGGCGAGCAGGCGGACGACCAGCGGACGGTGAGGTTCGGGTTGCGCGAGATTCGTGCGGAGGGCAGGCAATTCGTCCTCAACGGGCAGCCGGCCTTTTTCCGCGGCACGCTGGAATGCTGCATCTTCCCGCTGACCGGCTATCCGCCCACGGACGTGGAGTCGTGGAAGCGCGTGCTGGGCGTCTGCAAAGCGCACGGGCTGAACCTGATCCGTTTCCACTCGTGGTGCCCGCCCGAGGCGGCGTTCGTGGCGGCAGACGAGCTCGGTTTCTATTTTCAGGTGGAGTGCGCCGTGTGGACGAACCCCGGCGAGGCTAAGGCGCTGGGGGAATGGATTTACGCGGAGAGCGAGCGAATCGTGCGGGCTTACGGCAATCATCCATCGTTCGTGTTGCTGACGCACGGCAACGAGCCGCACGGCAGGAACTGCGAGAGTTTTCTGGCGGGCTGGGTCAATTACTGGAAGCAGCGGGACCCGCGCCGCCTGGTCACGAGCGGCTCGGCCTATCCGCAACTGCCGGAGAACCAGTTTCACGTCTATTACCCGTGCCGGGGTCCGCATGGCTGGCTGGGCCGGGATTACCGGCGAGACGTGGAGGGGCTGGCGGTGCCGGTCATCGTGCACGAAATGGGGCAGTGGTGCGTCTATCCGAACTTTGACGAAATCAGGAAGTACACCGGCCCGCTCAAGGCGAAGAACTTCGAGGTCTTCCGCGATTGCCTGGCGGAGCACGGGATGCTCGACCAGTGGCGGGATTTCCTGCGGGCCTCCGGCAAGCTCCAGGCGCTCTGCTACAAGGAGGAAATCGAGGCCGCGCTGCGCACGCCGGGCATCGGGGGCTTCGAGTTGCTTGACCTGCACGACTTTCCGGGCCAGGGCACGGCCCTGGTGGGCGTGCTCGACGCGTTCTGGGATGGCAAGGGCTACATCACGGCCGCTGAATACCGCCGGTTCTGTAATGCCACCGTGCCGCTGGCCCGGGTGCTCAAGCGCGTGTGGACGACCGGGGAAACCCTCTCGGCTGAGGTGGAGCTGGCCCACTTCGGCCCGGGGCCGTTGGGGAAGGCGGTGGCAAGGTGGAGGCTGGTGAGCGAAGACGGGACAGTGGTGGCGAAGGGAGAATTGAGGAGCGAGGAGACAGGACGCGAGGAATCGGCGGAGAGGTTAGATGAGTTGAATAAGTTAAACAGGGGGCGAAATGCGCGAGGAGGCAGCAGGGGCGGGGCTTCGCAGCGAGCGGAGGTGAGGACAATACCGGTGGGCCAAGGAATCCAGTTAGGCAGGATCGCCGTCAGCCTGGCGGAGTTTGCCGCGCCCAAGGCCTACAAGCTGGTGGTGGGTTTGAAAGGCACGCCTTTTGAAAACGACTGGAATATTTGGGTCTATCCGGCGAAGGGGCCGGTCTCCGAGCCGGCGGCGGCGCTGGTCACGCCGGCGCTGGACCAGCCGGCGCTGGCGCAGCTTGCTGCCGGCGGCAAAGTGCTGCTGCTTTCACCCAAGCTCTCCGGCGCCCATCCGCGCCTGGGCTTCGAGCCCATTTTCTGGAACCGCTATATGTTCAACACCCAGGAGCGGCAAACGCTCGGCCTGCTCTGCCATCCAAGACATCCCGCCCTGGCGCAGTTCCCCACGGCGTTTTACCAGGATTGGCAGTGGAATGAGATCGTGTCGGGCGGCCGGGCCATGGTGCTGGATGACTTGCCGAGGGAACTGCGCCCGATGGTGCAGGTGATTGACGATTGGAACACCAATCGCAAGCTTGGCCTGGTGTGGGAGTGCCGCGTCGGCCCAGGCCGGCTGCTGGTGTGCTCGGCCGATTTGGCGAGAGAGCTGGCGCAGCGGCCTGCGGCGCGCCAGCTCCGCACGAGCCTATTAGCCTATGTGGCCGGAAAGGAATTCAACCCGAAGATCGAGGTGAGCCAAGACGCCCTGGCGCGGCTGCTCGAGTTCAGCCCACCCTCGCGGCTGGTGAAGCTTGGGGCCAAAGTGCTGGAGGCCGACAGTGAAGACAGGGCCAACGGCAACCTGGCCGCCAACGCCATCGACGGCGACGCGGCAACCATCTGGCACACGCAATGGACGCCGGAAAATGATCCGATGCCTCATCACCTGATAATTGACCTGGGGCGCGAAGTCGTGCTGCATGGGGTCACATACCTGCCGCGCCAGGACATGGCCAACGGGCGCATTGCCCAGTGCGAGGTTTTTTGCAGCAACGCACCCAAGGCCTGGTCGGCGCCGGCCGCCAAGGCCCAGTGGCCCAACAGCGACCAGCTCCAGGCCCTGAAGTTCGCGCCGCCGGTCAAGGCGCGCTATCTGAAAGTGGTGGCCAAATCGGAGGTCAACGGCAACCCGTTCGCCAGCATCGCCGAACTGGACATTTTGACCGACGAGAAGTAATTCCAATTCGCGTTGGAATAACTGCACCGGAGACGAGCCTGGCGGGCAGATCGTGGCCGAGCCACGCATTTGCCACGGCAAGCTGAAAGCTTGCGCTACTACGCGGGGGGAGGATCAAGGTCCGCCCCGCCCAGCCCGGCGACGAGGGCGAAAACGCCATTAGTTCTTACTGGTAGCGTGTTGCTGCAACCAGACCAGGTCGCGGTTGTTGGGCGTGGAAACAAACTTTTGAAACGTGGTCAGGAGCCGCGGCAAGGTCCGGGGGTCGCGCCATTTATGAATCTCGGCGTGGCCGTCGGCAAAAGTGATGCCGCTGGCGCCGTTGTGGTAGCCGGCGGGGAAATTGACGATCTGTTGCACGACCTCGTCGATGGCAAAATAGCCGTCATCGATGCTGTCCGACCGCTCATCAATAAAGACCAGGGCGTCGGTGGGCGAAGGCAGGATGATGTCGGTCGTCCTGGCGAAAAGGCGGTAACCGGGATTCCAGGCGGGCGCGTTGGGCCCCATCCAGCCGTTCATGGACATGCTGCGGACGCGCGGGTAAACCTGCCCAAAGATATGGGCCACACTCTGGTCGGCCACGCATTTATAGACGCCTGGGTTCTTAAGGAAAGGGCCGAGTTGTGAATAGCGCGGGTCCAGCAGAAAGACGGTATTGGTGTTATCAGTGTTATTCTGCTGGTCACCGTCCGGGGCCAGCCAGCCGGTGAGCCAGTTTCCCGCATCCAGCACATGGTTGGCCTCCTTCTGCCAATCATCGCCCGGCAGGATTTCCCGGTTGTCCATGGTGTAGAAGTGCCAGGCCAATTGGAGTTGCTTCAAATTGTTCAGGCAGTGGATGCCCTGGGCCTTGGCCTTGGACCTGGCCAGGGCCGGCAGCAGCATGGCGGCCAAGATCGCGATGATCGCGATGACCACCAGCAACTCGATGAGAGTAAACGCCCGTCTGCCGGGCGGCCGATTGGCTCTGGTTTTCATGTTTCAATTCCGCTGAGTGTTCAGGGCCAGGCTCTAGCTGGCTGCCGTCAAAGCAGATAAGCACACTCGACCACGCCAGGCAAGCCTGCTAGGCGGGGCCCTCCGCGCACTCGAGGCCGACCAGGCAGACGTCGTCCGTGAAGCCGGTTCCGGCCGAGAAGAGTTTGATCTCCTGGAGCAACTCATCAAACAATTGCGGGGCCGGGAGGGCCGCCCGCTGGCGCACGCTGGCCAGCAGCAGGGCCTGGCTGTAGAGTTCGTTGTGCCGGTCCTGGACGTCGTAAAGGCCGTCCGTGAAGAGCATAATGAGGTCTTTGGGGCAGAGTTTGGCCTCGGAGGTCTGATAGCTGGCGTCATCGAAAAGGCCCAAGGCGGGCTGGCTTTTGCCCGAGGCATTGGCCAGGGGTTGCACCAGGCCGGCGCTGCGGCGCAGGTGCAGCGGCTTGGGATGGCCGGCATTGGCGTAACGGGCTGTGCCGGCGCGCCAGTCTGCCACCAGGTAAAAGGCCGTGGTCAACATCGGCGTGCCGGTGTGCTTGAGGATGGCGCAAAGGTCACTGTTGAGCTTGGTCAGGAACTGCCCGGGCTCGGTGGCCACGGGTTTGAGTTCCTCGACCAGCGCGCGCACCATGGCGGTCACCAGGGCCGCCTGCACGCCGTGCCCGGCGACATCGCAGATAAACACCCCCGCTTGGGTCTCCGAAAGCGAAGACACGCTGAAGAAATCGCCGCCCACGCTGCCGGTGGGCAGATAGCGGTGGGTGAATAGAAAGGCGGTCTCCGCCGCCGCGTCCGAGCGCGGAAAGGCCGGGTACTGCTGGGGCAGCATGGTCAACTGGATCTCCCGCGCCATCTTCAATTCGTCCTCCATTTGGAGGTTCTTGACGCGCAGTTCCTTGCGGCTCTGCGCCAGCAGGGCGTTGACCCGGCGGATTTTCTCATCCGCCAGCCGTTGGGGGGTGATGTCCCAGAAAATCCCTTGCAGCCCAAGGGTGGCGCCGTCGGCGGCGCGCAGCGGGGTCTTGACCACCTGCACGTAAATCTTCTGGCGGTCTGGCGGCTGGTGTTCCTCGACCGTCTCGTAGCTCTTTCCGGTCTCGAGCACGCGCCGGTCGTCGCGCTGGTACTTGGCCGCCAGGTCGGGCGGGAAGAAGTCAAAATCGGTCTTGCCCACAATCTCGGGCAGGGAGCGGCCAAGGCTGCGGCAGAATTGCTGGTTGGCAAAGGTGAAGCGCCCCGCGAGGTCCTTGCGGAAAATGTTCTGGGGCAACGTCTCGACCAGCGAATGGTAAAGGGCCTCGGAATGGCGCAAATTCTCTTCGGCCTGCTGCCGTTGGGTGATGTCCTCAACCGTGCCTTCATAGTAAAGCAGCCGGCCCTGCTCGTCCCGGATGGCGCGGCAGTTCTCCGAAATCCAGATCATCGTGCCGTCCTTGCGAAAGACCTGCGATTCGAAATCGGCGATGGTGTCCTGCTCCTGCATGAGGCGGATGAACTCGTCGCGCCGGCCCGGTTTGACATACAGGCTGCGCCCGATGTCCGTCAGGGTTTGGATGAGTTCCTCCGGGGAGCCATAGCCGTAAATCCGGGCCAGCGCGGCGTTGGCCATCAGGTACTGCCCGGCGGGTGTGGTCTGGAAAATCCCCTCCACCAGGCGATCGAACAAGCGGTGATATTTCTCCTCGGCGGCCAGCAGGGCCATCTCCATGTGATAGCGTTCGATGGCATAACGGACCGAACGTTCCAGCGCGCCGGGCGTGAGCTGGCTTTTGACCAGGTAATCCTGCGCGCCTTCATGCACCGTCTCCATCGCCACCAATTCATCGTCCGCGTCGCCCACCACGATGATCGGCAGCCCCGGGGCCAGGGCGCGGATGAGCCAAATATTGGCCAAACCCGCCCCATCGGGCAGGCAGAGGTCCAGCAGCACCGCATCGAACCTGGCTGGTTGGAGCGCCCGCAAGCCGGCGTGCAATTCCCCGGCCAGCTCGAGGTCCGCCGGCAGTTCGCGGGCCTGACCAAGCATTTCGCCGACGTACCGCGCAAACGCGGGGTCGTGCTCGATGAGCAGAATCCTCAGTGCTTCCCGGGCCATAACAGTGCTCTTGCTCCACCCGGCCGCCTGGCCGGGCGGACAGCAAAGCTGCGCGGAGGGCAGGATGGCAAGATTGGGAGGGCGCTGCAAGCGGTTTAGAGGATCCCAAATCCTCGCCTAAGACTCTTTTTGAGAAACCGCGGTTCTCTATTAATTGTCGATTGGCATGAAATGTGGCGTGGTCCCATTTTGTTGGTCTTGGGTGCGTTGGCCCATCCTTAGGCGCGGTTTTGGGGGACAAGGACCGGCATGCTGACGCGTCGGCAGCACTCGGGATGAAAATTCCGCGAGTCGAGCGTAGGTTGGAAACACAGAACAGCCCGCCCTTTGGGCATCGGCCATTTTCAGGGCAATGTCCGCCCTCCGCAGGCGGCGCAGGCGGGCGGGCGCGATTTCAGATTTGAGATTTCAGATTTCAAATTCCACCGGCGCGGGTGGGCGGGCGCGGGCAGGCGGGCGGCGGACAGGAATGTCCGCGCTCCGATAGAGGGGAGATGCGCCCGAAGCGTGGTTTGCCCTGGAATGGGTCTTGAATCGGGCGCGGCCCGGGCGTAAGGTGGGGGCCGATGACAACGCTGCTTGAGTTGCCGGCCGTTCGCGAGCGGGTGCAGGGCCTGTCGGTTGAGGGCTATCACCGGCTCGGCGAACTGGGGATGCTTTCTGAGGAGGTTGAACTGCTGCAGGGAATCGTCGTCGCAAAAATGCCCAAATCCCCCCTTCACGAACTGGTCGCGCAGAAGCTGATGAGACACTTGTTAGCGAAAGTCCCAAAGGGATTCGAAGTGCGGCGGGAAGGCCCCCTGACCTTGCGCGACTCGGAGCCGGAGCCGGATCTCTCGGTGGTTCAGGGCAAGCCGGACGATTGGGCGGCGGCGCATCCCTCGACGGCGCACCTGGTGGTGGAGGTGGCGGTCACCAGCACAGCGCTCGATGAGGGAAAAGGCGAAATCTACGCCGAAGCCGGCATCCCCGAATACTGGTTGGTCCGCCCTGAAGACCGCGCCGTGGACCTTTACCGCCAACCGACAAGCCAGGGCTACCTTTCCAAGGCCACGCTGTCAGAAAAGGACACGCTACGATGTGCGAGCATTCCAGGCGTCGAGTTCCCGGTGGCGGAGATTCTGCCTGGACCTTCGTAGCGGCTGGCGCGTTTGTCTATCGGCGGCGGGTTGTCAGGATTTCGGATTTCGGATTTGGGACGTGAAACCGTGGGATGTTGGAACAGTTATGACGGCCCCTGGATAATGCCGAGTGTCTATATCAAAACTTACGGATGCCAGATGAACGAGCGGGACAGCGAGGCGGTGGCGGCGCAACTGCTGGCCAAGGGCTATACCCTGGCCGGGACGGAGGCGGCCGCCGATGTGGTTCTGCTCAACACCTGCAGCGTGCGCGACCTGGCCGAGCAAAAGGCGCTCCGGAAAATGGAAAACGTCATCCCCGAGGTGCGCCGCCGCCGCCCCAAGGCGGTGGTGGGCTTCCTGGGCTGCATGGCCCAAAGCCGCGGCCAGGAACTGCTGGACCGATTGCCGGACATTGACCTGGTCGTCGGCACCCAGAAATTCCATCGCACGGCCGATTATCTGGAGGACATCCTGGCCGGACGGCGCGACAAAGTGGTGGAGGTGGGGCTAGAGGCGGGGAGCGAGGCCGCCCTGCGCCAGCACCTGCTGGACGGGAACGGGAAAAAATCGGTCAGCGCCCTGGTCAGCATCATGCAGGGGTGCAACCAATGCTGCACCTTCTGCATTGTCCCCTCTACGCGCGGCCAGGAACGCAGCCGGCCGGTGGCCGAGATCGTGGCCGAGTGCGGCGAGTTGGTGGCGCGCGGCGTCAAGGAAATCACCCTCCTGGGCCAGAGCGTCACCAGCTACGGCCAACGCGACCTCCCCCGCCGCCACGGCCAGTCCGGCTTTGTCCAGTTGCTCGAGGCGGTCCATGCCCTCGACGGCCTGGAGCGCATCCGGTTCACTTCGCCCCATCCCAAGGGCTACGGCGACGACCTGGTGGCGGCCTACGCGCGCCTGCCGAAGTTGGCCGAGAGCGCCCACGTCCCGGTCCAGAGCGGCAGCGACCGGGTCCTCAAACTGATGGGCCGCGGCTACACGCGCGACCGCTACCTGGGCCTGGTCGAAAAACTCCGGCGCGCCCAGCCCGCCATCGGCCTCAGCACCGACTTCATCGTCGGCTTTCCCGGCGAGACGGAGGAGGATTTCGAACAAAGCCTCGGCCTGGCCCGGCAGGTTGGATTTGACCAGGCCTACATCTTCAAATACTCGCCGCGGCGCGACACCCCCGCCGCGGTCATGCCGGGCCAGGTGCCCCTGGCGCTCCGGGAAGAGCGCAACCAGCGCCTGCTGCAGTTGGTCAACGAAATCGCCGCCCGCCGCTACCAGGGCTTCGTTGGCCGGCAGGTCCAAATCCTGGTGGAGGGCCCCAGCAAGAAAAACCCCGCCCGCTTTACCGGCCGGACCCGTTGCAACAAGATTGTCGTGTGCGACGGCGCCGAGCGGCACCGGGGCCAGTTGCTCGAGGTCCGGATCACGCGCGCCGGCTCGTTCACGCTTTACGGCGACCCCGCCAAGCTTAAGCTTGATTAGCCAATGCCCGCACTGAGCCTTTCCACCCTTGCCATCGTCCTCGGCCTCGGCTTCGGTCTGCCCCAGGTTTACGGTCTGGTCAGACCCGCCGCCTTCGGCGCGGGGGTGCGCCGGTTTCCCCGCTCGCTGCCGTGGGGCTTTGCCCTGATGTTGCTCGGCACGGCCTGGTTTCTGTATAACCTGAGCGAGGAATCGATTTCCGATTTCGCCTCCTACAAGCATATCCTGGTCATGGTGTTCGCTGCCGTGGGGCTGGGGGCCTGCGTTTTTGTGCAGGACTTCCTGGCCGTGCGCGGCCTGGCCGTGGTGCTCTTGTTGCTGGCCAAGCTGATGGTGGACACCGGGCGGCCCAGGCTGGGCGACACGCCGTGGGTGCTGGTCATTCAAACCTGGGCCTATGTGCTCGTGGTGGCGGGGATGTGGCTGACCGTCTCGCCCTGGCGGCTGCGCAATTTCCTGGAGTGGGGCACCGCCAACGAGACCCGCATCAAGGTCGGCTGCCTGGTGCGGTTGGTCTTCGGCCTGTTTGTGGCTGGGCTGGGCCTCACGCGGTTTTAGGACTCAAAGAAAATGAGTTCGTTTCGGGGCAAAATCCTGGTCATCCGAGGCGGCGCCATTGGGGATTTCATCCTCACGCTGCCGGCGATTGCCGCCTTGCGCCGGCAATTCTCCGAGGCCTGGCTCGAAGTCCTCGGCTACCCGCACATCGTCCAGTTGGCCGTGGCCGCCCGCCTGGTGGATCGCGTGCGGTTTATCGAAGCACGCCCGCTGGCGGGCTTCTTTGCCCGCGATGGCGAACTGGCCGAGGGGATGAGGGATTATTTTTCAGAATTCGACTTGATCGTTTCCTACCTCTACGACCCGGACGAAATCTTCAGGACGAACGTGGGCCGTTGCACGGGCGCCCCATTCATCGCCGGCCCGCATCGCCCGGACGAAAGAACCAAGCTCCCTGCCGCGAAGGTCTATCTCGAACCGCTGGAGCGCCTGGCCATCTTCGATGCCGACCCTGTGCCGCAGTTGACCCTGGGGCATCAACCGGCCACGCTCAACCACCTGGCCCTGATGCCCGGCAGCGGCAGCCCCCGCAAGAATTGGCCTGAAAGCAACTGGGCGGACTTGCTCCAGCACCTGGTCAATGGCACTTCCTTTCACCTCCTGCTGGTCGGCGGCGAGGCCGAGACCGAACGCCTGCAGCGCCTGGCCGCCGCCCTGCCCCCGGCGCGTTTCCGCGTCGCCCAAAGCCTGCCCCTCCCGGAACTGGGCAGCCGGCTCCAAAGCTGCGCCGGCTTCATCGGCCCCGATTCCGGGATTTCGCACCTCGCGGCCGCCTTGGGCCTGCCCGGCATCGTCCTGTGGGGCGACACGGTCCAGGAGGTCTGGCGCCCGCCCAGCCCCAAGGTCGTCGTGCTCCGCCACCCCGCCGGCCTGAGCAACTTGCCCGTCACCGACGTGCTGGCCCGGTTGGGTGAGATGGCGGCACCCGCGCCAAGGGCTGAATGCTGGCGCCAGGCTGCCGGGAGCGGGTGAGCGGGTGAGAGAGCCGGTGGGCAGCCGAGCAACACCCGGAGCCCGAGGTCCGCGAGTGGTTGGGGCTTCGGATTTGATGGGCTAAATGGGATTAGTTTTGAACTGGGCTGTAACTTATTTTACTTATTTAGGTTGTTTAACCTGTTTAACTCATTTCCCATGAGCCAGGCGGCAGCCATCCGCGCGGTCATCTTCGACATGGACGGCGTGCTCACCGATTCGGAGCCGCTGATCAATGCCGCGGCCATCGCCATGTTCCGGGAGCAGGGCTTGGCCGTAGAGCCCGAGGATTTCCGGCCGTTTGTCGGGGCCGGGGAAGACCGCTACATCGGCGGCGTGGCTGAAAAATACCAATTCGCACTCGACCTCCCCGCCGCCAAGCGCCGCACCTACGAAATCTACCTGGAACTGGTCCCTGCCCGGCTCAAGGCCTTCCCCGGCGCCCAGGCCCTGGTGGCCGCCTGCCGCCAGGCCGGGCTGCGCGTGGCCGTCGCCTCGAGCGCCGACCGGGTCAAGATCGCCGCGAACTTGCGCCAGATCGGCCTGCCGGTGGAAACCTGGGACCTGGTAGTGACTGGCGAAGAAGTGAAAGTCAAGAAGCCGGCGCCCGATATTTTTCTCGACACGGCCGCCAGGCTGGGGCTGGCGCCCGTCCAATGCGTGGTGGTCGAGGACGCCGTCCATGGTGTGCAGGCGGCCAAAGCGGCCGGCATGCGTTGCATCGCGCTGGCGCAGACCTTTTCTGCGGAGCAACTCCGGGCGGCGGACCTGGTGCGGCCGGGCATTGCGGAGGTGAGCGTGGCGGATGTGTTGGGAGGGGGAAGCTCAGCGCCGGGCTGGAAGGCCTCCGGGTGAATCGGGCGCAGAGGGGAAGGTCTGCCCTGGTGCGAGCGGGCCTAAACCGAATGGACAAGTAGCCGATGAATGACTTAAGTTTGAGCGGTTTTTGAACACTGGCAGGTCGCGTGCGGCGAAAGGAGCGGGCAATCTTTGCCGCCTTCGCGTCCGCGCGGGCCGCCGGTGCAGGCGGGCGCTTTGCAGATGAAAAAAATCCTGGTGATCGACGACGAAGAATGGCTGCGGGACATGGTGCAGTTGGCCCTGCGCCAAAAGGGCTTTGAGGTGCTGCAGGCGGAGAACGGCGTCCTGGGCATTGAGGCCGCCCGCAAGGAGTTGCCCGACCTGATCCTCTGCGATGTCAACATGGAGCGAGTGGACGGTTATCTCACGCTTTCCGTGCTGCGCAGCGAGCCGGCCACGGCCTCGATCCCGTTCATACTCATGACCGGCCTGGCGGACCAGGCCGGCATGCGCCACGGCATGGAACTGGGGGCCGATGATTACCTGCCCAAACCCTTCAGCATTGAGGCGCTCTACGGGGCGGTGGAGGCGCGGCTCAAGAAAGCCCAGACGCTGCGCCAGGCGGCGGAAAAGAACCTGGCGGATTTGCGGGCCAACATCAGCCTCATGCTCCCCCATGAGATGCGCACGCCGCTCAATGGCATTCTGGCCTATGGGGAGATGCTCACGGCCGAGGCCGGCGTGCTGCCGCCCAAGGAAGTCGCCGAGATGGGCCAGGTCATCTACGATTCGGGCAAACGCCTGGAGCGTCTGATCGAGAACTTCCTCATTTACGCTCAGATCGAGTTGCTCCACGCCGACCCCCAAAGGCTCCACGCCCTGCGCGCCCAACGCATCGACTTCCCCGTCGAGTTGGTTGCTGAACACGCGCAGGCCCAGGCCCGCTTGGCCGGACGCACACCCGATCTGCTCCTGGAGTTGGCCGACCACCCGATGCCCATCTCCCCGGACTACCTGGCCAAAATCGTCGATGAGTTGGTCCAAAACGCCTTCAAGTTTTCCGCCGCGGGCGCGCTCGTCCGGGTCAGGCTCTCGGCCGCCCCCAATGGCGTGGTCCTGGCGATCACCGACCATGGCCGCGGGTTCCCCCCTGAGCAAATCAGCCGAATCGGCGCCTACATGCAATTCGACCGCAAGCTTCACGAACAGCAAGGGCTGGGCCTGGGCCTGATCATCGCCAAGCGCCTGACCGAACTGCAGGGCGGCACCCTGACCATCGAAAGCGAACCAGGCTCTGCTACCACCGTGAGCGTGAGACTGCCCAAAGCGGGCGAGCCAGAACCCGGGCCAGGTCCCGCCTAGGCAGGGCGGATTTGGCCGCAATCCCGATGTGTCGGGATTGGCGTGGTTGGGGCCGCTCACTGGGGCCAGCTTGGCCAGAGTTGCAAGTGCCAATGTTTTTCCATCCAGGGCAGGCCATGAACCGGGAGCACGTGGAGCAGCAGGAGAATCAGAACGGCGCCCGCCAGGGGTGCGAAGTCCACCAGGGCGTAGCGCAGGGGCAGCCGGCGGATGGGCGCGAGCACGTTTTGCGCCGTCACGCTCACGAAGTCCCAGAGGGGATTGCGGCCCAGATAGACGTAACTGATGACCAGGTGCAGGAGCAGGCAGACCGGCAGGAGGTACTTAAGGCTGAAGTAAATCCCCCCGCCCACCAGGAGACCTTGTGCCAGGAGGTGGGCTTGGGACTGGACCTTGCCGGTGACGTTGAGATAGACCAGCAGGGGGTGGAGGGCCACCCACAGGCCGGCCACCAGGAACAAGGGCAGGAACAACTGGATCAACCAGGGCCAGCGCCCGACGCGCCCCAGGTGCAAGCGGAGCAACTGCAGCAGCGGGTGGGTTTCCCCCACCCGACGATTGATGAGGGCCAGGGCCAACAACCAGAAATAAAAGACCGCCAGGACCCGCAGAAAGCTCAGGCCCGAATAGAGCAGCGCCGAGCCGAGCACATCGGCGCGCAGGGCCAGCGGGTCGCAAGGAAACGCCAGCACCACGCTCATCAGGTCCAGTTTGGGCGTCCAGTCGGCCGCCCCGCCAATCTGCCAGTAGAGCAGGGCGCGGACCATCAGCAACCCGGCCAGCCCGGCCAGGAACCGCCAGGCCCGGAGCCGGCGCGGTTCTGCGCGCCTGAGGGTGCCCGCCAGCGTGGCGGCTGAACTCCGGGCCAGCGGATCGAACCGCAGCGAGCGCCAGTTCAGCCAGAGCAACAGCCCGGCCAGGTTCAGGATAAAATCAATCAGCGACATCTTTACGCGTCACGCGCCGCGCGTGGGAGGTGGCGCAGGATGCCCCAGGACCTAGAGCATCTTCAATAGCGTTTCCGCCATTTCCGAGGGTGTGGGCGCCACCCCGATGCCTGCGGCCTTGAAGGCGTCGATCTTGGCGGCCGCCGTGCCTTTGCCGCCGCTGACGATAGCGCCCGCGTGGCCCATTCGCCGGCCCGGCGGGGCGGTGGCGCCGGCAATGAAACCGGCCACCGGCTTGCGGCAGTGCTGCCGAATCCACTCCGCGGCCTCTTCCTCGGCCGAGCCGCCAATTTCGCCAATCATAATCATGCCGTGGGTGTCCGGGTCCGCGTTGAACAGCTTGAGGACCTCCAGGTGGGACATGCCATTGACCGGGTCGCCGCCGATGCCGACGCAGGTCGATTGGCCCACGCCGCGGCAGGTCAGTTGCCAGACCGCCTCATAAGTGAGGGTCCCGCTGCGCGACACCACGCCGACGTGGCCCGGCTTGTGAATGTAGCCCGGCGCGATGCCGATGCGGCAGCCGCCCTCGGAATCCTGCCCCGGGCCCGGGGTCACGAGGCCGGGGCAGTTGGGGCCGATCAGCCGCGTCGGCTTTCCCTCCATCGCCCGTTTCACCTTGACCATGTCCTTCACCGGGATGCCCTCGGTGATGCACACCACCACCTCCAGCCCGGCGTCCACCCCCTCCAGAATCGCGTCCGCCGCCAAGGCGGGCGGAACAAAGATCGCCGAGGCGGTCGCGCCGGTCTCCTGCATCGCCTGGGCGACGGTATCAAAGATCGGGACCTGGTCGTCAAAAAGCAGCCCGCCCTTGCCGGGCGTGACCCCGGCCACGATCTGGGTGCCATAGGCCAGGCTCAGCCGCGTATGGCGCGCGCCAAAGCTGCCGGTGATGCCCTGGACGAGGACCCGTGTTTGCGGCGTGACGAGGATGGACATATCAAGGTCCTTTTCTTTTCTCTTTGATCGCGCGGAGTTGCTTGACGGCCGCAAGGTCGCGCTCGCGGCCGAGGGCTTCTTTGGAGTCAATCAAGGCATCCAGGTCCAGGACGCGGAATTCGCCCCAGGAGACTTGGTGCGATTCTGAGCGCCGCAGGACCGCTTCGTAGTCTCCGACTCCAGCGACCTCGCTCAAGCAATCCAGAAGGCCAAGGTCGGTGTGCAAGTAGAGGTTGCGCAATCTTGAGGCCAGTTCCTCGGTTAATGCAAACGGCAGTTTATCAGCGGTCAGCCGGTGGCAGGGATGCAGGTCTTTCACGGCTGCTTCGATGCGTTTGAGGTTGTCGGCTGAGAACCGGCAGCAAAGGTCCAGATCGAAGGTGACCAGCGACAGCCCATGCAGGACGCCGCAGACGCCGCCAATGATAACGAACTCGACGTCGTGCTGCTTGAGCCGGCCCAGGAGTGTTTGGTTATCCTGACGCATGATCGGTGATTGGCGGTTTCAACTCCAGAATGGCGTGCAAGGCGCGCTGATGCGCCTGGAGCCTGGCTTGGGGCGTCAGCCGCAGGGCCTCTTCGACCAGCGACATATCGAAACCGTATTCACAGGCGGCCCGCCAGGCCGGGCCGGCATCGGGCGGACAAACGTAGCCGGAGGAGAGTTGTTCGATGCGCGAATCGTCGAGCACGAGTCAACCCTGTTTTGCGGCCACAGCGCGCACCACCTTTTGGGCCGCATCGGCCATGGAGCTGCCGTTGATAATGGTCAGAGCCGAGGCGAGCAGCGTCCGCCGGGCGCTCTGGACGTTGTTGCCTTCGAGCCGCACCACCAGCGGGAGGCTCAGCCCGGTGGCCTTCACGGCGGCCACGATGCCCGTGGCGATCACGTCGCAATCCATGATGCCGCCGAAGATGTTCACCAGGATGCCCTTCACGTTCGCATCCCGGAGGATGATCTGGAAGGCGGCCGCCACCTGCTCCTGGCTGGCCCCGCCGCCGACATCGAGGAAATTGGCCGGCCGGCCCCCGAAATGCTGAATGATGTCCATGGTCGCCATGGCCAGGCCCGCCCCGTTCACCAGGCAGGCGATGTTCCCCTCCAGCTTGATGTAATTCAGATTGTGCTTGCCGGCCTCAACCTCGAGCGGCGCTTCCTCGGCCAAATCGCGCATCGCCTGGATGTCCGGGTGCCGATACAGGCCGTTATCCTCCAGCGCAACCTTGGCGTCCACGGCCAGCAGCGCGTCCTTGCCTTCGATGGTCCGAACGACGCAGAGCGGGTTGATTTCCACCAGCGAAGCATCGCACTGCCACCAGGTCTGATAAACTCCCAGCAGGAGTTTGGCGCCCTGGGCGAGCAAATCACCCTTGAGGCCGAGGGCGACCGCGACTTTGCGCGCCTGGTAGGGCATCAGGCCGAGCGCCGGGTCAACCGGCTCCCGGACGATCTTCTCCGGTGTCCTGGCCGCCACCTCCTCGATGTCCATGCCGCCCTCGGCGCTGGCCATGATCACGGGCCGCGAGCAGGCGCGGTCGAGCAAGACCGCCAGGTAAAGCTCTTTGCGGATGTCGGGCGCCGCCGCTACCAGCAGTTGGCTCACCAGCCGGCCGGCCGGCCCGGTCTGCTTGGTCACCAGCACGTTGCCCAGCATGGCTTTAGCCTTGTCGTAAACGTCCGCCGCCGTCGGGCAGAGCTTAACCCCGCCTTGAAAGCCGTTCTTAAAGGTGCCCTTGCCGCGGCCGCCGGCGTGAATCTGCGCTTTGACCGCCAGGAGCCGCGCGCCCCCCGCCAGGAGTTCCTCCGCGACGTGCTTCGCCCCTTCGGGCGTGTCGCAGACGTCTCCTGGCGGGACCGCCACGCCATGTCGCGTCAGCAGTTGCCTGGCCTGGTATTCGTGAACGTTCATTTTTGTTAGGGCACGACGGGCTGGCAAATTATGCGACTGCCGCCGCTCCGGCAATCAAAATCGCGAAAAAGCGGCTTGAATTAGCCCGTGCGGCGGGGCAGGATGGCCAGGCATGAAGTCGGTTTTTGCTTTGGGGCTGGCACTGGCCGGCGGCCTGGCCTGCGCCCAGGGCGGGCCGCGCCCCGCCGAGCAGGTCCAGATCGGCGGCAAGGAATACCTGCGGCTGAGCGATTGGGCCAGGACCAATGGCCTGGAGGTCCGCTGGCTCAAGCGCGACGAAACGCTCCAACTCAGCAGCCGTTCTGCCCGGCTCTTCCTGACGGTCGACTCCTGCGAAGCCCGCATCAACGGCATCGAGGTGTGGCTGCTGGCTCCCATCGCGGCTCGCAACGGCACAGCCTATATCGCGCAGCAAGACCTGCAATCCACCTTCCACCCTATCCTGTCTCCGCCCAGGCCCAACCCCCGGGCCGGGGCCATCAAGACCATCTGCCTCGACCCGGGCCACGGCGGCAAAGACCCCGGCTATTGCGTCGGGGCCAATGAGGAGAAAAGACACACCCTGCTCCTGGCGCAGGAGCTTCGCCAACAGCTCACCCGCGCCGGCTTCAAGGTCACGCTCACCCGCAACTCGGACTCGAGCGTCGGCTTGCCGGCGCGGCCCGAGTTGGCCAGGCGCCGCCATGCCGACCTCTTTGTCAGCCTCCATTTCAACGCCGCAGAGGCCTCGCCCAACTCGGTCCAGGGGACAGAAGTCTATTGCCTGACGCCCGCCGGCGCCTGCTCGACCAATGCGCGCGGCGAGGCCGGCAATGCCAGTTGGTGCGCCGGCAACCAGTTTGATGACAAAAACCTCTGTCTGGCCTACCAGATGCAAAAGTCCCTCACCAAAAACCTCGAGACCCACGATCGCGGCGTGAAGCGCGAGCGCTTCGCCGTCCTCCGCGACGCCGTCATGCCCGCCATCCTGATCGAAGCCGGCTTCATGTCGCACCCGGCGGAAGGCCGCAAGCTTCTGGAGCCGGCCTATCGCCGCCAAATCGCCCGCGCCATTGTCGAGGGCCTGGTCGCTTACAAACACCTGGTCGAGCCGGCCGACGACCTCAAGACCGCCAAACGCTGAAGGAGCCGCGAGGAAGGCGGGAAGGGAATTGGAGCGGGGGACTCCCCATTGTCCAGACCATTTTTCAGTTAATTTAAGATGGTGAAATTCCGGGGCTGTCAGTGAGGCGAGGAGCAAGGTAAACCAGCAGGGGGGACGGGCGACCCGGGCGCATCCCGACACTGCCACCAAATTCCCCTCTACCCGTCCCGCCGTCGCGGGACGGCATTCTTCCGCCCCAGGGGCGGCAAAAGTGTGCTCCCGCCGCCCGCTCGGCTCATGACGTGATAAATCCCTGCCTGCGCGGCGGCTACTTTATTGGCCAGCCGCCATGCTGGTCGATGACGGCGTCAATATCGGCCATGAGGCGGATGGTCTCGGAGAGGGCGACGACGATCTTCTGGTAGTGGGCGAGGTCGTCTTTGGTGAGGGTGCGGCCTTTGCGGTCTTTGAGCCATTTCTCGCAGACCTGGTAGCCGCCGATGTGGAAGTTCCACACGTCCTCGCGCACGCCTTTGAAGCCGGCGCCCTGCGCCTTGTCCAGCCAGACGGTATTTTGGAACCACGACACTTTTTCGACCTCGGGATTCTGACCGCCGATGAACTCGGTCAGTTGCGGGTAGGAAGGTTTTCTTTCCACTTGCCCCGACGCGCGGGGGACATCGGGGCCTGCCTCAAATTCCAGCAGGTGCAGGGCGACGAGTTCTCGGCCGAGGCAGGCGAGGGCGCGGAACAGCCCGAGGCTGGACGTGAGCGGCAGGCGCGGGAAGTCAATCCTCAGAAATTCCGCATACCGCCGCCGATATTCCGGACTGTGAAACACCGCGTAGGCGTAGTGGAAGATGTCTTCGGGCTTCATGCCGCTGGGAACGCCATAGGCGCCGGCCGCTTCTGTTCGCAGTTTGACCGCCAGCGCACTGAGGAAACTCCCTGAGAAATTGGGCCGGCGGGCCTTTGAAAGGACCAAACCGCCGCGCTCGGGATAGAGCCAAAGCGGAAATACATTTGAGCCGTCCTTCAGTTCAACGAATACAGCAGGAGAAGGGATGTCACTCGCCACTGCATTTCGCCAGTCTACAGCCTTTGTTTGTCTCGTTGCATTCATGCAAAGATTTTTGCGACCTGCAACGTGGTCGAGCATTTCTCGGCGTGGATAGTCCATCGCGACGGTGCTGAAATAGCAGTAGCGGAAATCGAATGGCCGATAGGCACAGCGGAGAGCCTTACCCTCCCAATCCCTATCTGCTCGGACTTCTGCTCGCGCCGAGGCCAACTGCCAATCACGATTATCTGAAATACCAAACTGCGTCCTAATCTCTGCGTCGGAATGCTCCGGCTCTCTGAGGACTCGGATTCGCTGCAAAACTGCGGACCTGTCAAAATCGACTGCAAAGTGATCACGGTGGCTTTGGAAGCCGAGCACGTTCACTGGCATAGCGTCGGGAAGTCGAACGCCTGCTTCGTATTCGGCCTTGAGAGAGACGTCCTGAGGCATCAGCAGGTAGAAGGGCGACGAGGGTATCGAGGCCTGCCAGGTCGTTCGCGCAACTGAATTACCTTGCAGGTTATCGTATTTCCTTTCTCGCAGCCCATAGAGGTCGGAATGCGCCACTTCTGCCTGTTTTGCGGTGTGAAGGCGGCTGTGCAATGAGATACTAACTCCCTGTTGGATATCGAAAACATTCTGATCAGACGAACCATCGGGAGCGCACTCCTTCTTCTTCGAGTTGCCGTGCAGATCAAGAATACGGAGGGCGGAGAACGCACAGAGCAGAGAATGGCGCATTCCTCGAAAAGTGGGATTGTCAATGAAGCTATGGTTCGTGATGAAACCCAAGATGCCCACGCCGGCCTCGGTCAAGGAATGCTGCGCATACCGGAGGAATTTTACGTAATCGTCTTGCAGCCACTTCGGATTTTTCTCGGCAAGTGGCTTGCCGTCCACCAGGTAGTAATCATCAACGAGGCGACAAATCCATTCGCCCTTGTTTGCCGAGTGGCCGGCATACGGCGGATTGCCGATGACGACGGTGAACCGTTTGGTGCGTTTGATGCGGTTTACTTCCTGAGCCTCCCTGGCGAGTGGGCCGAAAAGGTCGGCGAGTTTGGCGTCGGCGATGTCGGAGGGCGGTTCGAGGGTGTTGGTGAGGTAGATGTGGAGGCGGTCGCCGTCGCGGAACTGGTAGCCGGTCTCGCCGAGTTTGAGGGCGAGCTTGAGGTGGGCGATGGCGTACGGGGCCATCATGATTTCGAAGCCGTAGAGGCGCGGGAGCAGGTGGTTGGGCACGTAGTCGCGCCAGCGAGCGAGGATTTCGGGGTCGCGCCAAGTGCGGGGCGATTCGGGATCGCTTTTGCCCAGCGCGCGCGCCCACTTGGTTTTCATGGTGCGTTCGATGACTTCGATGCACTCATGAAGGAAGGTGGCCGTGCCGGTGGCGATGTCGAGGATCAGGACGAACGGATCGTCGGGCGAGACGCCGTCGGGGATTTTGAATTCAGTGAGAGAGGATTTACGGTCGCCCTCACCCCGGCCCTCTCCCCCAGGAGAGGGGGAGGAGGACGGCGCGCCGGGGACATCGCGCTCTACCTGCTTTTCGGCTTCGAGGACCCGGCGGCGCTCCATGAGGGCGGCGACGTTGGCCCAAGTGTCAGTGGAGGCGAGGCCATCTTCGAGGCCGAACTCCTTTTGCAGCAGCTCGTGAACGCTGCGCACGATGTAGGAGACGACCGGGCGCGGGGTGAAGAAGACGCCGCGCTTGATGCGTTGCTCGGAGTCGTAGGCCCGGAGGAAGCCCTCGTAGAAGCGGATAACCGGGTCTTCGGCCGGGTTGAGGTCGTTGAAGGCGGCTTTGATCGCTTCGATGTTGGTGTTGCGGAGCAAGTCGAGCACGTCGTTGATCCCGACCTCATCCACGTCGAAATGGAATTTGCCGTGATTAAGGCGGAAGAGGCTTTCCAGGAGGTTTTCGAGAAATGGATTCGAGACGGCGGTGAGTTGAACAAGGTTTTGGGGCGTCAGGTCGGCCTGGCGCGAGAAACTGGCGGAGAGCAGGCCGTAGCTGACGGTCTGGGCGTACATGTCCGCGAACTGGTCTTCGGACATGTCGTGAATGAGGAGGCCACGGACGGCGGCGAAGAGCTTGCGCATTGGGCCGTGCTCACTTTCGGCGTCGAGCACGTCGCGGGCGCGTTTGCGGATATTGCCGGCGAGAAAGGCGAGTTGCTGGATGAGTTGGTTGGAGTCCTGGATGACGGCGCCGTATCGGTCAATGAACGCGTCCGACCAGCGTTGGCGCCAGGGCTCGACCTGGGCGGGGTCCTGCGGCCAGCGGAGGTGGCTGTTCAGGCGGTTGGCGACGCGGTCCAGGTGCATGATGGACTTCTGGTCGTCCCAGCCGAGGACGCGGAGGATCGGGAGATGGCCTTCGCCACCGCTGTCTGAGAAATGGGCAAAGGAGATGTTGCGGTGTTCTTCCTCCCCGTAGGAGGAAATGAAGAGGAGGTCGTTGAGGCGCCAGGTGGGGCGGGTGGCCTTGCTGGCGCTGGCGCGGCTCTTGGTGATAAGGTTGCCAAGGATGCGGCGAAGGACGACCATGGGCAGCCTCTTCTTCTCGAAGCTGACCCAGAAGATACCCCAAGGTTGACCGGTCGCGAGCGGGCGGAGTTGCTTTATTTCCTTGATCTTGACGGCGTGCTTTGGGTCGAGGCCGAGTTCGTCGGCGCTGTAATCAAACGTCAGATCGTCGACACTATCCGGGTCGATGGGCCAATCGAGCTTCTCGCAGAGATATTTGACGAGGGAGGCGAAGGTTTTGATGGACCGGAGTTGGTCGGGGTCATCGGGGTCAGGTTGTGAGGGCATAAGATAAAGTGGAGGGTGTATAGCGGGGAGGGCGGAGCCTGTGCCGGCAGTGAGCAGAAGGCGGTGAAGCGGTTAACGACGAGCGGCGGGTTTTGTCACCCTGCGGAAGCACCGTGTTAATGCGACGAGGATGCGGGTGGCCTGGCGTTTTGGGTGGGTTCACGGGCGGGCGGTTTTTCTTTTGACGTGGTAGGGGACGGCATCCTCTTTGACGTGGAAGCCGATTTGGGGTTTGGGCGGCGCTGCCGGCGGCTCAAGCAGCGGCCGGAGTTTCCCGTAAATGTCGCGGAGTGCGCCATCGTGCAAGAGGAGGGTTTTGTCGATTTCAGCGAGGCGTTTGAGGATGGCGGCGTTGGCGGCGAGGTCTTCGCGCATCTTGACGAAGGCACGGATGACATAGACACTCATGGCGACCGCGCGGGGGCTGTTGAGGATGTTGGCGGCCATGAGCGCGCCATGCTCGGTGAAGGCGACGGGGAGGTAGCGCCGACCACCATGCGATCTTGAGGTCGCATCTTGCGACCTCAAGTCTGGGCCTCCTTCGATGGCCGTAATTTGCGACCTCAAGGCTGCCCATTCGTCGTGAGTTATGTGGAAAGCAAAATCTTCCGGGAAGCGGTCAAGATTCCGGCGGTATTGTTCATTGAGGCGTTTGGTCGGCACCCCGTAAACGGCGGCCAAATCGTTGTCGAGGATGGCCCGCTGGTCGCGGATGGAACGGATGAGCCGGGCAATATCGGGGGCGGGGACGGCTTCAGTTCGGTGGTTCATGGGTCGGTCGGGACCAGGTTATCAGGTGCATGGGTGATTAGCCGAGTTCCATCCAGCACTTGAGGGTGGCTTTGACGCCCTGGGGCGCCTGGACTTTTTTGAGGTAGGTGTTTTTGAGGTGCGCTTCGACCTTCTTGCGGATGTCGCCGAGGGTCTTGTCTTCGAGGGCGCGGCGGCGCGGGGTGTCGGGTTGGCAGCGGATGAAGTTCAGAATCTCAGCGGGCTCTTCGAGTATCTTTGTGGTGTCGAGGTTGTAGAGGTACCAGGCCGTGCTGCCATTCTCCTCGCTCCAGACGGTGGGGTCGGCTTCCCGTCCTTCGTGCGCGGCGACGCCCGGGGCGGGCAGGCGGTAGCAGAAGAACAGGGCGCGGGTGCCCGGGGCTGGGTGTTGCTTGCCGCTGAAGACGCGGCCCGGCAGGGAGTTAAGGCGCTCTTCCAACCCGGGGTTTTGTTCGAGCAGGCGCTGGTATTCGAGGTGCATTCCCTCGGTCGCCGAGGGAGTGCCTTCGTAGGCCTGGTTGAACTCGTGGAGGGCTTCAAAGTCGTCCTGCGGCGTGAGCAACTTCTTGCCCTCGATGCCGAACGTCTTCGAAATGCGGAGGGTCTTGTGCGAGACGGTGCGGTAGAGGCGGAGCAGGTCATCAAGCTCTTCCGGCGGCAGGAAGTTCCAGTAGGCGACCGTGCCGCGGAGGTCTTTCTGGTCCGGGTGGTCGGCGAGGATTCTTTTTTCGGTGTCGGGGTTGAGGCGGCGGTCCACGCGGCCGATGCGTTGCATCAGGCGGACGGGGTTCCAATGGAGATCGTAGTTTATGAGGCGGGTGGCGTCCTGCAGGTTGAGGCCCTCGGAGAGGACATCGGTGGAGATGAGGACGCGGATTTCGGGCAGGCCGCGGGCGGCGAGTTCGGCGGCTGACGACTCGTTGTAGTAGGGGGCAAAGCGTTCGATGACCTCGCCCCGGTCGCGCTTGTCGGCGCTGTCCACCTCATCGGCCCCCTGAACGCCGGCCTCGGCGAGGTGCTTTCGCAGATACCGCGCGGTGGCCCTGTACTCGCTGAAGATGAGGACTTTGTGCTGCTTGAGGACGGGGTTGGTTTTGAGGAGCTTGAGAAGCGCCTTGAGCTTGTCGTCGTGGGACGGCTTGAATTTCCCAAGCTCACCCAAAAACTTGGCGATCTGATCGAGGTCGAGGGAGGTTTCCGCGAGGATTTCCTCGACTTTGTATTCTTCGCGGGGGAGGGCCTCAATGTCCTCCAACATTTCGTCAGTGACAATGTCCTCGTCTGCCTCCTCGACCGGCTCTTCGCCAAAAAACTCGAGCTGGTGCTCGTGGATGTAGCCGAGGAGATCGGCGTGCTGGCGCCGCCAGCGTTCAAGGCGGTTCTTTTCGGACTCGGTGACGCTGTGTTTCGTGGCCCACGCCAGGAGTTTGAGCATGAGCGTGGCGCAGGACATTTCGAAGGCGCTGGCGGAGCTTTCGAAGCGTTTGAGGAACTGGGTGCGGATCAGCGCGACGACGGACCTCTGACGGTTCTCGGAGAGCGGATCGATGTCGGCCATGGATCCCTTGTAGTAGGCCAGCGGGTAGTACATGGCCAGGCTGAACAGGGGTTTCTTCTTGGAAAAGGCTTCCTCGACCATCTTTAGCAGGCCGCCGTAGGTCTTCTTGATGGAGTAGTTAGCGACATGGGGGTCCTCGCGGGTGGGGAAGATGGCCCTTGGTCCGGAGGCGCCTTGGTCCTGGCTGGCCTTGACGTAGGCCCGGCTGCGCTGGACGACGAGCTGGCCGAAGAGAGCGTCATCGGCCAGCACTTTCCCGGCCTCGGCCCCGGTGACTTCGGGGATAAGCTCCATTTGCGCGAGCTCCTCCCCGGTGACCAGGCGCTCCAGCTCTTTTTCCATTTTGCGGAAGTGGCCGGGAAGGGAGTGGATGCCGAGGGGAGCGCCCTTGAAGTAGTCAGCCTGGCGCTGGGTGAACAGCTCGATCATGTGCTGGAGGTCGAGCAGGGTGTTGTTGATCGGGGTGGCCGTGAGGAGGAAAAGGTTCTTGTTTTTGACCAGGTCGAACAGCCGCCAGTAGCGGGAGCGGCCACGGGTGCCTGGGTTGCGGAAGTGGTGGGCCTCGTCAATAACCACGGCGTCGGCCAGGGTGGCGATGTCGTCGAGCTTTTGCTGGTACTCGCCGCCGCGGAGCAGGTCGGTGTGGTTGAATATTTCCAGGTTGGTGAAGACCCGGCTGATGTTCGGCAGGTAGCGGCGGAGCCCCCTGTCCCACACCGGCCCACGCGCGGCCTTGGGCACGATGAGGACAACCCTTTGCCGGTCCCGGATGAGGCGTTCGATGAGCATGAGGCCGATGAACGTTTTGCCGAGGCCGACACCATCGCAGAGAAAGGCGCCACGATGCTGGCGCGCGATTTTCATCAGCGACTTGTAGCCGTCCTGCTGGTACTTATCCAGGTGCGGGTACATCGCGGAGCCGCCGTTCTGGGCGCCGGCCTTCTCCCACTCGTCGTCGGTCATCTCGTGACCGCGATGGAACTCCTGCATGGCCTTGGCGTAGATGTCGAATGGGAGGTATTCCCTTATGTGCCGCTCGATGACCTTGAGCACATCCGGCGTGATGTCCTCGGCTTCCTGCCAGTGCCGCTCATACCAGGCCTGGAGCTGGGAGACGTCGCCCGGGGCTCGGATCTGGATATTGAGTTCGACATTTTCAGTGAGCCCGGGGACGGTGAAATTGCTGGAACCAACGAGTGCCACCGAGCCAATGACTGCGAGGCGGGGATGGGTGATGTAAGCTTTGGCGTGGAACTTTCGCCTGGCATAGACGCGGCACTGGATTTTGCCGCCGCGCATGGCGTCGAGGATAGCCCCGGCGCCGACGAGCATGTCATTGGTTTCCTTCTCGGCCTCGAGGCTGGCGTCGAGCTTTTGGCAGGCGTCTTTGCGGAGCCCTTCAAGGATAGCCTGGCGGGTGCGGGCAGTGGCCTGACCGCCCATGAGGATGCGGATGGCTTCGAGCTTTTGCCACCTGCCATCGAGCGCCAGGAGCGAGCCGATTTCAAAGAAGCCAGTCGCGATGTCGAAGGAGCTGGCGATTTCGGTCCAATCCTGGAGGTAGCGAAGGCCCTTCCAGTCCGTTTCGCTGTTATCGACGATGAAAAGTTCGCCGCCTTTTGGCGATTCGCTCATTTGTTCAGGGGTGAATTCTGGATTGCTCGCAAGCGACGCAAAGCCGCTGGCGGCTGGGCGGGGGGCGCCCGGCTTGCGGCCGAGCGGGCCCTTTGCAGTAGCCCGGCAGGGAGACCTGGCTCCCCGACCGGAGGGATTTTGGTGCCTCTGCCATGATCAAACCTTGCGCGATAATGTCACGGAAGTTGCGAAAATGCACGAAAATTTCACAACAGGGAAAGCGGGGTGATTTTCCTCACGGTCCGTGAGGGACGGCCGCCGTGGTCCCTCAATTACCTCGAAAGCCTTTTCTGGCCCTGCCGTTGCTCTCCAGACCCCTTTTCCCGACGCCTCTAAACCAAGAGAATTAGTAGCGAGCAAACCAGGCCAGAGAAGCACGGCGGCGTCCCGCCGCGGCGGGACCGCCACCTGGCGCAATACTGCATTGGCCACATTGGCTGCATTGGCCACATTGGCCATTTTTGCCAAAAAACTGGCCGGGCCGCGGACCGCGAACGGCGATGCATTCCATCGCTTATCATTGCAGTCTGACACTAGTTCTGCCCTTTGGCCCTGCCACTGCCGCCGCCGCCCTTCTTGCCGGCAGTCAAGATCGTGCCGCTGAGCAGGCCAACGGCGAAGAAGGCGAAATACATCAGCGCGGCGGGCAACTGCTGGGGTTTGGGCAGGAGCGGTGGCAGCGCCAGCTCGACCTTCTGATGATTGTTCATCCCGATGATCACCAGCAACAGCAGGATCGCCAGCAGCAAGATCGTCTTGAGCAAAAGTTTCGTATTCATAAACCAGCGCCCGCGACAGTAGGCAATCCCAGGGGCAAACGCAACCTGATTTGCGTCCGCCCTCGATTCCGCATTGCTAATTGGTTCGAGATGTTGAATGATGGACGCGTCGGGAGGCTATCCCGGCCGGCGTGGAACCGGGCGGCTCGGGGGCCTGCCCGACAGGGCATTTGGCGCTTCAAAGCTTCAACGCTTCAATGCTTTCAGCTTGTTAAGCTGATTTAACTCTAATTAGAAATGAGCGTCGTAACCAAGACCGGCGACCAGGGAACAACCGCGCTGATGTATAACCGGCGCGTGCCCAAATGTCATCCTCGTGTGGAGGCCTGCGGGACGGTGGACGAACTGAATGCGGCGCTCGGACTGGCGCGCGCGACGGCAGCGGTGGATAGCGCGCGGGACCACTTGTTGGCCGTGCAGAAGGACCTCGTCGTCCTCATGGGCGAACTCGCCACGGCGGGGGAAGACCTGCCCCGCTATGCGGGGGACGGCCACCGGCTCGTGACGCCGGACTTAACGGCCCGCCTCGAGCAAGCAATTGCGTCCCTCCCGGCTGCCGGAGTCTCTCGCCGGGACTGGGCCATGCCGGGGGCGAGCCTGCATGGGGCGGCGCTCGACCTGGCTCGCACCGTCTGCCGCCGCGCTGAAAGGCGCGTTTGCTCCCTGCACGAGGCCGGCCAGCTCCAGAACCCCGAAATCATCACCTATCTCAACCGGCTGTCCGATTGGCTCTGGCTCCTGGCCCGAGGGGCGGAAGAAAAGCCCGCACCCTGAACCGCGGGGTAGTGGGGCAGGCGGGACGGCTGCCATGAGGGCGTCTCGCCCTTGAAACCGACGCGGGCGAGACGCCCGCGTCGGCAGGCGAGACGCCTGCCCCACTAAGCTCGCCTGGCCGCCCGGGCCACGCGATAGACCAGGAACAGCTCGCCCCCCACGCGTTTGGCGGACCTGAGCCGGAGCCGCACCGCCCTGGCCAGGACGCCGATTCCCAGGCCGTCGGCAATCGTCGGCGCTTGCTTGCCGCCAAAAATCTTCGGGCATATCGTCAAGTGCAGTTCGTCCACCAGCCCGGCCCGGAAAAGCGCGTCGTTCAGTTCGCCTCCGCCCTCGCAGACCAGGCGTTTGACGCCCCAGGTCTCCCGCAGCCAGCGCAAGGCCTCTTGCAAATCGAGGTCCCGCGCGCCGCACACTTTCACCTCGTCCGCCAGCCGGCGCAATCGCTGCAGCCGGCCTTGGGCCGCGCGGCCGCTCGCGAAAATGATGAGCGGAGAAAACTTCGTCTGGAAAATGGCCGCCCGGGGATTGACCGTGCCCGAGCCGCTGACGATGACGCGCAGGTTGTATTCGGCCAATCCGCGCCGCAACCGCCGCCGCCGGTGCTGCGCCGAACCGGGGCCCAGCGTGACGCGATTCAAATCCACCGTCCGCGCCCCGGCCATGACCGCGTCCGCGCGCGCGCGCAACTCCAGCAGGTACGCCTGGTCCTGCCGGCTGGCAAATGAGGACACCCGCCGATTGGCCGTGGCGATCTTCCCGTCCGCCGTCATCGCCATGTTGACCAGCACAAACGGCCGCCGCCCGCCGCCGGACTGCGCCTGCCGAACTGAGGACTTTGGACTCACAGGATCAGCATCGAATCGCCATAGCTGAAGAACCGGTAGCGCTCCCGCACGGCGGCCGCGTAGGCCGATAAGATCACCTCGCGTCCACGCGTTTGGTTTGGCGCCGCGAAGGCGCTGGCCAGCATCAGCAGCGTCGAACGCGGCAGGTGAAAATTCGTCAGGAGGGCGTCTGCGACCTGAAAACTCCAGGGCGGGCAAATGAAAATGCTGGTCCGGCCGGCGCCCGGCTCGAGCCGGCCCTGGTTGCGTGCGGCCACGCTTTCGAGCACCCGCACGGTGGTCGTGCCGACGGCGAACACGCGGTGGCCGGCGCGTTTGCCTTCCGTAATGGCGCGGGCCGTTTCCTGGCTCACTTCGTAGCGCTCCTCGTGCATCTTATGGCCGGCGAGCGTCTGCGCCTTGACCGGCGCAAAGGTCCCCAAACCCACGTGCAGTGTCAAGAAGCAGACCTGGACGCCCTGCGAGCGCAGCCCCTCGAGCAGCGCCTCGGTAAAATGCAGTCCCGCCGTGGGGGCCGCCACCGACCCCGCCGGCCGCGCAAAGACCGTCTGGTAGCGCCGCCGGTCCTCTTCGGTTTTGCCGGCGTCCGGGCGGGTGATGTAAGGCGGCAGCGGGACCTCGCCCCAGGCCTCCAGCCCTTGGGCGATGTTGGGCACGCCCGAGAAACACAGGCGCCGATGGCCCTCCTCATTTTTCTCCGCCACGGTGGCCCGCGCCTCGCTTGGCCGGCCTTGGGCGTCCCACAGCACAATCTCCGTGCCCACTGGGGCCCGTCTGGCGGGCCGCAGCATGACCCACCAATCATTGGCGCGGTTCTCTTCCAACAACAAAAGCTCGAAGTGTCCCCCGGTCTGGCGGTTGACCCCGCGGAGCCTGGCCGGAATCACCCGCGAATCGTTCAGCACCAGGATGTCCCCGCGGCGCAAATACTCCGGCAGACTGCGAAACTGCCGATGCTCGATCGCGCCGGTGCGCCGGTGCAACACCAGCAGCCGCGACTGATCGCGTTCGGGCGCGGGCCGCTGGGCGATCAACTCCGCCGGCACTTCAAAATCAAAATCCGCAGTTCGCATTCTCAGCGGGGCGCAAAAACCAATCAAAGCTCTTGCCCGCCCAATCTGCGGCCAATTCAGAGAAGTTGTCAAATGTCTCAACCGGCTGGTGCTGAGGCGGGGGTTGGATGTTCCGCTGAAGTGGCACACCGTGCCATTGGAGCAGAAGGACTTCGAGATGCCCTGGCGGGCGAACAAGTGAGCGGCTTAGATTGGAATTGTTATGCTACTGTCAATAAATGGCTAGATTTGGGTTCGGGTCAGCACGGTTCCGTTCACTTTAACGTTAATCGTCCTATCCTTGCAGGGCTTTTTGAAGGTGGCGGAGGCTGTGAATAACTTGTGAACAACTTTTTTTTGAATTGTTGTTGACACCGGGTGGGGTAAAGTGGTTAAAAGTGGGGCGCAGTGGGGCAAGTGTACGGCTAACCCCGCTGCGAATAAATAATGGAACCTGGCGAAACTATCGAGCCGACGACCTATTATAACTCGTCTTACCGTCACGGTGTCGACGAGAAAAGGCGCGTGCAGATCCCCGCCAAATGGCGGCCGGCCCAACCCGGGGTGGAGTTGACGCTGATCCTTTGGCCCGCCTCTGCCGGAGGGGCCTACCTCCGTGTGCTGCCGCCCAAACAGATGGCCCAGTTGATGCGGGACATCGAGGTGATGCCCAATGGCGATCAGAAGGCCACTCTCAAACGGCTCATCGGCAGTGGTTCGGAACAGGCGACGCTGGACAAGTCGGGCCGGGTATGTCTGCCGGAGAATATGGCCAAGGAGGCCGCCATTACGAATGAGGCGGTGTTAGTGGGTTTGCTGGATCGTTTTGAGATCTGGAACCCCGAGCGGTTCAAGAAGGTGATGATGGCCGACGCCCTCATGGCGCCGGAAGCACTCAAACTCGTAGGATAATTATGAGCCTGATAAAATTACTTGGTGCCGGAAAGAGTATGATTGGCTTGAAGGGCCAAGCCAGCCCTTACCGGCTGACCGATCAGCGATTGTTGCCCAAGTTCGGCTTGGACAAGAATCCGCTCTGCTCGACGGTGAGACCAGGGCACGCGCCCGGGGCGGAGGGCGGGCCGTCGGAAAGGCCTTCGGCCACCGGCACGGGGGAGGCTCCGGCGAAGGAAGCTCAACCGGCACCGCCGCCGACAGGCGCTTGGGCGCAGGCCGCTCCCGGGTCGAAGCTGCGCCGCACGGGGCGCCGGCTGACGGACAGACTCCAGGCGCTGTTTGTTCGCTCGGAACCTGGGCCGGTGAAATCCGCCATCCCGCGTCTCACCAGGCCCCCGGTCCAGGGCGAACTTTCCCTGGAGCGCGTGAGGGTGGTGTGCAACGACTTGAGCGATAGCGGCCCGCAAATTGTTCAGATCCGGTGGAAGGCCGCCTCGGCAAGCCCGACCTCGCCTGCCCTGGCAAAGGCCGCGCCTTGCGGCCCGGCCGGGGGACGGGGGGTGCTGGGGCTTTTCAGCGTCAATCGAACCTGACCAGGCGAGGAGTCAATGCGCCGTGCCCGATTTCATCCATAAATCGGTCCTGGTGGCAGAAGTGCTGGGCGCCCTCGGCCCGCGGCCTGGGGGGCGGTATGCCGATGGGACGCTCGGTGGAGCTGGACATGCGGCGGCCATTTTGGCGGCGAGCTCGCCGACTGGGTGGTTGTACGGGTGCGATCGGGATGGGGCCGCGGTGGAAGCTGCCAGGGGGCGGTTGGCCGAGTTCGCCGGGCGCTACGAACTGCGCCAGGGCAATTTTGCCGACCTGGCCGATTGGGTGCCGCCGGGCAGTTGCGAGGGTGTCCTGCTGGACCTCGGGGCGAGTTCGCCGCAGTTGGACTGCCCCGAGCGGGGCTTCAGCTTTCAGCAGGACGGCCCGCTGGACCTGCGGATGGACACCCGGCAGGCCAAGACGGCGGCGGACCTGCTCAACTCCGCCAGCGCGGAGGAGTTGGCCCGGCTGTTCCTGGAACTGGGCGGGGAGCGGCAGGCACGGCGCTTGGCGCGGGCCATCGTGCGGCGCCGCGATGACCGCCGGTTTGAAACCACGCGGCAGTTGGCCGCGCTGATCGAACAGCTCGCCCCGCGCCAGGGCAGGAGAAGGCACCCGGCGACCAGGGTGTTTCAGGCGCTGCGCATCGCCGTGAATGATGAAATCGGTTCTTTGCAACGGGGCCTGGAGGCAGCGCTCAGGATTTTGAAATCGGGCGGACGACTGGCGGTCATCACGTTTCATTCGCTCGAGGACCGCAGCGTGAAAGAATTCGGGCGGTCGCGGGCGCGCGACTACACGTTCCCCGGCCCATGCGACGTGCCGGAGTTGCGCCAGGCGCGGGCGCCGCAACTCAAGGTGCTGACGCGCAAGGCCGTCAAGCCTGGCGCGGCAGAGGTGGCGGACAACCCGCGCAGCCGCAGCGCCCAGTTGCAGGTGATGGAGAAGGTCTGAGTTAAACCGGTGAAATGAGTTAACATGGCGCGAAATCGCAAAAATGGTTCGGCGGCCATTGGCTTCGGCACGGTGCTCAAGGCCTTCCTGCTGTGCGTGGTGATTGGCGGCTCGGGCGTGGGTTATGTCTGGCAGAAAGAACAGATCAACTGCCTGAGCCAGCAGATCGATAAGCGGGGGGCGCGCCTGGCTGAACTGCTGGAGGAAAATGCAAGCCGGGAAAGGCTGCTGGCCGACCTGCGCTCGGTGCGCTCCCTGGAAGCGCGCATCAAGGAACTAAACCTGGGCCTGGTCCAGCCGCAGCCCACCCAGGTCTGGCATTTGAGCGAGCCGCCGCGCCAGTGGCCCCCGCCGCCGCGCGACCCGCAATACGCCGCCCAGGAGGGCCGCCCGCCGGCCGCGCGCCGGAACCATGAGCTTGTGAGCCCATAACCAGCTTTTTGCCGCCGCCCGTGACGCGATCGGGTGAGGAACCGATCGCCGCGGGCGGCCGGCAAACTGAACCAAAACGATGCCAGGCAATTGGAAAGGCAAGCGAAAGCTTTTGCCGCCGCCCGTGACGCGATCGGATGAGGAACCGATCGCCGCGGGCGGGCGGCAGCTTGAGTTGGGCTGCGCGCTTGGGGCTGCGAGCGCCAGCCACAGGAATTCCGACATCCCAGGTTTCAAATCCCAGGCCCGAGAGCCAAAGCCCGAGGTGCTGCGCTTGCCACCTCCGCCGGGGTCCGAGCAGCCTCCGGGCGGCAGGTCCACCGCCCGGGCCGTGTGCGGATTTGAGATAGCGAAGGGCAGGTCGGAATATTTTGGGAGGGCAGGCTAATATGGCCAAGGCAATGCAATTGCGGAGACTGGTTTGGATGGCGGGGCTGCTGGCCCTGGCCTTTGCGGGCCTGGGCTATCGCCTGGTCGAGCTGCAGGTCTTGCGCCACGATGAATTCAGCGCCCAGGCCCAGCGCGATACCCGGCACCAGTTCCTGCTCGAACCGCGCCGCGGCGACATCCTGGATGCCAAAGGCAATCTCCTGGCCACCAGTGAACTGGTCAAGACCGTGTGCGCCAACCCGGTTTTCATCGGCAACCACCAGGCCGAAGTCGCCCGCGCCCTGGCGCCCTTGCTCCAGGAGAGCGAGACCAACCTCGCCCAGCGCCTGGGGCTCCGCACCCACCGCAACGAAAAAGGCCAAATCGTCACCAACCTCTTCGTCGAACTCAAACGCAAGGTGAAACCCGAGACCTGGGAAAAGGTCCGGGAGACCATGGCCCAGCTCAGCTTGGGCATGAACTGGACCAACCTCACCAGGACGCAAAAGAAGTTTTACCACAACCTCCGCACCAAGGCCATCTTCGCCCGCAACGACCAGTTGCGCGTCTATCCCAACCAAAGCCTGGCCGCGCACGTCCTGGGCTACGCCTCGAGCAAACCACGTGTGGTGGACGATTGCCCCGTCTATGAAACTGTCGGCCAGGACGGCATTGAACGGGTCTTTGACAGCCAGTTGGCCGGGGTGCGCGGCTGGCGGCTCACCGAAACCGACCTCCTGCGCCACGAGTTGGTCCAATGGCGCGAGCAGGACATCGAGCCGCGCGACGGCTTGAACGTGGTCCTGACGATTGACTCCGTCATCCAGCAATTCCTGGAAACGGCCCTGGCCGAGGGGATGGAGAAGCACACGCCCATCAGCATTTCGGGGATTGTGGTTCGTCCGCGCACGGGCGAGATTCTGGCGATGGCGACGCTGCCGACCTACAACCCGAACAATCCCGGGGCCGTTGCGGTGGAGGCGTGGCGCAACCGGGTGATTGCCGACGTTGCGGAGCCGGGGTCGGCCTTCAAGATCGTGGTCGTTTCCGGCGCGCTCAACGAAGGGGTGGTCGGTTTGAGCGATGCCTTCGACTGCGAACACGGCGTGTTCTATTACGCGGGCCGCCCCCTGCACGACCATGGTCAATCTTACGGCATGCTCACCGTGGAAGAGATCATCACCAAGTCCTCCAATATCGGCGCCGCCAAGATCGGCATTAAACTGGGGGGGGAGCGGCTCTATGATTACATCCAAAGGTTTGGTTTCGGCGTGGCCACCGGGCTGCCGCTGCCGGGGGAAGTCAGCGCCCGCTCCTTTGTGCACCCGGTCAAGGAGTGGAGCAAAGTCTCGATTGCCCGGATTCCCATGGGCCAGGGCATCTCGGTGACCCGGCTGCAGATGACCATGGCCCTGTGCGCCATCGCCAACCAGGGCCTGCTCCTGCGCCCCATGTTGGTGGACCGCCTGGAGGACCGCGACCACAACGTGGTGGCCAAGTATTCGCCCCAGCGTGTGCGCCAAGTCCTGAGCCCCGCCGCCGCCAGAATGATGGTCACCGCCCTCAAGACGGTCGTCTCCCCGGAAGGCACCGCCCCCAAGGCCGCCCTGGAACATTACACCGTGGCCGGCAAGACCGGCACCGGCCAAAAAGTCGAACACGGCGTTTACGTCGACAAATACTTCTCCTCGTTTCTGGGCTTTTTCCCGGCCGATGGTCCCGAGCTTTGCATTTCCATCATGATGGATGAACCCAAAAACGGTCATTTGGGCGGTCAAGCCGCCGCCCCGGTTTTCAAGCAGGTCGCCGAGCGCGCCGGCAATTACCTCGGCCTGCCGCCCGACCGCCTGGCGGAGCCCGGCTTGACCGAAGGGCAGGGTCTGAAGACGGCGGCCACCCTGGGCCAGAACCAGTTCCCCAAGTGATACTATGCTGCCAGGCACAACCACCAGGAAGCGCCGGGCCGCCCGGATGGGCCCCGGGGCGCGCCCTGCCGCGCTGACAGGAGGCTAGCATGGAAGCTCGTTCCCTACAGTTTATCGCGGCCGCCTGTGGCGGCGAACCACTCAGCGGTTCGCCCGACACGCTCATTAGCCGTGTCTGCACCGATTCCCGCCAAGTCCGGCCCGGTGACTTGTTCTTTGCCTTGCCCGGCGAACGCTTGGATGGCCACGCTTTTCTGCCTGAGGTCGCCAGCAAAGGGGCCGCCGCCGCCATCGTAGCCCGCCGCCAAGCCCCGCCCAGCCTGCCCAACTGCGCGCTCATCGCCGTCGATAACACTCGTCACGCCCTGGGCCGGCTGGCCACCCGCTATCGGCAGGATTTCTCCCTGCCAATCGTGGCCGTGGGCGGTTCCAACGGCAAAACGACCACCAAGGAATTGGTGGCTTCGGTGCTGCGCCAGACCTTGGCCACCCTCTGGAGCGAAGGCAGCTTCAACAACGACATTGGCGTGCCGCTGAGCTTGTTGGGGCTGGAGACAGCTCACCAGGCGGCCGTGCTGGAGGCGGGCACCAACCACCCGGGCGAACTGGCGCCGCTGCTGAACATGATCTGCCCGCGCTTGGGCGTGCTCACTGGCATCGCCCGCGAGCACCTCGAGTTCTTCGGCGACCTGGCCGGCGTCGCTCAGGAAGAAGGCTGGCTGGCCGAGATGCTGCCCGCCGGCGGCATCCTCTTTGCCAACGGCGACTGCGAATGGACCGCCCCCATCGCGCGCCGCACGCGGGCCGCCCTGGTCCGCGTGGGCCTCTCCCCGGCCAACGACTGGCGCGCCGGCAGCCTCCGCCCCGACAAACAAGGCGTCACTTTCCGGGTCGAGGGGCCGCGCGCGGACCTGGCGGGCGAGTTCCGCATCAACCTGCTCGGCCGCCACCAGGTGGTCAATGCCCTGTTCGCCCTGGCGGTCGGCTGCGAACTGGGCCTGGGGCGGGCTGAAATCGCGCGCGGCCTGGCCCACTGCAAACCCGCCAAGATGCGGCTCCAACTCTGGGAACTCAACGGCGTGTGCTTGCTGGATGATGCCTACAACGCCAACGCCGATTCGATGCTCGCCGCCCTGCAGACCCTCCAGGAACTGCCCTGCAAAGGCCGGCGCGTCGCCGTCCTCGGGGACATGGCCGAGCTGGGCGCGCAGGGCGCGGCGGCCCACGAGGAAGTGGGGCGCCACGCCGCCGAATTGGGCGTCAGCCAGCTCTTCGCGGTCGGCAAGATGGCCCCTTGGCTGGCCCGCGGCGCCCGCGGGGCCGGGCTGAGCCGGGTGCTGGAATTCGCCGATGTGGAAGGGGCGGGCGTCGCGCTGAAACAGTTTCTCAAAAAGGGGGACATGGTTCTGCTCAAGGCCTCGCGCGCCACCCGGCTGGAACGGATTGCGGAAAGGTTGCGCGGGGGCGAGGTTGTGAAAAGGAATTGATGTTTTACTACCTGGCTCAACAAATTCTCAGTGCATCGGCGCACACCGTCTGGGCCGACCGGCTCTCCGCGCTGCGGCTTTTCCGTTATATCACTTTTCGCAGCGCGGGCGCCGCCATTACGGCTCTGGTGTTGAGCTGGTGGCTGGCGCCCAGGGTCATCACCTGGCTGAAGCAGTTGAGATTTGGCCAGGAGTATGCCGATGCGGCCGCCACCACGGGCGGCATGAACGAGCGGGGCGAGAGGAAGAAAGGCACGCCGACCATGGGCGGGATTTTGATCGTCCTGGCGCTCAACCTCACCACGCTGCTCTGGGCCAGGTTGAACCCGCTGGTGCTGCTGGCCCTGTTCTCGGTGGTCGTGCTCTCCGGGCTGGGATTCTACGACGACTACGCCAAGATCGTGGAGCAGAGCGGCGGGGGCGCCGCCTCGAGCCTCAAGCTCTACATCCAGGCCGCGTTGGCGCTGTTCATCGCCCTCTACCTGTGGCGCCAGCCCTCGACCAAGCAGCTTATCACCGAAATCATGGTCCCCTTTTACAAACGTCCGGTCGCCACCAGCGCCGGCCTGGCCGGCCTGCTCGTGACCATGCTCGCCATTATCGGCAGCTCCAACGCCGTCAACCTGACCGACGGCCTGGACGGCCTGGCGATTGGCTGCACGCTGATCGTCTCCTTTGTCTTCGTCGTGCTCACTTACGCCGCCGGCAACATCAGGGCGGCCAGCTACTTGCAGATTCCTTACGTGCCGGACGCCGGTGAGTTGAGCGTGTTCTGCGCCGCCATGATCGGGGCCGGCCTCGGTTTCCTTTGGTATAACTGCCACCCCGCCCAGGTCTTCATGGGCGACACGGGTTCGCTGGCCCTGGGCGGCGCCCTGGGCGTCATCGCCGTCCTCATCCATCAGCCTTTTGTCCTGGTTATCGCCGGCGGCGTCTTCGTCGCGGAAGCCCTTTCGGTCATCGTCCAGACCGGGTGGTTTCGTTATACCAGGATGCGATACGGGGCCGGGCGGCGCATCTTCCTGATGGCCCCCCTCCACCATCATTTCGAGAAAAAGGGCTGGACCGAATCCCAGGTGGTCATGCGCTTTTATATCCTCGGGGTGTTGTGCGCCGTGGTCGCGCTGAGCACGTTGAAAATCCGGTAGGAGTCGGGTCGGGAGCCGGCGCCCGGGGGCGGGTGGGAGTGGCCGGTGGTTGGTGCTCGGTGGTTGGTCGTTGGCGGGCCGTTGTCAGCAGTTAGTCGTTGCTGGTCAGTCGTGCGGAGTCGGTGAAAATGTAAAGAATCAACCAAGCCGTAGTCATGCAGCAGAAGGAAGCGCAAATAGACCGCCCAGACTCAGCGCGGCGCAGCCGCAAGCGAGGTGGCCGGGGCGCGGTCGCAAATCTTTCGGTCGGCTTTCCGCTGCGGTGGCGCCGGGGCCGCGCTGAATTGTTGGCTCCGGCCCTTTTTACTCCTTGCATCGGCGCCGATTGGCTGTTAGAAGCTGTGGTTGGAGCGGCGAGAAAAGCTGCCCCGAACGATGTCATTCTGACTTTACCGGATTGTTCGGCATTGACCAGACTCCTACACTCCGGCGGATGCTTTTGGCAAACGATGAACTCAATAGCTTGGGGTGCCCACCGCGGGGACCCCAACATAAGCGATACGACTTTGAAAATCTAATCAAAAACCGAAGACGTTCCCTCCAATTTGCTCCTGGTTTTTTTGAGGAAAAACCCCAGAGCAACAAACCGAAAACCGAACTGACCTCAACCCAAAAATGGCGCCGTTGCGCAGCTCAAAATGAATAACCAAAGTCCATTGATTCCACAGGGCTCCTTCCTGGAGCAAAGAAACAAAACCCGTACCCGCGTCAAGATCGCGGTCATCTTCGTCCTGGGCCTGCACGGCATCGGCCTGCTGGCCTTGCTGATGCAAGGTTGCGGCAAGGAAACCGCAACCTCCCCCTCCACGACGCCGACCTCGAACACGGCCGCGGCCAACCCCGCGGAGATGGGGCCAAGCAACCCGGCGCCGGGCTTCGCTCCGCCCAGCAACGCCATGCCCGAGACCGCCTCCGCGATGGCAGGCACCGGCGCCGCTCCCGCGGCCGCCGCCGCGGCGAGTAATCAGGTGCAGCCGCCGTTGCCCACCGAAAACACCAACGTGTCCGCCGGCGCGCTTCTGGCCGGGGCCACCGAGTACAAAATCATCAGAGGCGACACGCTCTCCAAGGTCGCCAGGAAGTTTCATGTCGCCCTCAAGGCCCTCATGGCGGTCAATCCCGGTGTGGACTCGACCAAACTGAACATCGGCCAGACGATCCACATCCCGCCGGCGACGACCTCCGCTGCCGCCCCCGGCGGCACCGGCACCGCTCCGGCCGCCACCACCGAGGGCGCCGGCGGCCAACAAGTCTATACCGTTGAGTCGGGCGACTACCTGATCAAGATCGCCAACCAGTTTGGCGTCAAGGTCGAGGCGTTGCGGGCCGCCAACAACCTCAAGAGCGCCAAGATCAGGGTGGGCCAAAAGCTGAAGATCCCCGCCAAGACGGCCGGGACCGCGGCGGCGCCGGCGGCGGCGAGTGCGGGGGCCACTTCCGGAGCGGCGGCAACCGGTTCCGTGACTGCGCCGGCGATACTGCCTGGACGGTAATCACTGTCCGCGCGCCCGGGGGCCGCAGCCTGGTCGCCGGCGCGCGGCCACGCCGCCTGCAGGGCTGGGGAGAATCTCCGATGCCTTTTCGCGCCACGGACCAACCGAAGATGAGACCAGCGGGCCATCGCGAGGGTTTGCCTGAGCCGGTCGGAGGCCGGCCCGCCCGGCGAGGTGCGCCATGAAAGTGGCTGTTAGCATCCTGGTTTTTTGCGTCGCCGCCCTGCTGGTTTTGGGCGTGGTGATGCTTTACAGCTCAACCATGACCCAGAATGGTCTGCACCAGCTCGTTTGGCAGTTGCTGTGGTGTGGGCTGGGCCTGGTGGTCTGCGCGGTGGCCGCGCTCATGGATTACCGCTGGCTCAAGGGCGCCTGGTGGCTGCTCCTGGGTGTTGCGGTGGTGATGCTCGGGTTGGTGTTGGCGCCCGGCATCGGCACCCTGCGCGGGGGTGCGCGCCGCTGGTTCATCTTCGACTTCGCCGGGGTGAGCTTCCAACCCTCTGAATTCGCCAAACTCGCCCTGCTGATTGCGCTGGCCTGGTACGGCGAGCTATGCCGGCGCCAGATGGGCACGTGCCTGCGGGGCATTATCATTCCGGGCCTGGCGATTGGCCTGGTCGTGGGCTTGATCTTCCGCGAGCCGGACGTCGGCAGCGCCCTGGTGCTCGCGGCCGTGAGCGGCGCCGTGCTGCTCATCGCCGGCACTCAGCTCAAGTACTTGCTGCCGCCGGTGCTGATCGGCCTGGTCGCCGTTGGCCTGTTCATCTACTATAACCCGGTACGGTCGGGGCGCATTTACGCTTGGCTGCACGTCGAGGAGACCAAGCAGGACAAGGGACGGCAGGCCTACCAGGCGATGGTCGCCCTGGGCAGTGGCGGCCTGACCGGCAGAGGCCTGGGCGACAGCCGTCAAAAACTGGGCTACTTGCCGGCGCACCAGACTGATTTCATCTTTGCCATCATCGGCGAGGAACTCGGCCTGGTCGGCACCGGCCTGGTCGTCCTTGCCTTCGTGGCCGTCTTCGGGTGCGGGCTCTACATCGCTTGGCACGCGTCTGACAGCTTCGGCCTGCTCCTGGGCTCCGGCATCTGTTTTCTGATCGCCTTTCAGGCCGCCGTCAACATCGGCGTCGTCACCAGCGCCCTGCCGAACAAGGGCCTCCCCCTGCCGTTCATCAGCCGCGGCGGCTCCAATCTCCTGGTCCTCCTGGCTGGCGTCGGCCTGCTGCTCAGCATCGCCCGCCAGGGCCGGACGGGCGAGGCCCTCGAAGACCTGCCCGACGCTGAGGAGGAGTTCCAGGAGCCAAATCCTTTAGGCCCACGGCCTTTGAGAAGTCGGAGGCTGGGACTTCGCTCTTCGGACTTCGGATTTCGGACTTCCCATCCGGCCCCGCGCGCCTTTCGCCTATGACCAACCCTGCGCCGCCAGCTCTTCGGATTGCCATCGCCTGCGGCGGCACCGGGGGCCATTTGTTTCCCGGTCTGGCGGTCGCCGAGCAACTGCGGCAGTGCGGCGGCGCCGTTACGTTGCTCATCTCCCCCAAAGAAGTGGACCAGCAAGCCGTAAGCTCGGCTCACGACCTGGCGATTGTGACCCTGCCCGGCGTGGGCCTGACGCGCGGCGGGCAAATCGCCTTCCTCCGCGGCTTCGCCCGCTCCTATCGCGCCGCAAAGGCGGCTTTCAAGCTGCGCCCGCCTCACGCCGCCCTGGCCATGGGGGGATTCACCAGCGCGCCGCCCCTGCTGGCCGCCAAAAGGTTGGGCGCACGGATTTTCCTCCACGAATCAAACTCGGTCCCGGGCCGCGCCAATCGCTGGCTCTCCTGGTTCGTGCACCGCGCGTTTGTTAGTTTCCCCTCAGCCGGCCAGGGCCTGCGCACCGGCAGCGTGACGGTGACCGGCACGCCGGTCCGCTCCGGTTTCCAGCCGCGAGAGGCCGCCGCTTGCTGCGCCGCCCTGGGCCTGGACCCGGCCCGCCCGGTCTTGCTGGTCATGGGCGGCAGCCAGGGCGCCAGCGGGATTAATTCGCTGGTCATCAAGACGTTGCCCCTGTTGGCCAAACGCTCCCCTCATTGGCAGTGGTTTCACCTCACCGGCTCTGCAGAAGTCGAGACTGTCAAAGGAGCCTATGCGGCGGCGGGCGTTTTCGCCCTGGTCCACCCTTTTTTCGCCGCGATGGAGTTGGCCCTGGGCGCGGCCACTGCCGCCCTGAGCCGGGCCGGGGGCTCTTCCCTGGCGGAACTGGCGGCGATGCGCCTGCCCAGCGTGCTGGTCCCGTATCCCGCCGCGACGGACGACCACCAGCTCCACAACGCGCGCGCCCTGGAAGCGACCGGCGCCGCTCGCCTGCTCGAACAGAACAGCGCCACCCCGGAAACGCTCGCCCGCCTGTTGGGGGACCTGGTGGAAAATCCGGGCGTGCGCGTCCCGATGCAGCAAGCCTTGGCGCAGTGGCACCGCCCGCGCGCCGCCCGCCAAATCGCTGAAACCATCCTCCAGACCATCGCGGCTCGGACATTCGCGCCCCAGGCGGAACAAACCGATCCGGCCGCCGCCGCCTCGGTGACCTGGGCCTTATCGGTTCTTTCCCTGCTCGTCTCATGAGCCAGCCGACGCGCAGTTTGGAGCAACCCGTTTCCGGCCCGGAGCCGCTGGCCGCCGAGTTGGTCAGGTCGGTCTCGGCCGGCACGGTGGTTCGCTGCCGCGAGCCGCTGGCCCGGCGGACCACCTTGCGGGTGGGCGGACCGGCCGACCTTTACGTCGAACCGGCGCTGGAACCGGATCTCGCCGTGGTGCTGAGCTTCTGCCGCGCCCGGGCGCTGCCTTGGTTCGTGCTCGGCCGTGGTTCAAATCTGCTGGTCAAAGACGACGGTTTTCGGGGCGTGGTGGTCTGCCTGGCTCAGCCCGGCTTTTGCCGAATAGAAGTGAGCGGCTGCCTCCTGCGTTGCGGCGCTGGCGCCAGGTTGAAGGACGTCGCCACTGAGGCCAGGCGGCAGGGCCTGGCGGGGCTGGAATTCCTGGCGGGCATTCCCGGCAGTATCGGCGGCGCCCTCCGCCTGAATGCGGGGGCCATGGGCGGCTCGACCTTTGAGGCCGTCGAGTCGCTCCGCATGATGGATTGCCACGGCCAGGTGCGGGAATGCCCGGGCGGGGAAATGCAGGCCGGCTATCGCCATTGCCCGGCTTTGAAAGGGCAGATCGCCTTGAGCGCCGTGCTGCGGGGCCGGCCGGAGTCGCGGGAGCGGATCGAGCAGCGCCTGGAGCAATTCAGCCGGAAACGCTGGCGCTCCCAGCCAGCCGCCCCCAGCGCCGGCTGCGCCTTCAAGAACCCCGCCGCCCTGCCCGCCGGCAAGCTCATCGATGAACTGGGCCTCAAAGGCCTGCGCGTCGGCGGCGCTTCGGTCTCGCTCCAGCACGCCAATTTCATCGTCAATGACGGCCGCGCCACCGCCCGTGACATCCTGGAGTTGATTGCGCTCATCCAGGAGCGCGCCCGGACGGAGCGGGGGATCGAGTTGGAGACGGAAGTGGAGATTATCGGGGAATGAAAACCGCCAAGCAATGCCAGCAACGGCTAAGTGTGCCGTTGGGCAAGTCCGCTCACGGATTGCGAGTGGAGGCCAGGGCGGTCATGGGGCGCAGGCCTAGGGCAGACAGGAATGTCTGCGCTGCGGGAATGCCTTTATGGAACCGGGTCCTAAAGCCTTGAAGATCACCGTGATGCTTGGCGGCCCAAGCGCCGAGCGCGAAGTTTCCTTGCGCTCCGGGGCAGCCGTGGCCGAGGCCCTGCGCTCGCTCGGCCACCAGGTCCGCCAACTGGACCCCAGGGAGCCAACCTGGGAGCTGCCCAAGGACACTCAAGTCGTGTTCCTCGCGTTGCACGGCACCTATGGCGAAGACGGCACCGTGCAGCGTCGCCTTGAAGAATTGGGCGTCCCCTACACGGGCTGCGGCCCGGAAGCGAGCCGCATCGGTTTCGACAAGTTCCTCACCAAGCAGCGCTTCCTGGCCGCCGGCGTGCCCAACGCCCGCTTCGCCCTCATCGCTTCCCCCGCCGCCCCCTGGCCCAGGGGCTGGAACCCGCCAGTCGTCCTCAAGCCCATTCGGCAGGGCTCGAGCGTCGGCCTCCAATTCGTCGAGCGGGTCGCCGATTGGAGCCAGGCCCTGGCCGAGGCCATGCGCTACGACTCGCAAGTCTTGGTGGAAGAGAAAATCGCCGGCCGCGAGGCCACCGTCGGCATCCTCGCCGGCCAAGCTTTGCCGCTGGTGGAGGTCAGACCCAAGACTGGCGCTTATGATTACCAGAACAAGTACACCCCCGGCAGCACGGACTACCTTTGCCCCGCCCCGTTTGACGCGGCGACCACTGCGCGCATCCAGGCGGCGGGGCTGAGCGCGTTCAAAGCGATTGGCGGACGTGATTATGGGCGGGTGGACGTGATGGTGCGCCCCAACGGCGAACCGGTCGTGCTGGAAGTCAACACCCTGCCCGGCATGACGGAGACCAGCCTGCTGCCCAAAGCCGCCGCCGCCGCAGGCATTGATTATGCCGGCCTCTGCCAGCGGATGGTGGACCTGGCGCTCGAACGGCCTCCTGGCTCCTGACTGCTGCCCCCATGTGGTTCCAACGCAAATCCAAAAACCGGCGGCTCGGACGCGAGCACGTTCTGGATGTCAAGCTGCGCTCCAGCCAGGTCCGCGCCGCCCGCAACCGCCTGGCCGCCCTCGGCCTGGGCGCGCTCTTCACCACCGGCCTGGCCGCTTACCTGCTCTGGTGTGGCGGCCAATGGGCCCTCAACCGCCTGGTTTACCAAAACAAGGCCTTCGCCATCGAAGAATTCGACCTCCGCACCGACGGCGTCATCGCCCTGGACCAACTCCGCCGTTGGACCGGCATCAAGCCCGGCGACAACCTCCTGGCCCTTGACCTTGCCCGGGTGAAACGGGACCTGGAATTGATCCCCTTGATCGAGTCCGCCTCGGTCGAACGCATCCCGCCCCATACCCTGCGCATCCGCGTCTTCGAGCGCGAGCCGATCGCTCAAATCAATGTCCCGCGCCCGGGCGCCGATGGCATCGAGTTGGCTGTCTTTCACATGGATGCGGAGGGCTACGTCATGCTCCCGCTCGCCCCGCACGAGCGCTCCCTCACCCCCGCTCCATCCGCCGAACCGCTGCCGCTGCTGGGCGGCCTCAACCCCAACGAGGTGCAGCCGGGCCGCTGCATCCAGACCCCCCAGCTCGCCGCCGCGCTCCTGTTGCTTGTCTCCTTCGATCGCTCCCCTATGGCCAGCCTCGTGGACCTCAAACGCGTTGACGTCTCCTCCCCGGAGGTCCTGACCGTCACGACCGGGCAGGGCGCCGAAATCACCCTCGGCCTGGCGGACATCGACCGGCAACTCCGCCGCTGGCGCCAAATCTACGACCGCGGACAAAAGGAGAACAAGGTCATCGCCACCCTCGACCTCGCCGTCACCAACAACATCCCTGCCCGCTGGCTCGATGCCAGCACCGTGCCGCCCGGCGCCCCCAAACTACCTAAACCCCTTCGCACCAGGAAAAAACATGTTTGAGCCTTCCTCAATCATCGTCGGATTGGAAGTCGGCACCTCCAAGGTCTGCGCCGTCGTCGGCGATTTGGGCGCCGACGGGGCCTTGAACATCGTGGGCCTGGGGCAAGCCCGCTCCCGGGGCGTCCGCAAAGGCGAGATTAGCGACGCCCCGCTGGCCGAGGAAGACATCCGGCAGGCCATCGTCGAAGCCGAGCAAATGGCCGATGTCGAAATCCGCAGCGTCTATCTCGGGGTGACGGGCAGCCACCTGCGCGGCTTCAATAATCGCGGCGTCCACCCGGTCGTCTCGGCGGACCGCGAGATCTCCGAAGAAGACGTGCACGACGTCATCAAAAACGCCAAGACCATCAATCTCCCCGCCCAAAACCACGTGGTTCACGCCATCCGCCAGCATTTCCTGGTCGATGGCCAGGACGGCCTCTCCAACCCCGTCGGCCTGCTCGGCTCCCGCGTCGAGGTCGATGTCCACGTCGTCCACGGCAACCTCAACCGCCTGCAAAATGCCATCCGCGCCGTCAAGGGCCTCCAGCTCGAGGTGGATGACATCGTCTTCAACGGCCTGGCCTCCGCGCTCGCGCTGCTGACCAACGAACAAAAAGAACTCGGCTCGCTGGTGGTTGATATCGGCGGCGGCACCACCGAATACGTCGTCTATGCCAACGGCATCATCAAACACACCGGCGTCCTCGCCGTCGGCGGCGACCACGTCTCGAACGACCTGGCCTACGGCCTGAAAATCTCCCTTGGCCGCGCCGAAGAACTCAAGCTCGAACACGGCTCGGCCTTGGTCGATGACTCCCTCAAAGGCCAGACCATTGGCATCCCCAACGAACACGGCCTGCCCCAGAAGGTCGTCAACCTCGAACACCTCCGCCGCATCATGTCCCTCCGCCTGGAGGAGATTTTTCTGCTGATCGGCCAGGACCTCGAACAGGCCGGCGCCCTCGATTATCTGCGCGCCGGCGTCTTCCTGTGCGGCGGCGGCGCCCGCACCCCCCAGATCGCCAAACTCGCCGAGCAGGTCCTCCAAATGCCCGTCTCCCTGGGCAAAACCAATTCCATCAGCGGCCTCAAGTCCGCCCTGGACCAGCCCGAGTTCGCCACCGGCATCGGCCTGGTCAAATTCGGCTCGTTCCAACAACGCAAACGGGCGGCCAAGGCCTCCCTGACCCAAGGCCTCAAGAACACCATCAACCAGTTGTTCCGCAGGAGCTGACCCGATGTCCGCCCGTCCACAACCTATGAGCGCCCCATTACAACCGGCCCCAGCCTCTCCCAGGAAAACGATTTCCATCAAAGTCATCGGCGTCGGCGGCGCCGGCGTCACCGTCCTGGAGCCGATCATCCGCGGCGACCTCGCCGGCGTCCGCTTCGCCGCGGTCAACACCGACGCCGCTTCGCTGGCCACCTCGGCGGCGCCCGAAAAACTCCACCTGGAAACGCGCCTGCTGCGGGGACTGGGCTCGGGCGGCGACCCGGATCGCGGGCGCGCCGCCGCCGAAGAGAACCTCTCCAGGCTCGAGTCCCTCTGCGAAGCCATGGAGGTCGTTTTCATCGTCGCCGGCCTGGGCGGCGGCGCCGGCACCGGCATCAGCCCCGTCCTGGCCCGCGCCGCCAAACAAACCGGCGCCCTGGTCCTGGGTTTCGTCCTGACCCCCTTCGACTGTGAGGGCGCCCGCCGCCAGCGCCTCGCCCTCCAGGGCCTCCGCGACCTCAAAGCCGCGGCCGATGGCGTCATCTGCCTCCCCAACCAGAAAGTCTTCAAGCTCATCGACGAAAACACCAGCGCCCTGGAGACCTTCAAGATCACCAATGAATACCTGGCCGAGGGCGTGTGCGGGTTCTGGCGTCTGCTGACGCACACCGGCCTGATTGAGATTCATTTCGACGACTTCTGCGAACTGCTCCGCGACCGCCACGCCGAAAGCGCCTTCGCCGTTGCCGAGGCCATGGGCCCCACCCGCTCCCGCGAAGTCACCGACAAGTTGCTGGCCCATCCCATGCTCGATGGCGGCCAGATGCTCGGCGAAGCCGACGCCGTCATGGTCAGCATTATGGGCGGGCCCGACTTGACCATGGCCGAGGTCAACCGGGTGATGGAACAAATCAACCGCCATTGCGAACACGCCCAGGTCGTCATGGGCGCGGCCATTGACGAGGCCTTCCGCGAGCGCCTGGCCGTCACTCTCATCGCCGCCCGCAAAAACACCGAGCCGGCCGAAGCGCAACCCCCGTCCAGCGGCGAGGGCCTCCAGGAGCAACTCCTGCCTCACGCCCGCACCGCGCGCCCCGGCTCCAGATTTGTCCCACCCCCGCCCGCCTTGCCCGCCGACAAAACGGACCAACTCCTGGCGCGCCGGGGGGCCGCCGGCTCACGCCAGCGCTTAAACCCCGCGCGCGCGCTCCAGACCCAGTTGCCCCTGGAAATCGTCTCCAAAGGCCGCTTCGCTAAAGGCGAGCCGACCATCCACAAAGGCGAAAACCTCGATCTCCCCACCTACGTCCGCCGCGGCGTCGCGCTCAACTGAAGGCTGATTCCAAGGGCGTGGAAGCCCAACACGCAAAGAGAGTCGTGGCAAGCCTGCGGATAGGCAAGCGAGTACGGCGGTTGTTTGTTGCCCCGCAAGAAACCCGCAATTGGCCGGGTGCCTCTCACCACTTTCGGACATAGGTTTCCTTCCGAGCAACGCCTCCCGCTTCACCTCTTCTCTCTGCTCCTGTTAATCCTGTCGCAGACCCGCGGTCATGCCCCCCTCTCCCATTCCGTGTTTGACTTCACTTCAGGCCGGCGGACAATACGCCTCCGGACATTTGCAGTGAAAGCTTGACCCTCAGGCGAACAACATGAAAAGCACCTCGTTGCTCCTTACCAGCCATCAGAGTTTTCCCGGCTGGCGCAAATTCCTTGGGCGGGCGCACAACGCATTTGACTTATTTAACCTGTTCAACTCGTCTAACCTTTTGGTCGCGGCGCTGCGGCGCTGGGCCATCGCTCTGGCGCTGGCCACAGCCATCCCCCAGGCCCTGGCTGCTGAACCGGAGACGGTCTGGCTGTCTTCGCTGGACCTTTCGCCCATTACCCAGGGCTGGGGTAAACCGCAGGCCGATAAGTCGGTCACGGGCGCGCCGATGTCCATCGCCGGGCGGAAGTTCGAGCGGGGCCTGGGCACCCATGCCGACAGCCTCGCGCGGCTTGACCTCCAGGGCGGGGCGGTGAAGTTCTCGGCCTTGGTCGGCGTGGACGACAACGCGCGCGACAACCACGCCAGCCTCTCCTTCAAGGTCGTCGGCGACGGCAAGACGCTTTGGAAAACCGGTGTCATGCGGCTCGGCCAGCCGGCCCAGCCGGTGGACCTGGAGGTCAAGGGCATCCAAACCCTGCTCCTGCTGGTGGATTCCGCCGGCGACGGCAATGACTTCGACCACGCCGACTGGGCGGAGGCCAAATTGCTGGTCACCGGCCAGCGGCCCGCCCTGGTCGGCCAGCCGCGCGAAGAGGCCGTCATTCTCACGCCCGAGCCGCCCCGCGCGCCCCGGATCAACGGCGCCCGCATCTTCGGCGTGCGGCCCGCGCACCCGTTCCTATTCACCATTCCGGCCACTGGCGACCGCCCCATGACCTTTGCCGTCGAGGACCTGCCGGCGGGCCTGGCCGTGGACGCCAACAGCGGCCAGATCACCGGCCGGCTCGAAAACCCCGGCCAATACACGGTCACCTTCCGCGCCGCGAACGGGCTGGGCGAGGCCACGCGCAAGTTCAAGATCGTCTGCGGCGACACCTTGGCCCTGACGCCCCACATGGGCTGGAACAGTTGGTACGTGTGGGAGAGCCGCGTGACCGACAAGATCATGCGGGATGCCGCCGATGCCATGGTCGCCAGCGGCCTGATCAATCACGGTTACCAATACGTGAACATCGATGATTGCTGGGCGGTGAAAGCCGGCGCGAACGACGCGACCCTCGGTGGCGAACCGCGCGATGCCCAGGGCAAGGTCAACCCGAACCGCCGTTTCCCCGACATGAAGGCCCTCACCGATTACATCCATGCCAAGGGACTTAAAGCCGGCATCTATACCTCGCCCGGGCCGCTCACCTGCGGCGGCCACGTCGGCGCCTTCGAGCACGAACAACTCGACGTCCAGCGCTTCGTCGAGTGGGGCTTCGACTTTCTCAAGTACGATTGGTGCTCCTACGGCGAAAAGGCCAAAGGCAACAGCCTAGCCGAATTGCAGAAACCTTACCGCCTGGTGGGCGACCTCCTGCGCCGGCAGGACCGTGACCTGGTGCTGAACCTGTGCCAATACGGCATGGGCAACGTCTGGACCTGGGGCAAGGAAGTCGGCGGCCACAGTTGGCGCACCGCCGGGGACCTGGGCGGGTCGTTTGAAGGCATCCCCCTGGCCCTGTTCCGCGACGGCTTCGATGTGTATGCCCGGAACCAACTGCACAAGTTTGGCGGCCCCGGCGGCTGGAACGACCCGGATTACCTGCTGCTCGGCTACTTGAGCAACTGGAAAGGCCAAACCGCACCCACCCCCCTCACCCCCAACGAACAATACACCCATGTCTCCCTCTGGTGCCTGGTGGCCGCCCCGCTCATCTTGAGCGGCGACATCACCCGCCTGGACGAGTTCACCCTGAGCCTCCTGGCCAATGACGAGGTCCTGGACGTGGACCAGGACCCGCTGGGCCGACCCGGCCGGCGGGTGGCCAGCGCGGACGACTGCGAAGTGTGGGCCAGGGACCTCGAAGACGGCGCCAAGGCCGTCGGCCTGTTTAACCGCGGCGAAATGCCCGCCCCGGTCGTCGCCAAATGGGCCGACCTCGGCCTCACCGGCAAACAAGACCTGCGCGACCTCTGGCGGCAGAAAGACCTCGGCAGTTACGAAGACCAGTTCCAAGCCACCGTGCCCCGCCACGGCGTGGTGCTCATCCGCTTGCGCCCAAAATGAAGGAAGGCGGGGTTCGGCTCTGAACCAGACTCCATGTTGCAGGCTATGCAGACTGCCCACCTCCGCCCGAGCATCGCTCCTGTGTGCCTTGCGCTGCTGCTCCTTTGCGGCGGAACCGTCCGCTCCGCCCCGGCTTTGCAGCCGGTGGTCGAGGTCGAGGAGGACGTTTACACTTACGCCCCCGCCGATAACGGCGCCGGCCCGCTCTGGTGCAGCGGGTCCACTTGCCTGGTCCGCAGCGGCGGCCAACTCTTGGCCAGCGGCCTGGAAACCCTCAAAGGCCTCAAGCCCCTGAACAACTGCCGCTGGCTGCTCTTCCAGCGGACCAGCGCCGGCTGGCAACTCGCGCAGGTGGATGGCACCGGCCGAACCCGGGAACCTTGCCCGCTGGCCGGCTTTCCCGACGGCCAACTGTTCCTGTCCGTCAACCCGACGCTCACCCCCACCAACACCTACGGCGGGCCGGCGCGGCCCGAGCTCCTCCAATTCTCCGCCAAAGACGCCCAGACCCCCGCCCGACGCCTCCTGCCGGCTTGGGACGGAAGCCCGGCTTTTACCGAGCACTCATATCGCAGTTTCGCCGCCGATGGACCGGGCGGCGAGTTGGTCCTCTTCCAGAACATCGGTTACACGCGGGCGGAATGGACCTTGCGGGACCGCGCCGGCCAGTGGGCGGCCCAGGGCCAATTGGTCTGGCCAGCAGGCTCGGACTACCCCAAACCCGAACCCATCCGCGTCTGCTACCCGGATGTCGCGCTGAAAAGCCGCGCCGTGCATTTTTGCGGCGTCAGCGATATCATCGAGCCCTACCCCGAATGGCGCGCCTACAAAAAGCAACTCACCGGCCGGGACTGGGACTACGATTTCCGCCGGCTCTTTTATACCTGGACGCCGGACATCACCCGGGACAAGTTCCGCAGTTGGCTCGAAATCGCCAGCCGCGACCGGACCTGCGGCTGGATTTCGCCTGGCGACCTTTGGGTGGCGCCCGATGGCGCCGCGCACATCGTCTGGACCGAGCGCGCCCTGGACGAACGGCTGCGCCAGAAGTTCTTTCCCGAGGCCAAACAAAGCCAAGCCCTCAACTACGCCGTTGTGCGCGAAGGCAAAGTCGCCGCTCGCCGCACCCTCCTGGTCGCTGAAGAGGGAAAGTCCAACGAAATCCCTTCCGCCCCTCGCTTCCAGGTCACGCCGGACAACCGTCTTTTCCTCATCTTCTATGTTCAGGGCAGTGATGGCAGCGGCCAGGCGGTGTCGGAGAATCGGCTGCTGGAGCTGCTGCCTGACGGCGAGAGCGGCGCGCCGGTCAGGGTCCCGTTCAAGCAGCCTTTTACTTCCTATTTCACGGCCGGCGTGCGGGGCGGCTCGCCGCCCTCGAACACGCTCGAACTCCTGGGCCAGCGCGCCAGCGCGCCGCTGACCATGAGCTATGCCCGCGTGCGACTCTGGTAACCGGCGCGCTTTCGCCACCGCCATTCGCAAAGGCCGGAAAGCCCTCAAGCCGCTTCGGAACCCGCGGGCAAGTTGCTTGCCAAAGACGAGCATCACTGGCAAAAAGGGCTGACCGCTGAAGAAGCCGAGGCGCCGGGCAAGAATTATACCGGTTTCCAGGTGCAGGGGCAGGCAGGTGTCGAGTACCGGGCGTCGAGCGTCGAGGGAGCGAGCTGGACGCAGGGGTGGAATCCGGCAGCGAGAGAGCAAAACCATGGAGGCGGCTGAGGCCAGAAGGCGTGAAACGCATGAAAAGACTTATTTATCTCGGTTTGGTTTGCCTGGGCTGGAGTTATGCTGCTCCGGCCCAGGACAAAGCGTCTGCGCCCGCAACCAGCGTGTTTCAAATCGGCGTGGCGGATGGTGATTGCCGCGAATTTGCGCTGGCGGGAAATTATGCGGCTTACGCGCAGACTTTTCCGCACGATGTCGAGTTCGTGGTGGGCAAGAGCGAGGCCAAACAGGACTGGCCCTGGATCCACCCGGGGCCGGCTGACTCCTGGGCCGGGGGCCGGCCGCACGCCTTCAAGATCATCTTTGACCTGCCGGAGGTCGCCGCCGGGTATTACCAGTTGGTGGTGGACTTTGTGGACACGCACGCCGGGCTGCCGCCGGGCTTGGCCATCGCCATCAACGGCACGTCGCTAAGATTCCGACTTCCACCCGGCCACGGCGATGAGACCCTGAGCAATTTCAAAGCGGGGAAGCACTTTTCGCTGGCGCAGCTTTTCCCCTCGGCGCTTTTGCAGGCGGGGACCAACACCATCACCTTGATTAACGAGCAGGGCAGTTGGGCCATTTATGACGACGTGCGACTGGAGAGCGGCGCGGCGGCCCCGGCCGAGCCGGTGCAATTGCGGGTCGAGGCGCTGCCGTGGTTGAAGCGTTCGGCGGAAGGCCTGCGGCGCGTGGTGAAAGTTTCGGTGGAGAATCTGGCCAACGCGGGCGAGTCGGCGTCCATTGCTTGGAAGGCGGGAACCAACGCCGGCGGGGAAAAGCTGGAGCTGCGTTTCGGCCACAACGAGTTGTCCCTCGCCCTGCCCGAGGTAGAGCAGCCGACGGCGGTGGAAGTGGGCCTCAAGAGCGGCGGCCAGGAGCTCAAGGCCGCCGCCACCCTGGCGCCAACCCGAAAGTGGCGTGTGTTCATCGTGCCGACGGTGCACACGGACATTGGTTACACTGATTTCCAGGAGCGGGTCATGGCGCGGCACGCTGAGAACACGATGCAGGCGCTGGCCCTGGCCGAAGCGCATCCGTCTTTCAATTGGGATTTCGAAACCTTCTGGCAATTGGACTGCTTTTTGCGGGCGCATCCCGAGCAGGCCGAGGCGGCTTTCCGGCGCCTGCGCGAAGGCCGCATGGGATTGTCGGCCCTTTTCGGGAACATGCTCACGGGGCTGTGTTCGCACGAGGCGTTGAACCGCGCCACGCTTTGTGCGCGCAACCTGGCCAACCAGGGCGGATTCGATTTCACGTCGGTGATTCTGGATGACGTGCCCAGCGCCATCGGCAGCCTGCCGATGGTGCTGGCCCAGGCCGGCATCAAGTACTTCATCGAGGGCGTGAACATCGACCGCGCCCCTTACGCCACCCAGGGATTAAAGAATCCGTTCTATTGGGAAGGCCCCGATGGCTCGCGCGTGCTGAGCCACGTGGCCGGCGGCTACGCCATGGCGGGCGGCTTGCTCTCCTCGGTGGACCAAGCCGGCGAGCGGTTGCCCGGTTTTTTGGCGGCCCACGACAACCCCGGCTATCCCTACGACGCCGTGCTGGTCAACGGCGCCTTCGGCGATAACCAGGGGGTGGCGCCCTGGCTGCCGGAAGTGGTCGAAAAATGGAATGCGCAATGGGAATATCCCAAGTTGGTCCTGGGGCGGCCGGAAGATTTCTTCCGCTACGTCGAAGAGAATTTCGCCGCGAAAATTCCCGTGCTCAAGGCCGACTTCGGCGCGTGGTGGGAAGACGGCGCGGGCTCCAGCGCGCTGGAAACAGCCCTTTGCCGGCGGGCGGAAGAGCGTGCGGTCACGGCCGAGATGCTGCATTCGCTGGCCGCAGTGCTGGGCGGAGCGAATTATCCGAAATCGGAGTTCGACGAGTTGTGGCGGAATGTGCTGCTCTACGACGAGCATACCTGGGGGGCATGGTGCAGCCTTTCCGAACCGCACTCCGAACAGACGCGCAGCCAGTGGGAGGTCAAAAGCTCGTTTGCGCGCAAGGCCGATGCCGCCTCGCGTCAGTTGCTGGCTGAGGGCATGACCCGGCTGGCCGCCCTGGCCCCGGCGGCGGACCTGGTGGTTTTTAATCCGCTGGCCTGGCCGCGCAAAGACGTGGTGGTGACCGAAGCGACCGGGGCCGTTGAGGACCGGCAGACGAAACAGGAGCTGCCGTGCCAGGCGCTGCCCGAAGGCGGGTGTTGCTTTATCGCCGCGGACCTGCCCTCGGTTGGCTATCGCAGCTATCGCCAGGTGGCCTCGGCCGGGCCTGGCAAGGACGCCGTCCGGTTTGCCGAGGGCCAGATGGAGAACGAGTTTTACCGGGTGAGCCTCGATGCGAAGACCGGCGGGGTGAAATCCATTTTCGACAAGGAAACGGGGCGTGAATTGGTGGATGCGCAAAGCGAATATGCCCTGGGCGAGATGCTTTACGTGAGCGGCGGGGAGGGCAGTTACGCGGTGCATTCGGACTTAAAGGGGTTGCCGCCGCCAAAGTTCACCGTGCACCGGCAGCAGGCCGTGCGGGTGGAGCAACACAACGGGCCTGTCTTCGGGGAATTGGAGAGCCGAGCGGAAGGTGAAAAGCTCCCGGAGATTGTTTTGCGGGTGCGCCTCTACCAGGGGCTCAAACGGATTGAGCTCACCTGCCAATTCGACAAAGAGGAAACCAACGCCAAAGAGGCCGTCTATATCGCCTTTCCGTTCGCGCTCGAATTGGGCGGCGGCGGTTTGTGGCTCGAGTATCCGGATGCCATCACCGAGCCGCTCAAAGACCAGCACCCCTCAGCCTGCCGGGGCTGGTTTGCCGTGCAGCGCTGGCTGGCGGCCTCGGACGGCCAGGCCACAGTAGTGCTCTCGCCCCTGGATACGCCCCTGGTCACCCTGGGCGGCCTGACCGGCTCGACGTGGCCGCGCCAGCTCGCGCTGAAGCGGGCACACGTTTTTGCTTACGTGATGAACAATTACTGGCACACCAACTACAAGGCCAGCCAGGGTGGGCGGCACGTCTTCCGCTTTTCGCTCACCTCGATGCGGGGCGGCTTCGCGCGGGGCGACGCGGTCATGCGCGGCTGGGAGATGTTTTCGCCGCCGGTGGCGCAGCGGGGGACGGGCCCGCGCCGGGAAGTGCTGCCGGCCCCGGCCGGAGAGTTGCTGGGCCTCGAACCGGTCGGCTTGCCGTTGCTGGCTTTCAAGCAAGCCGAAGACCAAAAGGGATTTGTCTTCCGGGTCTGCGATTTCGCGGGCGCGGGCGGCAAGGTGAAACTGACCTTGCCCAGGCCGGCCAGCGAGACGTTCAGTTGCGACCTGGTCGAGGCCAACGCAGCCAAGCAGGAAGCTCGCGGGAAGACGGTTGTGGCGCCGCTCAAACCGTTTGCGCCGGCCACACTCAAGGTACGGTTCGAGTAGCACTACCGATTTTCGGACTCAAAAGGGCAGACCTTGAGCGCGGCGGAGCCAGAACCGAATTGGCGGGGACGGATTCCGGCGCGCCGGCTTCGAGCGAGCGCGCCAGCGGCCGCTGGTATTTGTCCCAAAGCCGGCGCGAGACGGCCAGGGCATCACCCCGCGGGCTGGCGGGGTAGGATTCATGTTGGGCGGCCCATCGGCGTTCCCACTCCTGCAAGGCCTGGTCAAAGGCCCGTTCGTCAAAGGCCGCCCCCGTGGCGAGGGCTGAATCCAGGGCCTGGAAGAATTTCTCCCAGCGCTTGAGGTAGAAGCCGGCCAACATTCCGGACCACTGGCGTCGGGAGTAATCGCGGATGAGGGGCTGCTGGCCCCAGAAGGTGATGACCCGGCGCGCATTCCACTGGAGCCGGTCCCGCTCCTCCGGATTCGCCCCCCAGCGTTTGGCGTCTGCGAGCCAGCGGCCCAGGAGATACTCGGGGCGCGTGGCCAGGAGTTCATCCAGGTCGCGGATGAGGTCCAAGAGGCGTTGCGAAGCCGCTTGGAATGCTGGGCGGTCCTTGGCCCGCCAGGCTTCAATGGCCTCGCGCTGCAAGTCGGCTGAGTAATTGCCCAGTACTTGACGGGTCACGCTGACGAGGTCGAAACGGAAAGCGTCGGAGGGGCCGGCCACGGCTGCGGCCGCGAGCAGATGGCGCCAGGCCTGCAGGAGCCGCTCATTGCTGTAGGGGGGAGCGCCCGCGGGGCGCAGCGAGGGTGCAAGCGTATAGGCGGGCGTCACTTGATGCTGGCCGGTGAAGACGGTGTCTTTCAGAATGGCCCAGGCCGCCAGGGAGTCGGCGTTGCGCGCGCCGTGGGCGCGACGGCAGTAGTCGTCCAGCCAGGGCGCCAGCTCGAGGGGTTCCGGGCGCCAGGCCTGCTCGAGGAGAAAGTCGAAGACCACCGGGTTGTAGTCCAGCCCTTCGTTGACAAAGCCAATGCCGCTGAGCCGGGCGCCGAGCGGGTCGCGGCGGGCGGCGGGCAAGTCCGTATGAATCCGGCTGAGGGCGCCGCCCAGATAGACGCAGTCGCCGAAGTTCTGCAAGGCGCACCAGAGCCAGGGTTTGCCGCAGAAGGCGCGGGTTTGGTTCCAGACCGGGGTGACGTCGCAGAAGAGGTCGAGGACAAGCATGTGCGCATCGGGCACGGCATCCAGGAAGGCGGCGATGCGCGGCTGGGTCCAGAATTGGGCCTGGTTGAAGAAGGTCCAGCCTTGCAGGACCCAGATGGCCTGCGGGTCCGCCTGGGCGAGGCCCTGGTAGATCGCCCGGCCTGTAGCGGCGAGGAAATTCGTGTCGCCGCTGGGCGGGGTCATTTCGATGAAAGTGTCGGCGGCATAAAGGTGATCGGTGCCGAAGAGGCGCCGTTGCTCTTGGAGGAAGACCGCCGCGAACCGGCTGAAGAGCGGGTCCAGCGGGTCGAGCAACAGGGTGTCCCATTCGGCCCAGTGGACGGTGTGGAGGCGGGCGGCGGGGAACCGCTGGCGAGTCGCGGGGGGAACGTGGCCGGTGAACCCTTGGAGGACGGGTGTCATGCCGAGGGCGCGTTCGCGGGCGAGGATTTTCTTTTGGAGCTCGGCGTGGCGGTCAATCCAGCACTTGGGCAGCGGCCCGCCCCAGCCGTCCAAGCAGCCCATCCAGCCGAAGGGCAGGTAGGGCGGCCCCGGCAGGAACTGGCGCAGGTCCGTTGGGGTGAAGCCGAGGCGTCGTGCGGCGGCGCGCCAGACGGCCTCCTGGCCGGTAACCGCCAGCGGGGCATTGACCCCGTTGAGTGCCATCCAGTCAATGAGCTGTTCCCATTGGGCCCAGTCATACCAGGGCAGCGAGTATCCAAAACAGCAGTAGTTCAGGAAATAGCGCCAGCGATCCTGGCTCACGCGCCGGACCTTGGGCTCAACCGTGGGCAGCGGGTCCGGGAGGGCCAACTGCCGGGTTTTGAGCGAAAGATGGCAGTGGCAATAGTATTTCAAATACCAATTCAGCGCCGAGGCGAGCGCAACCCCGCTGTTGCCGCGCAGAACCACCGTTCCGCGCCGGCTTTCAATCTCGAATACATCGCGGCCCGCGTCGGCAGGAATGGTCTCGAGGATGAACGATTTCGCATGGGCCGGCAGCACGCGCCGCACCAATTGCCGTGCGGCGCGGGCGGGCGCCTCTGCCGGGGCGGGGACGCCGGCCGCGCGACAGTCCGCGCGCACGGCAATACCCAGCACAGTGGTCCAGGCCCAAAAGCGCACGCTGGCGGTCATGGCCCGATCACATACTCCAATCCCCTGGATTTGCCAAATCCTCAATGAAACGCCGAGCCATCTGAAGGCGTGACTTGAGCCTGCAACTTGAATATGCTGGCGCCATGAAACTTGAGACCGAAGTCTCGAATCCCTGGGGCCCTTTGGGCAGGGCGAATATGCTATGGTCCAGCGGCATTTGCACAGTCTGGGCAAATTCCCGTGCGCTCTTTCCTCATTTAAGTCATTTAACGGGTCAAGGCCTTCGGCTGGGAGGCCTCCGGGTGGTGCTGCTGCTCCTGTTGGCCGGCGGCCTGGAAAGGGCACGGGCGGAGTGGCCGGAGTTCCGCGGGCCCTGGGGCGATGGGCATGTTTCGGCGCCGGGCGACCACACCCTAGTCGGGCTTCCGCTTAACTGGAGCGAGACCGAAAACGTCAAATGGGGAATTGAAATTCCCTATCGCGGTTGGTCCACCCCCGTGGTGATGGGCGGGCAGGTCTGGCTGACGACCGCCGAGCTCGAGGGCCACGACTTCTACGCGATATGCGTGGACGCGGAGACGGGCGAGGTGCGTTTCAACGAGAGGCTCTTTCATTGCGAGAGGCCGGAACCGCTGGGCAACGGCGTGAATTGCTATGCCACGCCTTCGGCGGCGATTGAACCTGGGCGGGTGTACGTGCATTTCGGGAGCTACGGGACCGCCTGCCTGGACACCACTGATTTCAGGGTCCTGTGGAAGCGGCAAGACCTGCCCTGCCGCCATTACCGCGGTCCGGCCTCATCCCTGGTTCTGTTCGAGGACCTCCTGGTGCTCACCATGGATGGGGTGGACGTTCAGTACCTGGCCGCGCTCGACAAGCGGACCGGCCAAACCGTCTGGAAGACCAATCGCTCGGTCGCGTGGAACGACGAGGACATTCCAGACCAGATGACCAGGGAGGGGGATCGGCGCAAGGCCCATAGCACGCCGCTGATCGTCAAGGCCGGCGGCCAGGTTCAAATGCTCAGCGCGGGCGCCAAGGCGGCCTACGGTTACGACCCGCGGACCGGACGCGAGCTTTGGCGGGTTCGTTATGACGCCTGGTCGGCCGCGCCGGTCCCGCTTTACGACCAGGGCCTGGCCTTCATCAGCTCCGGCTTTGGCGGCAAGACGGAGTTGCTGGCGGTCCGCATCGACGGCCAGGGCGACGTTACCGATACGCATGTGGCCTGGCGGTTCGATTCGGCGGTGCCGAAGACCGCCTCCCCGGTGCTGGTGGACGGCCTGATCTATATGGTGAGCGATGAAGGCTCGCTCACGTGCCTGGAAGCGGCGACCGGGAAGCAGGTCTGGCGCTCGCGGATTCCGGGCAACTATGCGGCCTCGCCCATTTACGGCGATGGGCGGCTCTACTTCTTCAATCAGCAGGGAAAAACAACCGTGCTCAAACCCGGCAGAAGCTTCGAGGCGCTGGCCACGAACACACTGGCCAGCGGTTTCATGGCTTCGCCGGCGGTGGCGGGCAAGGCCCTTTTCCTGAGAACCAAGACGCGCCTTTACCGGGTCCAAAGCCTCACTGCCCAGGGCAGGTAAACCGTGAGTGTTCGGTTGGGGCCGGGCGGCAGAAGCCGCCGAGGCTCAGCACGGCGGAGCTCCAACCGACGGGACATGGGGATTGAAGCGTCGGTTCGGCGATTGTCCCAAGGAGCCACGCGCGGAAATCACGAAAATGGCAAAAAATCGTCGGATTGTGCCAGGCGCGGCTGTTTAATAAGTGAGATGCAACATCACTCGGATGCGCAGCTTGTTCGCCAATACGCCCAGCAAGGCTCGGAGACGGCATTTGGCGAGATTGTGGCGCGTCACGCGGACCTGGTTTATTCCGCTGCCGCGCGGCAGGTTGATTCGCCCGACCTGGCCCGCGACATCGCCCAAAGCGTTTTCATCGACCTCGCCCGCAAGGCTCGGCCAATGGCGGACAAGCTTCCGCCAGACGCATCGCTAGCCGGCTGGCTTTACAGGAGCACCCGTTTGGCGGCCCTCAACGTCATACGCTACGACCAGCGACGCCAAGCGAGGGAAAGGCAAGCTATGGAACATCTGGAACCTGCGAACCCCGGATCGGAGGTGACGCTGGATTGGGAACGTGTCCGGCCCCTGCTGGACGAGGCGATTTCCAGTCTGGGGGAGGAGGACCGCGACGCCCTGCTCCTCCGCTTCTTCAAGAACCAGGATTTTCGGGCCGTGGGTGTGGCGCTGGGCATCAGCGATGACGCTGCTCAAAAGCGAGTTTCACGCGCCGTGGAAAAGCTGCGCGACCTCCTCGCCCGCCGGGGCATTACGACAACCGCCGCCGCTCTGTCCGTAGCGATTTCAGCCAGCGCCGTCCAGGCTGCGCCGGCCGGGTTAGTCGCTACGATTTCAACCGCCGCCATCGCGGCCACAGCCGTCCCTCCCACTGCCATTGCAGCCACGAAAATAATTGCCATGAGCACGATACAGAAAGCCCTGATCGGCGTGACGCTTGCCGCCGCAATCGGGACAGGAATCCACGAGGCCCGCCGAACATCACGATTGAGCGACCAGCTTCAAACGCTTCAGCAACAGCAAGTCACACTGGCGGAGCAAAATCAGCAACTGACCCGCGAACGCGACGATGCGTTGGGCGAAATGGCCGTTTTCCGTGAGCAAAGTCAGAGGTTGCGGAGCAGGTCGCAACTATCGGCGCAGCCGGGGGTGGGTGATTCGGGGGACCCGACGGAATTAGCAGTGAGATTGTGGCTCAAACGCATCAACCAACTCAAGCAACGGCTCGAAGAAACGCCACAGGCCAAAATTCCAGAACTTCAGTTCCTGGAAGACCTTGATTGGGTCGAAGTGGCAGCGAATACAAAACTCGAAACCGATACCGATTATCGCAAAGCCCTGGCCAAGCTTCGCGACCGTGGTGGCAGCAAATTCGCCGGGAAACTCGGCGGTCCCTTGGGCAAATACATGCAGGCGAACAATGGACAATGGCCGGACGACATTTTCCAACTCGAGGCCTATTTTGACCCTCCGGTCGACCGTGCGCTCTTGGAACGGTGGGAAATCGTTTCAACGGCGGCGGCTTTCCCTGGTCGAGAGTCCGCGAGCGACAGGGTGTTAACGGAGAAATCAGCAGTGGACCCGGAGTTCGACTATCGCCATGTCGTCGATAGCCCCACCAGCGGTGGCGGGGGGCCGTACCATCCGTACGGGTATGAGGAGAAGCCTTCAAAGGAGGAGACGGAGCGTCTGGAGTTGAAAACTGCGCTCGAACCAGTTATCCAGGCGTACAGGTTGGCAAACGGTGGGAAGGAGCCGAGGGCTGGCCCCGATTTGCAGCCTTACGTTACGAACCCCGCGCAGCAGGCCGCATTACAGAGAATCATCGAAATCATAAACCAGCCGCACAAATGAACTCATCGCGCGGCGGGTCACAGGCAAAGGTTCCATAGAGGAGTAGCGGCCAGACGGTTGCCGGAAACATAGCCGTGTCCTGCGGGCGCTGCTCGGGCCAGGCCGGCAGATCGAATTGCCCTTTTTCCCAAGCCACCAGCACATCTGCGTCAGCGTAGATGTTCAGGGGGAATCAGTTCAAGGGCTCGCTCCATATCTTCATCGGCATTACAGGTTGGCCCGGGGCGGAGGAGGGTTCCGCCGGGCAGAGCCGTTTGCAGCGTTCACGGGTCCAGCCGCAGAAAGTCCACCTGCCGGACGTAGCCGCGGTCGTTTTCGACAATCAAAATATTCCCCCGGCAATCCATAGTGACGCTGCGGGCTTCACTGATTTTGAACCCCGGCAGATAAAACCATTGGCCGTCACCCATGTGGAAGCCCGCGGCGCCATCCAGGAGAATGTGGAGGATGCCTGCCGGGTCAATGTAGAGCACCTGGCTGCCTTCCTGCGTGGCCAGCAGGTGGCCGCCCGTGGGGACGGGCCAAACGCCGCGCACGCCGTAAAGCACGTTGCTGAGGGCGGGGGTGCCGTCGACGGCCCGGCCGGTCATGCCGTTGCCGAAGAGCACGGTGCTGCTGCCGGGATTGGCGCCGCTGGTGAGCAGGAGATAAACTTGATTGGCCCCGTGATCCGTCACGATGAGGTCGCCGGCGGGGTTGACGATGAAGTTGCCCAAATCGTTGAAGTCGCCCAGGTTCACGCTCTGGATGCCGCCGCCGGGCGTCCACTTTTTCACATGCGAGCCGCTGTCGAAGTAGGCGAGCGTGCGGTCGTCTTTGACCCATAGGCCGCGGCCGCCGTTGATGCCCTTGGGGGAGGTGAAGAGGGTGGTCAGCAGGCCGTTGGAATCGAGCCAGCGCACTTTGCCGTTGCCCGTGTCCAGCACATAGACGGTGCCGTCGGCGCCGAGCCAAAGGCCATTGGGCGAATTGAGGGCCACGCTCGTGCCGGGCGCCGGGCCGTCCGGGCCGTTGCCGGGGGCGTGCAGGCCGGCCACGGTGTGGATGCGCGCGTCGGGTGTCACCTGGAGCACGGCATGGCTGTTCTTGTCGGCGATGAAGACGTTGCCCGCGGCGTCGGCCGTGGCCATGTGCGGGCGGGAGAGCGCCGCGTTGGTGGCAAAGCCGCCTTCGAAGTTGCTTAGCCAGTAATTGACGCCGTCGAGGGACCCGCCGCCGTTTCCGGCAATGGTGCGCAGCCGGCCGTAGGCACGGGTCAAGTTGGCGAAGCCGTTTGGGTTGCCGGGCGAGAGGTCCACGGCCAGGAGCCGATAGAACCGATTCTGCGGAGCTTTGGCGAAGGCGGCCTGGCCTGTGGAACTGGTGGTGAAGGTATTGAGTTGGGGCTGCCAGGGGCCGTTCGGCGCGTCGGCCGCTTCGATCGTGCAAACGCCGCTGGGAAAGGCATTGGTCCAGCTCAAAAGGCCGTTCTGGTTGAAAGAGCTGATGCGAAAATCGGCCGCCGGCGCCTGGGTGCTCCCCAGCCAGGCGACCAGGGCCAGCGCCCCAATGCATCTCCCGCCTTTGCGGCGCGCGCGCATCGCCCGGCAGGGACGCGTTGCACCGCGTCCGGCTCTCGCCGCAAATCCCCCGCCGTTGTTGCCCGCGCGCATGGAGCCAGTCCTGGCAATGTTCTCGCTCACGCGCGCAGGTCGACCGGCTATTGGGCGCGGTCCCGCTTGCTGAGGACCTTTACGTTGGCGGCTTCCTGGACCACGAGCGAGTTGGGCGGCACGCTGGCGGTGAGGAACACGTTGGCGCCGATGGTGCTCCCTTCGCCCACCACGGTGTCACCGCCCATGATGGTGGCGCCGGCGTAAATCGTCACCCGGTCCTGGATGGTGGGATGGCGCTTCTGGCCCCGGAGTTTCTGCCCGGCGGAGAGAGATTTGGCGACCAGGCCCACGCCCTGGTACATCTTGACATGACTGCCGAGCTCGGCGGTTTCGCCCACGACCGTGCCGGTGCAATGGTCCACGAAGAAGTGTGAGCCGATCTTGGCGCCCGGGTGCAAATCCATCCCCGAGTGCGTGTGGGCCCACTCGGTCATAATGCGGGGGATGAGGGGCACGCGCTGGCGATACAACTGGTGGGCCAACCGTTGCACGGCAATCGCCTCGATGAATGGGTAGGCCAAAATCACCTCCTCTTTGCTCAGCGCCGCCGGGTCGCCGTTGTAGGCCGCCTCGGTGTCGGTCTGGAGCAACTCTCGCACCCGCGGCAGGCCGGCCAGGAACTCGACCGTCAAAGCGCGGGCCATCGGCCGCACTTTTTCTTGCGGCAGGCCGGGGGGCGGACTGTATTGCAGGCTCTTGCGGATTTCGGCTTCCAGGTTCGCCAGCACCGCCGCCACCAGGGCGGACGTTTCCGTTTTGATTCTCGACGAATGGACGAGTTGCCCGTCGAAAAAACCCGGAAACAGCAGCCGCATCAGGTCCATGGTGATGAGGGCGATGGCCCGTTTCGACGGAAGATTCTTGCCGTCCAAATGGTTGATGCCGCCGGCCTCGGCATAGGAGGCCACCAGCCGGTCGGTAAGTTCGGCCACAGTCAATTGCACGCGGTAAAATATCCGGCAATCGGGCCCGAAACGCAAGCGGGCTCCTCGGCACCTGCCACCTCCGAAACCGGACGCGCATAGGAACCATGAACCGAGCGGCAGGGGCAGTGGGGCAGGCGTCCCGCCTGCCGGCGCGGGCGTCTCGCCCGCGTTGGTTTCAAGGGTGAGACGCCCCCATGGCAGGCGGGACGCCTGCCCCACTACCTCCCGGTTCATGGAGAGCTGGCACGGGCTTTGGGTCGCCCTGGCCGATTGTTCCCTATTGTCGTCCCGGCAGGCCTCGGGTAGAGTCCCCCCATGAACACATCGAGTGGGCGCGCGCGCCTGCTGGCAGCCGGGGCGGTTTTCTGTTTCGCCCTCGGCCAGGCTGTCGCCGGCTTGGGCGCGGCCGAAGCAAAAGGAAAGGGCAATATGCAATTAACCAGCACCGCATTCACCAATGGGGCACCGATCCCCGCCAAATACACCTATGACGGCAAGAACGTGTCTCCGCCGCTCAAGTGGAGCGGCGTGCCGGCCGAGGCCAAGAGCCTGGTCTTGATCGCGGACGACCCGGATGCGCCGGTCGGCACCTGGGTCCACTGGGTCGTTTATGATTTGCCGGCAAGCGTCGCCGAGTTGTCCGAAGACGTGCCGAAAACTCAGGCCCTTGCAGGCGGCGCCAAGCAGGGCCTCAACGACTTCAGGCTCCTGGGCTATGGCGGCCCCAGCCCGCCGCCGGGCAAAGCGCACCGCTACTTCTTTAAGCTCTATGCGCTCGACAGGCCCCTCGGGCTCAAGCCCGGCGCAACCAAGAAGGACGTCGAGCGCGCCATGGCAAACCATCTTCTCGCCCAGACCCAATTCATGGGCACCTACCAGAGGAAGTAAGAAGGGTCCTGTCCGCCTTGTTTGGCGGCCAACTTGGCCCGCGCGCCCGGGGCCTTGGCCTCGTCCACGAAAATCCCGGCCGGCGGAACACGTCCCAGGTCCGCAGGGGCGGCCCATGCCTGTGGGGTGCGGGCGCTCTTACCCCGCCCCGCTACACGCGTCCACGCAGCCGCGCGGCTCCGAATCCCGATTCCGAATCGGGACTACCGCGTTCTTTACGCCTTCCAGGTCGTTACGTGGTGCGCCCCCTCCCGATTTGGAATCGGGATTCAATGACAAATTACCATTTCTCAATACTCAATTGCCATTGAACCGCCACGCCTGACGCCGCCAGGGGCGGCGGTTCATTGAGGATTGGTCATTGAGTAATGGTAATTTGTCATTCGAGTGAGGCGGCGGGATGTCAAATGCTCCATTGGCTGGATTGGCTGGATTGGCTGGATTGGCGAATTTTGGCGGTTTCTTGTTCCCGGAGCCGCCGCCTGGATGATCCGGGCGACCACGTACTTGAGCTGGGAGCCGTGGGCCGCGGCGAAGGCCCCACACCGCATTCGCTTGAAGGCGCCGGAGGTTTTTGGTTAGTCTGGACGGCAGCGGACGAGCATGAGCAAGACGGCATTGTTATTTGCAGGACAGGGCGCGCAGGCGGTCGGGATGGGCAGGGACCTGGCGGAGAGTTTTCCCTCGGCCAGGGTCTGGTTCGAGCGCGGCAATGCGGCGCTCGGCTATGACCTGGCCGCCGTTTGTTTCAACGGCCCGGAAGGTGAACTGACCCGGACGGAGAACGCGCAGCCGGGCATTTTCCTGGTGAGCTGGGTCGCCTTCCAGTTGCTCAGGGAGCGGGCGCCGGCCCTGGACTTTCAGGCCACGGCGGGATTGTCGCTGGGGGAGTTCACGGCGTTGACCGCCGCCGGGGCGATGGGCTTCGAGGACGGTTTGCGCCTGGTGCGGCAGCGCGGACGGTTCATGCAGGAGGCCTGCGAAGCGACCCGTGGCGGCATGGCGGCAGTCATTGGGCTGGACGAGGCGGCGACGCGCCAGGTCTGCGCGCAAGCGGGGGTGGTGCTGGCCAACCTGAATTGCCCGGGGCAACTGGTGATTTCGGGCGCGGCCGACAGGATCGCGCAGGCCTGCGAACTGGCCAAAGCCAGAGGCGCCCGCCGCGCGCTGCCGCTGCCGGTGGCCGGGGCGTACCATTCTCCGCTCATGGCCGGGGCGCAGCCGAAGTTGGAGGCCGAACTGGCACGGGTAGCGGTGGCGCCGCCCGCCGTGATGGTCATCTCGAACGTGACGGCGCAGCCGCACCTGGGTCCCGAGGCCATTCGCGCCCGCCTCGCCGAGCAGGTCACCTCCCCGGTGCGCTGGGAAGAATCAATGCGCTATCTGCTGGGCCAGGGGTTCACCCGCTTCCTCGAGCTGGGTCCCGGAACCGCGCTGAGCGGTTTCCTGAAACGGATCGCCAAGGACGCCCAAGTGCTCAACGCGGCGGATGGGGCGAGCCTGGCGGCGATGGTGAAAGGGCTGGCCTAAAGCGCGGCTTGACTCAGACTCGGGCTGGGGTCTTTATTCGAGCGGAATGAAACCCGGCCGAAAGCTTGTGGAGCAGGGGGCGCGCGCGTGCAATGACGCGGAAATCCTGGCGATTCTCATCGGCAGCGGGGGCGCGAACTATTCGGCCCTGGACTGTGCGACGGAATTGCTGGCTAAGTTCGGCACCCTCGCCGGCCTGATGGGACATCCCCTAGAGGAATTGGCGCAGGTGCGCGGCGTCAAAACTGCGCGCGTGGTCCGGATCGCCGCAGCTTACGAACTGGCCCGGCGGTTGACCGAAGACCTTTACATCAACACCTGATGAAGACCAAGGAACTCACCAAACATGAAGTCAGCCGCGTGCGGCTGGGCCGATTCCAGCACCTGAGCCGCCAAATCCCGCCAGAGCCACACACGGCGATGTACGTCTGGCACAAGTACTGGTCGCGCAAGACGTGGAACGTCGTGGCGGAGTTCATTCGGCATTACACGCGCGAGCAGGAGGTGGTTTTCGATCCGTTCGCCGGCAGCGGCGTGGTGGCCATGGAAGCAGTGCGAAACGGTCGCCGCGCCATTGTCTGCGACCTCAATCCCGCCGCCAGTCGGATCACGGAATTGACGCTCAAGCCGGTGAAACTGCTGGCCTTGCAACAAGCGTTCGAGCGCGTGCGGGAACGCACTCGGGCACGGATCGAAAAACTCTACGAGGTCCACTGTGTCAAATGCGGCGCGCCGCTGATTGCCGCGTGTTTTGTGCGGCAGGGGGAGGAACTGACGGAAGTGCGCTACCCCAAGTGTCCGGGCTGTGAACATCGCTGTGAAACCGGATGCCGGCCGCGCGGGGAAGACAGCGAAAGGCTCCGGGCGCTCGAGAGAAAACGCATCCCGGAGTGGTATCCAAACAACCGGCTGTACTATGACGACGGCACTCCCTTCAAGAAGAAAGAGCGGTATGAGTCGCTCGACCAGTTGCTCACCCCACGCAATTTGCAGGCGGCGGCGTGGCTCCACGAGGCGATAGAGGAAGAAAGCAGCCCGCAGATGCGCAAGCTCCTGATGGGCGCTTTCACCTCCATGATTCATCTATGCACGCGGATGTGTCCAGCGCTGGAACCGGGCGAAGGCAATCACCAGACGGCTTTCAGTTCCACCTGGACGCAACACAGCTATTGGTCCGCCAAGGAACACATGGAACAGAATGTCTGGTTGAAATTCGCGAGCGCGGTCGTTGGACATCAAGGCTTGCTCAAGGCGAAAGAGGAGTCCAATCGCGAGCTGGACGGCGTGAAGATGACCGAGGACTGGCGCGAAGTTCTCGCCGGCAAGGCCGATGTCGCCGTGCTCACCGGCGACAGCCTGGAGTTGATGGAAAAGATGCCGGAGGAGTGCGTGGATTACATCTTTACGGACCCGCCTTATGATGCCTCGGTGCAGTACGGCGAGCTGTCATATCTTTGGAACGCATGGCTGAAGGAGGATTTTCGCTACACCGGGAAGCTGCTGACGCATGAGGTCGTGCGCAATGAGCGCCAGCGCAAGCCGTTTGAGGTCTATCACTCGCTGCTCGCCAACAGTTTCAAAGGCTTCTTCCGGGTCTTGCGGCCGGAACGTTACCTGACGCTGACTTTCCACAATCCGACTTTCAAGGTCCGCAACGCGACGGTGCGGGCGGGTTTTTACGCGGGGTTCGACTACCAGAAAATCCATCACCAGCCGCTGGGCCAGGTTTCCGCCAAGGCGATGCTGCAGCCGTTCGGCAGCGCCCAGGGTGACTTTTATCTACGATTTGAAAAGCCGGCTTCCAGGGCGGTTCGCCGGCTGGAGGAAATCACGGAGGAGCGCTTCCGCCGCATCGTGCTCGAGACTTGCAGGCAGGTCGTCGCCGAGCGGGCAGAGCCGACGCCCTTCGCCATCCTAAACAACTTCGTGGACCCGGTTTTGGCAAAGATGGGGCTGTTTGGGACCCTGCACACCGGCCTGGATGTCAAGAAGGTCTTGCAGGAATCCGTGGGCAGGGAATTTCGTCTGGTGAAGGCCAGACTGGGCGGTGCAACGGGCGAACTGTGGTGGTTCAACGACCCGGTCTTCGTCGCTCGTTTGCAGGAAGCGCCCTTGAGCGAACGGGTCGAGGCCACGGTCTATCGCTGCCTGCACGAACGCGGACGGGTGACGTTCACGCAGGTGTGGGATGCCGTGAGCCGCGAATTTCCCAACTCGTTGACCTCCGATTCCACGAGCATCAAAGAGGCGCTGGAAATCTATGGGCGCAAAGCGGGGAAGGGCTACTGGATGCTGCGCGAAGAGATCAAACGGCGCGTGGATTCGCACAGCGAAATGGTTGCCTTGTTGGCGCTCCTGGGGCGCGGGCGCGGGTACGACATTTGGATTGCGCGCAACGAGCAAGGCCGCCGGGCAAACGGGCTGGCCCCGGACGTCCGTTTGGGGGAACTCGTCACGGCGAAACCGGCGCAGCTCGAAGACGTGACCAATCCCCGCGCCGTGCTCGACATGGATTTGCTCTGGTTGAAGGGCCAGAGGGTGATCACCGCCTTTGAGGTCGAGTGCACCACAACCATGACCAGCGGTCTGCAGCGGGGCTCGAATTTGCCCGCCGCCCTGCCCAAGGTCATGGTGTTGCCTGAGGAGCGCCAGCCGGATTGGGAGCGCAAGATGCAGTCACCGCTTTTCCAGGAGCACTTCACCCGGGAATCCTGGAAACTGCTCTACTTTGACGCCTTCCGCAACGCCTATGCCAAAGCGCGCGAGGGCACCAGTTTGGAATCACTGTTCGGAACCAAGGGGCCGACGGCAAACTACAGCCAGATCAAGCGAGGGGCCGATCCAGATCAGCAGATGCTGATGGAACTTGCGCCTGGCGCAACTCCGGCCAGGGGGCAGGCCCTGCGGGAGGACCTGCTGCAAGAAGCGGTGGCCGAAGCGGCGGCAGACCCTTGAGTGCGGCGGCGGCCGGGGAGCGCATCCTGGCCGAAAGCGGCCGGGTGGACAGCCTGGTGAACAACGTTGGGGTGGCGGGCGACGGTCTGCGGCTGCGGACACGGTGCTCGACAGCAACCTGAAAGGGGCGTTCTTGTTCAGCAAGGCCTTGGCGCGAGCTTTTCTCAAGCCACGTTGGGGCCGGCAACGGAGGCGGGTTGGAGGGGCAACTCCTTGCGGCAGAAGGCCGGGAAGGAGGTGGAAACGCTGAAGCGTTGCAGGGTTGCAGGGTTGCAGGGTTGAGGCCTAACTGCTTGCGGCAGAGGGCCTGGGAAAGGGCCTGCAGGGGCCGCAAAAATATCTTGAATCAGGACTTGACGGCTCCCCCCAGCGTAGCATAGACACACAACAAAACTAGAACCGGAGACCATCATGGCTGAAAAAACAATTGAGCAACGAGTCAAAGACATCATCGTCGAGCAGTTGGGCGTGAACCCGGATCAGGTCACGGCCGAGGCCAAGTTCATTGAGGATCTCGGGGCGGATTCGCTCGACACTGTGGAGTTGGTCATGGCGTTGGAGGAAGAGTTTGGCCATGAGATTCCCGATGAACAGGCGGAGAAGCTTCAGAGCGTAGGGGACGTGATCAAGTACATCGAAGACCTGCAGCAGAAGTAAGTGGCACCTTGAAAATGCCGGGGCAGCTTGGCCTGGCTTCAGGTTGGGCTGCCCCGTTCAGTTTATGGCAAGCAACTGGACAGAGCGGCGGGTGGTGATCACCGGGTTGGGCGTGGTTTCGCCCTTGGGCAACGAGGTGGAGACTTTTTGGCGCCGCCTCCTGGCGGCGGAGTGCGGCATCGAAAAGATCGCCTCGTTCGATGCCTCCCCGTTCGAGACCCAGATCGCCGCCGAGGTCAAGCACTTCAACCCGACCCCGGCCTTTCCGTCCCCCAAGGAGGTCCGGCGGGCGGACCGTTTCGCCCAATTCGGCGTGCACGCGGCCTGGCAGGCCCTGCGCGACGCCGCCTTGGACCTCAACCACGTCAACGGCGATGAGGTCGGGGTGTTCATCGGCTCCGGCATCGGCGGCCTGCGAACGACCACCGACCAACACAAGGTCCTGCTCGAACGCGGCCCGGAGCGGCTCTCCCCTTTCATGATCCCGATGCTCATCTCGAACATGGCCTCGGGCCTGGTCTCGATCTATTACAGCCTGCGCGGCCCCAATTTTGCCACCTGCTCGGCCTGCGCGACGGCCAACCACGCCCTGGGCGAGGCCTGGCGCACCATCAAGATGGGCGATGCCAAGGTCATGCTGGCCGGCGGCGCCGAGGCCACGATTGTGCCCATCGGCATCGGCGGGTTCTGCGCCATGAAGGCCATGAGCACGCGCAATGATGACCCGCAACGCGCTTCCCGGCCCTTCGACAAGCAACGCGACGGTTTTGTGATGGGCGAGGGGGCGGGGGTCGTGGTGCTCGAGGAACTCGCGCACGCCCAAGCCCGCGGCGTGCGCATCTATGCCGAGTTCGCCGGCTACGGCAACACCGCCGACGCCCATCACCTGACCGCCCCGTCGCCGGGCGGCGAAGGCGCCGCCCGCTGCATGCGCATGGCCCTGCGCAACGCCGGCCTCAACCCCCAAGACATTTCTTACATCAACGCCCACGGCACCGCTACGCCCCAGGGTGACATCGCCGAAACCGAGGCCATCAAGACGGTCTTCGGCCACCACGCCCGCAAACTGGCCGTCAGTTCCACCAAAGGGGCCACCGGCCACATGCTCGGGGCGGCCGGGGCCGTGGAAATGGTCGTCTGCGCCAAGGCGATTGCGTCGGACTGCGTGCCGCCGACCATCAATTACGAGGTCCCGGACCCGGAGTGCGACCTGGACTACGTGCCCAACACCGCCCGCCAGATGAAGGTGAACGCGATCGTCAACAATTCGTTTGGTTTCGGCGGCCACAACGCCAGCCTCGTGGCCAAGAAGTTTACGGGGTGAGCGCCCGGCCGTGACGACCCAGCCGGAGCGGAGCGCCGCCCTCCCGCGCGGCAGGGCAAGGCAAGGCCCAACCGGTCAAAACATTTACAGCGCTTGGGCGGCGGAGTAATCCTACGCCATGCCAGCCGCGGCCTCTAATCCGGTTCTCCGACCTCCAGGCCCCCTGGCTTTAGCTGGGGCCAAGCCAGGGATGAACTTCCTGCCGCTGCTGGAAGCCAAGCGCGATGGGTATCCGCTCACGCCCAATCAAATTCGGGAAATGATCGCCGCTTACACCCAGGGCCAAATTGCCGATTACCAGATGGCGGCGTTCCTGATGGCGGTCTGTTTCCGGGGCCTGAGCCGGTCCGAGACCAGGGCGTTGACGCTCGCCATGCGCGACTCCGGCGAGGTGCTGGACTTCCCCAGGGATCGCCGTCCGCTGGTGGACAAGCACTCGACGGGCGGCGTTGGGGACAAGGTCTCCCTGCCGCTCACGCCGTTGCTGGCCTGTCTGGGTTTTCGCGTGCCGATGATTTCCGGCCGCGGCTTGGGCCTCACTGGCGGCACGCTCGACAAGCTGGATTCCATCCCGGGCTTCCAGAGCGCCTTGCCGGCCAAGCGCATCGTCCGGCTCGTGCAGCGGGTCGGCTGCGTGATTTGCGGCCAGACCGAGCGCCTGGCGCCGGCCGACAAAGCGCTTTATGCCTTGCGCGATGTGACCGGCACCGTCCCTTCCATGCCATTGATCGTGGCCTCGATTCTCTCCAAGAAGCTGGCCGAGGGCCTGGCGGCGCTGGTGTTGGATGTCAAATTCGGCGGCGCGGCGCTCATGCCCACGCTGGAACGGGGGCGCGAACTGGCCCGGGCCATGGTCACGTTGGGCGGGCAATGCGGCGTGCGCACGCGCGCCCTCCTCACCGCCATGGATGCGCCGCTGGGCGAGGCCGCGGGTAACTGGCTCGAGGTCAAGGAATCCGTGCGCTGCTTGAGCGGGCAGGGACCGGCCGACCTGCGGGAGTTGGTCCTGGCCTGCGCCGCGCATCTGCTCGTCCAGACCCGCAAAGCCAAGTCGCTCCCGGCTGCCAGGCGGCAGGCGGCGGCCTGCCTGGCCTCCGGCAAACCGCGCGAAAAATGGGAGGAGATGCTCGCGGCCCAGGGCGCCGATCTGACGCAGTACCATCGCAAGCTGGCGCTGGACTGCACCGCCCCGGCGGCGAGCGAACTGGCGGCTGCGCGCGCGGGTTATGTGGCCCGCTGTGACGCCCGTATCCTTGGGGAAGTCATTCGCGACCTGGGCGCCGGCCGGCTGACCAAGGAGTCCGTCCTCAATTACGACGTGGGCGTGGACCGGCTGGCCAAGCCCGGCGCAAGAGTCTCGGCCGGCTCCGTGCTGGCCCGGGTGCACGCGCCGGGGCGCGCCCGGGCGGAAGCCGCCTGCTCCCGGCTTGAATCCGCGTTCCTCGTTTCCCGCGAACCTCCTCGCTCCAGGCCCTTAATTCGTGAGGTTATTCGGATGACGCCTTAACCCGCCAATCGCGGCGAAGCGCTGTTTTTGCAGCTATTTCCAGTTATTTCGACTTAACAATCCGCTGCCTCAATGGCCTATGGCCCGAAAACCCCGAGGCAAGACCACCTGCAATCGGCTACAGCCGCGGTTCTGGCCCGGCGCATCGTGGCCATCCTGGCTTCCCGCACAGATTGGCTTGGCCAATACAGTCTTGTGGAGGAACATGCTATCCGAATGCGTCCGCTGCCGTGAACCGCAACGAGCCCTTGGCGGGGCTTGGCGGCGCAGGGGGGCGCATATTTGCGATTGCTTATGCCGGCCAATCTGACACCGGAATATGAGCGCGCCGAGCGGCGTTACCGGCAGGCGGCCACCGACCAGGAACGGCAGGCGGCCTTGCGGGAGATGCTCAGCGCCATCCCCAAGCACAAGGGAACCGAAAAGATGCAGGCGGACCTCAAACGCCGCCTCAGCCAGTTCCGCAAGGAAGAACAGAAGCCGGCCCACGCCAAAGGCCCGGACCCGTTCCATATTCCCCGTGGCGGCGCCGGGCAGGTGGTGCTGGTCGGCCCCCCCAATACCGGCAAGAGCAGCCTGCTGGCGGCGACCACCAACGCCGAGGCCAAAGTGGCCGACTACCCTTTCACCACCCTGGTGCCGCAACCGGGCATGTGGCACAAGGACGACGTGCAGATCGAGTTGGTCGATACGCCCCCGGTCACAGCCGACCACGTCCCGGCCGGCTTGATGGGCACACTCCGCAACAGCGATGTCGTCACCGTCGTGGCCGAGGCGGGAGCGGCAACACTGGACCAGGTGGAACTGACCCTGGCAGTGCTCAAGGCGCACGGCCTGACCTTGTGCTCGGTGCCTCGCCATGAATTGCCGCCGGCCGACACGAGCCGGCGGCCGGGGCTGGTCGTGGTGAACAAGGCGGAGCTGGCGGCCCCCGAGGCGGTCAAGGACCTGATGGCGCTGTATGCGCCGCCCGCGGAGCACGCTTTCAAGGTGTTGGCTGTCAGCACGCACAACCGGCAGGGATTAGATGAGTTGTTTAAAGCCCTCTGGGAACTGCTGGGCCTAATCCGCGTCTATACCAAAGAACCGGGCCGCCCGCCCGACTTGCACAAGCCATTCACCGTCCCGGTCGGCTCGACGCTGGCCGACCTGGCCCGCCAGATTCATCGCGACCTGCCGGAGCGGATGCGCTTTGCGCGGCTTTGGGGACATAGCCGCTTCGATGGACAGCAAATCCATAAAACCGAGCCGCTCAAAGACCGGGACGTAGTGGAAATCCACGAGTGAGTGCTGCCAGGCAAGCCGCTCAGCGCGGCGCAGCCGCAGCCAAAGGGACCAAGGGACCTCGGCCGGCCGACGCGGGCGAAGAAGCTCACCGTTGGACCGTGAGGGCCAAAGGACGGCGCGAGCGGAGAAGCCAAGGGACCAGAGACGGGGTGCTGACAGGCGGCGGATTTGATTTACCTTTTTGCCGATCGCTGCTATGGTTGGTTATGTTATTCAGCAAACTGGGGCTCTCCAGTGCCATGGTCGAAGGGGTCAGGGCCATGGGCTACGTCGAGCCCACGCCGATTCAGCTTCGGGCTGTTCCCCTCATCCTGGACGGCCAGGACGTCATCGGCAGCGCCCAGACTGGCACCGGCAAGACCGCCGCCTTCGCGTTGCCCATCCTCTCCCAACTCGCTCAGCACAGCCCTCAGCCCCGCGTCCTGGTCCTCGAACCTACGCGCGAGCTGGCCGCCCAGGTCGAAACGGCCATCCGCGATTTCGCCCGCTTCACCAACTTGCGCACCGCCGTCCTCTACGGCGGCGTGGGCTATGGCCGCCAAATCGAAGCTCTGAAAAGCGGCGTCGATGTCCTCGTCGCCACCCCTGGCCGCTTGTTGGACCATTTGCGGCAAGGCCGTTGCACCCTCGCTCACATCCGGTTCCTCGTGCTGGACGAAGCCGACCGCATGCTCGACATGGGCTTCCTGCCCGACGTGCGGCGCATTATCGAGCGGTGTCCCCGCCAGCGGCATACCTCCCTGTTTTCGGCGACCATCCCCCCCGAGATCGAAACCCTCATCCAGTGGGCCATGCGCGGCCCCCAAACCGTCGAAATCGGCCCGCGGCGTTCGCCCAAAGACACCGTCACCCACGTGCTCTATCCCGTCGCCGAGGCGCAGAAAACCGACCTGCTGCTCGCCTTGCTCGAACGGGTCAACTTCGACTCCGTCATCGTCTTCTGCCGCACCAAACAGGGCGCCGACCGTGCCGCCCACCTCCTCAAGCGCCACAACCACGCCGTCGCCCTCCTCCACTCCAATCGCACCCAAGGCGAACGCGAACAGGCCCTGGACGGCTTCCGCCAAGGCCGCTACGAGATCCTGGTCGCCACCGACATCGCCGCGCGGGGACTCGACATTGCCGACGTGAGCCATGTCATCAATTACGACGTGCCCCAGCATCCCGAGGACTACGTCCACCGCATCGGCCGCACCGGCCGCATGGCCGCCACCGGCGATGCCTTCACCCTCATGGCGGCCGAGGATGCTCGCCACGTCCAGGCCATCGAGCGGTTTATCGGCCGGAGAATCCCCCGCGTCAAACTCGACCATTTTGATTACCGCTATACCGCCCTCTTTGCAGAGGGAAAACCGGGCCAGCCTCAAGGCGCCGTGCCGCGCGTGCGCGGCGTCCGCCTCCGGGGCGGTTACTACTTCGGTCTCGCCCGGCGCAGACGCTAGCCCGAATTCTTCACGCGGGCGAGGCCGGAGCGCCGGCTTCCAGCCGGCTTTGCCGGCTCGGGTGCGCGAAGCGGGCAACAGGCCGGCGCTTCGATTTCACCGGGTTTTACCGGCCAGAACGCCTGCATACGCAGTTGGTGAACTTAAGGAATTCCATAACCCAGTGAAAGATGAGATAACCTATGCTGAAATTCAACGGAACCCGCAAAAAAGTTAAAAAAAAAGTTGACACAGGGCGTACTTTCGGTATGATTGCGCGCGTAATCGTTAAGCCGGCTGCGCAGTGGCAGCCGGACTGCACCATATGAGGAATTATATGAAGAATCTGTTTAGCAATAGCGGTTGGTTGACGGTGGGCGCCCTGTGCGCGGCATTCAACTTGTCCGCCAGAGCAGACACCCTTTTCCAAAACAATACGGTCGACTTGAGTACCCGCTTTAACCCGGTGTTATCCGAAGTCGGAAACCAGATTTACCTCAGTAATGGCGGCTACATCACCAACTTCTCCTTCGAGTATTATGGCATCGGCGGCGGCCTCGCCGGCGCCTTTTCCGGTACCGTGCAGGCGGACGTGAAATGGTACCTGAATGACAGCTCCACACTTTACAGCGGTTACAAGACTCCCGGCACGGTGATCTACGACAGCGGTTGGTTTAATATATCCCCGACCACTCGCGCCACCATCAATTTCACCACGCCGGGCGGCGATTTTCCCAGCGTCGCCACCAACGGGCCGCTTTCGGGAAGCGTGAGTGGGTTGTGGACGATGGACACCCGAGAGCTGACTTGGACCGTGCAATTCCAGGGCCTCGGCTCTGGGGATCAGGCCGGAGTGGACCTCTATCAAAATCAGGTCCCGGGCTCTGCCTTCAGCGATTACTGGCTGAACAATGGCGGCACCTGGGAATTGTACGCGTTCACCAACGGCGTTCCCGCCACTTTTGGTCAAGAGTGGATGGGCACCCCGGTGCCTGAACCTTCGACCCTGGCCATCTCGCTGGCGGGTGGCGTGAGCTTGCTGCTCATCGTTCGCCGCTTCCGCTGCCGGTAATCGGCGCCCGGCTCAGTTCGCTTCCGGCGCGAGTCCCCACTCGCGCCTTTTTTTGTTTCAACGTGCCGGCCGTTCGCTCTTGCCGGGGGAGAGTGTGACCGTGCCTTGAAAGACCGCGGGCGCACTCGTGACCGCGCCGCTGCCCAACACGCTGGCCGTGGCCGCGGCGCCGGGCCAGGTGATGCTCGCAAGGCCCTGCAGACTGAGCCTTAAGCTGTCGGAGTTCAGAACCAACCCCTCGACGGCGTACTCCGTGCCCGTGGTGCGCCCGGCGCCGGAACCGGACGACCTGGTGACCGCGGCCACGAGGCTGTTGGTGAAATAACTGCTGACATCCGTATCCCGGTTCGTTCCGTTGAGCTTGTCCCGCACCACAAATCGTGAAGCCGCGGCATTCGAGGGAGTGACCAGGAGCAGCTTCGCCCCGGGGGAGAAGGTCGCGTTGGGCGCCGCCTGGTCCAGCGCCTTGATGATGTCCCTGGTGGTGATGGCGGCCCGGAAGACCGTCGAACCGTTCGGACTCACCGCGCCTTGAATGTAGGCCCTCAGGCTGATGCTGGCGTTTTGCACCGCATTGGAAAAACCGCCCTCGACGGTCCAGGTGAGGACCTGGCTCAAGAGACCCGCCGGGTCAGTGCGCACCAGGGTGGTGTTGTCCTGCACGAGCGCGCTGATGAGATGTCCGCCCGGGCCCAGCGTCGGCAGCCCGGTGAAGAGGAGGTTCGTCGCCCCGCTCACGCCCAGGCCGTCGGCAAACCATTGCACGCTGAGGTTGTGCGTGGCGGGTTGCAACACGTTCAAACTGAAGACCGCCGCTTGCGTGGGCGACAGCCAGAGGTTCGTGTTGGCGGGAGTGAAACTGTCCACCGGCCGCACTTTCTGGTAAAGGGCGCGCACCAGGGCCTCGCTGCAAACTTCGCAGAACGGCACTCCGACATGGTTCATCGCGCAATCGAACTTGGGGCGATACCAACCAGTGGCATGATAATGCGCGCCTTGGAACAGCCCGATGACCTCGGTGTAATCGGCGGTCGGCGGGGTGGGCAGGGGGGTATCGGCAGCAATCCAGGCCTTCCACTTGATATAGCCGCGCCGCGTCTCCCGCGTCGTGTTCGGTTCTTCGATATTCGGAAAACCGGGATAGGCATTGGTGTATTCATCGCCCAGGTTCGCCAGCACATGGCCCGTCTCGTGCGTCAGGATTTCCGCCGCCAGCGCGCCAGTGGAGGCAATGGCGGTCCGGTTAAATCCATCCGAACCTCCGGAAACGGGGTCATTCACCAGCAGGACCGGCAGGTGGCACTGGGGCAGAGAATTCTTGAGCAAAGCGTCCACTTTTGCCTGGCCGCTGGGCGGAAGCGTGATGAGATAGTCCGCCTGGTCGTAGGTGGTGCCGAAGTAGGTATCGAGTTTAGTCCCCTCGACGGGGTGGCTGGAGCCGGATTGACGCGAGGCCACGGAGATGGCAAACGCGTTGAAATAGCCCCGGTATTCCTGGTAAGGCTGGTGGGAGAGCAACGCGTTGACCGCGTTGGTCGCATCGATCAGGAACTGGCCGAGTTGATTGCTGGTGTAGCCCTCCGCCAGCATGACGACATTGAGCCGGTTTGCCACCGGGCCATTGGTCAGGAGCGTCGTCATCGCCGGCTGGCCGTGGGCGCGGGGCCAACCCCCGGCCAGCAGGAGCAGCCCCAATGCCGCCAGGAGCGGAGGCGAGCGCAGTCGTCTCTTCATTCAAAGCTTAGGCGATAGAATTTGTTCGCCGGGGGATTGGTCAGGGCCAGGACCCACCAGTTGCTGCTGGTCAGGAGCGGGACGTTCGTTGAGGTGGTCCACCGGACCGGCGGCGCGACCTTGCTCGTCTCCTTGAGCACCAGGGTCGCGGTGTTGCTCCAGGAGAGGATGATTCGGTTCGGGCCCAGCCCCGGGTGGTAAGCATCGAAACGATGCATCACGGTCAACGTCGGGACCGGCAGCACCGGCACGCAGGCGGAGAATTCGGAGGTATTGTTGGCGGCATCGGTAGCCGTGGCAGTGATCACCCACCCAGCCGGCGCCGGGTTGGTCAACAAAGCCACAAAACCGGCATTGCAGTCCGCGCCCGTGGCGACCGTCTGATCGCCCAGGTAGAGCTGGCCCTCGCCACAGCCGGAGGGGTCGCACAGCGGGTTGGCAAAGAACTGGAGCAGAAAGACGCTGTTGGGGCGGCTATTGAGCGTGCCGCGGACGCCGGTGCCGTTCAGCCCGGTCACTGCCTGCCCGAGCACCGGGTAATTCTGTGACAGGTTGGCCTTGCCCGCGGTGCCGGCATCGCACGGCACGATGGAATTCGTGCCGTTCGGGCCCAAGTCAATCCCTAAGCCCGCATTGGCGAAAATCGAGTTGGCGAGAATGGCGTTATTGGCGCTGCCGTCGCGGAGGCGCACTCCCGCATAGAGCGCCGTGCTGGCGTAGGCGATCCGGTTGCCGGCGCCCCCCGCCCCGCCAATCAGGTTGTTGTTCGCTCCCACTTGGCATTCCACTCCGTGATAGACGTTGCCCAGGCCGCTCACCCCGTCGCTCTTGGTCCCAATCCAATTGCCCTGGATGACGTTCCCGGCGGCGTTGTTGGTCAACTGGATCCCCAGGGTGTGGTTGGCGGAGATCAGGTTGCCTGCTCCCGGCGTCGGCCCGCCGATGAAATTGGTGCCGGCGTCTTGGATATAAACCCCCTCATAGGCGTTGCCCATCGCCGCCATGCCGGTGACGTCGGTGCCGAGCTTGTTGCCCCAGATCAGATTGTGGCTCGCGCCGCTGCCGATCAGGTAAACCCCGGCGTCGTGGTTGGCTGAAATCACGTTGCCGGCACCCTCCTCGGCGTCCCCGATCGCGTTGCCGGGCGCCTTCGAAATACCCACCCCGGCCCGCCCGTTGCCCAATCCGTTGGTCCCGCTGGCGTCGGGGCCGATAAAGTTGCCGGCGACGCGGTTTCTTACGGCGGCAGTGCCGACCAGCCAGACGCCGTCCAGCCCGTTGCCGGAGATGACATTGCGCGCCCCGCTGACTGCCCCGCCAACCTTGTTGGCCCCGGAGTAGAGGCGCAGACCGCAAAGGCCGTTGCCGACTGCCGCCCGCCCGGTTACGTCGGTGCCGATGTAATTGCCCTGGACCACGTTGCCCACGCTGTTGGTGATAAAGATGCCGTCCTGCTTGTTCCCCGAAATCACGTTGCCCGCCCCGGCCACGGTTCCGCCAATCAGGTTGCCCCCGGCCTCCAAAATCGTTATGCCCGCGTAGCTGTTCCCCAGCGCCTGCCGCCCCGTGGCCTGGGTGCCAATGTGGTTGCCTTGCACCAGGTTATTCGTCGCGCCCGCCCCGCTGAGGAAAATCCCTGCCTCGCCGTTGCCGGAAATCACGTTGCCCGCCCCGGCGTTGGTGCCGCCAATGACATTCGCGGCCGCCCCTGAGAGCGTCACGCCATTGTCCGTGTTGCCCAACGCCAGGCTCCCGGTCACGTCGGTGCCGAGGTAATTGCCCTGGACCAGGTTTCCGGTCGAACCCGCGCCGAGCAGGTAAACGCCGCTCCCGGTATTGCCGGAGATAATGTTCCAGGCCCCAGGCGTCGCGCCACCGATGACGTTGTTGCGGGAATCGTTAATGGCCACGCCATTATTGCCGTTTCCCAAACGCGTCCTGCCCGCCGCGGTGGTGCCGATGAAATTGCCCAGCACCACATTGCTCCCGCCATTATACAAGTAAATCCCGGCATCGCTGCTGGCTGAGATCACGTTGCGGTCCGCGGCATTGGTCCCGCCGATCACATTGCCCCAGGACGAAGAGATGAGGACCCCTTGCTGACCGTTGGGCCGGCTCGTCGTGCCTTTCACATCCATCCCGACAAAACTGCCCTGGATGGAGTTGCCCCCCGGGCCTTCGACCCGCAGGCCGCCCCCGGCGAACCGGTTGATGGCCAGTCCGCGGACCACACTGTTGCTGCTAATCAGCCGCAGCCCTATGCTGTTCCCCGCGCTCGCTCCGTCCAGCTCGATCAGCGGGTAGCCGGCGAACCCCGGCTGCGTCGTGCCGTCAATCACCACCGGGTCGCTCACGGCCGGCAGGGCCGAATGCGGACGGATCGTGTGCGCGCCGACGCCGGGAATCCGGAAGCTGATCGTATCCGGCCCCGCGGTCGCATTGGCATTGACCAGGGCCTGCCGCAGGGAACCGTTGCCGCTGTCGAGCGTGTTCGAAACGACCAAAGTGGCCGCCGTGCTCGCGCGCGCCGGGTTGACCGCCAGGCAGAGCAACCAAAGCCCCAACCCGCCCGACCCGCCCCCGAACCGAACGAAGGTCCGGACGCCTGCAATGCTCACCAACGCCCGCCGGGCGCGCTTTTCGTTCGTGGCAACATTCGGCATAAAAGTTCTTCCAGCTTGCCCCAACTCCTTATGCGGGCTGGCAACTCATTTAACCTATCCAACCTGTCTAACCGGTTTAACTTATATAAGCTCTCACCTAACCGCCAATGCCGCTGCCCCTCATGCCTGAAATTCCGCCGGATTGCAATCCGATATTGTGTCAAATTGCGCGGTGACAGGGCTGCATCAAGCTCGGTTCGGCCCATACAGGCGCAGGCGCGGATGAGGTTCTCAGGTTCATTTATCAGATTGGGATGGGGCGCGTGAGGAGGCGGATGCCGTTCCAGCGGTTGCATTG
>JBEKRX010000023.1:0-79536 GCA_049518415.1 Verrucomicrobiota bacterium
TCTGCTATAACTACTCGGCCCAACCATCCATTGCCGAGGCAGGACTTTCACCTGCAAGCATGTCAAAGACCGAAGGCTGCACCGCATCCCGACACTGCCACCAATTCCACTCTGCCCGCGCGTAGCGCGGCATCCTTCCGCCCCGGAGGGGCGGCAAGACAGTAGCCCAGGGCACGGCCCGTCCCGTCCCGCTCAGCGGGAGACGGGCCGCCGCCCTGGGTAGTGGCGCGGGCGTCTCGCCCGCGAAGCTCCCATGCGCTCCGAGCGCATGAGAGGGGGTCGGCTATTGGCTATTAGCTATCGGCTATTAGCCCATGCGCTCCGAGCGCATGGGAGGGGGGAAGGGGGGAGGGCTTCCGCCCGCCCTCGGGGGCAGTATCAGGATGCGCCCGGGCCAAATGTTCTATTGGCTGTGTTGGCTGTATTGGCTCTATTGTGATTTTTTTTGCTTTTTCTCTGTTGGGCTTTTGGGCGACGACCACTGAGTTCATGGCCTCGTCCTGGCGGAGAACGGCGGCCTGGGCAAAGCCGGCCGCGGCGAGGTCTTCGCGCAGTTCGGCGAAGGTGAAGGTGCCGCCGCCTTCGGTGGCGACGAGCATGTTGACGGCAAAGAGGGCGCCGGCCACCGGGCGCGTGCGGCTTTGATCCATCAAGACGTCGCGCAAGGCGATGCGGCCGCCGGGGACCAGGGCGGCAAAGACCCTGGCGAAAAGGGCGCGGTTCTGCGCCCGGGAGTTCTGGTGGACAATGGCGCTCACCCAGGCCAAGTCGGCGCCCGTCGGCAAGGCGTCCGTGTAAAAATCGCCGGGGACCAGCCGGACGCGGTCGTGCAGGCCGGCGGCGGCCAGGCGGGGCCGGGCCATGGGGATGACATGGGGCAGATCGAAGAGGGTGGCTTGGCCAGAGGGACAGGCGCGGAGAAAGGCGATGGTCCAGGTGCCCGAGGCGCCGCCGATGTCCAGGAGGTGGTTGAAGTGAAGGGGTTGGAGGGCTTGGATGACCTGGTCGGCGATGGGGGCGGAGATATTGTGCATGCCAGCGATGAAGGCTTCCTGGTCGCCGGTCTGCCCGCGCACGCTGGGGATGAGTTGGGCGGGACGGCCGGACTTGACGACTGTTGCCAACTGGGCCCAGTTGCGCAGGCAATGGGCGTGGTGCTGGGCCATGGCGAGGATGGTTTGCGGGCCCTGCGCGGTGAGCAGGGCCTCGACGCCGGGCGGGAGGGCATAACGGACGCCGGACTTTTCCAGCAATCGCAACGCGACGAGCGCGTCCAGCAGAATGGTCAAGCCGCGCGCGTCGCACTGGAGGGCGGCGGCGAGTTGATCGGCCGTGCGTGCGGCGCGGGCCAGTGCGCTGAAGAGGTCCAGATCGGCTGCGGCGCCGAGGACGGCGGCGCTTTGGTAACTGCGGCCTAAGTCGAGGAGGTCGTCGGCGGTCCAGGATGGGGGTGGTGTTGCGTTCATAATCAGATTACTGCCCGCTGATGAGCAAGTACACTTTTCAATTCAGGGGATGATGACGCGCAGGCGGGAGCGTTGCAACGAGAAGCTGGCCGGGAGGTGGCCGATGAGTTCGCCATCGACTTCGAGCGGGGTGGGGGTCGGGCTGCTGAGTTCCAGGGCGGCGGCCTGGAAGACCCGGATGCTGGCCGGCGGGAGTGTGCCGCCCAAGAGCAGGGGCGCGGCGCAACGGGCGAGGGTCAGCCAGCCGAGGCGCGGGAAGACGCAAACCTCAAGCAGGCCGTCGCGCAAGTCGGCCTTGGGAAAAACCCTGTAAGGGCCGCCATACAAGCGGCCATTGCCGATGAGCACCAGTTGGCCCGCCAGCGAATGTCCGCCTCCGGCGGCAGTGATCAGCGAAGGCGCCCGGCGCAGGGCGCGCAGCCCCGCCAGGACGTAAGCCAAAGGGCCGAGCTTCTTCTTCCAGGGCCAGTGGACCAGTTCAATGGCGCGCGCATCCAGGCCAGCGCCAGCCAGTTGGGCAAAGCAGCGCCGCTGCCTTGCCCCGTTGCCGCCGTATTCCACGCAAGGCAGATCGATGCGGGTTTCGCGCCCCTGGCAAATGGTATGCCACGCCCGGTCCAAGCGCCTGGGAATGGCCAACTCGCGGGCGAAGACGTTGGCCGTGCCCAGCGGGAGGACCCCGAGGCAGGCGCGCTCGAAGCCAGCCGGGGCGTCGGCCAGGCCGTTGAGCACCTCGTTCAGGGTGCCGTCGCCGCCGGCGGCCACGACCATTTCATAGCCCTCGCGCACGGCTTGCGCCGCCAACCGCCGGGCGTCGCCCCCAGCGCCAGTGAGCTTGAGGGCGCACTGGGTCCCGATTTGCTCGAGCTGACGGCGGAAGCGTTTGGCCTTTTCGCCTTTGGCAATTGGATTGAAGATGACGCAAACGCGCACAGTTGGCAGGAGATTGGCAATTGGTGACAGGTGATTGCCGGCGCCGGCACCGGAGTCAGCCGCGAGTCAGCAATCACTTGAGCGCCCCCGAGTTCGATTTGTCTGAAGGCTCTTGGCCGGCCCAATGACTTACTTAACTCGTTAAATCTTTCAGCGTTTGAGCGCGTCAACCGTTCCGGTCAGACTTTGCCCATTTTCCGCAGCGCCTCGAGGCTGCGCTTGACGGCGTCGAGCGGGTCGTGGCCGGACTCGTGTTCGAGCACGTACCACTCGGTCTGGCCCTGGTTCTCGCAGAGGGCAAAGATTTCCGGCCAATTGACTTTGTCCTCGCCGATGACGGCATCAGGACCGGCGCCGTAGGCCTTGAGGTGGATGGTGCGGGCGCGGCCGGGATATTGCTTGAGCACGGCCACCGGGTCGGCGCCGCCCTCGCAGCAATTGGCGGTGTCCAACTGCATAATCACCTCCGGTTTGGTGTTGCCGAAAAAGAGGTCCCAGGCCGAGGTGCCGTCGAACTTCTGGAAATCGTGGGCGTGGGCGTGATAGCCGATCCACATGCCGTCGGGTTTGAGCTTGTCGGCGAGTTCATTGAAGAGCGTGGCCTTGTCGAGCCAATCCTGTTTGGATTTGCCTTCCATCCAGGGGACGATGAGGAACTTGTTGCCGATGGTGCGGTTGAACTCGACGGTGGCCTTGAGTTGGTCGCCCAGGACGGACTCGAAGGGGGTGTGGGTGCCGCAGGCGACCAGGCCGTTGTCGTCGAGGAGCTTGCGCAATGCTGGGGCGGTGCGCCCGTGATAGCCGGCAAACTCGACGCCCTTGTAGCCGAGCTTGGAGACCGCGGCCAGCATGCCGGGCAGGTCGGTCCGGCACTGCTCCCGCAGGGAGTAGAGCTGCAGGCCGATGGGTATCTTGCGGGCCTGGCGCCGCTGGCACAGGGAGCAGCCGGCCAGGCCCAGGCCCAGGCCGGCAAGACCGGCAGCCCCGGCGCGGAGAAAATCGCGGCGGGTGACTTCAGGGGACAACAGATGCTTCATAAGGGCGTCCTTTTGGTGGCGTTGATGTGTTTGAACCGACAGACGACATTGCGGGAGGGAGCCTAAGCTGGAACTGGCGCATGGTCGAGAGCATTTCTCGGGCGTCAAGATAACTTGAACTCCGCCGGCGGTTGTTCTAAAAGAGCGGCAATGCGCGATCCGATTCCACCCCGACTGGCCAAGTGGCCGTTCCTGGCCGGCGACGCCCTGCTGCTGGGCTCGGCTTATTTCATCTATGCCCGGAGCGAATTGCCGCTGGGCCAGTGGCAATTGGCCTGGGCCGTGTTTTGCGTGGCGGCGGGCGCGGCGCTGGGGGTCGCGCCGTTCCTCCTGGAATACCGGGCGCTGGTGCGGGTGGCCGAGGCCGGCGCCCTTACGACCGTGATGGCCCAGGTCCAAAAGCTGGAAGCCCTGGCGGGCGAAATCCGCGGCGCCACCGGCCAGTGGGAGACGGTGCAGGAACAGGCCGAGAAGACCGCGGCGGCCGCCCGGGGTATCGCCGAGCGCATGACCGGCGAAGTGCAGTCCTTCACTGAGTTCATGCAGCGGGCCAACGACACGGAAAAAGCCAACTTGCGGCTGGAGGTGGAAAAGCTTCGCCGCGGGGAAGGGGAGTGGCTGAACATCCTCGTGCGGGTGCTGGACCACGTTTATGCCCTCCACCGGGCCGCGCTGCGCTCCGGCCAGCCGAACCTGATCGAACAACTGACCCATTTCCAAGAGGCCTGCCGCGACGCCGCCCGCCGCGTCGGGTTGGCGCCTTTCAGCGCGGAGCCGGAGGAGTTGTTTGACGCTCAGCGGCATCAATGGTCCGAGGGCAACGGCAAACCGCCGGACGGCGCGGTGGTGGAGGAGACCCTGGCTAGCGGTTACACGTTCCAGGGCCGGATGATGCGCTCCGCAGTGGTGCGCCTGCGCCAGCCCCAGGGGGGCTGTCCCGCTCCCGCCGATTCAGCCAAATGAAATGCGCAAGGCCCACAAGCAGGAGCGTGGGGCGCTGAGCAAGCCCTGGCCTTAGAGCCTGGTTCTGCCAGCCGCTTTGGCCCTGGCCCACCGCAACCTGGCGGCGGCGGAAAGGGCGGCGCGCCCGGCCGGGGAGACCTTCCGCTTGGGCTTGCGGGCGGGTGCGGCTGCCGCCCGGACACGCCAGTGGTTGGCCCACCTTTTCCTGGCTCCGGCGCGCATGTTGGCAATGGCCCGCGGGCTGTATCTGCGCTTAGGCTTGGGGGCGGAGGCAGGGGCGGGGGGCGGGCCCAGGAGTTGCTGCAGTTGTTTCTGCAGGAACTGAATTTTCTCCTGGAGATCGGCCGCGTGCCGTAACTGTTGGGGAGTCAGTGTGGCGATTGAATTCATATACCGGCGGAGTGTGCGGAGATTGGGCGGAAAGTCAAGTGGACGCTGGCGGGGGACAGTGGGTCTTGAGGAAGTGGAAATGATGGAGAATCACGGCTGAGAGAATGAACAGTAAGAGATAATAGAAACTGAACACGGTCTCATTCCACGCATTGTGCGGGCCGGTGACCAGTTGAGCGATGAGGTTCTGTAGCAGCAGGACGAGCCAAACCAGCCGATAAGCGTGGGGGAAGACGTCACCGGGGAAGACGCCGGGCAGGGCGGGAAGGTTGCCGGAACTGGAGGCCAGTTCGCGGGCGGCGTCCCCTGGCAGGGGCCGAAGCCACAGCCAGGCGAGCAGCGCCACCAGGGCGAGGAGCAACAAAGGGCCCATGACTTGCCAGAGGAGGCGGTCCCAATACTTCTCGTTTCCGAGGTAGATGTTGGCCCAGCCTTTCAATCCGTTGCGGAGCGAGAGACCCAGGCCCAGCAGCAGGCCAAGATAAGCGCCTAACCGCTCGAGGTTCGGGTGCGCACGGGGGGCGGGCGTTCCTGCCAGCGCCCCCCCTGCTCCGGACACCCTGCGGTTGACCAGGTAATAGGCCAGGCCATAGGCGAGGCCGATGCTGATGCCCGCGCAGGACTCCCAGCAGCGCCACCAGTTGAAGCTGACTCCCGGCCAGAGCCGCGGGGCCCAGCGCCAGTTCTGGCACAAACTCCATCCCACCCCGTTCACCAGGCCAACGGTCAGGATGAGCGTTACGTTCTGCCAGTGCCGGCGCCCCAGTTCATAGCCCAGGAAGCCCAGGTACAACCCAAGGTGGGTGATCGCCGCGCGGTTATCGTTCGTCAGCCGGCGAAGGTTTGGATTGGCCGCGAGGTCCTGGTACTGTGCCTTCATCGCTTTGTAGAGCGGAAGAAAGACTTCCGGGAAACTCTCGAATAGAACCCTGGCCAGGCAGGCCAGGCCAATGCCACAGGCCAGCCGGAGGCACCAGCCCCGCAGCGGCGGCGGCCGAGGCGAGCCGCACCAGGCCAACAAGCAGGCCCCAAGGCCAGCCCAGGGGACGCCGGCAATGAAAAGCCAGACAAAACCGTAGGCCCTGGGTATCGGCACGGCTCTGCCCGCCGCCGCGTTGGTCTGAAGCAGGCCGTCAAAGAAACTGGGCCATTGCATCCAGCCGCGGTTGCCGGAAAAGCCAATCCCGACCGTGAGCGCCAGGATGATCCACCCCGAGGCGAAGGGGCGAGACTGCCGCGCACCTGGCTCGCGGGCGATGAACCACCAGGCGGCGCCCCAGGTCACGCCGGCAAAGATGCAGCCATTGCTCCCGCCAAAACCGGAGCACCCGCGCACGGCCCAGGTCATGGCCCCCAGGGCGGCAAAAAGCAGCGTCGGAAGGACAAGGTCATGTGTCAGGTCCCGTTGGCTATGGTGGTCCATAATTGGCCTTGGGAGGCCGGGGCTGCGCCTATAAACCGGGGTGGTATCGTGACCATTAAAATCGGCTTGGTTGGGCTAACCGCTTGGGCGCGCGCGCGTGGGGACGCAGGCGCGCCTGGCCTTGAGCAGCGTCTGTTGATGGTCAGGCTGTGGCCCAGTTCAAGTTCAGGCCCAACCTTCACGAGCCAGCGCGTCATGGAGGGTATCCGGATGGTGCCGGCAGCGGTATTCGAGCCGACTGGATTCGGCATGAGCCAGACTGTAAGGCAGGCCGGCAGCCATGCGGTTACGCTCGTGCAGTTCGTGCAGCAGGACATACCCTCGTTCTTTTTCCACGATGTCGTCATCAATCCAGACTTCTTTGGCGGGCACGAATTCATAGACCTTATCGTGGCCCCCGGCGGTGAAGTCTATATCAAACACACTACGCACCAGGCGTCCATTAACAATCCAGACGGTTAAACCATTCTCAAGCTTCTTCCATAACTCCCGGTGGACCGACACCGGATCAGGGAGGGTTTTGCCGTCATTGGTCAGGGGCTTGATGTCCCCCGCCCGACGACGTTCCTTACGTTCGGCCTGGTCGGCTTTAACAATCGCCTCTTCATAGGTGGCTCCCTGCTTCATAAGCTGATGCTCAACGATAAGGTGATCGATAAAGAAAGCTCGTTCATCCGGGGACCGTTCTTGATCAATCCACAACTCATTTTCCGGAATATAGGGAAAACGGTAATGTTGCCCGAAATTGGTAAACTCTTCATCGATATTTCCCCGGATATAACTTCCGTCCACCAGCCAAACCTTAAGCGACCCCCGTTCATCGAGTTGCTGCAAATATGGCAAGGTTAGCGGGTGCGTCATAAAAGCCCCCTGGTCTTGGCAATTCACCACCAACTGGCAAGGAAAGGCTTTGGGCACACAAACAGGAAATCCGCGCGGGTCGCGCCGAAGAGGATGGGACCCAACGATTTAAGGGTGGTTTTGCGGCTGGGCAAGATCGTGGCGAGATGAATGGACATGGATGGATAATTATCTATAATGGGCGCTCATGTGCCGTAGACGGCGTCCATTTTAGATTGCTGGGTAATCGGTTGCCTGGCGCCGCGCGGGCAAGGAACAATCGGTTGTTGGTCGGGCCCATTTCTCATCAACGTTGGGGCCATTATGCCCCGGGGCGGGCCGACGTCGAGCCGAAAGTGACTGGGGCGGCTCGGCGGGCTGGACCGAGGAGGACAATTCTCGCGAGTATTGGCGTTTATCCACGGTGAAAGAAAGCAGTTACGAACGAAAGGTAAGACTGTAAGGCGCCGCCGAGTCGGCAAGCCGTAAGCGCGACCGGACAAAGCAGGCTCTAAGCAGTTACGTATTGACGAAAGCCGCATTTTTTTGTTCTCCTCTTACTGCAAGGCAGCAGCAGGCTGAGCCAGGCTCCGCCTGCACCTGGCTTTTCCTGGCGGGGGGCGTCCCTCGGGCGGCAAATGAACGTGCGCTGGCAATGCACCGACCGGGCCACAACGGGGTTTGGGAAACTGACCAGGCTCCCGCTGCACAGGGGAACTGTGCGCCCGTTTGCCTTTGCCCCCCGGCGGCGCGCGACCGCGCCGGCCCATCGCCGAACCGGCAGGGGCGCGGGCAATGAGGTCCCGACTTGTCCGGACCGCGTCCCTCAATTTGGACCGGTCCGTTCGGACCCTCGGCCCTCAACTCTCGGCCCTCGACCCTCGACCCCCAACGGTTAACCGTTCTGTGAAACGCATCACGACTAATCTATTAGCGGGCCTGCTGCTGGCCGCCCTGGCCATGGCGGCGATGACTCAGGCTAAGGCCCAGGAATACACGTTCACCACGCTGGCCGGACCGCCGGAAGGCAGCCCGGGCGCCATTGACGGCCCGGGCGGCGCGGCGCGGTTCTACCAGCCAAGCGGCGTGGCGGTGGACAGCGCGGGCAACGTGTATGTGGCGGACAGCTTCAACCACACGCTTCGGAAGGTGACGCCGGGCGGGGTGGTGACGACCCTGGCGGGAAACGCCTCTATCGTTGACTCCCAGGGTGACCCAATTGGTGGTTATGCCGACGGCCCGGGCAGCGCGGCGCGGTTCAACACCCCGAGCGGCGTGGCGGTGGACAGCGCGGGCAACGTGTATGTGGCGGACACTGGGAACTCCACCATTCGGAAGGTGACGCCGGGCGGGGTGGTGACGACCCTGGCGGGCCTGGCGGGAAGCTCGGGCAGCACCGACGGCCCGGGCAGCGCGGCGCGGTTCAACACCCCGAGCGGCGTGGCGGTGGACAGCGTGGGCAACGTGTATGTGGCGGACACCTTCAACAACACGCTTCGGAAGGTGACGCCGGGCGGGGCGGTGACGACGCTGGCGGGCCTGGCGGGAAGCTCGGGCAGCGCCGACGGCCCGGGCAGCGCGGCGCGGTTCTACTGGCCATGGGGCGTGGCGGTGGACAGCGCGGGCAACGTGTATGTGGCGGACTACCGGAACCACACGATTCGGGAGGTGGCGCCGGGCGGGGTGGTGACGACGCTGGCGGGCCGGGCGCCATATTACGGCAGCGTCGACGGCACGGGCGGCGCGGCGCGGTTCTACTTTCCGGAGGGCGTGGCAGTGGACAGCACGGGCAACGTGTATGTGGCGGACACCTGGAACCACACGATTCGGGCGGTGATGCCGGGCGGGGTGGTGACGACCCTGGCGGGCCTGGCGGGAAGCTCTGGCAGCGCCGACGGCACGGCCAGCGCGGCGCAGTTCAACGGTCCATCCGGCGTGGCGGTGGACAGCGCGGGCAACGTGTATGTGGCGGACTACTGGAACAACACGATTCGGAAGGTGACGCCGGGGGTGGTGGTGACGACGCTGGCGGGCCTGGCGGGAAGTTCGGGCAGCACGGACGGCGCGGCCAGCGCGGCGGGGTTCTTCCAGCCAGAGGGTGTCGCGGTGGACAGCGCGGGCAACGTCTATGTGGCGGACACCGACAACGACACGATTCGGAAGGTGACGCCGGGCGGGGTGGCGACGACGCTGGCGGGCCTGGCGGGAAGTTCGGGCAGCGCCGACGGCACGGGCAGCGCGGCGCGGTTCAACACCCCGAGCGGCGTGGCGGTGGACAGCGCGGGCAACGTCTATGTGGCGGACTCCGGGAACTCCACGCTTCGGAAGGTGACGCCGGACGGGGTGGTGACGACGCTGGCGGGCCGGGCGGGAAAGCGGGGCAGCGCCGACGGCACGGGCAGCGCGGCGCGGTTCTCCCGGCCATTCGGGGTGGCGGTGGACAGCGTGGGCAACGTGTATGTGGCGGACACCTCCAACAACACGCTTCGGAAGGTGACGCCGGGCGGGGCGGTGACGACGCTGGCGGGCCTGGCGGGAAGCTCGGGCAGCGCCGACGGCACGGGCAGCGCGGCGCGGTTCTACTGGCCATGGGGCGTGGCGGTGGACAGCGCGGGCAACGTGTATGTGGCGGACTACTGGAACCAGACGATTCGGGAGGTGACGCCGGCCGGGGTGGTGACGACGCTGGCGGGCCGGGCGGGATATTATGGCAGAGCCGACGGCCCGGGCGGCGCGGCGCGGTTCTACTTTCCGGAGGGCGTGGCAGTGGACAGCGCGGGCAACGTCTATGTGGCGGACACCTGGAACCACACGATTCGGGAGGTGACGCCGGGCGGGGTGGTGACGACGCTGGCGGGCCGGGCGGGAAGCTCGGGCAGCGGCGACGGCACGGGCAGCGCGGCGCAGTTCAACGCTCCATCCGGCGTGGCGGTGGACAGCGCGGGCAACGTCTATGTGGCGGACTACTGGAACTCCACGATTCGGAAGGTGACGCCGGGCGGGGTGGTGACGACGCTGGCGGGCGTGGCGGGAAGTCCGGGCAGCGCGGACGGCGCGGGCAGCGCGGCGCAGTTCAACGGTCCATCCGGCGTGGCGGTGGACAGCGCGGGCAACGTCTATGTGGCGGACTACTGGAACTCCACGATTCGGAAGGTGACGCCGGGCGGGGTGGTGACGACGCTGGCGGGCCTGGCGGGAAGCTCTGGCAGCACGGACGGCGCGGGCAGCGCGGCGCGGTTCTACGGTCCATCCGGCGTAGCGGCGGACGGCGCGGGCAACGTCTATGTGGCGGATAGCTACAACTGCACGATTCGGGAGGTGACGCCGGGCGGGGTGGTGACGACGCTGGCGGGCCTGGCGGGAAAGTGGGGCAGCGCCGACGGCCCGGGCAGCGCGGCGCGGTTCAACGGTCCATCCGGCGTGGCAGTGGACAGCGCGGGCAACGTGTATGTGGCGGACTACGGCAACTTCACGATTCGGAAGGTGACGCCGGGCGGGGTGGTGACGACGCTGGCGGGCCTGGCGGGAAGCTCGGGCACCGCCGACGGCCCGGGCAGCGCGGGGCGGTTCAACTGGCCATCCGGCGTGGCGGTGGACGGCGCGGGCAACGCGTACGTGGCGGACACCCTGAACTGCACGATTCGGAAGGTGACGCCGGGCGGGGTGGTGACGACGCTGGCGGGCGTGGCGGGATGGGGATGGAGCGGCGACGGCACGGGCAGCGCGGCGAGCTTCTGGCATCCAAGGGGCGTGGCGGCGGACAGCGCGGGCAACGTCTATGTGGCGGACACGGGCAACTCCACGATTCGGAAGGTGACGCCGGGCGGGGTGGTGACGACGCTGGCGGGCCTGCCACTAAACGTGGGCAGCGCCGACGGCACGGGCAGGGCGGCGCGGTTCAACGGGCCATCCGGCGTGGCGGTGGACAGCGCGGGCATCGCGTATGTGGCAGACACCGGGAACAACACGATTCGGATTGGCGGTGTCGCTTGCCCGGATGCGCCCACGATTGACCTGGCTGTCGGGGCGGTGGGGGAGTTGCGCCAACTGGACACCAGCCCGCAAACCGCCGTGGCCTGGCAGTGGCGCCTGATCCGGGAGCCGGCCGCTTCAGCGGCTGCACTCTCGGCCGCGAATGTCCGCAATCCCACGTTCACGCCCGATGTCGCGGATTTGTATATTTTCCGGCTTTCAGCCACTAACGCCGCCGGGGCGGTGTGTATCCGCAGGCTGGCCTTTACCGCGGCGCCGCCTCCGAGCATCCTGCTGAACGATGGCAACTTGGGTGTCCGCTCGAACCACTTCGGCTTCGATGTCAGCGCCAGCAGCGGCCAGGCGGTGGTCGTGGAGACCTCGACTGACCTGGTGAACTGGACGGCACTGGCCACCAACACCGTCGGCGCGAGTCCGTTTTACTTCCGCGATGCCGCCCCGCCGAACTCGGCACGCCGGTTCTACCGAGCGCGGGCGCAGTGAGGTGGCCAGCCTCCGGCTTGGCGGCGCTGTTGGAGGGTTCACGCCCCCTACGGGAGTCTTCGTCACCACCGTCGCAATCGGGATTGAGCGAAATGCGAGGAAAGACCGCTACGGGGAAGACCTTTGTCCTGCGCCTGTGCGCTGACATTGCTTGAGAGTAGTATTGACGAAAGCCGCATTTTTTTGTTCTCCTCTTACTGCAAGGCAGCAGCGGGTTGAGCCAGGCTCCGCCTGCGCCTTGCGTTTCTTGGCGGGCGGCGTCCCTCGGGCGGCAAATGAACGTGCGCTGGCAAGCCACCGACCGGGCGACAACGGGGTTTGGGAAAATGACCAGGCTCCCGCTGCACAGGGGAATTGCGCGCCCGTTTGCCTCTGCCCCCCGGCGGTGCGCGACCCCGCCGGCCCATCCCCGAACGGGCAGGGCCGCGTGCAATAAGACCCCGACTTGTCGGGACCGCGTCCCTCAATTTGGCCCGGTCCGTTCCGCCCCTCGCCCCTCGACCCTCGACCCTCCACTCTCAACAGTCAACCTTCGAGCGAATTATGAAAAGCACGACAACTAATCTATCAGCAGGCCTGCTCCTGGCCGCACTGACAATGGCGCCGACGACTCAGGCTAAGGCCCAGGAATACACGTTCACCACCCTGGCCGGATCGGCGGAAGCTGGCCCGGGCGCCATTGATGGCGCGGGCAGCGCGGCGCGGTTCTACCAGCCAAGCGGCGTGGCGGTGGACAGCGCGGGCAACGTCTATGTGGCGGACTTCCGCAACTCCACGATTCGGAAGGTGACGCCGGGCGGGGTGGTGACGACGCTGGCGGGCCTGGCGGGAAGCCAGGGCAGCGCCGACGGCACGGGCAGCGCGGCGCGGTTCAACTGGCCTTTTGGCGCGGCGGTGGACAGCGCGGGCAACGTCTATGTGGGGGACACCTACAACCACACGATTCGGAAGGTGACGCCGGGCGGGGTGGTGACGACGCTGGCTGGCCTGGCGGGAAGCTGGGGGAGCGCGGACGGCACGGGCAGCGCGGCGCGGTTTGGCGGCGCCGCGTACAGTGGCCCCTTCGGCGTGGCGGTGGACAGCGCGGGCAACGTCTATGTGGCGGACCACGACAACCAAACGATTCGGAAGGTGACGGCGGGCGGGGTGGTGACGACGCTGGCGGGCCTGGCGGGAAGCGATGGCAGCGCCGACGGGACGGGCAGCGCGGCGCGGTTCTGCTATCCAACGGGCGTGGCGGTGGACAGCGCGGGCAACGTCTATGTGGAGGACTATGGCAACTGCACCATTCGGAAGGTGACGGCGGGCGGGGTGGTGACGACGCTGGCGGGCCAGGCGGGAAACTATGGCAGCGCCGACGGCACGGGCAGCGCGGCGCGGTTTGGCGGCGTCTGGAACGGTGGCCCCGCCGGCGCGGCGGTGGACAGCGCCGGCAACGTCTATGTGGCGGACACCTACAACTACACGATTCGGAAGGTGACGCCGGGCGGGGTGGTGACGACGCTGGCGGGCCTGGCGGGAAGCTCTGGCAGCGCCGACGGCACGGGCAGCGCGGCGCGGTTTGGCGCCGCTTACGCTGGTCCCGCCGGCGTGGCGGTGGACAGCGCGGGCAACGTCTATGTGGCGGACTACGGCAACAACACGATTCGGATCGGCGGTGTCGCCTGCCCGGATGCGCCCACGATTGACCTGGCTGTCGGGCCGGTGGGGCAATTGCGCCAACTGGACACCAGCCCGCAAACCGCCGTGGCCTGGCAGTGGCGCCTGATCCAGGCCCCGGCCGCTTCATCGGCTGCACTTTCGGCCGCGAATGTCCGCAATCCCACGTTCACGCCCGATGTCGCGGGTTCGTATGTTTTCGGGCTTGAAGCGACCAGCGCCGCCGGGGCGGTGTGTAGTATCGGCGCGCTGGCCTTTAGCGCGGTGTGGCCGCCTCCGAGCATAGCAACGCCGCCCCTGACGCAGACCGCTGAGATGGGGTCACTTGCGTTCTTCTCTGTGGAAGTCACGAACACTCTGCCGGGAGCAACTTACCAGTGGTGCTTTAACGGCACCAACGCGCTCGCCAGCGCGACCAATTCTTACCTTGACCTGGCCAAAGTCCAACCGGCCCAGGCGGGGGCTTACACGGTGGTCGTGACGGATATTTACGGGGCCGTGACCAGCGCGCCGGCCGTGCTGAGCGTGATCGCCGCGGTCGACAGAAAGGTCGTTCCGGCCCTGAATCTGACGGGGGACGTGGGCAGCTTCCTGCACCTGGATTATCTCAATGCCTTCGGCCCTGGCAAACCGTGGCTGTCGCTCTCGAACTTTACGCTCACCAGCGCGCCGCAGCTCTGTTTTGATCTTTCCGAGCCGCTGCCCGCGCAACGATTCTACCGCGCCTGGCAGACCAACGTGCCGACTGCGCGGCCCGTGTTGGACCTGGGGTTGGCGACGGAAATCCCGCTGGCCGGGGCGATCGGCAGATCGGTGCGGATTGATTGTATCAATGTCTTTGGCCCGACCGACGCCTGGGTGACGCTGGCCACCGTGACGCTGACGAACACGACCGAGCTTTACTTCGACCTGGGCGCGTTCCGGCAGCCGCCCCGGCTCTACCGGCTGGTTCCGGTCCCGTAGAGCGCCTTTTTTGAGGGGCGGGTTGTGAGGGTCGGGGCTCAGTTGGTGCTTCGCCTTTTCGCGCAGAGGCTGAGGTCTGCGCTGCCCAGCGGGAGTGAATCGTAACGGGTCAGTAGATTCTGCCGGGTTGCAGGGCGTGACCCCAGCTCAGGGTGTGGGCGTCGGGCAGGTCGCGCCTGGGGACGGCTACACGCCCGGCCTGAATGAGCGTCCCGAACTGGAAATAAACCGCGTCCATGTCCGAGTGCCAGTTGGGATAATGGCCGAAGCCGGCATCGGCATTGCGGCAGGTCAAGGCCCAATCGGCGGCTCGCTGGATAGCCTTGCGGACGGGCTGCGAATCTCCACCCAATTGCCGCAAGATAAACACGGCGTCGAAGCAGGCGTGCACGTCCCAGTCGGGTTCTTTGATGTTCCAGGCGCCATCGGGTTTTTGGTCGCGCAGGACGCGGGCGACCATCTGGTTGGCCTTGGGGGTGGGTTGGCCGACCAAACGGAAGTAATGCGCCAGGTGGAAGGTGGCGGCGACATGGTCGCCCAGGTAACCATCCTGGGTTTGGCTCTGGGTCTGCCAGCGACGCAAGGCCTGATCGTATTGCCGGGGAAAAGGCCGGCCGAGCGCGGCATAGAAGAGCGGGAAGAAGCTGGTGGTGTACCAAGGCAGTTTCTTGAAGGCGTCGTCCGCAAAGAAGCGGTCCAGGACCTTGCCCGGGTCAATCCTGGGGCGCCGGCCCAAGGCGCGCAAGGCAACCACGCCCTGGACCGTGTTGTAAAGCAGCGCCAGATCGGACTTGGGGTCCATCTTGCCGGTCAGGTGGACAAACGAGCCGTCGGGCTGCTGGCGACGCCCAATGAAGTCGAGCGAGCGTTTCGGATGAGGCAAGCGCCAGCCCATGGTCCTGGCCAAGGTAGCCGCATAGGTGACCGCCGCCAGGTCGCTGAGGCTGGTGTCGGAGCATCCCTGGTAGGCTGGGTCCGGCGAGGGCGCGTAGCCGCCATCGGGCCGGGCGCAACGGCGGATGAAAGCGAAGGTCTCATCAGCCAGTCGATCAGGCGGGCGGGCGGCGGCCGACCAGGATGGGAGGGCCAGGGCCGCGGCCCCGGCCGCCGCCTGAGCGGAGGTCTTGAGGAATTGACGACGGGTAGCGCGATTCAGCGCGCGGTTTTGTTTTGAGTTCATAATTAGCGGAGCGACGCTTTCAGGTGCCCGCGGTTAACCCCTAGCCGCCCGGTGTTGGCTTTCGGATAACGCGGGGCGTTTGTGAGGGGTCCTGACCCCCTCCCAGATGCCTTATCGCTTCTGAAGCAACACAAGGTACTCCGTGCGCATCGTGTTTGACAAGCCTGTAATCCGCCGGTTGGGCTGGCGCACAAAACGCAGTCCCCGACGCCCAGCCTACTCGACAATCAAATCGTCCATCCCCGTCACTTCTTCGGGCGATGCGCCGCCAGGCGGCAGCGCCGCGAGGCGCAGTTCGGTCTTTCCCGACTTCGCGCTTTACAAAAGGGGTCGCGGGGGACATGCTGGCTTTGTTCGGCGGGCATACCGCAACGTAAAGGTGTGTCACGCCAGGCTTGACTCCAAACACCAATGAATATTGCCATGAAAAAAGCGATCGTCCTTTGTTTCGCCCTGCTCGTCGGCGCCTGCTGCCAGGGCGCAGACCCCACCGCGGCTCACCTGGCCAAGGTCAGCAAGTTCTTCGACATCACCCAAATGGAGAAGACGTATGAGACCAGTCTCACCGCGGGATTTGAAGGCGCCGCCCACATGGGCGACACAAGCGCCATGCCTGAGGAAGAACGCGCCAAGATGGAGAAGGCCTTGAAACGAGTGAAGGAGTTCCTGGTGACAGAGATCGGCTGGTCCAAGATCAAGGAGGACATGGCCAAGGTCTATGCCAAGCATTTCACGGAAGACGAACTGGACAAGGTCATCAAACTGCTCGACAGTGAAACGGGGCGCATGTTCATTTCCAAGCAAATCGGCCTTCTGGCCGAATCCATGGCCCTTGCCCAAAGCAGAGCCCAAGCGCTCATGCCAAAGGTAATCGCGATGATGCAGGAAGAGATGAGCAAGTGAAGACCATGGCAGTGCAGCGGACCCCGGAGGCTTGGAACGTCCCCAACTGGGTTCGATAAAAGTGAGAACGCGCCGCGGCCACGCCAGGCCCTGGCTTGACGGTGAGTCCGTGGCGCAGTACAAGGTGTGCGTGCGAACGCACAGTTGCCAGGCCAGGCATCCGTAGTAAAATAGCAGTTGTATGAGTCCGGCCGACCGCCCTCTTGGGGTTCCCCGCGCAGCCTCAAGAGGCAAGCTGCTTTCCTTGCCCGCAGCCCTCGCCGGCCTGTGGTTTGGGCTGGTCGCCAGTGCCTGTGCCACTGACTGGCCGCAATATCGCGGTCCCAACCACGATGGCGTTTCGCCGGATCGCATCACGGCGCAGTGGAGCGGAGCGGTGACCACGGCCGTGTGGCGAGTGACGCTGGGGCAGGCCTTCAGTTCTTTGGCGGCCGCCCAAGGCAAGGCCATTACCCAGGTGTATCGCAACAGCAAGGAGACCTGCATTGCCCTGAGTATTACCAATGGCGCGGAATTGTGGTCCAGAACCTTCGAGACGTTCCAGAACTACGGAGGGTACGACGGTCCGCGCTCCACCCCGACCGTTGACCAGGGTTCGGTCTATGTATTGACCTCGAATCTGAAGCTCTTCCGCCTGAACCTCACCAACGGGGCGGTGGTTTGGAGCAATAACCTGGTGACGGCTTATGGCGCCAAGGTCATAAGCTATGGCAGCGCCGCGTCGCCTTTGCTGGAGGGCGGCTTGGTTTACGTCAACTTGAATACCGGTAATCGCGCGCTGGCGGCCTTTTGGGCGACCAATGGTGCGCTGGCCTGGCGGGTGGAGAATGAGGCGACGACCCATTCAACCCCGGTGGCGGCCACCATCCAGGGCGTGCGGCAGGTGATTTTTGCGACGCAGAACGGCCTGGTTTCCCTGAATTCCACCAACGGCCAGAAGCTCTGGAGCTACCCTTACCCAAACGGCTACAACGGAACCGCGCTGGGAGGCTCCCCGGTGGCCTGCTCGAATATCGTCTTCATTTCGCAGGCCTACACCCCGATCAGCACGGCGGCGCGGATTGACCTGGTGAACGGGGCCTGGTCTGCCAACCACCTCTGGGATCAGCCGATTGGAATGATCTGGATGACACCCGTGTGTTCCCAGGGGGCCATCTATGGCGCGACTGGCAACAACAGTTCTTCGACTACTCCCCTGGTCTGCCTGGACTTGCAGACGGGCGCACTGCGCTGGTCTTACGACGGTTTCGGACGCGGGGGCGTAACGCTGGCCGACAACCTTATTCTTGGCCTCAGCGAAGGTGGATGGCTGCGGTTGATCCGGCCGGACACCAACGCGTGCACCGAAGTGGCCTCTTTCCCCGCGCTCAACAGCGGCGATTGCTGGAATTCTTTCGCCATCTGCGATGGCCGGGTTTACGCCCGCAGCACGACCGAGGCGGCCTGTTTTGACCTCTCCCTGCCCGACCTCAAGCTGGACTCCCCGCAAATCGTGGCCGCCAATAACCTCCGGCTTACCGTCCGGACCGCCAACGGCACGCCGGTCAATGCCAATCGTTTAACCAGCATGGAAGTGCGAGCGACCACCAACCTGGCCCTCTCCCCGTCGCAATGGCCGACGCTGACCAATGCGCTGGTGCTCACCAACGGCACGGTCCGCGTGGACAACGTGGATGCGGGGGCCCAGGGGCGGCGGTTCTTCATCGTGGCCGAGCCCAGATAGGGGCACCCCATGAAAGCCCAGGCATCCAGTGCAGCGGAACTTTCCTGGCCGCCTGCCAGTCGCAAGGGGCCTTCTGCTCAGCAGCAGTGGGCCTTCACCCTGATTGAGTTGCTGGTGGTGATTGCCATCATTGCCATCCTGGCTGCCTTGCTTTTGCCCGTCCTGGTGACCGCGAAAGAACGCGCTCGACGCGTCAATTGCAAGAACAGTCTGCGCCAGTTCATAATGGCCACGCACCTCTACGGCAACGACAGCGAGCAGTGGCTGCCAACCGGCGCATCCGACATGGGCCCGCTGGACGACCACCTTCCGGTGCTCTGCACCAATACGCGCAATGCCCTCATCCAATATGCCGGCAACTACCGCATTATCGATTGCCCCAGCCTCGGCCAACCTTTCAACCAGCCCGCCGGCTGGATGCCGCCCGACGGCGCGGGCTACGGAGTTGTCATCGGCTACAACTATTGCGGCGGCCACACCAACACCCCCTGGCCGGCGCTGCCGGGCAGTGATGCGGTCTGGCTCTCGCCTCAGAAACTGACCGATGCCAGCAGCCTCGTCCTGCTGTCGGACTTGAACGACTGGTCGCCTGGTTACGGCAGGAGCTTCGCGCCCCACGGCAAGAACGGGCCGGTTCTGTCTGGAAGCGATTTTGCCAACTCCGGCGCTAATGGAGCCTCCTCGCTCGCCATCGGCGCGGCCGGGGGCAACGTGGGATTGCTGGACGGCTCCGTCTCCTGGCGCAAGGCCCTGAACATGAAGAGCTATCGCGCCAGCCAACAGTGGGGCAACAGCGGCTGCCAGGCCATGTGGTGAGGGCATCCGGTGGGATTTGGAGGAATTTACTTGCGTTTGGCGGTTATTCCCAGCCCCAGCAGCGGCAAGAGTTCGTTGCTCTCCGGCACGCCGTAGTTGAAGATGACAAAGCCGCCCGTGCCGTGGCGCCGGGTGACGTTGATCTGCTCGATCAGGCGGTCCACGCCAAAATGCGACGAGGAAGCGCTGACGCCGATGCCCGGATAGCACGGGGTGCGGCCAGCCCACTGGACCTGCCGGGCGACCATGTTCTCGAAGCTCCGGCTGCTGGGCGTATAATCCATCGGGCAGACAAAGTCCACGTAGCCCTTTTCGCACCAGAGTCGCCAGTCCTGGCCGACGCCATCGCGGTCAACTGGCCAGTTGGGAAAGACCGCCGCCGAGAGCTTGATTTTTGGTCTGATGGCCCGGGCCTGTTGGCTGACGGCTTTCACGACGGCGGTGATGTTGGCGCGCCGCCAGTCCAGCCATTGCCGGCGGAACGGGCCGCCGGCCAGCACGTCTTTGGGCCAGTCCTGGGCGGTCGCGCCCAGCGAGCGCTCGAACCGGGCCTTGCAGCCGGCGCAGAAACAGTGGTCCGCGTCCGGGTAACGGATGTAATCAAAGTGGAGGCCGTCCACGTCGTAATTGCGGGCCAGCTCGATTAGGGAGTCGAGTTCCAGCTTCTGGTTTTCGGGGTGCGAGGGGCAAAGCCACCGTTCTTCCTTGCCTTGCGAGTCGGCCTGGAGCCGGCCTTCGCGGCGCAGGCGCCCGATGAATTGCTGCGGGGCCGCCGACCCCAGGTTCCAGTTTACCTTCCAGACGTGCATCTGGAGGCCGTGCTTGCGGCAGGCAGCCAGGCACTGGGCGACCTGGTCGCCGCGGTTCGTCACGGCTGGCGCCACCGGCAGGACCTGGCTGGGATAGAACGCCGCGCCGCCCCACAGCAGGTTGGGCAGAATGGCGGTAAAGCCGTTTTGCGCCAGCCGCTGCACAGCCTCGTCCCAGTCCAGGCCCTGCACGCCGAAGGCGCTATGACACCAGAAGGCCCGGAACTCGCCTGCCAGGGGCTGTTGCGCCAGGCAAAAGGCCTCCTTGACCCGCTGGCTGGCGGCGGCGGATGCTTCGATGGCCTGGGCGAATTTCTGTTGGGCCGCCAGCCGCAAGGCTGATTGGCGGAGCTGGGCGGCGTCTGCCAGCGCCGCGGCCACCTCTGCCCTTGAGGGGTTCAGGCGGGCAATCTGTTCGACTGCCTGGCTATAGGTCTTAAAACCGCCGATGGTCCCAATGCGGCCAATCTCAGCCTCGGCGGCCTGCCGCCAAAGCTCGGGCGCCAGGAAGCCGGCCATGGCCAGGAGCAGGCGCCGTTTGTTGGCCGCGTCGTCCGGGAGCAGGACATGGGTCATCACCAGGCAGTTGGTCGTGGCCACCACCGCCGCATGGCCTGTGGGCTGGCCCTGCTGGTCCAGCCACTCGCCCAGAACGCGGCCTTGGCCGGGCACCGGCTGGACGGCGCTGATGTTCCACGACTGCTGGCCCACCAGGGGCGGGGCGCCGGGCAAGGCCCCCTCCTTGAGGCGGATGGCCGAGAAGTAGCCTGCGTAGGGCGCTGGGACATGCCGGGCGCTCTCGATTCTCAGGACCGGCCAAAGCCTTTCCGGGACGGCGTAAAAGGCGAGCAATTTGCCGCCACTGTTGAGGTAGGCAATCAATTCGTCCGCCGCTCGGTCGGGCATGGAGGGGTTATGCGGCAAGACGACGAGCCTGGCCTGTTTCAACCGTGCGGCGCTTACGTCCAGGTCGCTGATGAGTGCGCAGCCGATGCCCAGGGCCTGAAACTGCCGGGCCACTGCCTCCGCAGACTGCTCGACGCTGCGCCTTTCCTCGGGCGAGCGCTGCGCCGCGGACTCGGCCCGCAAGATGGCCACCGCCGCATCAGCCCCCAGCAGGCCGATGGGCCGAATGTCACTCAGGAAGAACTCGGTGTTCGCATCCTGCCCTCGCCAGGCCGAGAGGCGGATCGTCTTGATCTGGCCCCAACCGGCGGGTTTGCCTTCAACCGTGGTCTCGGTCTTGTCAATCTTGATGGTATTCCAATCCGTCGAAGACTCCGGGTAAAACGTTGCGTGATACCAGCCTTCACCGCTTTGGAAGTAAATGCTGAAAGACGACACCGGCGAGGCCTCGGCGCAGCGGAGCTTGAACTCGACGCCCCGGGCGGAAGCCAGGTCCAGCTTCACCGCCCGGTCCCAAGAGGCCCGCTCAATCTTCGTGTCGGCAAAATTACAGGCCAGGCGCAGGACCTTGCGGCCGTCCACCATCGCCACCGCCGCCGGCGCGGTCGCGCCCATTGGCTGCCAAGCCGCTTGGGCGGCGGCCGCGTTCGGGTACTGGCAGTCGTCAATTGTGCTCGCGTCGGCTGGCAACTGCGCTCGGGCGCACGGTCTGAGGCCAAGAAACCACAGCGCCAGAACCAGGGCGGTTCCAGTTAATGGAACTGGTATCCTTGAAGGGACTCGGCCCGGGCGCGAATTCTTTGGGGCGGCGCCAGGGAGATTCGAGCCGGCAGTTGCGCTTGTTTGCATCATGGCCACGAGCCTGCGCCAGGCAGCCCCAAAAATCAATGCCACGGTGGAATCCACCGGGCCGCCCCTGCACGCTGCCCCCTGAGCGGGAGCCAGCCCCGGACGCGCGAAACACAATAGACCGCAACAGCAAGCCACGCGTTGAGCCTTGGGACGAAAACAAACGTGCAAGTGCCCCTCGATCACCGGCGTCCAAGCTCCATTACGAGATGATGGCACAGAAAGTCTTTTGGGTAAGGTTTCCCTTGCGGCACTTCCCGTTTGTGGGTTGAAGTGCGGTGATTCCGCGCAGAGAAGATCGGATGCGGAAATAACAATTGGCCGAGGTGCGCGGTGATACCATCGAACACGACGCGGGGATTTCCTGATAACAAATATCCGATCAGTGCGCCTTCGTGCGAGAACGGCGCGGCTTTGCATTTGAGGTATTTGTCGTCCAAATCGCGCAAGTAACGAGCGAGCCTCCTATCCGTCTTGAGAACCTTGGCTTCAATTGGCCAAATCATGGAGTAATCGCCGCCACGCATGACGAAGCCGAAATCATAAGCCTTGGATCGGGCGGGAGCAGGCTCGCGACTTTCGAACTCCGGCATTTCAGGATGCAGGATGAAAGGCTCATCGCCTGTTTGACGTTCTTGGATTTTCAAACTGTGATAGGCCGTCAGACTCCTCTCGATCTCGTCCTCCGCCGCCGACCACTTGACTGTGCTCAAAACGCCCGCGCCGAGATCGTCGTAAGCCGCCCAAACTCGCCGGAGGATGACAACGCCGGCGTCACTCGGCCAGGCTCTGAGCGAGTCGAAAGAAGCGTCTTTGGGCCACCGCTGCTCGCTTATCGTTTGCCGCCGTCTCATGCGCGCATTTCACTTCCACTCCGCCCGCATGATTTCTGCGGCCACCTCGTCGGCATCGCGCATCGCCATTGAACGCGTCCACTGACGGCGCTGGTCGGGCTTGATTAGGAACACGCTTGCGACTCTGCCGCTGGGTGTCGGGTGCGGGGCGTAGATGCGAGCGCTCCGCTCAAAGTAGAATCCAGCCCCCTTATCCGGCGCCTTCATGCAATCGGCGTAAAGCTTGGCCAGCCTTTGCAGTAAGGCATCCGATTCGACCGGTTCAACCTGCACAGGCTTTCTGCCCGGCCAATGCAAATGGATCGCCAGCAGGCGGACGGGGAGACGTTCGGACGAGGGTTCTTGAAAAATGGTGGCACAGAGCGCTTTTTCGCCGCCGAAGCCCGCCTTCAAAACGCGGAGGAACTGTTCGGCGTATTGTCGCAAGTCAACTTCAGCGGCCGCGTTTTGCCCTTGAGGCTCTCGCACCGTCGGTTGGCGGCCCGGGGAGCGCGCGTCACCCTTGAAGTCGGGAAGCGTAAACCCGAACAGGTCTTCGATCAGGGCCCATTCGCTCTCTTTGAAATTGAAAAATCCACGGACACGCGCGTCCACGTCTTCGAGATTCTTGATTCCGTCCAGCAAGCTGGGAGAAGGCGCCGGTAGCGGGAGGCGCCGAAGTTCATCTTCCAACGGTTGCGGAATAAACGCGGCAAACCTTCCGCTCGTTAGCAACTGGTAATACGTTGCCCATTTGCTGTTCTGTGCAAGCCACGCGGCTTCAAGAATGTCGCCACGCTCTGCCGGTGCGTGGACACTGACGTAACTGTCGGAGCACAACACTCCTTCGGTCTCCGGCGATGCATCCACAAGAGCTGCTTGGAAACGGCCCTGCGCTTCGAGCCAACTTTGCTTGATAATTAACTGCGGCGAGCGAAAGATTTGCGGCGTGCGCGGACGTTCTGCCATGGGGTTTTCGTTTTTCGGCAGCCTGTCTGGCAGTAGGTGCAGAAATGTTCCACTGGGGAAGCCCTTGGTTTCCAGTATCCGTCTGTGGAGAAGCCATGCATGACGCTTCTGGTCGGTTCCTCGAATAATGCCTTCACCAGTGTGGATCCTCCTCTCGACTCTGTACTTTTCGAGATTTGGATTTCTGCTCAGGCGTCTCAGTAATTCCAAGTCCCGCCAACTTCCCCAAGCCAGCGCCGTCCACACGAACGGATCATTGGCGGCGTCGCGGACCGGCACTGCATGAATGTCCTGTGGCTCGATGATCACACGATACCCGTCTTCACTCGTCTTCAGTGGTTTTGGGCAGATGTATTCGAGTTTGGCATCGGCAGAAGGTCTTTCGTTCCTGAACATCAGCAGGCAGGCAGGCCCAACCGCATCGTTGAACAACTCGAAGCGCAATGCAGAGAGGTTGACGATTTCCTCGACGGTGACTGACTCGAACAGTTTCCGGCGTGCCTCGAGCGCTGGCCTTGAGCGGTTGAACAGTAATACCGTAGCTGGCTGAAGCATCGCAACTGTTCCGCCGGCCTTTGCCAACTTAGCCGCCTTGGCTGGAAATACGGGGCCGATATCGCCGTACGTAACAGGCCATTGGTGTTTGCTAGCCCACACAGACGCACTGCGGCTTCTCTTGATTGAGTTTTTACCCCACGGCGCATTTCCCAGAATTAGGTCAAACGAACCGGCATCCTGTTCGGTGCGGAAACCCGTTTCGGTTTCCAGAAAGAAATCCTTCGAGACGAGGTGCCAATCGCGTAGGCGCGGAAAAACGACCTGCTTCCAGTAGTGCCGGGGGTCTATTGCGTCGCACATTGCGAGATAGAGGCTGAAAGAGGCGACCCGAACCGCATCCCGATTAATATCCACTCCGAACAGATTGTTTTCGAGGATCGGCTTGAGGTCAGAAACCTTTGGCGCCTTGCCATGATTTGCTTTTCTCCAGCGATAGATGAGCCGTTGGAACGCCTTCACCAGGAAAATCCCCGAGCCGCACGCCGGATCCAGAACCTTCAAGTTCCATTCCTCGCTCTCCCACGGCAGCACATCATCCAAAACGAAATCCACCAAGTGCGCGGGCGTGTAATAGGCTTTGTCTCGATCGGCGTCCTCACTGACGAACTGCTCATAAACGCTGCTAATGAAATCAAGCGGAATGGTGTTGAAAGAGTACTCACGCCAGAGGGTTGTCTGGCGGTTCTCCATTTGCATCCGACCTGAAACGAAGTCAGCGAGCAAGTCCAAGTGCCTTTTCTGGACCTGGGCCTTTTCTTCTTCCCATTCGCGCTCCCTGGCCGCAGCCGAGGCTCCTTTCCCGGGAAAGAGATCGCCGTTGAATCGTCCGTTCAGCCATAGGAATAGCGCGTACGTGTCATCGCGGTCGGTCAGAATTGATTCGACGTTCGCGTGGGTGCGTGACAACTGTCCCTGCAAACGGCTGCGCATCAGGGCCTCATCGAGGAACGGCTTGCCCTGTTTATCCTGCCGGTGAAACAGGAATTGAACAAATATCAACCGCGCCAGCAAGTCGTGGCAGACATCCTTCGGCAGGTTTGCATCCAGCAACGCCTTCCGGACATGACGAAGGTTCGCCAGGAGCAGCGCGTCGGCTCGTTCCTCCGGTCGAAACTGGTCCGTGTGCTGGCGGAAGAATTCGCCGGAAACGAGGTTCACCCAATGAAGCGCGCTGGCGGCCGTCTGTGAGAGAGACGGGAAATCTGGCTGCCCACCGACAGCGCCGGAATCGTCGAAGACAAGCTTCGTTTGGACGTCTGCCGTCGGTGGTTTGCAGCATGTCCAGGCACGAAGGCGGTCCCGTTCGGCTGTAATCAGCAGGCGTGTCCGGCAGAAATTCCACGCAAGCTTGTGAGCCAACCGAAACACCTGATCTGAGGGAGGGCTGCTGAATTCGCAAACGACTGCCAAGGGGGCCTCGGTGCTGGCCGTGTCGGGTGAAGGAGACAATACGCCAACCTCAACTAAGGCCCCTTCGCGTCTGAGCGGAAGGCCGATTTTCTCCCGGGCCAATTCGGCCAAAACGCGGTTCCCTCCGCCTGAAGGTTTGATCACCTGTCGGCGGTCTGGCCAGCCTAGCTGTCGAGATGCTTGTTCCAGCAGCATGAGCGGATCCAGCTTAAGCCAAAGCGCTCCAGGTCGGCAAGCTCGGGATTATTCAGCAACCGCGCGGCCGTCGAGAGCGCGTAATAGTCTGGCGCCCACCCCAGTCACGGGGGTTTTCTCTTCTGGCAACTCGGGCGCCGCCGGAACTTTCCCGTGGGAGTGTTTCGATGTAGGGCTGCCTGGGCTCGTCCGGTGTTTTTGGAAAGCGAAAAGGGGTCGCATCTTATACTTTTCTACATTTGCTTTTGAACGGTGGCTATTTTCTGACGCAATGGTGCTGGGGCGAGGCTGCTGGCGAGGCACACCCCACCCGGGGGCTCAATTGCACGGCTCCTGACACCCCGTCCTCCGCCTTCCATCCTCCGCGGCGCTATGCCGCTTGCCCGCCCGGAGAATTGCTCTATGCTGCCGGGGTATGAAACATCATTTTGCCCTCCGAGTGCCTGTTTGCGCGGCGGCTCTGTGCGGGGCGCTGGGGAGCCTCACCGGCAACGTCCGGGCAGTGGCCGCAGAGCAGCCCTTTCGTCCGCCGGCGGTGCCGCTGGTGACGAGCGACCCGTACCTGAGCATCTGGTCCGAAGCCGACCATCTGAGCGATGATGCGACCCGGCACTGGACCCGCCGGGAGCATTCCCTGGTCAGCCTGGTGCGCGTGGACGGAGCGGTGTGCCGGCTCATGGGCAGGAATCCCGCCGAGGCGCCCGCAATGCCGCAAGCCAGGTTGCAGGTGCTCCCGACCCGCACGGTCTATGATTTCGACGACGGCCATATTCATTGCACGCTGACCTTCCTGCGGCCCGCGCTGCCGGACGACCTGGAGGCGCTGGCCCTGCCGCTTACTTATCTGACCTGGGAGGTGCGTTCGGTCGATGGGAAGGAACACGTAGTTTCCCTGTACGACAGCACCAGTTCGCAACTGGCCGTGAACCGGCCGGAGGAAAAAGTGGAGTGGGCGCGCGAGCGGGCGGGCAAACTGGCGGCGCTCCGGGCGGGCACGGTCGAGCAAGCCATCCTGGGGTCATGCGGCGACGACCATCGGATCAACTGGGGTTATGTCTATGCCGCCGCGCAGGCGCAAGGGGCCCGGGCCGTGATTGGCGCGGACCGCGAGCTGGCCGGGGCCTTTGCGGCCAACCGCGAACTGCCGGCGCAAGACGACACGCGGATGCCCCGGGCGGCCAACGACGAGCAGCCGGTCCTGGCGTTTGTCTTTGACCTGGGGGCGGTCGGCGCGAAACCCGTCTCCCGCCAGGTGATCGTGGCCTACGATGAGGTCTATGCCATCCGGTATTTTGGCCAGAAGCTGCGGCCCTATTGGCGGCGCCACGGCGCCAGCGCCGTCCAGATGCTGCAAAAGGCGGCGGAGGATTACCCGCGCCTGGCGGCGCGCTGCGCGGAGTTCGACGCGCAACTGCTGGCCGACGCCCGGCGGGTGGGCGGCGAGAATTACGCCCAGCTCTGCGCGCTGGCTCATCGCCAGAGCCTGGCCGCCTGCGGCCTGGCGGCCGACCGGAACCAGCAGCCGCTCTTTTTCACCAAGGAAAACACCAGCAACGGCGATATTGCCACGGTGGACGTGATCTTCCCCATGGCGCCGCAGCTTATCCTGCTGAGTCCCACGTTGGCCAAGGCCTCGATTGTGCCCATCCTCAGTTACGCCTCCTCCTGGCACTGGAAGTTCCCCAATGCCCCCCATGATTTGGGGACCTACCCGATTGCGCGGGGCACCGACGATGGCGGCGAAGGCATGCCGGTCGAAGAGAGCGGCAACATGCTGCTCCTCTGCGATGCGATTGCGCAAGCGGACGGCAATGCCCGCTTCGTTTCGCCCTGGTGGCCCAAGCTCACCCAATGGGCGGAATACCTCGAACAGTACGGCCTCGACCCGGAGAACCAGTTGTGCACGGACGATTTCATGGGGCACCTGGCGCACAACGCCAACCTCTCGGTCAAGGCGATCCTGGGCCTGGCGGCCTACGGCGATTTGTGCCGGCTGCGGGGCGAGAGCGCCAAGGCCCAAAAATACCGGCAACTGGCCCGGGCCGATGCGGAGCACTGGTTGAAAGTGGCGGCCGAGGGCGATCACTATCGCCTGGCTTTCGACAAACCCAATACCTGGAGCCAGAAATATAACCTGGTTTGGGACCGGATTCTGGGCCTGAACATCTTTCCCGCGGCAGTGGCCCAAAAGGAGGTCGCCCACTACAAGGGCGTGAGGCAGCGCTACGGCGTGCCGCTGGACTCGCGGACCCGGCTCACCAAGACCGATTGGGAACTGTGGAGCGCGACACTGGCGGAAAGCCAGGCCGATTTTGAGGCGCTGATCGCCCCCATCTACGATTATCTCAACGAGACCACCGCGCGCGACCCGCTCGCCGATTCTTACGAGACCGACAAAGTGCACAGCGGCGGGATGCACGCGCGCCCGGTGGTCGGCGGCCTTTTCGTCAAGCTATTGGCCGAGCACGCCCTGTGGCAGAAGTGGTCCCGGCGCGACCACGCCAAAGTCGGCCACTGGGCGGCGCTGCCCGAACCGCCGCAGGTGCTCGAGGTGGTGGCCACGTCCAAACAGACCCCGGCGACCTGGAGTTACACGACCGAGAAACCGGGCGAGGGCTGGACCAGGCCCGATTTTAATTGCAGCCAGTGGAAGCAAGGCCCCGCTGGTTTCGGGACCGAGGGCACTCCCGGCGCGGTCGTCCGGACCACTTGGAACTCGGCCGATATCTGGCTGCGGCGCGAACTCACCCTCCCGGCGGGCAGTTATGCCAATCTCCAGTTCTACGTTTATCATGACGAGGACGTTGAGATTTACGTCAACGGCGTCCTGGGGGCCTCGGAAGGCGGGTTCGTGACCAGTTACGTGCCGCTGGAAATCCGGCCGGCGGCCCGAGCCCTGCTCAAGCCCGGCGCCAAGGTCACGCTGGCCGTGCATTGCCACCAGACCGTAGGGGGACAAAACGTCGACGTCGGCCTGGTAAACGTGGTCGAGCGATAGCGGCGCGCAGAAGTCCCGCTCGGCGGGAACCGAAGACGAATGTTGCAGCCGACGTCAGTCGGCTCTGATCTTCCCGAAGACGAACAGTGCGCCCACCAACGTCGGCGGCCACCCGCATAGTTACCAAACATTTTGGCGCAGACTCCACGCTCGACCCGAGCGATCAGGTCTCAGAATTTACTTTTGCCCGAGCCCTAAAAAGTGCTCCTGGCGCAGCCAGGGCGGCGTCGCCCGAGGCCTCGGGATTGCCGGCGCGCTGCCGCGCCCCCAGGCCGCGGCGCTTCACGGGTCCATAATGTTCTCTTCGGCCCAATCCACGGCGCCTCCAGCCTCCAGCCTGTCACGGGTCGAGGATGGTTTCTTTTGCCCAATCTACCGGCCAGACAACCTCCGTATGCGGCAGATTGTCGTTATTCCAGCGCTTGCGCCAGGTGAAGTTCTTCACATCGGGGTTAACCACGTCGTGACGCCTGGCGCCCATGGCATGGGCGTCGCAAAAGAGGAGGTCGGTCTGGCGGTTGTGGCGATTGGAGGGCCATTGATCCTGCTGGGTGGGGTCGAGATTGGCGGGCCACTCCCCCGGCATGTCCACGCTGGGGTTGGCGTAAGCCCGAGCGTCGCCCAACATGATCATGTCCACAGGGGCTCTGACCATGGAATCGCCCACGACCTTGTTTGGTTTCGAGTCTCGAATACCGCCGTTGATGTCCCCGCCCAGGCCAAGTTCCGGGACGTGACCAAGGTCCAGGCCCCAGTCGTTATAGGCCAGGGAGAAGCGGGAATTGAGGGTGATGCCATAAGGGTCCCACTTGCCGTCCGGCCCGGTGGCGCCCAGGGTCTTGTTGTAGTTGGTGTTCCAGGCGGCGTCGGCGCGGGCGGCCGGGCACCAGAACGCGTCCCGGTTGTTGCCCATCACGGTCAGCAGCCGGGTCGGCCAGACGGCATAAACGGACGGCGACACCGAGTAGCAGCCCGGATAGGCCTTGAAATCGTTGAGATACATGATCAGGCCAATGCCCACCTGCCGGAGGTTATTGAGGCAACCGGTCTGCTTGGCCCTGATCTTGGCCTTGGTCAGCGCCGGCAGGAGCATGGCTGCCAGAATGGCGATGATGGCGATGACCACCAGCAGTTCGATGAGGGTAAAGGCGGAAGCGTGGCGGCCAAGCCGGGTCCGCTGCCGGTTCCCTGGGCGAGTTGGGCTTTTCATTTTCGGTCTTTCTTTCCTGGCAACCTGGAGAGATTAGGCGCCATGCCCGGCGCCATGTCAATTGCCAAATTGCGTGAGCGTATTTAGGAAACGGCGCGCTTAGCGCCCGTGCAAAAACAACTTCGGTGCTTTGGGCGTAATTCTAACAAAGTGCCTTCGCCTGGCGTCCAGAGCGTGGAGTCCCGATTCGGAATCGGGATAGAGCGTGAGGGCATTCCCGATTCGGAATCGGGACCACGCTTCACGCTCTCACGCTTCACGCTCCACCCAAGCAGCCAGATCTCGGAATTTATTCTTGCACGAGCCCTTAGCCCAGGGCCTGCGCGGTGGCTTGGATCAACTCCCAGGCGCGCCGCACATGGCGGGCCTCGGTGCGGGTCTGGCCCACGCAGAAGCGCAAGGTGTAGCGGCCGTTCAAGACGGTGTGGGTCAGATAGAGGTTGCCGCCCTGGTTGAGACGTTCCAGCAGGCGGCGGTTGCGGTCGTCGCCGGCGCGGTGGGCAAAGCAAACGAGGTTCAGCGGCGCCGGGGCGACGAGCTGGAAATCGTGCGAGGCCTCGATCCAGCGGGCGAATTGCTGGGCCAGTTCGATATGACGGCGGATATGATGTTGCAGGCCTTGGACGCCGTAGTGGCGGATGACAAACCAGAGCTTGAGGGCGCGGAAGCGGCGGCCCAGGGGGACCTGCCAGTCGCGGTAATCGATCACGGCGCCCGACTCGGTCGGCTGGTTGCGGAGGTATTCCGGCAGGACGCCCAGGCTCTGGATGAGCGCCGCCCGGTCGGCCACATAAAAGCAGTCGCAGTCGAAATTGGTGAACATCCACTTGTGGGGATTGAAGGCGTAGGAATCCGCCAGTTCCAGTCCTTGCAGCAGGTGGCGGTATTCGGGGCACAGGGCGGCCGTGCCGGACATGGCGCCATCCACGTGGAGCCACAGCCCCTGCTGGCGGCAGAGCCGGCCCAAGTCCGGCAGCGGGTCAAAGCCGTTGGAGGAAGTGGTGCCGGCCGTGGCCGAGACAAAACAGGGCTGCAGGCCGGCCTCGCGGTCTCGGGCTATCTGACGCGCCAAGGCCTGGGGGCGCATCGCGCAATGCTCGTCCACTTCGATGAGCCGCAGGTTCTGGCGGCCCAAGCCGGCGATTCTCACGGCTTTCTCGACCGAGGAATGGGCGTGCGTGGAGGTGTAGGCCACCAACCGGCCGTGGCAGCCGGATTCGTTGGTCTGAAAGCCGGTGGCGCGCTCGCGGGCGGCCAGCAGCGCGCAGAGCACGGCGCTGGAAGCGCTGTCCTGGATCACGCCGCCGCCCGGCCCGCACGATTTGAAGCTGGCTGGCAGCCCGGTCATGTCCGCCATCCAATCCAACACGTGCGTCTCGAGTTCGGTGCAGGCGGGGCTGGTGGCCCACAACATCCCCTGCACCCCCAGGCCGGCGGAGAGCAACTCGCCCAGGATCGACGGACCGGAATTGTTGGCCGGAAAGAAGGCGAAAAAATTCGGGGATTGCCAGTGCGTGATGCCGGGCAGAATCAGCCGGTCCACGTCCGCCAGGATGGCCGCGAAGGGCTCGCCGCGCAACGGCGGTTGGGCCGGCAGCGAGGCGCGGATTTGTCCCGGCGCGACCGGCGAGAGGACCGGCAGCGATTCGACTCGCTTTTCGTAGTCCGCAATCCAATCGATCACCGCGTAACCCCAGCGGCGGAACTCGTCCGGGGTCATGTGGAAACTGGATGTGTTTTCCATGCCCAGAGAATAGGCCAGAGACGGAAAAATGCGAGCGTGGGGTAATTCTTGTTACTGAAATTCCCCATGAGGATTGAAAAACCCTGTGGAGGCGGCATAATGATAAGCTGAAGAATGTCCGACTTGACTTCCAGCGAGCAGAGACAGAACGAGCGGCGGTATGCGACCGGGGAACTTGTGCGGCGGCTGCTGGCGCTGGCGTGGCAATTCCGGGGCGATTGCCTGCGCTCGGTGGTGCTGAGCCTGGCGCTGCTGCTGCTGGGCTTGTCCGGCTTGCAAATGCTGGGCGTGGTGGTGGATGTCATCCGGCACGCGCTGGATGCCGCGCAACGCGCGCCGGTCTATCCGCTGGGCTGGAGGCCGCCGGCAACCTGGACACCCTTGCAGGCGGTGACGGTGTTGTCAGTGGCGATTGTGGCCCTGGCACTGGTGCGCGCCCTGCTCACCTACCAGTACAACATGGTGACCGCGCGGTTGACGCAGGGCAAGATCGTGCCCGACTTGCGAGCCCGGCTCTACGCCCGGCTCCAGCGGCTGAGTTTCCGGTTTTTCGATGTCCACGGCTCGAGCTCGATTTTCAATCGCGTCACGGGGGACGTGCAGAACACGCGGCTGTTCGTGGACGGCGTGGTGCTGCAAGGGATTAACATGCTGCTCACGCTGGGGGCCTACTTCGTGTTCATGTGGCGGATTCATGCGGGGCTGACGGTGGCCTGCCTGTCCGTCACGATCGGGCTGTGGTGGGTGACGCATTATTACTCGGGGCGGCTGCGGCCGGGCTACCTGCGCAACCGCGAGTTGTACGACGACCTGGTGCTGCTGTTCAGCGAGAGCGTGCGGGGCATGCAGACGGTCAAGGGTTTTGCGGCGGAGCCGCACCAGGTGCGGCGTTTCGAGGACGCCAACCAGCGGGTCTCGGACCAGCAGAAGCGGATTTTCTTCGATCTGTCGGTGTTCACGCCGGTCACGCAGTTGCTGTCGCAGTTGAGCCTGGTGATCCTGTTTGCCTACGGCGGATGGCTTTATGTGCAGGGCCGCCTGGCGCTGGGCAGCGGGTTGGTGGTGTTTGCCGGCCTGCTGCAGCAATTCAACGGGCAGGTGGCCAACCTCACCACCATCGCCAACTCGGTGCAACAAAGCTTCACCGCCGCCCGGCGCGTCTTCGAGGTGCTGGACACGCCGGCGGAGGTGCAGAACCAGCCGGGGGCGCTCGTGCCGGGCCGGCTCAGCGGCCGGATTGTTTTCGACCACGTCACTTTCGGTTACACGCCGCAGAGCAGCGTGCTGCGGGAGGTCTCGTTCGCGGCGGCGCCAGGACAGGTGATCGGCATTTTCGGCCTGAGCGGGGCGGGCAAGAGTACGTTGCTGGGGCTGGTGCCGCGATTTTATGATCCGCTGCGCGGACGCATCCTGGCGGACGGCCAGGACCTGCGGAAACTCGACCTGGATGCCTATCGCCGGCAGATCGGCATTGTGTACCAGGAGAGTTTCCTGTTCTCGAACACGGTGGCGGCCAACATCGCGTTTGGCAGCCCGCAGGCCACGCAGCCCCAAATCGAGCAGGCGGCCCGGGTGGCCTCGGCGCACGATTTCATCCTGGCGCTGCCGCAGGGCTACGAGACGGTGCTGGGCGAAGCGGGGGCGGACCTTTCCGGGGGCCAGCGCCAGCGGCTGGCGCTGGCGCGGGCCTTGCTGCTGCAACCGCCGATCCTGATCCTGGATGACCCGACGGCCTCGGTCGATCCGAAAACCGAGCATGAAATCCTCTCGGCGCTGCGGCAGGCGATGGCGGGCCGGACGACCTTTGTCGTGGCCAACCGGCTGAGTCTCCTGCGCCGGGCTGACGTCATCCTGATCCTGGAAAAGGGCCGCCTCATTCAAACGGGCACCCATGAAGAACTCGTGCGGGCGCCCGGCCCCTACCGTGAAACGGCGCTGCTCCAGCTCATGGATTTGGAAGAGGAACGCGAGCCGGTGCTGACAGGAGCATTTTGACAGGTTTTTTTTGACGGGATTAACCGGATGAACAGGATTTTGAAGAACCGAGGCGGGGTGCCTGTAAAAACCCAGGAGGCCTCGAGCCTCGCCAGTGCGCGGGAGGCGATTACCTATTTCCGACCGATGGAAGAGCGGGAGGCGGACCGGGCGCCGCTGAGCGCGAAGCTCATCCGCCGCGTGTTCACTTACACGCGCCCATACGCCGCGCGGCGCAACTGGCTGTTCGCCCTCACGTTTGCCCGGGGCCTGCAACTGCCGGCGCTGGCGTGGCTGATCGGCCAGACGATCAACGGCCCGATTGCCGGCCAGGACCTGCGGAGCATTTACCTGCACGCCGGCGTCTATCTGGGGCTGGTGCTGCTCATGGTGGCGACGCTGCACCTGCGTCAGCGGTTGGCCCTCGAACTGGGCGAGGCCGTCGCCCACGACATGCGCTCGGAACTGTTCCGCAAGCTGACCACGCTGCCGATGTCGTTCTTCCACAAGACCAAATTCGGCCGCATCATCAGCCGGCTGACCTCGGACATCGACAGCGTGCGCGTGGCGGTGCAGGACGTGGCGTTCGTGGTGACGATCCAGGCGGTGCAAATGGCGGTGGCGGCCCTGCTGATGGTGTGGTACAACTGGAAGCTCTTTTCGCTGATGCTGACGCTGGCGCCGGTGATTTGGGTGGTCAACAACCGCTACCGCCGGGAAGTCAGCCGCCAGTTGCGCAAACTCCAGGAGACCTGGAACCGCCTGACCTCGACCCTGGCTGAATCGGTGGGCGGCATCCGGGTCACGCAGGCCTTCGTGCGCCAGGAGATCAACGCCGGGTTCTTCCGCAAGCTGGTGAATTTGCACGGGGAAAACAACGTGGGCGTGGCGCGGGCCTCGGCGGTGTTCATACCGCTGCTCCAGATGAAGAGCCAACTGTTTCTGGGCGCCACGGCGCTGCTCAGCGGCTACGGCGCGCTCCGCTGGCAAGGCTGGCTGCACATGGAGGTGGGCGACCTGGTCATGTTCTTTTTCCTGGCCAACTTCTTCTTCGACCCCGTCCAGGTCATCGGCAACCAGTATAACCAGGCCCTGGCGGCCATGGCCGGGGCCGAACGTTTCTTCCGGCTCATCGATCTCCCACCGGAGTGGCAGGATGCGCCCACCGCCCGGCCACTGCCGGCCATTGGCGGACGGGTCGAGTTCCAGGACGTCGCCTTCGCCTACGAGCCGGGGCGGCCCGTGCTGGCCGACATCGGGTTCGTGGCCGAACCGGGGCAAACCGTCGCCCTGGTCGGTCCCACCGGCAGCGGCAAGACCACCCTGGTGGGCCTGCTCCAGAAGTTTTACCTCCCGACCCGCGGCCGGGTGCGGGTGGACGGGCACGACCTCCGCGAGGTGACCAGCACTTCGCTTCACGCCCAGATGGGCACCGTCCAGCAAAACAACTTCCTCTTTGCCGGCTCGGTCAGCGATAACATCCGCTTCGCGCGGCCGGGCGCGAGCGAGGCGGCGGTGCGGGCCACCTTGCGGGCGCTGGATTGCCTGGAGCTGGTGGAGGGGCTGCCGCGCGGCCTGGAGACCCAGGTGGGCGAAAAGAGCGCGGCGCTCTCGCTCGGCCAGCGGCAATTGATCTGTTTCGCCCGCGCGCTGCTGGCCGACCCGCGCATCGTGGTGCTGGACGAAGCGACCAGCGCCATCGATAGCGTCACTGAGGCGCGCCTGCAACGGGCGTTGGCAGTGCTGCTGCGCGGGCGCACGGCTTTTGTCGTCGCCCATCGCCTGAGCACGATTCGCAACGCCGACCTGGTGCTGGTGCTGGACCAGGGCCGCATCGTCGAGCGCGGCACGCACGAAACCCTGCTCGAGGCCGGGGGCGTCTATGCCCGTCTCCACGAAGAGTTCATAAGCGGGGGCATGGAGGCGTTAAAACATTGACGCCAGACGGCGTTAAAAAATCGTGACTCTCCAGGTAGCAGCCGACGTTAGTCGGCTCATTATCCGTCTTCAGGAAGATCGGCGCCGACTGACCTCGGCGGCTGCGTCTCGTATGGGGCGGGTGCCCGGTTACATGCAGCGTTCGAGCGCCTTCCCGCCTGAATAGTTGCGAAAAATCTTCGCCCGCCGCTGAAATTCTGCCAAATAGTAAGCTATGAGACAGTCCCGACTCCTGGGCCAGACGCTGCGCGAGGCGCCGAAGGACGCGCAAACCGCCGCCCACGCCCTGATGCTGCGGGCCGGCTGCATCCAGCAACTCTGCGCCGGCGTTTATGTCTATCTGCCCCTGCTCCACCGCACGCTGGCCAGGCTCTCGGAAATCGTGCGCCAGGAGATGGAGGCCGCCGGGGCCGTCGAGTTGCTCATGCCCGCCCTCCAGCCGCGTGAGCTCTGGGAGGAATCCGGCCGCTGGGAACGCTACACGGCCGTGGACGGCATCATGTTTGCGTTCGCCGATCGCCGCGGGGCCACCGTCTGCCTGGGGCCGACGCACGAGGAGGTCATCACCGACATTCTGCGCCGCGAGATCAAGTCCTACAAGGACCTGCCCAAGTGCGCCTTCCAGATTCAAACCAAGTTCCGGGACGAAATCCGGCCGCGTTTCGGCCTGATGCGCGCCCGCGAGTTCATCATGAAAGACGCCTACAGTTTCGACGCGGACGAGGCCGGACTGGAGGCGGCTTACGACGGGATGCGGCGGGCCTATCACCGGATTTGCGAGCGCATCGGGTTCCGCTACCGCGCGGTCGAGGCGGACCCCGGCGCCATCGGCGGCAGCGGCAGCCAGGAATTCATGGTCCTGGCCGACACCGGAGAGGACACGCTCCTGTTCTGCGAGGGCTGTGACTACGCGGCCAACCAGCAACGGGCCCAGTCCCGCTTGCAGGAATTCCCGCAGGACCCCGAGCCGAAACCGATGGCGGCCGTCCTGGGCGAGGGACTGATCGGCGTCGAAAAGCTGGCGCAGTTTCTCGACATCCCGGTCTGGAAGACTACCAAGACGCTGATCTTCCAGGCGGATGAGCGGCTAGTGGCCGTGGCGGTGCGCGGCGATTGCGAGGTGAACGAAACCAAGGTGGCCAATTTCCTCGGCTGCAAGGCCCTCCGGCTGGCGTCGGCGGAGGCCATCAGGGAACTGACCGGGGCCGAGGTGGGCTATGCCGGGCTGCTCGGGCTGCCCGCCTCCGTGCGCCTCCTGGCCGACCATTACGTGGGCCGGCGCGTCAACTTCGAATGCGGCGCCAACCAAACCAACTATCACAACATCAACGTCAATTTCGGCCGCGACCTGCCGCTGCCGGAGCTTGGGGACTTCAAGCTGGCCAAAGCGGGTGAAGGTTGCCCGCGTTGCGGGGGAAGCTTGCAGGCGGCGCGCGGCATTGAGGTCGGCCATATTTTCAAGCTCGGCACCAAGTACTCCGAGGCGATGAACTGCCGCTACCTGGACGCCCAGGGCAAAGCGCACCCGGTCATCATGGGCTGTTACGGCATCGGCATCTCGCGCATGGCCGCCGCCTGGGTCGAGCAGAGCCACGACGACAAGGGCATCATCTGGTCGCCGCAAATTGCGCCCTTCGACGCGCACCTGGTCGGGCTGAACCTGGAAGACCCGGCGGTCAGCGCCCAAGCGGAGCAGATTTACCAGCAACTCCGCCAGGCCGGCCTGGCCGTGCTCTTCGATGACCGCCCGGCCCGCGCCGGGGAGAAATTCAGCGACGCCGACCTCATCGGCATTCCCGCCCGGCTCACGACCAGCAAGCGCACCCTCCAACAGGGCAAAGTCGAGTTCAAGCTGCGCTGCCAAACCAAGGCGGAACTGGTGTCCCTCGACGAAGCCCAGGCCCGCATTCGGGCCGGGCTGCGATAAGAAAGCCGAAATCCGAAACCCGAAGGCAGGCCACCATTGCCCCGTAGTCCCGATTCCGAATCGGGAGGGTTCGACGCCGGATTGTCCTGCGGGAAGACGGCGGCGCTCGCCAGAACGCCGCTGCTTCTTTCTCATCTTCGGCTAGCCGCCTGAAGGCAGCGATTGTCGACCCTGCATCTCGAGCGCCCGCTCACCCGTTCATCGCGCCCTCTCGCGCGGCCAAACCCGCAATCTGAAATCTGAAATCTGAAATCTGAAATCCTCCGCGGGCTGAAAGCCCGACGTGCGCTCACCCACCCCCTCCTCCCCCGCCCCCCACCACTCCCGCCCCCGATTTTTTCCTGTTACATTCTGCCCGCTGGTGGAACAGAGTAGGTGGATGCAGGGTGTTTCCAGCAGCGGGGGAACGCCCGGCAGACGTTGCGATGGAACGACAGGAAGAGTTGATGGTTGAGTTTGTGGCCGCGCGCCACAGCCTGTTCGCCTTCATCCAGGGCTTCGTGCGCAACCCGCACGACTCGGAGGACATCTTCCAGGAGGTATGGGTGAGTTTCTCCCGTGCGCTGGCCGAGGGGGTTGAGATTAGGGACCAGGCCAAATGGTGCCGCGGCACGGCCCGCAACCTGGTGCTGCACTACTGGCGCGACCGGCGCAAGGAGACCGTGCCGGCGGACGAGCAGTTGCTGGACCTGGTGGAACTGGCCTTCGCCGAACAGGCGGCGCACCAGGACTACTGGCGCGCGCGCCAGGAGGCGGTGACGGAGTGCATCCAGGAACTGCCGGAGCGCGCCCAACGCCTGCTGCGGCTCAAATATGAGCAGGGACTGCCCGCCCAGGAGGTGGCCGGCCTCCTCCGGCAAACGAGCGCCGCCGTGCTGATGTCCCTTTCCCGCCTGCGCCGGGCGCTGCGGGATTGCGCGGAGAAAAAACTCCGACTGCAAGGGCTGCTGCCATGAACAGCCTCGGGCAACTCTTGGCACAATGGGCGGCCGGCGGGCTCTCCGCCGCGGAACTGGCGGAGTTGAAGCAACTGCTGGCAAAGCCCGAAACCCGCGCCGAGCTGGTTGACGATTGGCTGCTGGACGAAACCATTTATCACACGCTCCGCTCGCAGCCCGCCGAGGCGCCGGCAGCCGCCCAGGCGCGGCTGGCTCGGGCGTGGGCGCCGCCCGCGGCCAGGCCCGCCCGCGCGCCACGCCGGCTTTTCCCCTGGCTGGTTTGGCATGAGGTGCGGATTACCCTGCGCTGGCCGCTAGGCGTTGCAGCCGCCGCGTGCCTCGCCCTGGCGGGGCTCCATTTCTATTTCCAGAAAGCCGCCGTCGGCCGCCTGACCGACCTGCGCGCGCAAGTGGCCGTCGAGCGCGCCGGTCGGAAGTTGTCTGCGGGGTCGGGGCAATTGCTTTATCCGGGAGACCTCCTCCGGGTGCCGGCGGACGGAGCGGCGAGCCTGGCCTGGGGCGAGGAGCCGACCCGTCTCGACCTGGCCGCCGGGGCGGAGTTGCAACTGCTCAATCCGATGCGCGGCAAACGGCTCTCGCTCCGAACCGGCACTTTGGATGCCTCCGTCGCCCCACAGCCCCGCTGGCGCCCCATGATTATCGCCACGCCCCAGGCGGAAGCCAAAGTCGTGGGCACGCACTTCTCCCTTTCCGCCACCGCCGCCAGCACGCGAATCGAAGTCCTGGAAGGCGCGGTCCGGCTGCGCAAGCGCCGCCTGGCCGCCGTGGACGACCACCGCCAACTGACCGTCCGCGCCGGCCAGACGGCCACCGCCGCCCCGGGTGTGAAACTGGAGGCGCAGTTCCTGACCGGCTTTCTGTCCAGCGACGTCTGGACCTTGCCGTCCGACACTCCCTTTGCCGAGGCGCCCGCCCGGGGCACGTCGTTGAGCCAACCGGCCGCTGCTCCCGCCCCGCCCAATGCGGTCGAGCGGCTCCGTGGTTTCCTGGTCGCGCCGGCCTCCGGGGATTACATCTTCTGGCTGGCGACGCTCGAGGACAAGACCCCGGCCGAGCTGTGGCTCAGCACCGATGCCAAACCGGCCCACAAACGCCGCCTCGCCTACGTCATGCCGCCCGAGCCGGGCAGAGAGGGCACGGCGCCGGGGCCGCAAGGCGGGGCCCGCCCAAGGAGTGGTTCGGCCTCGCGCCTCGCGGCCGACCTGCAAAGTTCCCCGAGCCAGGAGTCCGCCCCACAAAGGCTGGTCCAAGGCCAGCGTTATTACCTGGAACTTTGGCATGAAGGAGTCGGTCCGGAGGCCGTCTATTTCGCCTGGCGTCTGCCGGGTGAAGCCGGCGGCGCCCCGCCCAAAAGAGTCGCCCTGCAGGCCCTTTGCCCGTTTATAGACAGTTCGGGGCCGGACAAAGGGACCGACGCAGTGAGGTGAGGAAATGATTAGCGATATTACTCCCCGTTCGCCGTTCGCCGTTCGCCGTTCGCCATTGATGCAGTGAGGTTAGGAAATGATTAGCGATATTACCCCGTTCAGCGCCGGCGAGTTTGCCGGCCAGGGCGGCGCCGCTTCAGGCGGCGCCGTCCAGGACAGCCCTGAATCGGTCCGCCGCCAAAGGGCAACCAGGCCTCCCCGGCCCGCGCCCGCGGAGCCGGGGCGCCGCTGGCCGGCCCGACCCGGCCCCCGGGGCCACGAACCCGCCGGGCCAGGCCCTGGCGCTCGCTTCCTGGGTCCGGCGCCCAACGGGAATGCCGTGATGGTCTCCCAGCCGCCCCCGCCGGCTGCGGACGGGCGCATCCCGACACTGCCACCAATTCCATTCTACCCGCGCGCAGCGCGGCATCCTTCCGCCCCGGAGGGGCGGCAAGATAGTAGCCCAGGGCAAGGCCCGGGGAGAGGCGCGACGCCAAAGGCGTCACTCATACCAGCCCAGGGCAAGGCCCGTCGCGCCTTGGCGGACGGGCCGCCGCCCTGGGTAAGGGCGAAAAACGGATCACCCCCCTCCCATCCCGCCCGGCGGGATGGGAGGGGGGAAGGGGGGAGGGCCTCCGCCCGCGCTCAGGGGCAGTGTCAGGATGCGCCCGCGCCCAACGGCAATGCCCTGCTGCTCTCAGGGCCGCCCCCGCCGAGCGCGGACCCCGTTGAAGCGCCCTCCAGCCTCCAGCCTCCAGCCTCCAGCCTCCAGCCTCCAGGGTTTGATACGGAGAGCGACTTCATCCTGCGCCTTTATTTGCGCGACCTCGCCAGCGGCTCGCGGCTCGGGCCGGCTCAAGCGCCCCCGGCGACCGGCACGTCCGGGGCCGACGCTGCCCGCCGCCAGCAACTGGTGGTCGGCCACTTGCCCAGGGTCGTGCGCATCGCCTTCGATTACCAGGGCTTCGGTCTCCCGCTGGGCGACCTGATCAATGAGGGCAACCTCGGCCTCATGCGGGCCGCCGAATTGTTCGACCCCGTCCGCAATGTCAGGTTCGCCTACTACGCCAGGCCCTGGGTCCGCGTGCAGATGCAGCGCGCCCTCAGCTATCAGGCCTGGCCGGTCAGCCTGCCGGCGGATTTCTACCGGCGCCATGGCCAGGTGCAAGTCGCCGAGGAGCGCCTCACCGCCAAACTCAACCGCGAACCGAACGACAGCGAATTGGCGGGCGAATGCGGGCTGGAACTGCCTGCCGTACGGCGCCTGCGTTCAACCCCGACCCCGTCTTTCGTCCCACTGGAAAGCCCCTGGCCCGGAAATGAGACCGGGCTGACGCTGGCCGAAGTGATCCCCGACGAGACCTCGCCTACGCCGGACCGGGAAGCGGCCCTGCACAGCGACCGTGAATTCGTCGAGCGCCTGATGGTCGTGCTGACTCCGGCCGAACAGCAAGTCATTCGCCTCCGCTTCGGTTTGGAGGATGGCTGCCATCGCACCCTCAAGGAAGCGGGCCAGTTGCTCGGCTATGGCCGGCAGGGAATCCACCGCCTCCAGTCCGTTGCCCTGGCAAAACTCCGCCAGCGCGCCCGCTTCCTGCAAGTGGCCCTGGCGCCGCGCCCAGCGCACAACTCCACCTCCGCCCGGTGAGGCCCGGCCCGAAGGATTGCTCCTGCCTTGCAACCGAGCCCGTATCGCGTGAGGCGGCGGTACTTCTTCTCTGTTTACTTCGTTTCCTTCTGTTAGAGCTCTTTAGCTGAGCCCGTATCGCGTTCAACCAACGGAGCCAAAACGCCGCGGCAGCCAGTAATCCCCAGCCTTCGCCACATCGCGTTGTTGATTCCCCGCAGCCCCTCGGTTACACTCGCCCACATGGGCACGCTCTACTACGGCGACAACCTCGACATCTTGCGGCGCTATCTCAAGGACGAGACCGTTGACCTCGTTTATCTCGACCCACCCTTCAATTCCGCCCAAGACTACAACGCCTTCTTCCACGAAAAAGACGGCACCGACGCCGCCAGCCAAATCCGCGCCTTCGAGGACACCTGGCACTGGAATCAGGAGAGCGAGCGCGTCTACCAGGAACTCGTCACCCAGCCCGGCAAGGTCAGCGAGATCATGCAGGCCTTCCGCACCTTCCTCGGCCAAAACGACATGATGGCCTACCTCGCCATGATGGTTCCCCGCCTCGTCGAACTCCGCCGAGTCCTCAAACGCACTGGCTCCCTCTACCTCCACTGCGACCCCACCGCCTCCCACTATCTCAAACTGCTGTGCGATGCAGTCATGGGCAAGGAGAACTTCCGTAACTGCATCATCTGGAAACGAACCTCAGCGCATGGGAACGTTGGAAAGCGTTTCGCCACCGTTCAAGATGATGTGCTCTTCTACACGAAGACCGACGTCTGGGTCTGGAACCAGCAATACCTGCCCTATTCAGAGGACTACACCAAGTCCCACTACGGTCAGGTTGAGGAGAAGACCGGGCGCCGCTTTACGACAAGAGACCTGACGGCAGCGATGGAAAGAGCGTCCTCAGGCCAACTTTACGAGTGGAAGGGGATTAGGCCGCCGGCTTCCCGCTGCTGGTCTTGCGCGAAGGAGAACATGGAGAAATTTGAAGCTGACGGCCTGCTCGTCTATTCCTCGAGAGGCATGCCCCGCCTTAAGCTTTACCTTGACGAGATGCCCGGCACCCCATGCGATGACGTCTGGACGGATATATTTCCAATCAACTCTCAGGCGAGTGAGCGTCTAGGCTACCCAACCCAGAAGCCCGTCGCCCTGCTTGAGCGCATCATCAAGGCCAGCAGCAACCCGGGCCACCTCGTGCTCGACCCCTTTTGCGGCTGCGGAACGACAATTGATGCAGCCGAGAAACATAGCCGTAAATGGATTGGCATCGACATCACCCAACTTGCCACCTCCCTCATCAAGAACCGGCTCCGCGACACTTACGGCGACAAAATCGAAATCATCACCGTCGGCGAACCGGTCACGCCCAACGAGGCCTACACCCTGGCCGAGCAAGACAAATTCCAGTTCCAATGGTGGGCCCTCGGCTTGGTCGGCGCCCGCCCGGTCGAACAGAAGAAAGGCGCTGACCGCGGCATAGACGGCAAAATCCTCTTCCGCGACGACCCCCGTGAGACCAAGCCCGAGCAAATCATCATCCAGGTCAAAGGCGGCAAAACCGGCGTCAAAGACGTTCGTGACCTGCGCGGCGTGCTGGACCGCGAGAAGGCGGCTATGGGGGTCCTCATCTCCCTCCAGCCGCCCACCCGTGACATGGTTGCAGAAGCCGTCAGCGCCGGCTTCTACGAGCACAAGACCAACAAGCAACAATACCCACGCCTCCAACTCCGCACCGTCAAAGAACTCATGGAAGGCAAACCCATCGAGCGCCCCACCGCCTTCGCCGCCCTGGACGACACCTTCAAGAAAGCCCCGAAGGCCCCCGCCAAAGACGGCCACCAGCACGAACTCACTCTTTAACAAACGATAGATTCGACCAGACATCGACGTCCGTCCGGCTCAGAGCATCACTCGATTCGTGAAGGTTAAAGAAATATCGCGTCACGTCTTGCCGATGCGAGCAACGAAGGAAATGTGCCTCGTTGGGCAGCACTGCGTATCTGGTCCCCATCGAGAGGCACAACAAGGGGGCGCTCGTGTGACCCGCGGAGCATCTCTTTTTTAAATGTGTCGGTGAAACCGTTCCAAGAGATAAGAAATCCTAGAGAACTCCTTCCCCTCCTATTATGAATCTTTTTCTCGAAGAGCACAAATTCGTCCTTCCCACATTTCGCGGACCATTTTTTGCATTCGACGAGAATGAATTCCGCCTCGTCCTTAAATTCACGAGCAGTGGCGTCATGCGAAATAACGAGATCGATTTCCTCTGTTTCAGTTCGCACATTAGAGTTGACGACTCTTAGCCCCGGGACCGTGTTGAACAACTCCGCCGCCAATTGTTCAAGCGCGCGCCCCTTTTCATCCGCAGTTATGGCCAAGTCGCATGCCCGAAGCAGGTGCAGGCGCCGCTTGCACTCCTTTGCGGAGGCCTCCTGCTCTTGGCGCCTCCTTTGAAAGCCTGCCGGCAACCTCCTTGGCGCTCCCATGTCGCCGCGACAATGCAGCGGCTGAACCTTCAATATCTCACCATTGCGCAGTAAAATAATAGAGCTTTGGGTCTCGTTTTTCGGGACGAGACGTTCGATCGATTCATCAACACCGCGCAGGACACGGTCCCAAAACGCTTCTCGATCTTTTCTAGGCCATCCAGATGGCGTTAAGGCGATGACGTCATTTCCAGCCAACCTGTGTTCAAAAGCGAGCCCGGTGGTGACGGGGTAGTAAGCTCTGTGCGCGTCATAATCGATAATCAGTGGCTGGATTTCGAATACAAGTCCGCTCCACATTTTCCTGCCGTTCACCTGCCCGCTGAATGAAATGGCAGGGATGTCCATTCGCTGGCCGATTGCTTCAAGCTGCTTGGCAACCCGCCTCGGAATGCTCGAATTCTTCTTTAACCCGCTGCCCGGAATACCAACCCTTGTGGTTCCTATCCAAAAAGGTTTGTAAATCTCCTCCAGTTCTTCACGCTTTTTCCATTTGCCTTTTACTTGCTTGATGCTCGTGTCGAGGTTGGCCGGCAGATATGGAACGTAAGTGTTCTCACGCTTCTCGAACCATGCACCGTTGGTAAAGTGCTCCAGAGCCATCGTGTTGAAACGGCACGCCATCATTCCAGCCAATGTTTTCGCCGCCACTTTTCGGTTGGAAGTATTCTCTTTTGTTAATTTACCGAGAACCTGTCTGCCATAGATCTTGTCTCCGTCGCGTGGCGCATTCCAATCCCATTCTACGAGGTAGTGCAACTCGACAAGTGGGTTGTCCCAAGTGATCTGGCTGCCGGGTTCTTCTTCGATTGAGTGCTTGAGATTCCTGATTCCCCATTTGATCAAAGACGCGAGGACTTCAATCCGCCAGTGCGGGTGGGCCCGCTCGTAATTGTCGAGCGCATCATGAAAAGCCTCAAAGTATTTTTCAGGAATCCAATCCCGTTCCTTTGATTTGTGGGCATTTCCCCTCACAGTAGCTCCTTCACAATCTGCTCGTTCAACATTTCCTTCCCCGTCAGCGCGACGGTGACTTTTGGGGCGCAGCCCGCTGATGCGGCTGGGCCGGTACGGCCCAGTGAATCCGCAGGCGCAAGCGCAAAAGACGCAGCCAAAGACGCGTTCGCCCCTCCGGCCGCACACCGGCGGCTGTCCTGGCCGCAAGAAAGCATTGCCGCATCTGTACCAGCATTCAAGTAAATTTACATAAATCCTGCACAGAAGGCAAAAGGCAAAGGGTTCGCATCTCAACAATTGACAAATCGACAACTGACAAATCGACAAGTGCGGGCTCGCTTTCTGGTCCGCTGGCGGTTGAATTGCCTGCATCAAGCGGGGGACAGATGCATAAAACGCGCTGGCCGCCGGCTGAAAGCCCGTCCCGCCAAGGCGCATACGCGCCAAGCTAAGCATTACACGCCGGACTCACCTGGGTTTGTCCCGGAGGGACACCCGACAATAGCCCGGCGTTTCAACGCCGGGAAAGGGCAGCCCTAGGATCAGCCCGTCCCGGAGGGACGGCTGAACCAGCCCCGATTAGTCTCAAGCGTCCCTCCGGGACGCCGGGCCCATTGGGCGTCCCACCCGGCGCCAAGCGCCGAGCCCACTTGACCCCTTCACGCCCATTGGTCCGGTCTCGTTTTCTGCGCGCGCGCCCGCCCCCACCACGCCAGCGACCACGGCGGACAGGAGACAAAACCACACTCTGTCCATCTGCAGAATCATCCGCCGCCTCCCTTAGCGCCCGTGCAAGAACAAATTCCGATTTTCCCCAACCCGGAGGGTTGGCAGACAGTAGCCGGTGGTCGTTCAGGGTAAAGGGGGAACGACCACCGGGCTCCCGATTCCGAATCGGGACTGGCGGTCGCACCCAGGAGGGGTGCCAGAGAATAATACTGCAGCTACGCCTCGCCTTCGGAATCCGTTCTTGCATGAATCCCCCCATCCCTTATAGGGACACCACCGCGCACGAAAATGAGACTCTTGTTCCTTCGCAACGGGCTACGCGCCTATTTTCGGAGTAACCTCAAAACTCGCCTGCGCCCCGCCGGATCAATGACCAATAACCAATACTCAATACTCAATGCTCAATTAACCCCAATCCATTACAGGGCGGCCACTTCGCATTAAAACGACGGTTTTTTTGATTTGCAACGCGCTAGGCAGCTATTCCGGAGGTAACGCTCAGGGGCAGATCGGTAAACAAGAGACCAACAAGCCGGCGGGCGAGCGTGCTGCCGTTGAAAAGTCGAATTTGGTCCTCAGACTAAACGAGCCGCGGTTTTTTCCCGTCACCGCTCGGCGGCGCTTCATACCAGGACTTCTTTAAACTGGTGTTTCTCCGGCACGTCTTCCAGCGCCATCATGCGGTAAGTCTGTCTCTAGGCCCCCGGGCTCGGCATCCCGATGTGCGCGCACAGCTTGCTGGCCGCCTCGGGGTTGGCCCACCTGACCAGGGCCGTAAAGTTGAGGAGGGTGGGATTGTCAGGTCTTGCGTGGAACATGCTCCTGAGACTGGTCACCACTTTCTGGTAGATGGCGGCATACTTCTCATGCGTCAGCCGGCTCACATAGGCTTCGACCACGGGCAGGGCGATCGCGTCGGTTTTCCCATCCGCGCGATACGGTATCTGGCAGAAAATCCGGATGAGGGCCATCGACTCGGCCTCGATGAGGGCGAGCCAGCTCTGCCGGATTTCGTCGGCATCGTACTTGGCATTGAGCCGGTCCCGGATGGCGCCGGCAATCGTCGCGGCGTCGCCGCGGCGGGCGATCATCTCCTTGATCTTGGCCCAGGCCCTTTGCCGCTCGTTTTCCACAGGGTCCCCTTTCTGCGCCTCCTGCGGCAGCACCTTGAGGCCGAGAGCGGCGGCGATAGCTTGGCCGAGCGCTTCGGCCTCGGCCCTGCGAATCCGGTCGCAGCCCATGATGAACTTGACCGCCAGCCGCTGCATCTCCGGGTTGACCAGCCGCAAAAGGGCGGCCAACGACCCGGCCGGCGGCGGCTTTTGGGTCGGGATCAGGTGCCGGACGAACTCGGCCATGAGTTGGTCCAGGCCGGTGTCCGAGGTCTTGGCCGCCCGGAGCCGGAGGACGAACTTGAGGGTCTTGCCGGCCCCGCCGCCTTTGCCCACGTTGTTGAGGATCATCAGCCGATGGTCCGGGCTGACGACAAAGGCCAGCAGCGCCTCGGCGGCGGCAATCAGTTTTTCATCCAGGTTGTCCGGCGGGCCAGGGAGCGCCAACTGTTCAATCAGGCTCGGCAGGCGCTGGGCAAACAGGATGTCCGGCGCCTCGGTGTCCGGGTGTTCGTAGAAGTGAAGCAACTCGGTGAGGAAGGTCATGCGCTGGAAGGCATTTCTCTGGGCCCGGGCCTGGTCGGTGGGCGCCTTGCTGCGCTGAACCCGCTGATACAACGCCAGCAGGGCTTGCCGCTGGTGCGGGACCAGGGCGGGGTCTTGCTCGAGCAGCGCCTCGAACTCGTCTTTGAAGCCCAGCACGATCTCGTCCGCTTTCGGATGCGGGTTCAGCTTGGGGTCGGTGGTCAAGTCGTTGAAATAGACCAGCGCCGGCTCGCCAAATTCGCGCACGATTCGCTCCCGGGGCACGTAGCCCTTCACGAAGCAGCGATTGGCCCGCACCACCCGCGGCGAAAAGAACAGGTCGGCCTGCTTGAGGAACGACTGCAGCATCTCGCCGTCCAGGGGCGTGTCCAGCTTGATGAGTTCCTCGACCAGCGGTTTCAACGCCGCCGCCAGGTCGCGCTTGTTTTGGTCCAAGGCCTTGAGCAGCTCCGGTTGGGACAGAACCGCATCGGCCCCACCCTTGACCAGGGCGCCAAAGAACTGGCTGACGTTGGAGTTGTGTTCGACCAGCTTGGAGAGGAACACCCCCACATCATTGAGCGGCAGCTTGCCCACCAGGCTGGAGAGAATCAGCACCAGCTCGGTGTGTGACTTCTGCCGATGGTCAATCACTCGTTCCAGCAGCAAGTGCAGCGCCTTGGTCTCTTGGGCCAACCCGCCAAGCTCGGCACGCAGTTGCTCTACCTTCAACGTCAACGCGTGCCAGCCTTGTTGCATCTGTTCAATGGAAGCACTTGGCGTTGACTCAATTTCTTTCTCGGTCATGTCTCGGTCGGTTTCCCACGGCCAAAGCCGGGCCCCGTCCCTGCTTGCGTTTCAGGAGGAGGCGCGCCAGCGGGAAAACGCTGTTCTCTCACGGCGGCGGCTGTTTGTTCCGCGCGGCGCAGTCCGCGCAGAATCGGCCCTCGCCTACGCTCATAGCCCCAATTGTAGCCCCCCGCCAAACCCCGTCAAGGTGCGAATCGAGCGCCTCCAGCCTCCAGCCTCCAGCCTCCAGCCTCCAGCCTCCAGCCTCCAGCCTCTAACTTATTTGCCCCCCCCGCCAAACCCCGTCAAGGTGCGAATCGAGCGCCCCCAACGCCTTTCCCGATGCCTTTAAACAGCTCCATTGCCCACATTGGCTGCATTGGCCACATTGGCCATTTTTTCCAAAAAACTGGCCAGGCCGTGCCGATGCTCGCCGGTGGATTTTACAGATGCCCGGGTATAAAATGGGGCCATGATCGTGCTCCTGAACACCGGCGGCATTGCCGCCACCAACTGCATTCTGATTGCGGACGAGACGGCCGGGCAGGCGGTGCTCTTCGACGCGCCGGACCACACCACCGGGCCCCTGCTGGCTGAAGCCGCCCAGCGGGGCTGGGCCATAACCGGGTTATGGCTGACGCATGGGCATTTCGACCATTTCGCTGATCACGGGGTCGTGCGCGAACGCTTTCCCAAAGCGAAGGTCCTCATCCACCGGCAGGATGCCGCCAAGCTCCAGCACCCGGACTTGCAGACCCGGCTGTTCGGGCTCCCCTTTGCGATTCCGCCTTGCCGGCCCGACCTCCGCCTGGAGGACGGCCAGAGGCTCCGGGTCGGCTCGCTGGAGGTGGTCGTCATTCACACTCCCGGCCACTCGCCGGGGCATGTGGTGTATCACTTCCCCAAGGAGGACCTGCTCGTCGGTGGTGACCTCATCATCGGCGGCTCGATCGGCCGGACCGATCTGCCGGATTCCAATCCGATGGAAATGGAGGCCTCGCTCCGGAAAGTGATGGCCCTGCCGGACCAGACCCGGCTGCTGCCCGGGCATGGGCGGCCCACGACCCTGGGCGAGGAACGCCGCGAGAACCAATACCTCCGGGGCGTGCTGGAAAACCCCTCCTCCGGCCTGTAAGGCTGCCGATCTTTTGAGCTGGCAACTACTCCGAGCTTGTTTCCACATCTGCAACCCGCTAACCCTTCAATCCCGCGTCTTTGAGGATTCTGTTCAGGAGACCGGGTTTGAGAGCTTCGTTGCCGTGAACAGGAACGGTGATAAGCAGTGGCTGGCCAGGTTTCTTAAAAACGTGGTGGCTCCCCTTGATGCGCTTTAGCTCCCATCCCGCACCCTCCAGCATCCGGCAAACTTCTTTGCCGGTCCAGTTCACACGGCCACTTCTTCGATGCGAGCGCTTCCGGCGCTCAGGGTGGAAGACTCCTCTTGCAACGTCTCCAAATGGGCCTGAATGGCCTCGGCAATATTCTGCCTTACGTCTTCCAGAGTTCGGCCCTGAGAATAGCAGCCTGGCAGACTCGGAACTTCCGCCCAAAAACCACCATCTTCTTCGTGGAGAACCACTTTGAGCCTCATAAGCGCAGTCGTTATCGTGACCTGTTCAGTAGCTTTTTGCTGCCTCGCCGTCGGCTTGGCGGCTTGCTTAACAATGAGCCGGCTCGCGTGGGATGTCAATATAAAGATTGATCTTCCAGCCTTCCGGCTGCTGTCGTCAAAAGTCAACGGGTTGGTTCCGCCTTTTCGGACGCCTGCAACTCCGTTCGCGGCGCGCCTCACCCCAGGCTCTCAGTGCGCGGGCTTTCAGCCCGCAGCAGAGTGTTTTGAAGGTGGTGCCGGTGGTGGGACTCGAACCCACACGGCTGTTTAAGGCCCCAGGATTTTAAGTCCTGTGCGTCTGCCATTTCGCCACACCGGCAGGCCTTGATGAGGCGGCATCCAGGCTGCGCTTGCAGATCGGGCTCAACGCCGGCGCCGCTGGCGGCGCTGTAGTTACGGCCTGAAAGCCAGAGCAACCGAAAGCACCCGCCCCGCGGACGCTGGCGGCCGCAGGGCAACCGCCCAAAAGGTCATGCCCCAAGCTTGGCAAAGGCCGTGGCCGGGCGCAAGCAGCCAATGGGCGGGCTGTGGGCGCTGCCGCGGGCAAATGAAAAAGCTCCGGCGCGCCCTCACTTGCCCGCCGCCGGCGTCGCGAAGCGGAAGGCTTGGTCGATGCCGTAGTGCTCGAGCACGCGGGCGGTGGCCTCGCGCTCCGCCTGGCCGGCCGCGAGCACCATCCGGCGGAGGGAATCGCTGTGGACAAACTCCAGGATGTGGTAGCCGTTGAGGGGCTTCTGGAGGGCGTCGCGCAGTTCGGGCAGGCGGCTGACCGGTTGCCCGTTGACTTTGTGGAGCACCAGGTACTTTTGGTCCTGGTAGCCGATATTGTAGGCATCCGGCAGCACATGGGAGAGCAGCACCAGGGCCGGCCGCTCCTTGGTCGGTTCCTCGCTGTTATAGTAATAGAGGCGGAAGGGGGCGTTGCGCTTCCACTCGGCGCCCCAGCTTTGGAGGTAGCTGTCGGTCAGCGGCTGGAAGACCAGCCCGCCCAGGAGCAAGTACTCCGGTTCCTGGTCGTGGACGGCGTAGGGCACGAGGGCGTTGGTGTACTCGAATTTCGGGAGGCAATAACTGACCGCCATCGGTTTGCCCTCCCGCCAGAGCTGCATCTTCAGGTCCTGCCCCGCCCATTTGCCGCGCGTGGCCAGCGCCTCCAGGTTCAAATGCCCGAACTCCGGGTCGTTGTAGTCGCCCTGGATGTCCAGGTCGAAGCCGTCGATGTTCAAGAGGATGTCTTTGGGCTTGAGGACCTGGTCGCGGCCATCCGGCCGGTCGGGGACGTGGACAACCATGACGCCGCGCGGCTCGCCGGTGAGTCCGAGCCAGGCCAGCGAGGCGGTGTTCTTGGCGGGCTGCCAGTAGAAATGGAAGTAGCCCAGCCCGGGATAGGCTCCCTGCCGGCGGGCCTGGAGGATGGCCCGGATGGAGGAGGCGGGCAGAGCGTAACAATTGCGGCCTTCCTGGGCCGTGAGGAGCCCGGCCACCTGCGCATTGACCACCACCGGCTCGCCCCAGCCGACGCCCTGAATGTCGGAGCTGACCTCCAGCACCACGTGGTTAAGCGGGCTCAACTGTCCCTCGCGCACCGAGAATTGAGTGAACTCCGCCCGGCGGTTTTCGAGATTGCCCTCGCGCCAGCGCAGGATTTGCATCGCGCCCTGGCTCGGCGCGGCGCTGCCCAGAGTGGCGGGCTTCAGGTCGCGCCAGAAGTCCGCCTCGGCGGTGGTCACAAGGGCCAGGTTCGCGTGGTAGTCAATCCAGGCTGCTTGGCCCATCCACCATTGCCCCCGGCCGCCCTTTTGCAGGCGCACCAGGGTGCGCTCGAACAGCTCATCGGCGGTGGTCAGGACCTCCCGCTCGCCCACGACCAGGCCGGCCTTTTGCAGGCGCCGCAGGCCTTTGCTCCACGGTTGGTAATAGTCGTATTGCTTGCGCGCCACCTCGAGCGTGACGATGGAATGCTCCCAGGCCGACCCCTCGGCCCCGGCGGCGCCGGGCGCCGCCAGCAGCGCCAGCGCCAGCAGGGGTTGTAAACCGGGCACGCTCTTCATATAAAGAGAGCCGCGGGGCGAACCCCGCGGCTCTTTGGAGCCTAAGCGCGGCCAGTGTTACGGATTAGTATTTAATCCTGTAGAACTGGTTCGCGGCGCCGATGGGGATGGTCATCGGGCTAGTCGCACTGGGGATCGGCTGCCAGTCGGCGTTGGGTCCGAGGGCGGGGCTGCTCTGGAGCGTGCCGCCGGGGGGCGTCCAGGAGAGGATGAAGTTCTGGCCGACGTGCTGGACCGTGAACAGGGCATTGACAGGCAGCGCCCAGGCGGTGGCGTAGTCCGCGTAGTGCACCGTGTCGTAGAAGCGCCCGACCGGGTCGCCGGCGAGCTCGTTGTCGTTGTTGTGCGCGGTCGTGCATATGCCGACATAGACCGTATTCGGCAACGGGATCAGTCCACCAGAAGCAGGATCGCCCACGAGGGTCGGGTCGGCCCAGCCCATTTGCACCCAGTTAACGCCGTTGGTGCCGTTGAAGGCGGTCAGGATAGTGCCCGTCCTCTTGAGGCGGACCCAGGCGTTCGGATACGGGGGCGCAACCTGGTTGCTGACCGCCTGCCAGCCGCCGCTGGTGGCGTCCGTGGCGCTGCGGCAGTTGCACTCGATGGTGTTGGCGCCATAACCGGTGTTATCGAGGGCCATGATGCCGTCGTCGGAGCGCGGGTCGCAGACGACGTTCCAGTTGCGGGCGCCGGCATAGAGGCCACCGATGGTGTCGCGCACCATCAGGCCGGCCTTGGACCAGTTGGAGGTGTGCGTGACGTCCTTCACGCGAACGGCGACGTCGAAGTCGCCCGTCTTGAGTTCGTAGCAGAAGTTGAACCCGTCGGCAGCGTCCCAGATGTCGCGGCCTTCAGCCACGACGGTGTAGTCCTTGGGGCCGTCCACATACACCATGGATGGGACGACCGGGCCTGAGTCAGGGGTGCCGACGTCCACGACGGTGAGCGGCACCGCGAGGGCGTTAGTGGCGGTACTGCCGGAGGCAAGGGCCGTGTGGCCGAGGTCGGTCAGGGAACTGTTGACCGAGACCGAGAAGGGAGGGTGCGGCGTGCCGGTCACCGCCAATTCGACGCTCCGGAGGTCGTTGGTGCTGAAGTTAATGCCGACGATGGTCAGGCCGGCGGGCAGGTTGTAGCTGCTGCTGAGGATGAGCTTGGCCGGATCCATGGGGTTGTCAAAGGCCAGGTCCACGTAGGTCACGGCGGGATTAAGCAGGTTCGTGGGGCAATAGTTCGTATAGACCGCCGCATACAGGAGGTGCGGGGCGGTGGTGACGACGGTGAGGGTGGCCACCTGGCTGGTGGCCCAGAGCGGATTGCCGGAGGCGTCGCCGTAGCCCAAGGCCCGCATCGTGCAGAAGATTTGAGCCCCGTTGTCGCTCGGCAGCACCATCGGCAGGACGAGCTTGGGGCCGTTGGCGCCGTTGACGGGCGACCCGTTCTTGTACCACTGGAAGAAGAAGAAGTTGTTGAACGAATTCCTCCAGTCACCCTCGGGGCCGACCGGAACTGTCGAGTCAGTCGTGCCGCCGGCGGTGAAGGTGGCGTTGGCGTAGTTGTTGACCGTGACGTTCTGCGGCTGGCTGGTCACATTCACATAAGTGCACGGTGGAACGTAAACCCCCACCGCGCTGCCACGGATAACGCTAAGCGAACCGCTCGCGGGAGCGTTCGGATAATTAGGATCGGTGGTCATCATGGCGTTGATGCAGGTTTCGGTGCCGCCGCCGCCTTGGTGGTGGACGGCTTCCATGGCGTATTTCTGGCCTGCGTTCAGATGGATGCCGTTCGCGTACAGAGTGTAGCCGGTGGCCGGATCGACAAACGTATCCGAGCGGACCTGGCTGACGACACCGGCTGAGGTGCCCCAGGCCAGCGCGCCGGCCCAAGCCGTTTCCCGGGCGATCAGGCGCAGATTGCTCGCCGAGCCATCCGTGCTCAGGAACAGGTCGGTGTCGTCGTCCGCGTTGCAGAAGAACACATAGTTGCCCGTGGTCGGCGGGATGAAGAAGCCCAGCAGCACGTCGTTGAAGTTGTCTGCGAGCTCACCGCCACCGGTGTCAACCTCGAAGGCGGGCGTGGCCATCATCCAGTCCGGCGCTGGGGCCGTGAGGCTTTCGATCGTGATCCGGCCTGGGGGAGTGCCCCAGAACTCGTGCAGGGCGAAGCCGCTTTCCCACACGGCGTTGCCGGAGACCGTGAGGGTGGCCGGCGTGCTATTGCTCCAGAGGGCGGTGCCCGAGGCGTCGGAGTAACCGATCGCCCTCATCTTGCAGGTAAACTGCGTCCCATTGTCCACCGGCGACACCGGGCCAAACTTATAGGCGCTGCTGGTCGCGCCGGGAATATCAACCCCGTTCTTCGCCCACTGGTAGAGCATGTAGTTGTTGAGATAGTTAGCCGGGTCGCCCGTGGGACCCACGGCCAATTTCGAGTCGGTCGTACCTGCGGCCGAGAGCGTGGCGACGCCGCCGAAGGGGACGGTCACATTGGCCGGCTGTTGGGTGAAGGCGACGTAATGGCAAAACGGCGCGAACATGCCAATGAGGTTGCCAAAGAGGGCGCTGTCGGTGCCATCGGCCGGATCGGCGTCATTGAGCTTCTTCATGGTGACCTCGACGTTGTCGCCGCCGCCGCCCTCCTGGTGGTCAGCCTCCAGGTAATATTTGTGGCTGGCATAGAGGTAGATGCCGCCGAAACCGGGACTGGCCGAGGTGACCGGGTCGACAAACGAGTCGCTCCGTTTCTGGGTAAGGGTGCTCGCGCCACCACTGCTCAGCCACATCCAGGGGTTGCTCCATTGGGTTTCCTGGGCAATCATGTACTTACCGGCCGGGTCGCTGTCCGCGCTGATGAACAGGTCGGACTGGTCATCGGAGCAGATGAAGAAGACGTAGTAGTCACTGATAGCCGGGACGAAGAAGCCGCTGACGCGGCGCGAGTAGGTATCGCCGCTCTCATTGTTCACGCTGGCCTCGAACCTGGGCGAGGTAATGGTGTACGTGGGAGCCCCCAGGGTGCCGGCCACAAGGCCCGCCAGGTTCTCATTGTTGGCCCAGAATTCCACCTTGGCAAAGCCCTTTTCGAAGACCGGCGGCACGACGGTCAGGGTGGCCACCGTGCTGGTTTTCGAGAGTTCGCCTTCGGCGGTTGAAGCCACGACTCGGAATTGTCTGCCATTGTCCGCCGCGGTGACCGACGAGAGAGACAAGGAGGCGGAGGTCGCACCCGCAATGGCGCCCGCCGGCGCACTGACTTGGTACCACTGATAGACCGGCACGAATTCGCTGTCGCTCGCCGCCAGGGCAGGAATGGTGCCGCTGAATCCTTGGGCGAGGGTCGTATCGGCCGGTTGCGTGACCCAATCGAGGGTGGTGACGGGCTTGGTGACCAGGACGATGTTATGATTGGCCGCCTGGAGCAGGCTGGGGCTGAGGTCGACGAGGCTGCCAACATTGGCCATGGTCGAGTAGGTCACGCCCACGTTGTCGCCGCCCGTGCCGTTCCAATGCACGGCTTCGATGTAATAAAGATTGCCGCCAATCATAGAAAAGCCGAGCTGCCAGGGCACCGTCGTGCCGTTATCCGGGCTCCAGGTGTAGGAGGCCTTCTGGCCGGTGGTCGAGCCACCGCCCACCGAGAGCCAATGGTCCGTGCCGCTCCAGCCGGACTCCTGCGCAATGAGCGCTTTGTGGGCCGGATTGCTGTCCATGCTCAGGAACAAATCGGTGGCGTCGTCCGCGGACACGAAGAACACATAAGTATCGCTGGCGGGCGCAATGAACCAGCCGCTGACCCGGTTCACGTAATAATCGCCCAACCCGCCCGGATTGTCGAAGTTCGGCATAATGGCCAGCCAGTTGGCAGGGCCGACATTGCCCGCCTCGACATTGGTGATCGCGGTAGCGGTGGTGAAACCGGCGAAGAATTCCTCCTTCAGGCCGTTGGTGTAATAGAGGGAGCCGGGCTGGATGCCGACGGTGGCGGTGGCGCTGTTGAGCGACACGGTCGAGGGGGCGGGAAAGCTGGCTTTGCAATAGACCTGGGCCCCGTCGTCAGCCGCCGCGGTCAGAAAGGTAAGCTTGCCGCCGGTCGCGCCGGTCACAGCCGTTCCGTTCTTGTACCATTGGTAGTTTGGGACAAACACATTAGGAATGCCATCATTGGTGGTGGCGAAGCTGAGGGAGACCTCGCTGCCCAGGTAATTAGTCGCGTTCTGCGGCTGGACGGTGGCCCCCAGCACGGAGGGCGGCGCCGCGGCCGGGAACGTCGCGCTAAGGTTGGCGATGGTGGCGACGCCGCCGCCGAGGTCGCCATCATTGTGGGCGGTCACGCCCACACCGACCGCGACAATGTCCGGAAACGGAGTGCCCCAGTCCCAGAGCCTCGCGGCATCCTGTCCATAGATCTGGTTGGCGGTGTCGATCACTATGTACTGCGTCCAGGCGGCGGGGGGGTTGTTCACCGCGTCCTCGGCGTGGTAGATGGTGAACTTGGTGCCGTCGCGATGGATTTTCATCCACTGGCCGGGATAGACCGGGATTGGATTCGCACCGGCCTGGAGCCAGTCGGCGTTGACACCGTATTGGGTGCGCCATTGGTCGATGACCGCGTTCTCCGCGGCGGTCCCCGGGGGAGGCCCGTAGGTCTTCGGGCAGGCCATCATCGCTACGAACGCGTCCGGGCCCCGCGGGCCCAGGAGGGGATCGGACCGCCGGACCATCAATTCACACTTGGTCCAATAATCCGGGCCTTGCAGGTCGGTGACTTCGACGATGGCATCCCAGGTCTGGCCCGAGGCCCAGGCGTAATAGAAGTGCATGTTGTCGGTGGCGTTCCAGATATCGTCGCCGCCGCCGATGATGGTGACGGTGCCGTTGCCGTTATCGGTAGCCGACCCGTGGAGGGTTGGGGTGCCGACGTCGGCGTTGAGCCAAGTTATTCCCGCGCTGGCGGTGATGCTGGCGCAGACGGCCAGCACTCCAAGGGCAAGCGCGGCCCAGACAGCGCGTAAGCGCCTGGGGCGTAAGGTTGTTGGTTTCATGATGATTATGGGGGTTTGTTTTTCTCTCTGCGGGTTGAGTTGTTGTGGTCTATTCATTCTGTCTGTTTCTGCGGCCTCGGGACGCGCCCATGCCGGCAAGGCCTGGCGCCCGAGGCGCTAGGCTTTCCCGGCACGGCCGGCCATTTTTTGAGGCAACACGCTCAGTTAACCAGAAATGTCAAACGATGGCAAGAAAAATCTTCACAATTTTTTGAATAATTTTTTAGCCACAAACTCCTCCGCGCGGCGGGGCCGCCCCTGCGTCCCCTGCGAACAGCGAATAGCGAACGGCGAACGGCGAACGGGGTCGGCGGCGCCCGGGGGGGAGCCCCGCCCGGCGGGGCGGGGCCTGGCGGGGCGGCGCCTGGCGAGCCTTAGGGTTCTTGACCGGCAAAACTCGTTGTGATCAGGTCAAGTTTCGCTGCGATTGCAATCCCGATTCGGAATCGGGACTTTTAGGTAAATTGGACATTGAGGATTGAAAAACGATCGTTGGTTATTGAAGAATGCCCACGGATGACGCCGAATGAGCTTTCGGACCGCGGGCTCAATGACCAATAAGCAATACTCAATACTCAATGCTCAATGAACCTCTCCGGGCAGGCCCGATTCCAGAGCCGGTCTGGGGCGCAAGGCCTGGCCGCCGTGCCGGCTACTTCGCGGTCACCACCACGAAGGTTCTTTTGCCCTTGCGCAGGAGGAGGTGTTTGCCGAAGAGCAGGTCGCGGGTGGTGATGGCGCGCTGGAAGCTGGTTTCGCGGAGGTTGTTGACGTAAATGCCGCCGCCAGCGAGGTCTTTTCGCGCCTGGCCCTTGGAGGGGCAAAGCCCGCCGCGGACCAGCAGCTCGACCAGGGGCTGGCCGGCGCCCTGGAGTTGGGCTTTCTGGATTTCCTTGGTGGGCGCCTCGCCGACAATTTCGTTGAAGGTCGTTTCGGAGATGCCCCCCAACTCGCCGCCGAAGAGGATTTCGCTGGCGCGGAGGGCCTCGGCGGCGGCGCTTGGGCCGTGAACCAGGCCGGTGGCGGCTTTGGCCAGGGCCTTGTGGGCGGGGCGGGCGCCGGGGTTTTGGGCGTGCTGGCTGGCCAGGGCGGCGATTTCGTCCTGGCCCAGGAAGGTGAAGTATTTCAGGTAGCGGACCACGTCGCGGTCGTCGGTGCGAATCCAGCACTGGTAGAACTTATAGGGGCTGGTCTTGGCGGGATCGAGCCAGACGGCGCCGGCGACGGTCTTGCCGAACTTGGAGCCGTCGGCGTTGGTAATGAGTGGCAGGGTGAGGCCAAAGACGGGGCGGCCGAGTATCTTGCGGGTGAGGTCGAGGCCGGCGGTGATGTTGCCCCACTGGTCGCTGCCGCCGATTTGGAGTTGGCAATTGTAGTCGCGGCACAAGACGTAAAAGTCAAAGGCCTGGAGCAGCATGTAGCTGAACTCGGTGTAACTGATGCCGGCCTGGCGGTCGGCCAGCCGGGCGCGGACGCTCTCCTTGGCGAGCATCTGGTTGAGGGAGAAGTGCTTGCCGATGTCGCGCAGGAAATCCAGGTAACTGACCGGGGCCGTCCAGGCGGCGTTGTCGAGCAGGCGGGCGGGATTGAGCGGGGTGTCGAAGTCCAGGAGCCGGCGGAGCTGTTCGTTGATTTTGGCGAGGTTGGCGGCCAGGAGGTCCCTGGGGAGCAACTGGCGTTCCTGGCTCTTGCCGCTGGGGTCGCCAATCGCGCCGGTAGCGCCGCCAGCCAGGGCGATGGGGTGATGGCCCAGCAGTTGAAAGCGGCGCAACGCCAGCAAGGGCACCAGGTTGCCCAAGTGCAGGCTGTCGCCGCTGGGGTCAAACCCGCAATAGACCGTGAGCGGGCCGGGACTGACCCGCCTGGCCAGTTCGGGCAGGTCCGTGCAGTCGGCCAGCAAGCCCCGCCATTGAAGCTCTTCCAAGATGTTCATCCGGGGGAAAAATAGATTGGCGCCGGCCGATTGCCAATGGCCAATTCTTGAATCCGCCCCGGGCGAGGATTAGGGTGGCAATTGGCAACTGACTTCTTGACATGGCTCGAAGGCGCAGCTTAGTGTTTTTCGTTCGGAATGCCAAATTACCAGCGCGCACCCATGCGGCCCTTTGTTCCGCGAGACGCCAGGTCTTCGCCTGCTTGAGGCGCCCGTAAAGGCCCAATCCATCCAGACAGGACGTGAAACCCAAGCGGAACAGGCCGAAACGCTCCCCTCCCGGCAAACCGGGCGCAGTGGCTCCCGAGGTCCAACGTCCGGCTGACGCGCCGATAGCGCGGACCAGGCGCCGGTGGTTTCGTCTCCTGGCTCTGGTCTGGCCTCTGCTTGTTCTGGGCGCAGTGGAGTTGGGGCTGCGCCTGGCTGGCTACGGCTATCCGACGGCCTTTTTCCTCAGCTCGCGCCAGGACAACCGCGCGATGCTCACCGATAATCCCAAGTTCGGCGGGCGGTTCTTTCCCGCGGAAGTCGCGCGCGCCCCCCGGCCCTTGTCCCTGGCCGGCAGGAAGCCGCCGGGCACGGTCCGCCTTTTCGTGTTCGGCGAGTCGGCGGCGATGGGCGATCCCGAGGCGTCCTACAGCTTCGCCCGGCAGCTCGAGCGAATCCTCCAGGCCCGTCACCCGGACCAGACTGTGGAGATTGTGAACACAGCGATGACCGCCATCAATTCGCACGTTATCCGGGAAATCGCGCGAGATTGCGCCCCGCGCGAGGGAGATTTCTGGCTGGTTTTTGCCGGCAACAATGAGGTCATCGGTCCCTTTGGCGCCGGCACGGTCTTTGGGCGGCAAGCGCCGGGACTGGCAGCCGTGCGGTTGAGCCTTGCGCTCAAGACGACTCGTGTCGGGCAGTTGCTCGCCAGCCTGGGCAGGGGGTCGAAGGAGCCGGCGAACTGGGAAGGCATGGAGCTGTTCCTGGATCAACGAGTGCCTCGTGACGACCGGCGGCTGAAGAATGTCTATGCCAATTTTGCCGCCAATCTGGCCGACATCGCTGATTTGGGGCGGCAGTCGGGGGCCAAAGTCCTGTTCGCTACGGTTCCCGTCAACCTGAGGGATTCACCCCCGTTTGCCTCGGTCCATCGCCCCGGCCTGCGCCCGGGCGAATTGGCCGAATGGGAGAAATGCTTTGGGCGCGGGGTGGAGGCTGAAGACCAGGGACGGTTTGGCGAGGCCCTGTCGGCTTACCGCCAGGCGGGGCAAATTGACGGGGAGTTTGCGCAACTGATTTTCGGCCGCGCGCACTGCGAACTGGAACTGAAGCAAGCCGCGCTGGCGGAAGCGGATTTCCGGCTCGCTCGCGACCTGGACGCCCTCCGGTTCCGGACCGACTCGCGTCTCAATGAAATCATCCGCCAGGTCGCCGCAGCCAAGGGCGTTTGGTTCACCGATGCCGAGCAGCAATTCGCCCGGCGACCGGAGGGCCTGCCCGGCGAGGACCTGTTTTACGACCATGTTCACTTGAATTTCACCGGCAACTATTGCCTGGCCGTCCTGTTCGCTGCCGGGTTGGAGAAGCACTGGCCCGGCGCCCGGGCTCCCGCCCCGCCCTTGTTGACCGAGGGCGAGGTCGCGCGCCGGCTGGCATTCACGGATTTCGACCGGCGGCGCATCGGCGAGGAGATGCGCGCCCGATTGCAGCAGCCACCCTTCACCGGCCAGAGCAACTTTCGCCAGCGGGATGAGCATTGGCGCGAAACCCTCGCCGCCCTGTCCGCCCCGCCGGCCAGCCTGGTTCCGGACTATCAAGCCGCCTTGGCCCTGGGGGCCCAGGACTGGCTGCTCCACGCCAACTTCGCCGGACTGCTCGAGGCGGCAGGCGATGGGCGCGGCGCCGCCGCGCAATGGGGCGAGGTGGCGGGGCTGCTGCCGCACGCCCCGCAGGCCTGGTTCAACCTCGGGCGCCTGGCCCGCGCCGCTGGAAACGAGGCGCGGGCCGAGGAGTTCCTGAGGGAGGGGTTGAGACGAAGGCCGGATTCCGTCGAGTTGCTCACTGAGTTTGGCCTCTTGCAGGCCGGCCGCGGAGCCACACAGGAGGCCCGGCGCCAATTCCGGGCAGCGTTGCGCCTCCAGCCGGGTTTCAGCGCCGCTCGAGTGAACCTCGGCTTGCTCCTCGCCCGGGAGGGCGACGCCGCTGGCGCCGCCGTCCAATACCGCGAAGCGCTCCGGCGACATACCAACAACGTCGACGCGCGCATCAACCTGGCCAACCTGCTCGGCGCCCAGGGCCAAAGCGACCAGGCCATGGCTCTTTACGAGGAAGCGGTAAAACTGCAGCCGGATAACGCCCTTGCCCGCTACAACCTCGGCAAAATCCTGGCCGCCAACAACCGCCTTGCCGACGCCGTGCCGCATTTCGAAGCCGCGCTCCAACAGCACCCCAATCTGGCCGAAATCCGGTACGAACTCGGCGTCGCCCTCGGTCGCCTGGGAAAGGATGCCGCAGCGCTCGCCCAGTTTGCGGAGGCCGTGCGCCTCAAGCCGGAGCTGGTGGAGGCCCGCCTCAACTATGGCGTCGCGCTCGCCAGGACCGGCCGCTACGCCGAAGCGGCCGCGGAGTTTCGTGAAACACTCCGGCTGCGGCCCGATCATCCTTTGGCGCAACGCCTGCTGGACCAGGCTTCGCGCGCTGCGCACGAGGGCCCGCGCGCCCCGCCAAACTGAGGCGGAGCAGCGCGGAGGACGGCTGGAACCAAAAAAGGCAGTTCAATCCCCGCTGAACGAGGCCTGGCAAGGGGTGAATAGGGACCGGTGACTGGTGGTCGGGTCTGGCGGGCGACCGGTCGGCGATCGCCCATTGCCAATCACCCGTTCACTGATCGTAGATCACCTGAGGCTGCTTCGACCTGGCGGCGTCCGGCATGACCAGGGTCCTTTTGCGCGCCGCCTTGATGGCCTTGACCAACTCCCTCTGCGGCACGGTGACCGGCCCGGTCGCCAGCGTCGGGATCGTGTAGGTCTTGAGCAGCGAATCGTAGTACGTGGGGTCGCGTTGCGGGACAATGAAGGGCTTGCTGCATCGGCCGTTGGGAGCGACGTATGCCAGGTATGGACGATTGAGCAAGGGGCTCTCACGTTTGCTGCTGAAAATCACCCACCGGCTGTTCGAGGACCAACTCAGCCACGACTCGCACTCCGGCGAACTGAGTTCGAGTTTCCGCCAGCCATACTTCCCGTTCTCCCGGCCGCTGCTCAGGTCCGTCCCATACAGGTCGCTGCCGGGATCATAAGTCGGCCAGCAGCCATAGGCGGTTCCGCAAAAAAACAGCCAGCGGCCATCGGGGCTGATGCGCGGCTGGGCCAGGCTGAACCCCAGGTCGCGCGCGCTCAGCACCGTCTCCGGCTCGCCCCACTGGTCGCGGACGCGGTCATAGGCGATGCGCATCACATCATATTTGACTGTGGAATACGTTCCCGGCAGGGTGTTGGTCGGGTTGGCCAGGGGATTGGGAGCGCTGCAGTAATACAAATATGCGCCGTCGGGCGACCACGCCGGGAAGGCCAGCAGGCGGCTCCGGTCTCCGGCCGGGACCTCCCGGACGAGCCCGGACCCGAGGCGGAAATAGCCAAGCCAGCCTTCCAGTTCCCCAATATCGCGCATATCGCCTTTCCTGGCGGAGTGCAGCAGGAGACGGGGCTTGCTGAAGGCGGAAACGACCACGTCTGCCTTAGGATGCCAGGCGGTGAAGCCGGCCAGGCCCTCGATTGCCTCCGCCACGCCGTTGCTGATGACGAGGATGCTGTTCTTGTAAGCGGTGCTGCGAACCAGCAGCGTGGCGTGGTTGGGATCGTTGTTGCGCAAGGCGTGGCAGTGGCAACAGTCGTTGTCAAAACGGCGGTTTTCCAGAATGGGAGCCTCGTCAAAGGTCCGCAAATCCCGCTGGTACAGCCCCATCGCGCGCCAGGAACTGTGGCTCGGGTGGATCTTCCGGTAGATCAGAACCGGATCAATGTCCTCGGCGGCGATCCAACTCGTCATCGCCGGGAAACGCCGCCATTGCTTGTCCTCCCCTTGCAGCCCGACCTCGACCAGGAGCGGGCTGCCCCGGTTGAGGCCCAGTACCCGGCGCCACTCCGCCTCAGGAAACCTGATTTTCGGACTGCTGGAATCAACCTCGACCGGCGCGCCCGCCGCGCCGCGCAGGCTGACATGGAAAGAGGTCCCCGGCTCCAGGATCAGGAAGTTCAGGGGCGCGATATTGGGCGGGATGGTCAGGTCCGTGTAGTCCGGCTGGAGGCGCGGCTTTTGGGCCGGCGCCGCCGGTTCACTCGCAGCGGACAGGCTGGCCCACAGCGCGCAGGCAAGGGCCATGGCGCCCAGCATCGCCCGGGCGCGCCGCGCGAAATCCGAAATCCACGGACTGAAACCCCTAGTGATGGAAAAAGTAGTAGAAGAAATAGTTGTTGCCATAATCGCTCTGCAACTGCGTGCGAGCGGCTTCTTCGTTGCGGCCGCAAGCTTCGATCACCTGGAGAACATGGTCGAGACGCTCCTGGCACTCCGCCCAGCCCGGCGCGGCCTGCGCAGCCGGGCTCTGGCCCTGGCTCCTGGCCCACAGGACCATCGCCTCCTCCCATAAGAGCGACAGCTTGAGCCCGGGAAAATCCCTTATGTGGGGCAGCCGGCGGGCAAAGCCGTCCAGGTTCTTCGTCAGCAAATAATAGGTCATCAGGTATTCGAAAGCCATGAGGTTAGAGGAGTTGGCCCCCAGCAGCATCAATAATTGCTGCTCCACGCCAGGGTGCCCCACTGTGTCCTGCTTCACCGTCATGCTCCTCAGGCGCGCAACTTCCTGGTCCCCGGTCAGCAACGGGTCCGAGGCCAGGCGCTCGAGATAACCCCGGGCCCAGCGCGAGTGAAACGGGACGCGCGCCAGGGCGTTGAGGTAGATGCGCGCCGTGGCGATGTTCCCCACCGCCAGGTTCAGGATTACCAGGCGCTCCAGCAGCCTGGGGCGCTCGCCCCAAAATTCAACCGCCTCGGTCAGATGGTGCAGCGCCTCGTTGACATACCCCAAATCCAGATAGAGCTCTCCCTGTTTCCAGTGGGCGAGTTGTTTCCGGCCCAAAAGCAGCAGGTCCTCGGGCCCCTGCACCGGGGGGAGTTGGCGCATGAGAAGGCCGGTGTGGTAAGCCGCCTGCGTGGCAGTGCAGGCCGTATAAGGGTCAGCAAGCTTGCCTCGGACTGCCGCCAACGCCTCGGGCCACATCTGGCGATATGCATAATAATTCACCGCCAGCGCGGACTTCTGCTCCCGGTCTTGTGAGGCGTAGAAAACGCCGATGACCGCCGCTGCCAGGCAGGCCGCCTGCCACATCCATTTGCCGCTGGTTCCAGAGGCGAATGAGGCCGAAGCCGGCAGCGCCGCTTCCCGGCCTTGCCTGGGGCGGTGGGAGTGCCTGGCCCTGCCAGCTTCCCCGCCCCGCTCCGGCAAGCGGGACCGCCTTCCGGAAGCCAGCACCCCCACGAAGCTCGAGAGCCAGCGTCCTGAACGGCCCTGCCAAAACCAGGCGAGCAGGTCCAGACCGGGCAGCAGGAGATACAGCAGGCACAGCGGCATCAATCCGGGTTGAGTCCAGGAAGGCCGTCTCCACGGCACCGGCGCCAGGCTCTGCCAGGACTCGTCCACGGCCAGGCCGAACAGCAGCCTGCCTTCCAGGCACGCCACTGCCACCCCAATCAAAAGGACTGCCATGGCTCTCCGCCACGAGCGCCCACGCTGCCACTCCATGACCGCCAGTGCGAGGGAAAACACGGGCAGCGCGCCGGCCGCCGCCGGATACAGCAACGCCGTAAACACCAGCACAAGACCCAGCCGCAGCCCTCGGCTGGCGGCGCGGAACCGAACCAGCAACCAAAGAGCAAGGGCGACCACCGTCAAACTCGCCAGCGCCTGCGCGTGATGGGCGTACCGGGCGTAAAGCCACAGCAGGAGCAGCGGCGCAGCCAAAGCCACCAGCCCCGGCCGGCCCAGGCCCGCTTCTCGGCCACAGGCCCTCACCGCCAGGAAAATCACCCACCCCTGCGCTGTCAGAACAGCCGCCCCGAGCCAGGAGTGGAAGAGGGATTGCATTGACAGCGCAGCCACGTACTCCATCCAGCCCCCGGGGTAGCCGAGAAACTCCCGCGCGAAATCCCACCCCCAATAAAAGACCGGGAAATCAGGAATTTCACCATCCGCGTGGTAAATGAGGCGGACCTCGACCCCTTGCCATAAGCAGAGATAAAACAACATGAAGAAGACCATTAGCGGGGAAAAACCGCTCAACCTCTGGAAAGACCAATCCGGACGGGCAGTTGCGGCTTCCGCTTGCATCTTCGGTTGACCGCTTCCCCCCGACACAAGCTTCAGACACGCGGTTTTTGAAGCCGGGGCCATGGCCGGCAAGTGATCCATGCTCCGGGCCTCACGTCAAGATCAAAGCAGGCTCTCTGTTCTTGAATCAATCTCCAACGCGCCCCGGCTTGGGCGGCGGCAAAGGCTTTGCGGGTTTACAACGGACCTGGATTGAGCTTAGTATGGAAGAAATGAGTGAGCAAACGCGGCCGTTCTTGAGACCAAGGGCGCGCCCGGCGGCTGCCGCCGCCGCCGGCCGGCGGCCGGCGCCTGGCCGGCGTTGCCCGCGGGGGGAAAACCAGGCCCGCCCCTGACACCGATGACCCCGGCCCTCGCCACTCTTGGGATTATCGCCGGCAATCGCTCGCTGCCGCTGATTTTTGCCCGCCAGGCGCGGCAGCTTGGGGTTAAACAGCTTGTGGCCGTGGCCTTCGAAGGGGAGACCGAACCTGCCCTGGCCGGGTTGGTGGACGAGATTGTCTGGCTCAAGGTGGGGCAGCTCTCGAGGCTGGTGGCGGCCTTCACGGAGCGGCACGTCCGGCACTGCGTGATGGCGGGCCAGATTGCCCCCAGGAACCTCTACCACGTCCGCCCCGACTTGCGCGCGATGGCCCTGCTGCTCCGGCTCAAGCAAAGGAACGCGCAGACGATCTTCGGGGCCCTGGCCGAGGAACTGAAGAGGGACGGCGTCGAATTGATCGAAGCCACGCCGTGGCTGAGGCCGTTGATGCCGGGCCAAGGGTTCCAGCGCGGACCGACGCTCTCCGAGGGGCAGCGGGCGGACGTGGACTTTGGGTTTCGCATGGCCAAGGAGATCGCGCGGCTGGAGATCGGCCAGACGGTCGTGGTCAAGCACGGCACGGTGCTCGCCGTCGAGGGCTTTGAGGGCACCGACCAATGCCTGGCCCGGGGCGGCCGCCTGGGGGGCAAGGAGGGCGGCGCCGTGGCCGTGAAAGTGGCCAAAGAAAACCACGACTGGCGCTTTGATATCCCCTGTCTGGGCCCGCAAACGCTCCAGACCTGCGCCGCCGCCAGGATCGCCGCGCTGGCTTTTGAAGCCGGCAAGTCGCTCTTGCTGGAACAGGAAACTTGCGAAGGCCTGGCCAACCGGCATAAAATCTCCGTAACGACGGTGGGGTAAATCCCCGCCCTTGGACCTTGAATCGAGACCCTGGATATGCGCCGCCCGCCCTGGACCCTTTTGACTCAGTTAACTCGCCCAACCCGTTTAACCGACACGAATGCTCTCCTCCCACGAACTGCTCGGTTTCATGTCGCCGAACCTGGCGCTTGAAATTCTCACCTACGCCTTCGACTCGGACAAGCCGCTTTACCGCGCCGCCTTGAACGCCGTGGCCGAGGCCCGCAAGGTGCGCCCGGTTTTCCTCGGACGCCAGCCCCGGGCCCAGCGCCACACGGCCATGCTGGCCACGCTCATGCGCCCAGCCCTGGACCTGGTCACGGGCAACCTGATTCGCGCCTGGCTGCTCAAGAAATATAACGCCATGCTGGTGGATTTTCTGGACGCCCTGGGCCTCCCGCACAAGGAAGGCGTCGTGGAAAGCCTGCCCGCGGCCATGGACGACGCCAAGCTCCAGGCCGCCGTCGAAAAACTGCTGGCCAAATATCCAGGGGAAGTCGTGGCTGTCTATCTGAACGCCTTCAACGGGATGAACGAGGTGGATTGGCCGAACCTGAAAAAGACCCTCGAGACCGAGCCCCGCCTCCAACTCCGCGGCTAGCACGTCCGCACCCGGGGTGCGGAGCGGCTCTGCGTCCGCACGTTGCTGCCAGACCCCTTAAACAACTACTCGTAAATCAAGCAGGCCAGAGAAGCACCGCGGCGTCCCGCCGCGGCGGCACCGCAACCCAGCGGCATACTGCATTGGCCACATTGCCTCCATTGGCCACATTGGCCATTTTTGCCAAAAAACTGGCCGGGGCCGCGGCTTAAAAGCAATACCACGGTCCAGCGCGCCTCCCCTGCGCCGGTGGTGCCCCCCGGAAGCGCCGCCAGCCAACCCGCCGCCCAAAATCTTCTGGCGCCAGCGGCGGAGTCTTGTATGGTAGGCCCGCGCAATGCATCCTGAACTGAAAACCAAGAGGAGCCTATGGAACCGAAAGCTGATATTGCTGTGATCGGGCTGGCAGTGATGGGCCAGAACCTGATTTTGAACATGAACGACCACGGTTTTACCGTGGTCGCCTTCAACCGCACCGTCGCCAAGGTGGATGAGTTTTTGAGCCACGAGGCCAAAGGCACGAACGTGCTCGGCGCTCATTCCGTGCAGGAGATGGCCGGCCTGCTCAAGCGGCCGCGGCGCATCATGCTGATGGTCAAGGCCGGCGAGGCCGTGGACCAATTCATCGAACAGCTCCTGCCGCAGCTCGAGCCGGGCGATATCATCATTGATGGCGGCAATTCATTGTTCGAGGACACCATCCGCCGGACCAAATACGTCGAGTCTAAGGGCCTGCTCTACGTCGGCACCGGCGTTTCCGGCGGGGAAGAGGGGGCGCGCCGCGGTCCGAGCCTGATGCCCGGCGGCTCCACCGCCGCCTGGCCGCAGCTCAAGGAAATCTTCCAGGGCATCGCTGCCAAGGTGGAGGAGAGCACGCCCTGCTGCGATTGGGTGGGCGAAAACGGCGCCGGCCATTACGTGAAAATGGTCCACAACGGCATCGAATACGGCGACATGCAGCTCATCGGCGAGGCCTATAACCTGATGAAAACCGGGCTCGGCCTGGGCGCCGAGCAGATGCACCAGGTCTTCGCCCAATGGAACCAGGGCGAGCTCAACTCTTACTTGGTTGAAATCACGGGCGACATCCTCGCGTTCAAGGAGAGCGATGCCGACCAGTCGGCGCTGGTTGACAAGGTGCTCGATAGCGCTGGACAAAAGGGCACGGGCAAGTGGATGGTGATGTCTTCCCTGGAACTGGGCATCCCGGTCACGCTGATTGCCGAGGCGGTTTATGCCCGCTGCCTTTCGGCCCTCAAAGAGGAGCGCGCCGCCGCCGCCAGGCAACTCAAGGGACCGCGACCCGTCATCCCGGGCGACCAGAAAAAGTTCGTGGAAGACATCCGGCGGGCGCTCTACGCGTCCAAGATTGCTTCCTACGCCCAGGGCTACATGCTCCTGCGCGCCGCGGCCAGGGAGTATCATTGGAACCTCAATTACGGCGGCATTGCCTTGATGTGGCGCGGCGGGTGCATCATTCGGAGCGTGTTCCTGGGCAAGATCAAGGAGGCCTTCGACCGCAACCCCAATCTGACCAACCTGCTGCTCGACCCGTTCTTCAAGCGGGCCATCCGGCAGGGGCAGCGCTCCTGGCGCACCGTGGTCGCCACCGCCGCCCGCAAAGGCATCCCGGCGCCGGCCTTGAGCACCGCGCTGGCGTTCTACGATTCCTACCGCAGCGAGCGCTTGCCCGCCAACCTGCTCCAGGCCCAGCGCGATTACTTCGGCGCCCACGGCTACGAGCGCGTGGACCAGCCGCGCGGGCAGTTCTTCCACACCAACTGGACCGGCCGCGGAGGCGTGGTGGGCGCGGGAACCTACAGCGTTTAGCCCGCATATCTCTTAAGGGCGGCGCGGCCGCCACCGAAGCGGCAGGGACGCGTTCCACCTGGCTGGTGCGGGGCAGAAGCAATGCACCCCGGCGGTTCTTCGTCTGACCTACAAGGACCATCCCTCGCGGTACTTATAGTGCAGGAGGGCGTTAGCGTCGTCGTTGTCGGTGCGCAGCTTTTCGCCGTCCCAGCAGAGTTTTTCTCCGCCGAGGCGGACGGAGACGGTGCCGAGCAGGACGGCCTCGGTGAGCGGGCCGGCGAAGTCAAAGTTGGAGCGGGTGGGGGAACCGGTCTTGCAGGCGGCGAGGAATTCTTTGTAATGGCCGATGGAACGGGGAAGGGTCTTGGGGGGGCGTTTATACTGCTGGTGGCGTTTTTCAGGGAGCAGGCGCGGGCTCTCGCCGCCCCAGCCTTTGACGAGCATTTTGCCTTGGTCGCCGACAAAGATGATTCCGTCCTCAGGGTCCAGGGGGCGTCCGTCTTCCAATTCCTGGGGCCTGGGCGGCAGGAGGCCGCCATCGTACCAGTGCACCGTGACGGGCGGCAGGTCGCCACGGGCGGGGAACTCGTAATGAACGATTGAGGCCAGAGGCAAGGTGTCGGGATAAACCGGGGTGGAGCTGGAGTGAACGGAGAGCGGGGCGCCCAGCTTGAGGGCGGAGAAGACGGGGGCCAGGTTGTGGATGCCCATATCGCCAAGGCCGCCGGAGCCGAAATCCCACCAGCCGCGCCATTTGAAGGGGACATAAGCCGGGTGATAAGGGCGCCAGGGGGCGGGGCCGAGCCAGAGGTCCCAATCCAGGGTATTGGGAACCGGCTGGGTGTCTTTGGGGCGCTCGACGCCCTGGGGCCAATAGCAGGGCAGCTTGCCGCGGTGCGTGGGGCGGTCCGACCAGACATGCACTTCGCGCACGGGGCCGAGGGCGCCGTCGGCGAGCCATTCGTTGATCAGGCGGTTGCCTTCGAAGGCCATGCCCTGGTTGCCCATCTGGGTGGCCACCTTGGCCTGGCGGGCGGCTTTGGCCAGTGCCCGCGCCTCGAACACGGTCCGGGTGAGCGGTTTTTCGCAATAGACGGCCTTGCCGTGTTTGAGGGCCGCCATCGCCGCCACGGCATGATTATGGTCGGGCGTGGCAATCACCACGGCGTCAATGCCCTTCTCGGTGTCGAGCATGACGCGGAAGTCGCGGTATTTCTTGGCGTCCGGATACTGGTTGAAGGTATGCGCGGCATAGGCCCAATCGACATCGCAGAGGGCGACGATGTTTTCGCCTTTCATTTCGGCCAGGTCACTGGCGCCCTGGCCGCCGATGCCGATGCCGGCGAGGTTGAGTTTTTCGTTCGGGGACAGGTTGCCGGGTCCGCCCAGGACGTGCCTGGGCACGAGGGTGAACGCGGCCGCGGCGGCGGAATGTGCCAGGAAGGCGCGCCGGGAGAGCCGTCCGTCCGGCTCCTGGGTTTGGTCGTTGGAAGCTTTCATAGTCCGGTTTGGCCAGGTGAGAGGGCGAAGCTGAAACGAAACGGGGTTCGCATCGCGCCAAGCTAGCGCGGTGTTCCCTAAATAGCCACACATTTGTTGCGCCGGATGGGGGTCCTGCACGGGCGCGACGAGGGAGCATGTCCGCGCGGCGGGGGAGGGCTCCCGTCGCTTCCCTGACGAAGGAATTCTCCCCGGACCCTGGTTGCGGCCGCGCCGCGCAAAGCGGGCCATTTCACAAATCCGCGGGCGTATTCGGCGGTTCTTTTCCGCGCAGACGGCGTTGCTCGCACCTCATCCCGACAGGTCGGGAGGGAGATGCTCGGTGCTCGCGCCTTGGCTGCACGATTTTGATTGTTTTCAAACAAGCTGGCAGTATAATCGCGCAAACTCGATCACCTTACGAGCCAGGGCAGGAGTGCTTCCTGTCCGTGTCTATCCGTGTTGATCCGTGGTTAAACTCGATTCGTACCGCCAGGCCCGCCCACCAAATCAGAGCATGACAAACTCACCGGCATATCTCAGCGATTCGCGGCCGAAGTTCACCCCCTTTGAAATTGATTGCGGCCGCATCCCGGCCTATTGCTACCAGGGCAACCTCGCCGCCGAACTCCAGGCCCATACCCTCACGCCGGCCGAGGCCGCCGCTCTCCTGGAAGACATGCTGGTCATCCGCGAACTGGAGGAGATGATCGTCAAACTCCGCGCCGGCGCTTATGAGCCGCTGCGCGACTTCAACTACCGCGGGCCGACCCATGTATCGGTGGGCCAGGAAGGCACCGCCGCCGGCGCCTGCGCGGCGCTGCAATTGGCCGACAACATCACCAGCACGCACCGCGGACACGGCGAGAGCCTGGCCAAGGGCACCGTGGCCCTCCGCCAGATGACCGACCAGCAGCTCCGCCGGCGCGTGCCCAACTGCCGGGCCACCCGGCACGCCGACCTCCTGGAGGCCGCCCTGGAAGAACACCTCTATCGCACGCTCTGCGAACTCTTTGGCAAGGAGGACGGCTATTGCCGGGGGCGCGGCGGCTCGATGCACATCGCCGATTTCTCCGTCGGCCACCTCGGCGCCAACGCCATCGTCGGCGGCGGCGTGCCGATTGCCACCGGCGCCGCCCTGGCCAACCGCTACCTGGCCCGCGGCAACGTCGTCTGCTGCTTCGCCGGCGACGGCGCCTACGCCAACGGCGTCGTGCTGGAGTCCCTGAATTTCGCCGCCCAGGCCCAGTTCACCAACCACCTGGCCGACGGCCACCCGGCGGGCCTGCCGATCATCTTCCTGATTTGCAACAACCACTACGGCATGACCGGGCGTTGCGATGACGAAGTGATGGGCGTCGAGCGCCTGGCTCGCCGGGCGGCCGGCTTTGCGACCAACAACATGCACGCGGAGGTGGTCAACGGGATGAACGTGCTGGCCGTGCGCGACGCCGTGCGGCGCGCCGCCGGGCTGTGCCGGCAAGGCCAGGGGCCCGTGCTGCTGGACGTGGACTGCTACCGCTATTGGGGCCACTCCCTGAGCGACCCGCGCCACGAGTACCGCACGCGGGAGGAAGAGGCCGCCTGGAAGGCCGTGGACGCCATCGAGTCTTACAAGCGCGAACTCCTGGCGGCCAAGGTGCTCGACACCACCGGCATCGCCGCCCTGCAACGGCGGGTCGCCGAGCGCCAGGCCCGCGCCGCCACGCGCGCCGCGGCGGCCCCCGACCCCGCCCCCGAGGCGGTGCTCACCTTCATGTACACCGATACCAAGTGCCAGACCGTGCCGGCGCCGTTCGCGGGGGCGGCCCACCTCGGCCCGCTGCCGGAGGTCAAGCGGGTCAACGGCCAACTGAGCTACAAGGACGCCCTCAAGGAAGCCCTGGTGCAGGAGATGCTCCGCGACCAACGGGTGATCTTCTATGGCGAAGACGTGGCCGACTACGGCGGCGCCTTCAAGGTGACCAAGGGCCTGCTCGAGGCCTTCGGGCGCGACCGCGTGTTCAATACCCCCATCAGCGAGGCCTGTATCTGCGGCACCGCCTGCGGCGCGGCCATGAACGGCCTGCGACCGGTGGTCGAACTGATGTATTTCGATTTCGCGCTGATGTCCTCCGACCAGATCAGCAACCAGGCGGCCAAATGGCACTACATGAGCGGCGCTCAGACCGAAGTGCCGCTCGTCATCCGCGCCTCCGCCGGGGCGGGCAAAGGCTATGGCGGCCAGCATTCGCAGACGCTCGAATCGGTCTTCTGCCACATCCCCGGCCTCTACGTGGTCTATCCGGCCACCGCTTACGACGCCAAGGGCCTGCTCAAGGCCGCCATTCGGGACAACAACCCGGTCCTCTTCGTCGAGTCGCAAGCCCTCTACGGCCTGAAAGGGCCCGTCCCCGAAGACGATTATCTGGTCCCGCTGGGCGTCGCCGAGGTGAGGCGGCCGGGCGGCGACCTTACCCTCGTGGCCTGGGGACCCGTCGTGCACGATTGCCTCCAGGCGGCGGACAAGCTCCAAGCCGAGCGCGGCGTCAGCGCCGAGGTCATTGACCTGCGCAGCCTCGTGCCGCTGGACCTGGAGACCGTCTTGCGCTCGGTGCGCAAGACCGGCCGCTGCGTCGTCGCCAGCCAGGCCGTCCACATCGGCAGCTACACCGCCGAGATTGCCTCGACCATCCAGGACGTAGCCTTCGATTACCTCGACGCCCCAGTCAAACGGGTCGGCGCCAAAAACGGCATCGCGCCCCAGTCCCACATTCTCGAGGCGGCCTTCCTCCCGAACGCCAACGACATCCTCGCCGCCGCCAACGCCCTCCTCTGAGGCACCCCATGGCTACCCCCATTGTCATCCCCAAGTTCGGGCAAATGACCGAAGAAAGCGCCATCGTCCAGTGGCTCAAGCGGGAGGGCGACCCGGTCGCCAAGGGTGACATCCTTTTCACCGTCGAGACCGACAAGTCGGTCATGGAGGTGGAGAGCTTCGCCGAGGGCACCTTGCTCAAAATCCTCGTCCAGCCGGGCGTTAGTGTGCCGGTCCAAACCACGGTCGGCTTCCTCGGCCAGCCCGGCGAGCCGCTCCCGGCCGTGACCGCCCCGGTGCCTGTAGTGGGGCAGGCGTCTCGCCTGCCATCAGCGCCGCCGCCTGTCGTGGGGCAGGCGTCTCGCCCGCCTCCAGCGCCGCCTGTCGTGGGGCAGGCGTCCCGCCTGCCATCAGTCGGCGGCGGGGCGGAACCCGCCCCGGCCCGGCTCCGGCTCAGCCCGCGCGCCAGGAGATTGGCGGCCGAGTGTGTCATCGACCCTGCTCGCATCGCGGGCTCCGGGCCCGGCGGACGCGTCGTGGAGAAGGACGTCCAGGCTTACCTGGAGGCCAGGGGCTATAGCCGAATTCGCATCTCGCCCGCTGCCAAACAACTGGCGGCCAGGGAGAAGCTGGACCTCCTCACGCTGGCCGGCAGCGGTGTGTCGGGCCGGATCGGCGTGGGCGACGTCCAGCGGGCGCTGGCCGAGCGGCCGAGGCCAATGAGCAAGATGCGGCAGCTTATTGCCCAGCGGCTTGCCCAAAGCGTCGTCACCGCGCCGCACTTCTTCGTCACCGTGGAAGTGGATATGACCGGCCTGCTCTGGTTGCGCGCCCAGCTCAAGGAGCAAGGCGCCCCTTATACCGTCACGGACTTCATCTCCCAGGCCGTCGTGCTGACGTTGAAAGACTTTCCCGCGGTGAACAGTTCCACCGACGGCCAGAGCATCCGCTGGCACAGCCACGTGCACCTCGGGCTGGCGGTGTCGCTGGAACAGGGCTTGGTGGTGCCTGTCATCCGCCAGGCGGAGGAGCTCACCCTGGCTGAACTCAGCGCCCGCGCCGGCGAACTCGCCGACAAGGCCCGCCACGGCAAGCTGGCCCCGGATGAGATGACCGGCAGCACCTTTACGATCTCCAACATGGGCATGCTCGACCTCGAGAACTTCACCGCCATCATCAACCCCGGCGAGGCGGCCATCCTCGCCGTGGCCAGCGCCCTCAGGAAGCCGGTCGTCCGCGACGGCCAAGTCCTGGTCCGCTCGATCATGAAAATGACCCTCTCGTCCGACCACCGCCTCATCGACGGCGCCCTGGCGGCGCGCTTCATCAACGCCGTCAAGCAGAAGCTCGAGGACCTTGCCCTATGGAAGCTGCTGGCGGCTTAGCGGGCCATTTCACAAATCCGCTGAGGTATTCGGCGGTTCTTTTTCGCGCAGACGGCGTTGCTCGCACCTCACAGATCGCTATAGTTCTTGACCGGCAAGACTCGTTGTCATCAGGTCAAGTTTCGCTGCGATTGCAATCCCGATTCCGAATCCGAAGAAAAACGATCGTTGGTTATTGAAGAATGCCCGCGGCTGACGCCGAATGAACTTTCGGACTGGGGACTCAATGACCAATAAGCAATACTCAATACTCAATGCTCAATGAACCTCTCCGGGCAGACTCGATTCCACAGGTGGTCTGAGGCGCAGCCTCGCTAATGTGTACTCACGCCCTCCGCCCTCCGCCCTCCGCCCTTAGACCCCCGTGACCGCCATCCCTAGAACCTTCGTTGGCTTCGGCTTCGGCCCCATCCAGGCCGGGTTGTTCCTCTACGAGGCCTTTCGGTCGGGCAACTTCGAGCGGCTGGTGGTGGCGGAAATCGTGCCCGAGGTCGTGGCCGCCGTCCGCCGGGCCCGGGGCGCTTACCGGCTCAACATCGCCACCCGGTCCGGCCTGGAGGTGCAGGAAGTGCGCGGCGTGGAGATCTTCAATCCGCGCGCGCCCGCGGACGCGGAGGCGCTCGTCGCGGCCCTGGCGGAGGCCGGCGAAGTGTGCACGGCTTTGCCAAGCGTTGAGTTCTATGGGAGGGGAGAACCGTCTGTGGCCGGTTTCATCACCCGGGCGATGCAACGGAAAGCGGCCCGGGGCGGCCTGCCTCCCTGCATCATCTATACGGCGGAGAATCACAACCACGCGGCGGAGCTGCTGCAAGGACTTTGTGAACTGGGGCTGGATGCAAGCGCCCGCGCGGCGGTCCGGCGGACCGTGCAATTCCTGAACACGGTGATCGGCAAGATGAGCGGGGTGGTGACCGGGGCCGAGCCGATCCGGGCTGAGGGGCTGGCTTGCCTGGCGGAGGGCTTTGCCCAGGCCTTCCTGGTGGAAGAGTTCAACCGCATCCTGGTGACCAGCATCGCGCTGCCCAATTTCCGCCGGGGCATCGAGGTGTTCCTCGAGCAACCCGACCTGCTCCCCTTCGAGGAGGCCAAGTTGTACGGGCACAACGCCGTCCACGCCCTCATCGGTTACCTCGCCCACCGGCAAGGCTGCCGCTTCATGTCCGAGGCCGCCGGCGACCGGCCCCTGATGACCCTGGCGCGGGAAGCGCTTTTGGCCGAATCGGGCCCCGCGCTGATGGCCCGGCACGGGGGACTGGACCCGCTTTTCACCCCGGCAGGTTACCAGGCTTATGCGGACGACCTGCTGGCCCGCATGACCAACCCTTTCCTGCGCGACCGCACCGAACGCGTCATCCGCGACACCCCCCGCAAGCTCGCCTGGGACGACCGCCTGATCGGCACGATGCGCCTGGCCTTGGACGCCGGCCTCACGCCGGTCCGCTTTGCCCTCGGCGCGGCCGCCGCCCTCCAGACCCTGCCCGGCCCCGGCGACGCCCAAGCGCAATTGCGCGAACTCTGGCCGGTCGCCGATCAGCCGCCCGGCCGCAAGTCGCAACTCATCGCGCTCATCACCCAAGCCCAGGCAAAACTCAAAAAACAAGCGAATTAGTCTCATATGGAAACTTTTGATGTCGCAGTCATTGGGGCCGGCCCGGGCGGCTATCCCGCCGCCATCCGCGCGGCTCAACTCGGGGCCTCCGTCGCTCTCGTCGAAAAGGAACAACTGGGCGGCACCTGCCTCAACTGGGGGTGCATCCCCACCAAGGCCCTCCTCGCCGCCGCCGGCGCCTTCGCCCAAATCAGCCACGCCGAGGCCCGCGGCATCACCGTCCAGGGCGCCGCGGTGGATTGGCCCGCGCTGCTGGGCCACAAGGACAAAGTGATCGGCCAACTCCGCCACGGCATCAAGCAACTCCTGGCCGCCAACGGCGTGAAGCTCTTCACCGGCGCCGCCTCCTTCCAGGACCGCCACACGCTCGGCATCGGCGACGCCACCGCCATCGGCGCCGGCAAGGTCATCATCGCCACGGGCTCCACCTCCGCCAGGCCCGCCTTCCTCCCGCAACACGAGCGCGTCGTGGAAAGCCGCGGTTTCCTCGACCTCGACCGGCTGCCCCGGACCCTGCTCGTGCTCGGCGGCGGTTTTATCGGTTGCGAACTGGCCTGCCTGGCCGCGATGCTCGGCGTCAAGGTCACGCTGGTCGAACTGCTGGAGGACATCCTCCTGTTGCTCGATGCCGATGTCCGGCGCGAGGTGCGCGCCCAGTTCGAGAAGCGCCTGGGCCTCCGCGTGCTCACGGGCAAAGCCCTGGAAAACATCACCGCCGATGCCGGCGGGGTGCGCGGCAGCTTCGGCGGCGAACTGCTCGCCGCCGACCTCCTCCTCTGCGCCGTCGGCCGCCAGCCGGTCACGGACGGTTTGCAACTCGCGCACGCGGGCCTGGCGGCCAACGAACGCGGCTTCATCGAGACCGACGACTACTGCCGCACCCGGGCCGCCACGATCTATGCGGTCGGCGACGTGACCGGCAAGACTCAGCTCGCCCATTACGCCACCGCCCAGGGCATCACGGCGGCGGAAAACGCCCTCGGCCCAAAACCCCGCCAACACGAAACCCTGGTGCCGAACGTCATTTTCACTTCCCCTGAAATCGGCACCGTCGGCCTGAGCGAGGAAGACGCCCGGAAACAGAACCGCGCCGTCAGGACCGCGAAATTCCGCTTGGCCGGCCTGGGCAAGGCCCTGGCGGTCGGGGAAACGACAGGCTTTGTAAAATGGATCGCTGACGCTGCGACCGACCAACTGCTGGGCGCCGCCGCCGTCGGCTCGCGCGCCACGGAGTTGATCGCTGAGGCCGCCGTGGCGATCCGCGCCGAATTCACCGCGCGCGAGCTCGGCCGCACCATCCACGCCCACCCGACCTTCAGCGAAGCCTGGATGGAGGCCGCCCAGGTCCTCCAGGGCGAGGCCATCCACGCCCCGCCCAAACGCGCCCCGTCCCCAGGCCCGCGTAGAGGCCCCGCCTGAGGCTGCTCTCCCGAAGAGGGCCGGGGTGAGGGGTTGCCACAATTGCCGCCACGCCAGCGCTCACCAGAGTTGACCCGAGCGCTTGGACTGCGCTAATGATTTAGACATGCCAGTGAGCAACGGGCCAACATCGCCTTCCAGCCCGCGCCGAGGACGGCGCGCTTGAAGCCCCGCCTTGGCCCGCACACGACCCTATGACTTCCGGATTCCGTCATGTCCTCCATGTTTCTGCTCCCAGGTTTGTGCTTTCCGTCCTGCTGGGAGCTTGTTCCTACCTTGTTTGGATGGGCCTGTTTCTTGTTTCCACCCCTTATCACTCCCGGTTCTCTCGGGGTCTGCTTTGGGTTGTCGCTCCGGTTATTACGGCCTTGGGTTTCTTTGCCGGCGCGGCCCTCTTCAACCGCTTCCGCCGCCTGCCCCGCCTGCCTTTATCACGGCTCTACTTCTACCCCCTGCTCGGCTGCTCCATTGGAGCGGCGGTCGTCTTTCCCTTCGGGCCGATGCTCATCGTCTTCGGTATGTGTCTCCTCGGCTCGCTTTCCATGCTCCTTTTTGAATTCGTCGCTTTTCGCCGCTTGGCCGGCACGACGCAAAACAGCGCCTATGAAACCCAGGCGCGCAAGAATGGGGTCAAGCCATAACTTTTCCCGTTGACATTGGCCGGGAAAGCGGGCAGGCTGTCGCTTGTGCCGCGCCAACTGAGAATTGAGTATCCCGGGGCGATTTACCACATCATGAGCCGTGGGGGCCGCAAGAAAGGCATCTACCCGGATGACGCGGATCGGCGGGATTTTCTCAAGACCCTGGCCGAAGCCTGCCAGAAGACCGGTTTCCAGGTGCATGCGTATTGCCTGATGCGCAACCATTTTCATCTGGTGGTCGAGACGCCCAACGCCAACCTAGTGGCGGGGATGCGCTGGCTCTTGAGCAGCTACACGATACGGCTTAACCGTCGCCGGAAGCTGTGCGGACACGTCTTTAGCGGCCGCTACAAGGCAATTATTATCGAGGGCAGGGGCAAGGGGTATCTGCGCACAGCCTGTGATTATGTCCATTTGAACCCGGTCCGGGCCAAGCTGTTGGGGGCGCGGGAGCGGTTGCGGGAGTATCGGTGGAGCAGTTTGGTTTGGTATCTGGCCGCGCCGGCGCGCCGGCCTGGTTGGCTGCGGGTGGACCGCTTGCTGCGGGAGCACGGGATTCAGAAGGACACGGCCGCCGGGCGGCAGGAATTTGAGCGGCGGATGGAACGTCGCCGGCGGGAGGAGTCCGACAGCAGGGAGTGCAAGCCACTCCAGCGCGGCTGGTGTCTGGGGAGCGAGGAGTTCCGGGCCAAGCTGCTGGAACGGAGGGAGCGGCAGTTGGGCGGGCGCCATTGCGGCCGGTTGCGCCACGAAAGCGCCGAGGCCAAAGCCGAGCGCCTCATCGCGCAGGAGTTGAAGCGCTTGAAGTGGAAAGAACCTGACCTGAAAGAGCAAGCGAAAAGCCATCCGCTGAAGCTGGCGCTGGCGGCGCGGTTGAGGCGAGAGACCACCCTGACGATCCGCCAAATCGCCCGGCGATTGCAGATGGGTAGTTGGAAAAGCTTGAACAACAAGCTGTACCTGCGCAAGAAAACCGCAGCGAAGGAGCCAACCAAGTGAAAAGTTATGGTTTGACGCGCATCGCGAAGGACCTATGAGCCCTCATAACAGTCGGAAACAAAGCACACGGACCCTCTTCGTCTCGAACCTCCTCGACCGGCTCACGGCCAGACCGTTGCGGCGGCTGGTCCTGACGTCCCTGCTGGGACTGGCCGCAGCCGCTCATGGCCAGACCCTCACCTGGGACGGCGGCGGCGGCGACCTGAATTGGGACAACGCCCTGAACTGGAGCGGCGATACAGTGCCCGGCCCGACCAACGACGTCGTCATCAACGTCGCCCCGAGCGTGACCATCGTTTGCGCGTCCGGCGCCACCATCCAGAGCGTGCAATGCGCCGGGGGCTTCTCGCTCGCCGGCGGCGCGTTCACGGTGACGGCGGGCGCCTCGACGATCAGCGGCCCGCTGACGGTCGCGGCCAGGGCAAGCCTCAGCGCCAGCGGCGCGGGGGTGACTCTAACCGCTAGTGGACCTGCACAAGTTGACGATGCGAGCCTGTATGCAAGCGGCGGGGCGGTGCTGGCGTTGCCCAACGTGCAGAACTACCAGTCCTGGGACCGGACCTGGTGGCAGGCGAGCGGGGCAGGCAGCCGGGTGGTGTTGGCGGGGCTGACCAACGCGGTGTGCGGGGCAAGCGACTGGCACCACATCTGGGCGCAGAGCGGCGGCCGGGTGGAGTTGGGGGCGGTGGCGGCGCTGGGTGACGGCTACACCGACATCCTGGCCGACGGGACCAATAGCGTAGTGGATTTGAGCAGTCTGGCGGCCTACAACGCGGGCGCCACGCACGGGGGCAATGCGCAGGCGAGCAACGGGGGGACGATTCTGGTGGCGCAACTGGCGCTGGCCCGGCGTTTGGGCGTCACGCTGGGGGCCGGGGGCGTGTTGACGCTGCCAGCGCTGACGAATTTTGATGGCGGGAGTCTG
>JBEKRX010000024.1:0-82098 GCA_049518415.1 Verrucomicrobiota bacterium
ACTGTGCCAGACATCGCCTTGAACACGGGGCTGAACGTGCTGGTGTTCAAAGTGGTGAATGAAACCGCCGACTGGCAGGGGTCCATTCGGTTGACCGATGCCCAGGGCAATCCGGTCAAGGGCATCAAGGTGAGCCTGACACCGTAGGCTCGCGTCGAAGAACGACGACAGTGGGAACAGGGTGCGCATGGCGAATTGGCGACTGCCCCGGGAGGCTTGAATGGGGAGCGAACGGCGAACAGCGAACGGCGAATGGCGAATGGCGAACAGTGCCGCAGAGCGGCAGAGAATGGAAGTCGGCCAGCCCTTTGTGGCAAGATGCGGCTCTCAACGCCTAGGCCTATCGAATCCTGTTCTGGCCCCGCCGCGGCGGGGCCGGTGTGAGTTGAGTGTGGCCGGCTCCGGGAAAGAGCGGCTGGGCAGAATTGTTTTGGGGCGCGTGGGGTTAATCAAAGGCGATTCTGATTGGGGTTGCAGGAGGGAGATTAGGATTAAGATTAGGATTAGTGTTAGGAGGGACCACCCAAAAAAGTGAAATGCTCCCCGCGAGCGCTAAGCGGGATAACCGACGGTGTGGGCGAACAGCACTCGTTGTTCCGGGCGCAATTTGAACTCCTTGGCCGTGGCAGCCTTGTTGCAGTTGTGGAACCAGGCCGCCAGCCCTTGTGAGGCCGCGAACAGAAACACGTTCGCCGCGATGAGACCCGTATCGGTGTAAAAATAGGACTTTTGAACCTCCGGGTTGCCGATGCTCGGGTCGGGCTGCCCTGGCCCCGTATCGTACCGCGCGAGGTCGACGACGTAGAAAATGTTCACTGGAGCGGACGCGGCCGCCCCTCGCCCGGCCCGCGCGCGGAAGTCCCCGGCCACAACCGGTGTCAGTTGGTGAGGAACCGCCGCGTAGAGATAGACCCCTTCGGGCAGAGCGACGTAGAGATCGATTTCCTGTGAGTTGCTGGCCGATGCGGCGGTCCGGCCGGGCTTGCCGAAGGACCCCTTCTCACGGTTCACTCCGAAGGCGGCCCAGAGCAGGTTGGACAGGACCTGCGGCGGGAGTTCTCTGGCGCTGATGTTACGGGTTGTCTTTCGCTCCTTTAGGGCCGCCAGGACGGACTTGCCGCCGTCGGCCTCGGGCTTGGGGAGCGTGATGGGTTTCAGGTCCCGGTTGGGGGTTGGTGCATCCTGTGCCAGGCTGGTTGCGGTTCCGGCCAACAGGGTGAGCGCGGGTAAAGTCTTTACGAATGTTCTGCGGTTCATCGAATTCTCCCTTCCAGTCAAGTGGTCTTCGCTTCATACGTCTCCGGGCATGGTTCCCACTCGGGAACCCCGGACCAGCCCCAGTTAAGCCCCAACCCCATGCCCTTGTCCAGCCTTTCGGTCCTGGTCTATCCCGGCAGTTTTTTCGTGAAGACGACCCGGCACGTGGGCTTGGGCGTTATGGAAGAAAGCGATCAAACGCGGCTGGGTGAGGCCTGGCAGCAAGGGGTTGTGATTCTGGCTTGGAACGCCGTGCGCAACGGTGCTGCCGACCCTGTGCATGGCGAATTGCCAACTCCCCCGCAGGGAATCCGGAGGACAACGCGCCGCCCCGAGAGCACCCATTGGGTTCAGTCCACGGAGCCCGCCATCTCGCGACGGGCGAGGATTAGCTCGGAGTTCCCGGCGAAGGGCAACTCCCCCATTGGCTGCATTGGCTCTATTGGCTCTATTGGCAATTTTTGTCCAAAATCCAAGGCCCAAAGTCGAGGGCGGGCCGCCGTTCCGAGCGGCCGGCAACCTGGCGCCCAGCGCGGCGCGGCGGCAGCCTGACTGAATATTCTCCAACCAATTCCATCGAAGTATGTTCAGCAGGGTAAACTTATTTAACTCGCTTAACCCTTCTCTGTCGCCCCGTTTCGATTAGCGCCTGGAGCCGGGAGCCGAGCATTGGCAGGAGAGCGTCGCAGACTGGCGGGATTTCGAGTTCGAGCGTGGGCAGGCCCAGTTCCCGGCGCACGACCTGGCGGATGAGGGCGCCTTCGCGGGCGCAATGGCTGGCGCCGGGAATGCGGGCCACGACCACGGCCTCGGCCCGGGTGGCGCGGCAGTCGGCCACAAGGCGGGCGGCCCGCGCCAGGGTCGAGCCGGCCATCGGGTCGGCCAGGGCCGTCCGGGCCAGGGCCTCGAGCGGCGGCAGGTCTTCGGGGATCGGCTCCAAGGCATGAGTGAACATATAATCCGAGCCGCAGATGCGGCCGCCCCAATCTTCCAGCAGGTTCATGGCGCGCAGGTCGGCGACGGGATTCACCCAGAAAATCCGCACCGCCGTCTCGGGCACGGCGAACCGGCCTTGCCGGAGGCGGGACTCGGCCTCGGCCAGCAGGTCGGCGAGCACGGCGACGCTCTCCTCGCGGTCGGAGCAGAAATGGATGGCGAGCATTTCGGCGATGAGCATTTCGAGGGCGGGCAGCGGGGCGCCGGGAGCGCCATAGACCGTCCGGCGCAGGGCGGCGAGGAGACGGCGGACTTTGTTGGCTTCGCGAATCCCGCCCGCGAGGGCGGGCGCATCCAGCGGCCGGCCCGCCAGCTCGCCCAAGACGTTCGCCAGCCGCGCCAGTTCCTCGCGCACGCATGCCACTTGAATCGGCGGGGCGCTCAGGTTGCCGGGCAGGGCCAGGGCCGTCTCGCCCGCCTCCGGCAGGCGGCGGCGCGGCATTTCCCACCACACGATCGGGAAACCTGTTTGCTCCAGGCGTTGCGCGATGGCCGAGAAGTCATCGCAGACGGCGCCGGCGCTGCAGATCAGCAGGTCGGGCCGCGGGAAGTGCTCGCCGTTTTGAAAGGCCGCCAGCATCGCGCGGACCGGACAGAACGAAGCATCAATGCCCAGGGCCTCGGCCTGCTGGAGCAACCCATCGCTGCACTCCATCAGGCAGGGGGTCCACCACGCCCCGTCCGGATAGAAGGCCCGCACCCCGGGCAGCGAATAGGCCATCACCGGCACGGTGCCCAGGTCCTTCATGGCGCCGACAATCTTGTCGCCGCGGGCGCGGGCCTGCCGGAGGCGCTGGTTTTCCGTGAGCAGAAAATTCCAAAGCCGAAGCGCCGCCGGGGAATCATCGAACCGCAACCGGCGCAGGCGCAGGTCGCCTTCCGAGACCACGTGCCGGCTCAGCGGCCCGCCGTAGTCCGGCTCGCGCAGGCCGGCGCGGACCAGTTCAGCGTAGCGGCCGTCCCACTCGGACAGGGTCAGTTTGCAGGGCGAGGTCATGCGGTTTGGCTTCATCGCAGCGCCTCCAGGAAAGCTTCGATGCGTCCGGTGATACGCGGCCAGCCGCTGGCAACCTCCTCGGCGTCCAGCAGCAACAACGGCCGGCCAAAGGCCTCGCGGAGCGACTGGGCTTCGGCGCGCCAAAGATCGCAACCCACGTAGGCCCACAGCACCAGGCCGCGCGCGCCGCGGGCGTCCAACCGCTCCCGCAGCCAGGCATAGAGCCGCGTGTTGGGACGCTGAAAGACATCCACGCAATGGGCCAGATACTCCCGCGCCAACCCAGTGGCGCAGGCGTCCTCGCCTGCGAGTGCACGGGGCGTCTTGCCCCGTGTTCCTCCGGGCGGCGAGACGCCGCCCGAACCCGCAGCCGAGACGGCTGCGCTACAAGGTTCATGGGCAGGGCCGGGGTGGGGGGGAACACAGCAGGCGAGCGCCCGGCCTGCCTCGCTTTCTGAGGCGCCTGCAATATGCCCGGCCTGAGCTCCAGCCCCGTCGCTTGCGGGCGCGTCACCCCGGTCGCGAGCCGGCTCTGCGGCCCATAGACTGCGTTCACCGGCCTCGGTGGCGTTGAGGACCACCCGTCCGCCGGCGCGCTCAAGGACCTCCAGCAAGCGCCACTGCGCGCGCGGCAGCGGCCCGCCCACCAGGGCGAGCGGAATCGAGGCGCCGACCGGGCCACTGTGCTCCGGGAGGCACACTGAACCGTCCCAGTGGAAACGCGCGATGGCCTCGGCGTACTGGCGCGCCGGGCAGGCGGGAGCCGCTTGCAAGAGCCGGCGGCGGGCCCGGCCGTAGTGGTCCAGCACGGCCTGGAGTCTTTCGGCCGAGGGCGCCTGGCCGCCGAGCCCGACCAGGAAATGACTTAGCCGCTCCAATTCGGAACAGAAGAGCCGCTCGGCTACGGGCGTCTGCCAGGTGGCCGGCAGGTTGAACAGAAAGAAGCGCCCGGGGACCGTGCCGGCGACGGCGTCAAAGCCGCGCCGCAACTGGTCGCAGTGGGTGGTGAAGATGACCGCGGACTGAGGCCGCAGGTCGGCCAGGCGCACTACGGCCTGGGCAAAGGCACAGACACCCGCTGAGAGCGGCGCCGGCTCGAAGGCAAAATCATCGGCGTACCAGACGCCGCGCGGCTCCAGCCCGTGCGCCCGAATCCATTCAGCGGGCACCCAGGGGCTGGTGTAGAAGAGGCGCATAATGGGAAGCGCGAGCCGAATTCACAAATAACAATTTGTAGTTTGCCAGAATCTTTCGGACTTGTCGAACCCGATAAGGCCAGGCTTTCGAGCCTTCGCAAATGGAATTTCCTTTTTCTGGCGCTGCGCGCATTGCCAGAGCGGCGATTTCTTCGGATTCCTGGCGCGATAGACTTGCATTGAACCTTTTGCCGGCATAAAGGGGAGGTGTGCCATCGAACGACACAGGTTTTGTGGAAAATCCGCAACCCCAGAGATTTGACTGTCGATTCTGGGCCGGCGGGATTTTGTGGCGCAGTTCCAGTTCGCGTTCGGTCTTGAGATGTCACAGGTTCAGAGCATTCGTAAAATCATTCAGGTGCAAGGGACCACGGCATGACTGAGGCACCCGTTCAGCCGGTCGGCAGGACTGCGCGCCTGGTGCCCTATGCGTGGGCCGTCGTGCTGATGCTCTGGCCGGTGGCGCTGCTGAATTATCTGGACCGAATGATGGTCGCCACCATGCGCGCTTCGATCCGCGCCGACATTCCGACCATTGCCAACGACGCCCAGTTCGGCGTGCTGATGGCCCTGTTCATGTGGGTGTATGCGCTGCTGAGCCCGGTGGGCGGTTACGTGGCCGACCGGTTCAACCGGCGCTGGGCCGTGATTGCCAGCCTGTTTATCTGGTCGGTGGTGACCTGGCTGACGGGCCAGGCGCGCACGTTCGAGCAGATGGCCTGGGCGCGCGCGCTCATGGGGGTGAGCGAGGCCTGTTACATTCCCGCGGCGTTGGCGCTGATAGCGGATTTCCATCCCGGCCCCACGCGCTCGCGCGCGGTCGGCATCCACACCAGCGGCATCTATGCCGGACAGGCGCTCGGCGGCGTGGGGGGGTACATCGCCGACGCCGGTTCGTGGCGCAATGGGTTTTATTGGTTTGGGATGGCGGGGGTGTTGTACGCCCTGCTCCTGTTGCTGTTGCTTCGCGACGCGCCCCGGCCGGCAGGCGAGCCCGGAGCCAAGGCCTCGGCAGTCAGTCTCCGGGCCACGGCGCAGGGTTTGTTCGGCGCGGCGGGCTTCCTGATCCTGGTCGTCTATTTCACGCTTCCCGCCATGCCGGGATGGGCGGTGAAGAATTGGCTGCCCACCCATTTGGCGACGGCCTTCGGTTTGAGGCAAGGCCCCGCCGGCCTTTCGGCGACGGGCTATGTCACGCTGGCTTCGCTGGGCGGGGCGCTGCTGGGCGGGGTGCTGGCCGACCGCTGGGTGCGGGCCACCAGGCGCGGGCGCATTTTTACCAGCGCCCTGGGCACCGCCCTCTGCGTGCCGGCCCTGCTCGGCCTCGGTTTCGCCCCCTCGCTCGCCGTGGCGCTCACCTGCATGGTGCTCTTCGGCCTGGGTTTCGGCTGTTTCGACGCGAACAGCATGCCGATTCTCTGCCAGCTCGTCCGGCCCGAGTACCGCGCCACTGGCTATGGGGTGATGAACCTGGTGAGCATCAGCACCGGCGCGGGAGTCACCTGGGCCCTGGGCGCGATGCGCGACCACGGCACCTCGCTCGGGGTCGCCTTCACTCTCTCGGCCCTCACCGCCGCTCTGGGAGCGGCGCTTATCCTGCTGGTTCGTCCGCTCCCGGACCGGTAAGACAATCGTCTTTTTCATGTCCGACAACGGCGGTCTGAGCGCGCAGGGCCGCAGCGGTCCGCCGCACACCCACAATGCCCCGTTGAGCAGCGGCAGAGGCTCCGCCCGCGAAGGCGGCATCCGCGAACCCATGGTCGTCAAGCGGCCCGGGGTGGCCGCCCCCGGCTCGGTCTGCCCCCACCCCGTCATGATCGAAGATTTCTTTCCCACCATCATCGAGGTGACGGGCGCGGCAACGCGGGTCAAATCGCCGCCGGGCGCCGCGCTGACTTCGTGCGCAAGATCAATGTGGCTTTGCAAGAGTTGGTGGAGACTGGAGGTAGGCCCAAGTTCATCCTCCTGGCGCAATTGCTGCCCGCCCGGGGCATTGGGGCCCTGGTGGAATCCCGATTCGGAATCGGGACTCGGAAAATCGGTTGCCACAGCGCAGGCCAAGCCCGAAACTTGCGTGCCCGCTGCGGACTCAATGACCAATCCCGATTCTGAATCGGGACTCAATACTCAATACCCAATGAATCCCGATTCCGAATCCCGATTCCGAATCGGGATTCCAGAGGTGGTCTGAGGCGCAGCCTCGCTAATCATCCTGGGGTTGACCTTGCCAGCCGCGGGCACGGGCACCTTCCTGGAACCTGCCTCGGCCGTCGGGACCGCGGTCCATCTCGCCGGCGCGCGGGCCAAACCCGCCCAACCGACCCCAACCGCGTCTCATGGGCGGCGGAGGGAAACCTGGACCACCGGGCTGGGCACGGAATGCGTAAGGCCTGCCGGGATACTCGAATTCACGGTCGCCATCACGCATCAGGGGCGGAGGGCCGCCTGGGCCGCCGGGACCATCGTAGAACCTGCCTGGGCCGTCGGGACCGCGGTCCATCTCGCCGGCGCGCGGGCCAAACCCGCCCAACCGACCCCAACCGCGTCTCATGGGCGGGGGAGGGAGACCTGGGCCACCGGGCTGGGCACGGAATGCGTAAGGCCTACCGGGGCCGGGCTGATTATTGCTCCTGGGCAGGCCGAAACCGCCGGCGCCACGCTCACCGTATTGCGGAGAAGGTTGGCCGGGGCGAGGCGGAGCGCCGAACGAACTGGCTCCCGGCGGTTCGTTGAAGCGGTCAGCACGGGGCGGCGGTTCTTTGGCACTGTCGAGGCGGTTGGAGCGGGGCTCCTCTTTGGAGTCATCCTGCTCCGGGACTTGGTGCCTGCGGTCCATCATGCGCTGACGGACCTGCTGCAGGTCGGAGACTCCCTGGTCTGCCTCGGGAGGGCGAACCTGGGCGTGAAGGTTTCCAGCGCCGAACAGCAGACAAACGGCCGTTCCCAGCGACCCAGGCATCATCGGTTGCATTACAGATCGTATTATCGTTTTCATATTGCCCGCAGCGTAATACAGAGCACGTTAAGATAACGTGAAGCGTCCGCGCAACTCGTGGAGGCTTCCCATGAACCACAGCGCAGGGCAGGCCTTCTGCCGACGCGTCGGGAGACGCCGCTTTGCCTCGCGCTCACTGGCTCGCTCACTCAAGGCGGCCCGATGAGAGTGCTGATCGGTCAAAGGGCGGAGGAGGATTTGGCGCAGATCTTTGCCTGTCTTCCGGCGCGGGCTGATTCCTCCGTCGCAGAACGATTTCGGATTGAGGCCGAGAGCGCCCTGGGCGGCTGGGAATCCGCAAGCCTGCGCTGAATGCACAGGATTTCCAGGCTGGTGGGCCCAGCAGGATTTGAACCTGCGACCAAGCGATTATGAGTCGCCTGCTCTGACCACTGAGCTATGGGCCCAACACGTTGTAAGTGAACAACTTGCGGCGGTTACGAAACGGGAGAACTGACCCTGCGGCTACTGCAATCTGAGACTGTTTGCGTGAAAACCTGCCAGACAGGGCAAACGACAAACAAAGCCCAAAGCCAATCCGACTGGGTGAAGACACCCATCGCCAATTTGGTCTGCTACAAGCCATCGCGTATTTATTTCGCCCGACTCTGCATCCGGGGCAAGCTTTTTCGGCAGACGCTCAAGTCAGACGGGACGGGCGTCGCCAGCCAGCTCCCGCACCAGGTGATCCACGCCCAACTGATAAAACACCACCCAAAGCCCGTCCGGGTTTGACACGGGCCGCCAAGGGCGTACGATTCGTCCGAGATTTGGACGCTATGAAGCAACAATTGGTTGAGAGGTTCACGGTGTCGGTCCCCGGCGACCTGTTGCGCCAGTTTGACGAAATGGTGAAGCAGAAGGGATACGACAACCGTTCCCTGGCGATCGCCGACCAGATGCGGGACAATCTGGTTGAGCACCGCCGGAAATTCGGCGCTGAGGAAATTGCGGGCAGCATCACGCTGGTGTACGACCACCACCAGCCGCGCGTGCAAGCCACCCTCACCGACATCCAGCACGACCACCAGCAGGTCATCATCTCCGCACTGCACGTCCACCTCGACCACCACAACTGCCTCGAGGTGCTGGCGGTGCGCGGCAAGGCCGCCCTGATCAAGAGAATTGCCGACGAACTGATTGCCGCCAAAGGGGTCAAGCACGGCAAGCTCACCGTCACGACCACGGGCAAGGATTTGCCGAGCTGAAGGAAAAGCGCGTTGCGAGCGCACTTGAAAAGCGGCGTCTGGCCCCATGAGATAAGCATCGCTGGGGCATGTATCTCACGGGGCAAGCCGCCGCACTCCATACCCGTGCTTTCGAGGCCGCCCGAGGGCTTTGTCAACGGCCCCGGCCACCGAAAGGGAAATTGACATTGCCCGGTTCAGGGCATAGATTGAAGGCCGTAATCTCCGCTCCATGGGCATCTGGGCTTGGAAAAGCAGGTCGGCACGAAACTCGTGCTCGTTTACAGGCGAGATCGCAAAAGCTCTTTCTCGAGGGCCGGGAAAACGGGGCTGTCTTTCCGTTTTACATTCGAGTTTTGCCCCTGGTTCGTTCGGTTTCCCGAGGCGATGGAGACGCATTGCGCCTCTTTGGCATAAAGTCCGTGAAAACTCTGGTGAATACGCATATGGAATACAACGAGATTAAACAAAGACTGGTGAAATGCCCCGATTTGCCGGGGCTGGAGGATGCGTCACAGGCATATCTGCTTTGGCGCGGCGAGGAACAACTGCTCGAGGCAGGCGAGGTCGTTTACGCCGAAGGCACAAAGCTGGACAACACCTTTTGCCTTCTGCTTTCTGGAATGATGCTCGTAGAAAAGGGCGGAACGAAGATAGGGGAGATTTCGGAAGGCCATATTTTTGGCGAGATGGCGTATTTCTCTCCGTTGCACGAACGGACTGCCACTGTGCGCGTTGGCTCACCCGAATCATCCGTGCTAAAAATCCAGTTGACGCTGGACGAGCTGCGGTCAGCCAACTTTTCTCTATTGAAACGGTATCTCGGGCTGCAGGCTTGGGACCGGTTTGTGAGGACTTCACAATCCTGCTCGTAATGCCTGCCCGTGGTGGTCCAGGCTGATTCATCCACTCCGTTGCAGTTTCCACTTATGGCGGCGGAATCGGATGCGCAATCGGATCAGCGGCGGCAGGCTTCAACGTCCCCGCAGCGCGGCGGATTAGTCACGATGCTGTTTACGGACGTGGTCGGGTCCACCGCGCTCAAGCAGCAACTGGGCGACCGTGCCGGGGTTGAGCTCCTGCAACAGCATCACCGGTTAGTCAGACAAACGTTCAGCGAATTCCCAGGGGCGGAGGAGATCCTGGTCGCCGGCGATTCGTTCCTGATTGTTTTCCCCACGCCTTCAGAGGGGGTGAAATGCGCGCTGTTGCTGCAGGCGCGACTGCGGGGGTTCAACCAGGGCCGCGTGGCGCCAGCGCAAGACCGTCTGGGCCTGCACCTGGGTGAGGTGATTGTGGAAGGGGGCCGGCCTGGGCAGCGCAATGTGCAGGGGATGCAGGTAGATACCTGCGCGCGGGTCATGTCTTTGGCGAGGGCCGGGCAGATCCTCATGACCCGTCCGGTATTCGACAACGCGCGGCAATCGCTCAAAGGAGAGGAACTGGAGGGGGCCGGGCGGTTAAGCTGGCTCAACCACGGCCGGTTTGAACTGCAGGGGCTGCGCGAGCCGGTGGAGGTTTGCGAAGTCCGCCCCCTTGAGGCCGGGGCCTTAGCGGCCCCGACCACCTCAGAAAAGGCAAGGCGGCTGGAGGCCCCAGAAGGGGAAGCGGTCCTGGGCTGGCGGCCGGCGGTGGGACAGGTGGTGCCGAACACGCAGTGGGTCCTGGAGCAGAGCCTCGGTGGGGGCAGCTTTGGGGAGGTGTGGTTGGGGCGGCACCAGGTGATGAAGGAACGGCGCGTATTCAAGTTCTGTTTCCGGGCCGACCGGGTGCGGAGCCTCAAACGGGAGATGACTTTGTTCCGGCTGATCAAAGAACGGATTGGGGACCACCCGAACATCGTCAGCTTGCGGGAAGTGTATTTCGGGCAGCCGCCCTACTACGTGGAAATGGATTATGTGGCGGGGCAGAACCTGGCGAGCTGGTGCGAGGCGCAGGGGGGAGCGGACAAGGTGCCGCTGGAGACCAAGCTCGAGATAGCGGCCCAGGTGGCGGAGGCGTTACAGGCGGCGCATGATGCGGGAGTGATCCACCGGGATGTGAAGCCGGCCAACATTCTGGTTGGCAGTCCAAAGTCCGAAGTCCGAAGTGCGAAGTCTGTCCAGGTCAAGCTGACGGATTTCGGCATCGGGCAGGTGGTATCGCAGGAGTATTTGGCAGACGTGACAAAGGCTGGCTTCACGCAGACGCTGCTGGGGCCGGGTGCAGCGCAAACGGGCACGCAGCTTTACCTGGCGCCGGAGTTGTTGGCCGGCAAGGCCGCGTCCACCCGCTCGGATATCTATTCGCTGGGGGTGGTGCTTTTTCAACTGCTGGCGGGTGACTTCAAACGGCCGCTCACGACCGATTGGGCCAAGCAAGTCGCGGAGCCTTTATTGCGCGAAGACCTGGAGCATTGCTTTGCGGGCAATCCCGAGGAGCGGTTCGCCGGCGCGGGGCAACTGGCGGGCAACCTCCGCGCCTGGGAGCAAAGAAAAGCCGCGCGCGAACGGCAGCACGCAGAACAGGCGGAAGGCGAGCGGTTGCGCCGGCGGGCGCAGCAGAGGCGCCGCCTGTTGGTCGCGGTAAGCGGGTTGGCGCTGGTGTTGGTGGCAATTGCTGTGGCCTTGGGGTATGGCCTCGACCGGGCCCAAATTGAGCGACGGGCCGCCCGCCAGAACCGCTACCTGGCGGATATGAACCTGGGGTGCCGAGCCTTGGAGGAAGGCCAGTTGGGCCGCGCCATGCAACTGGTCGAGAAGTATGAGGCGCCGGGATGGCGAAAACTCAGAGACTGGGAATGGCGCTATCTCTGGGGAGAGACGCGGAGCGACGCGCTCTATGAATTCCCCGAGCGGCACGGGCAGGCTGTGACTTGCCTGGCTTGTTCGCCTGACGGCAAATGGGCCGCCAGCGGCGGTGGTGATAGCAACATGATCGTCTGGGATTTGAAGGCCCGGCAATCCATTGCCCGGTTGCCTCATTCAAACGCCGTCGTGTCGGCAGCTTTCAGCCCCGCAGGGTGGCTGGCCACGACCGAACTCTCCGGTTCGACCGTCAGAATCTGGGATCCGGCGACCCGATTCTCCACCCATAAGCCCCTAACCAATTCCGGTCCGGCTCGGGCAGCGGCCTACAGCCCCGATGGCCGAATCCTGGCAGTGGCCTGCACAAATGCGGTCAAAATGTGGGATGTCAACTCCTGGCGGCAGACTGGCGCCATCCCCGTCACCAATGGAAACACAATCGTTTTCTCACCTGACGGCGGCCTGGTCGCAATTCATCAGCCTTTCACCAGAGTGGTGCTTTGGGATCTCAGGAAAAACGAACCCTGGACGAACTTCCCGGGCGGTGTGGCGGGTCCCAATGCGCTGGCCTTCTCTCCGGATGGGCGAATGTTCGCGATGGCATACTACTATTACGACCCGAGAGGCGGTTCTGCCGATGTCTGGGACGTGAAGACCGGGGCAAGAATCGCGCATCTGACGAATCATCACGCCTGGGTCAGTTGCCTGGCGTTCAGCCGCGAGGGCCGGACCCTAGCCACCGGCAGCGCTGATCACAGCGTCAAGCTCTGGGGCACATCCAACTGGCAGGAGATTGGCCCCGAGTTGCGGGGCCACCGCAACGAGATAGCGGCACTCGTGAGTTCCCCAGCCGAGGATATGCTCATCACCGGTGACAAAGACGGAGTTGTGAGGCTCTGGGCTTTTGCGCCGCCGGCGAGGCCGGCCAGCCAAACGAACGTCCCCTCGGATTTCGCGACCGGCCGCCTCTCCAGGGACGGGCGCCTGTGCCTGGCCACTTACAAAGATCGCACGGGAGAGCTTTGGGACACCGCCACTCTCGCCGCCGGCCAAAGGCGCCCACTGCCGGTTTCACAGTGGTCCTGGGAAACTATAGCTGTGTCGCCCGACGGCAAGTCAGCCGCCTTCGGCGCGGCCGAGGGGCGCATGGTCCTGCGCGATAGCGCCACACTGTCCGCCGGGCCGGACCTGCAAATGGGCACGCGCCTGGCAGTGCTGCCCACGTTTTCGCGCGACGGCACCAGGCTGGCGGCGGTCCTTGACATGAATAAAATCGGTGTCATGGAGGTGCGCCCGCGGACCCTGGTCGCAACCCTTCCGGGCCCCCCTAACGACGCCTACGTGGCCCTGGCCTTCTCTCCCGACGGGGCCACTTTGGCCGGCAGTCTGAGGAGCTCTTCGGTCGAAATCTGGGACCTGGCTCGCCAGTCAAAGCGCGCCTTGCTTACGGGTCAAGCGCAAGCCGCCGGCGCCATGGTCTTTTTCCCGGATGGGAAAACCCTTGCCACGGCCGGTTGGGACGGCACCACTATCGTATGGGATGTCGCCCTGCAGAAACCTATTGCCAGACTGGGCGGCCAGAAGAACTCGTTTGACTCAATCGCGCTGACCGCCGACGGCAGGCGGTTGGCCGCCGGCGGTGGCGACGGCAGCATCAAAATCTGGGACGTGCAAACCTGGCAGGAGGTGGCCACGCTCAGGGGGCCTCCCGGGCAGGGGCACCTCGGCGAGGTTTACCAGTTGGCTTTCTGGCCGGACGGAGGCGCGCTGGTGTCGCTGAGCGCAAACCAGCTCCGCGTCTGGCGCGCACCGTCGTTTGCGGACATCGAGGCGGCGGAGGCGGGCAAAGGGAGTCCTCGATAGGTGCGAAACTCAAACTGGCGGCTGCCTCAGGCGGCCTGGCCGAGCGAATAGCGACCAACTGGTCTGTTCCGGGGCCATGCCAAACCGGGAAGGATCCCCCTTCGGTGGGAGGCAAAGGCCTCCAAGTGCCTCAGCGGGCCGCCGTCGCGGTGCGAATGAAACGGATGGTGTCGGCGTACTTCTTGGTGGTGTGGCGGACGCGGTAAACGACGGCCCGGCTCAGCGCCAGCAAGAAGGGCACCGACAAAGCGGGCGCTTCGCGGACGAGCTTTTCGAAGGCCGTTAGGGAAAGTCTCAGCAAGACACTGTCCTTATTGGCAATGACGTCCGCCGAGCGCGGCCCCTGGTCGAGCAACGAAATCTCGCCAAAACAATCGCCGGCGGTCAAGGTCGCCAGGATCGATTCTTTTCCATCGACGATGGTCAGGACGCGGACTTCCCCTTCCACCACCACGTACATGGCGTCGCCGTACTGTCCGTAGCGGACGATGTGACTGAACTGTGGGAACCGGACCACCTCCAGGTAATGGAAGAAGGACTCAAGCTGCGGCGCCTCGAAATCGGCAAAGAGCTTGATCCGGCGCAAGGCCCCAGGGGCAAAGCCGGCCGGGCGTTTGGCTGAGGCCTCTTTGTTGGCCGGCGCGGCCTCGGTGGGCGCTTTGGCAGCAAGGTACGGTTTCAACTCCGGCAGGTCGGTGGCTTTCTGCCACTGGTTGGCCGCCTCGAGCAGCACCCAGCTATTGCCGGTGACACGCTCATCCTTGATCCATTGAATCAGGGTAGATAATTCGAGCGGGCCGTAGGCCACTTTGTCAGCGCCCCAGACCCGATAGAGCGAGGCCTTTTCAGATGTTTCCATACGCCAGCTTTCGGTGATTCGAACCTGCCCATTTTGCCTCCTGCGGCCAGCAAAGCAACTCAAAAACAATCAGCGCGGCCAACCCGCAACCGAAGTCCTGACGAAAGTGCGGAGTCATGGGCTATGCCGAGCGAGGTCGTGCAGGCGCCCGCTCACAACTGCACCCGCCGGTCGCGGTAGATGCCCGCCGCCACGGTTTTGGTCTCCGGGGAAAGGTTGAGGAATTCGACGGTTCCCTGGCAAACGACGCCCTTGGAAAACTGCACGGGGCCGGTGACTTTAAGCGAATCACATTCCACCAAGGAGGGGATGGCCTCGGGGAAGAAACGCGCAAAGGTGGCGAGGACCTGGTAGTGCGCCGGGTCCAGGTCCACCAGGGGCGGCTGGCCGCGCCGCGAAGGCACCAACTCCAGGCGGTCATCTTCGGTGACCCGATAGGCATCGGAGCGCAAGGCCAGCAAATCCACCGTGGCCTTCACGGGGGCGAAGCGGGAGCGGGGGACGAGGATGGCGCCCGCGCCCTCGAAACATTCGATGGCTGCGCCCATGGCGGATTCCAACTGCAGCACCTTGGGCGAGGCGGGGTCACGCGGATCGACGTTCTTGAGATTGGTAATCAAAGGCAGAGGCAACACGCCGGCATGGCGGTGCAGTTCGGCTTTCAGGTGGTCGAGCCGGAGCCAAAGGTTGTTGGTGTTGAAGAAGCAATGCTGCCGGATGTCCTGGAATTGGGCCGCTTCGGCTGCGGGACATTGAACCGATTCGCGCAGCAGGAGGCGGCCATTGGCGCGCCGGCGGGCCAGGTGGCCGCCCTTCTTATCAGTCGGCGTGCGCGCCGCCACTTCCATCAAGAAAGGCAGGTCGGCCTCCACAAAATAGCGGAGCAGTTTCAAATCGACATTGGCGCCAAGGTTGTCCGAGTTGGAAATGAAGGCGTATTTGATGCCGCGCTCCAAGAGCCGATCCAGCAAGCCGCAGCCCAGGAGGGCGGGATAAAAATCCCCATGCCCGGGCGGGCACCATTCGAGGTCTGGTTGCGCCGGCCAGGCGACCGGTTCGAAGGTCTTGGGGTCCACCTTGGGCACCATGTTTTGGAGGAAATCGACACCCTCGGCGCCAGCCAAGGCCGGATATTTGCCCAGGAACGCCAGGGTCTCTTGGCGGGTGCTGAAGCTGTTCATGAGATAAAACGCCGGGCAGCGGGAGCCCGTCTGGCGGCGCAGGCGCAGGACCTGGCGGACGGTGAAGTCCAGAAACGTATCCTCGCCGCGAACCGGGATGAGTGACTTGGTCCGGTCCAAGCCCATGCTAGTGCCCAAACCGCCGTTCAGCTTGAAGACCACCAGTTGGCGGAGCATCTCGAGGGTGGCTGGCGCCCGATCATCCAGGTCCGCCAACTTCGGGACCGAAGCAACGGGCGCGAGCGCCGCCTCCGGCAGCAGGCCGCGGTCGCCCGTCCTGACTTTTTGCAGGGCGCCAAGAAAAGCGGCAATCGTTGGTTCGGCCACGCCCGCGGCGCGCATCTTGGCCACGTAACTTTGATTGCCCGCATTGGCTGGCATCGGTTTGGAGGGTCGGGGGTAGGGTCTCAGCGCGGCTGGACGCGCACCCTGTAGAACCGGGCGGGCGAGGAGGGTGCGTTCGTATCCGTGGCTTGCAACAGACCGTTAGTCGCTATCGTTAGATTGGTCAGCGGGGCCAGCGGGAGGAACGAGCCCCCGGGGTTGAGCGCCAGGTCCTGGTAATCCACCGAATAGAGCCGATCGCTCCGGGCCAGCCAGGAGAGCACCATTTGGCCGCCAGGGCCGGGCTGAATGTGAATAGAGAAGGGCGGCGGCGAGTCGTTGCTGCTTAGGTAAAGGCCGAAGGTGGGGCCGGTGGGCGGGATGGCAGCAGGGGTATCGAAATAAACGTTATCGAAGTAACCCACGTAAATGACATTGGTTTGGAACACCCGGATGTTGAGCGCGATGCCTCGCACGTTGGTCGGGTCAAAGGGGCCGACGCCTTGAGGCTGAACGAATTCGGCCAAAGAGGCGCGCACGGTGTCCCAACCGTCCGGACCCGGCGCGTAGGTTTTCTTAAACTCGATCCAATTGTTGTCGCTGGATTTGACCTGCATTTCCATGGAGTTGCTCAGGCCGCTGGATTCTCTGAACGAGTAGGAGAAGACGTAATTTGTCCAGAGATTCGTGTCGGCGGGCAGCGACCAGACGTTGGTGAAGTTGCGATACAAGCCAAAGGTTGAAATGTCTCCGACGTTCGATGGGTTGGTAACCACCAGGAAGGCCGCCTGGCCGCCGGCGATCCCCTGGTTCGTGGCGATGCCGCGATCCAGCCTGCGGCTGTCGGGCGGAGGATAAACATAAAAGGACCAGGGGGCCAGGGCGGCCCAACCGGCATCGCCGCCGGCCGCATTGCGGTCATCGAAATTGTCCCAAATGGAATTGGTTTGGAGGATACCACCGTACGCCGGCGTCTTGAGACCGACGAACCGGATGTTATCCAGAGAGGCCTGGTACATGGCGCCGGTCTCCTGCATTTGCACGTTGACGATCAACTGGGCAACAGTCTCGGAATCGAAAAAGCCAACCCAAGGCGGGACTGTAAACTGGTCGAGAGAAGCGCTGATGGTGTCCCAGCCCGTCGGGCCTGGGGTATTGGTCTTGGTGAAATGAATTTGCCCGCCGCGCGCGTCCTTTAATTGCAGTTCCAGGATGCAGTTCAATTGGCTGGCTTCCTTGAAATCGAAGGAGAAGGTGTAATTGGTCCATTGCGAAGGAGAGCGCGGCAGGCCCCAGGGCTGAGAGTAGGCATTGGTAAGGTAGAAGCCGGAGTAGCTGCCGACGGTCGGCGGGTTGGTGATAACGATAAAAACGGCCTGCTGCCCGTCCGAGGCGTTGGTATCAACTCCGGCGGCGAAGAACATCTGCGGCACCACGTTAGTATTCTGGGCATAGATGCCAAGGTACCAAGGTGCGAAGTAGGTCGGGTCGGCGCCGGTATCACGGTCTTCAAAGCTGTCGACCATATCCACGGAGGCGTTGGGCACAATTTCGAGATAAGCGTTCCAAGTGAACGGTCCGGCGGCGGTTGCAGGCACGGTGAGCGTGAACTGGTGCTGGTCGGTGCCGATATTGGTCAGAAATTCCTGGCTGGCCACGACCTGGCCGCCGGAGCCGGCGGAGCGAAGCTGGAGGACGACTTTGTAATACTGTTGGCTGGCGAGGTAGGGCTGCCAAAGCCGGGCGCGGTCAAGTGGCGAGCCGGCTTCGGCCGGGAGCCAGGAGGGAAGTTCCTGCCAGGCTACGGTGACTGGATAAGTTGAGCCTGGCGTGACCACGCTGGGCAGGCTCAGGGGGCGAACCGCCCAGAGCAATCGCACCGGGAGGTAACTCTCGGCAACAGGCGAGCCGTTCTTGAGGAGCCAGGCATGGAACACGTACTCCCCCCCGTCGTGCGAGGAGATGTACCACGGATTGTTCAGGTCGGGGTCTGGAATCGGCAGAGCCACGGTGACGCTGCCGGCGCCGGAGAAGGTGCCGGCGTTGGTTTGGGCGAAGACGAGGTTTGGAGCCAGCACGCGCTCGAAACTGGCCATGAGCGTGAGGTCGGGGTCGCGGAGGTCATAGCCGACCGTCAGGTTATAGTTGGAACCTGTGGGCCAGACGGCCGTCGGCGCCGAGGCGAGCCAAAGTTTGTTGGGGCTGGTATTGAGCAGCGATTGGTCAATCCCGCCGCTTGAGGCGTAGGCGTAAAGCAGCACATAATCGTCGCCGGCCAGGTTGAGGGTGACGCCGCCGTCGGAATTGGTTGCGACGATGCCACCGGAGGTGAGGTTCTCGACGGTTTTGCCGGCGAGGAGATTAGGCGCGGTGAGGGTCACCACGGCAGGGTTAGTGACCTCATTGAGGAGGGAAATGAGGACAGCGCCGTTGGTGCAGTAGCGGTAGTCGGCCAGGACATAGTTGGCGCCGGTGCCGCTGAGCGTGATCGCCGGCTGCAAGCCGAAATGATTGCGGTAGATCGCCTGCAGCCAGTTGTAGTGCACGTCCCAATCATGCATGAGCGGCAAGGAGTCCTGATACTGGAGGTCGCCCAGGGCAAAGGTGTTGACGGCGGTCTTGGCGGTCCCGAGATCCCGGAGCTGGAGGGCGGGCATGGGGGCCTGGGAGCCGTTGGCGCCTGTTTGGGTCACGATCGTAGTTCCGGCGTCGGCCGTGAGGCCGTGCCAAATCTTCCAGGTGAGCGCCTTGTCGCTCAGTCCGTTTGTGAGCGGGCCGAGAGCAGCGACTCCGTGGAAAAAGAGCTGGTCGTAAGCAGTGTCAGTCACGCCGGAATCCCACCCCGGGTAGGCGTGGGAGACACTGAGGCCAAACAACGAGGTCATCCGTGAGGCCCAGTTTGGATTGGGGTGGTGATAGGCATCGAATTGGCCGGGCAGGTCGGCGTTGGCGTGAACATGGATGCCGCGCGGGATGGCATTAGTGGCAACGCGCTCCAAGTCGGCGGGATTCATCTGATAACAGCGGGAGAGCAGGAGGGCGGAGGCATTCGTATAGGCGTCCACGGCGAAGCGAGCGTCATCCACAATTGTCAACTGGTAGCCGACGCGCTTGAGGGCGCCCCAAAGCATCGCGTTTTCCTGGTTGGCGCGGGGCCAGCCCATCACGGCGGCCTTGGGCCAAAACAGCGCGATGTCCGGCCGCGCCCGGTAGGACCCGGGGAACAAGCGTTCCGGCTGGAGATTCTCCAGGCGGCGGAACATATTGACGACGTTAGTGTAAGCGGGTTTGGGCAGCCGGTTCTGCTGGACCACGCCGAACCCCCTTTCGCGGATGAAAACCCCGTTGAACAGATCGCGGTCGTTCCAGGTAAAGATGTGGGCGCCGATGGCGCCGGACATGAGCGCTTCCCAGATATGGCTGGGCAGGGCTTCGGGCTGGCGCTGGGCGGCGCCGAGCAGATAATCGTCGGTGGTGCTGTCGCCGGTTTCGGTGACCAGCACCGGCAGACCCGAGTTGGCGATATGCTTGGCAATACCGGAATCGGTCGAGCGCAGTTCGGCGGCGAACGTGGCCCAGGCGTAATTGTTAATGGACCAAAAGTGCAGCGGCGCGCCGGCGTTGGTGCAGCAGGCGACAATGGTTTTAGCGTCCTCGCAGGTGTAATTGGCGTCGTTGCCGATGAACAGGCCGCCGACCATGGAGTAGCTGCGGAGATGATTCGGATCGGCGAGGCTGGCGGCGACAGCGCCGACGGCGGTGTATTGACCGATGCTGTTTTCGCGCCAGAGGATCAGGTCATTGTAACCGGGGTTGTTTCGATCCGGCGGATATTGTTGGAACATCGGAATAGCGTCGAAGCTGGCGTAGTTGGTGCCCCAAGCCGAGGCCAGGGCGGCAATATTGGTGCCGTATTTCGCCGAGAGGAACCGGTGATAACTGGCCAGGGAGTAGGGATCGAAGCCGAGGTAGCTATGATTTGTGTTCCAGAGGTCGAAGTAGGCGTATTCATTTCCGAGAATCCAGGCCCCGATCACCGGGCTGTTTTTGTAGTGGCTGGCGACCTGGTAAATGTAATTGGAGTAGGCAAGCCGGGCCTGGGGATGCTCGTAATTCAAAACCACCGAGAGCTGGCCGGCATCGTTCGTGGCGTTCCACTCGTTCGAGAACCAGCTTGGGGCATACTGATAGCCGATCAGCACAAACAGCCGAAGCCCAAGCTCCTCGGCCTTGGCGACCAGGAAGTCGGGCTTCGACCAATCGAACACGCCCGGGGCGGTCTCGACCGTGCTCCAGACGAACTCAGCCCGGACGGAATTGGCGTGCATTTTCTTGAATTCGCGCAGGTCATATTCGAGTTGGTCGAAGGTCTGGCTGGCGCCGACCGGCGGGTTGAGCGTCTGATAAGCGAAGCCGCGCGGAATAAAGTAATTGGCCGCGGCCGCATCCCAGAAATAGCCGTTGCGGATCTGCAAGAAACCACCCCCGGCCTGGCTGGAGTCGAGGGCGGCCAGCAGCCAGAAACAGGCGGCCAAAGCGATGGCCGAGGCTGTGCCGGCACGGTGTAAGCGCGCGACCATAGCGCGGCGCCGCCGCAACCGGACGGCGCGGGACGCCTGGAGTGAAGTCCCGAGTTGTCCGGACCGTGTCCCCGGAATGCTTCGAGCCAAAGAGTGGGAGGCGGCGGAACGCGTGCCGGCCAGAGAATCTTCGCAGCCCGCGAGCATTGCAGGCCCTACCAGCAGAGTGGTCCTGCCCGGCTGCGCCTCATTCCGGCGGTTGGAGGTCATTTGTAAGTTCATGGCAATTGCCGTCCCATTCACGAGCGTTCACTCAGCCGGGTCCCAAATCCGAAGTCGGTTGCACCGCCCGGGGTGGATCGCCGGCGGCGGTTTCCAGTCCCGCCGCCGCTTTCAGAGTTTGCTTGATGCGCCCTAAGGCGCGGCGGGCATAGGCGTAACTGCGCTGATCAAAATACGTTTGAACATCGGTAAACATAGCATAAAGGTGAGCGGTGTCCACAGGGGCCAACTTTCCCGGCTGGGCCGCCAAAGACTGGAAAGAGCGGTATTGCGCCTCAATGGAGGCCACCAGGCCCTGGCCGGTCAAGCGATTTTTCTCCCACCATTCCAGCAGCAGGCTGAGGATACCGGCGCCGAAGACGACGCCAAGGGCAGTGGCGGCAAAAAGCAAGACACTGGACAGCAAGGTCCAAATGCGATAGCCGCCGGGGGCAGTAAAAACCAGGAGGCCAGGCATGGGCACGACAAAAAACCATACGAAAGTAAACAAGCCCAGCACGAAGGAACGGCTGCATTCACAGATAAATCTGGGGTTGGCGAAACGCTGGGCTTGGAGGTCGGTGAGGGGCCGTTTGAGAAACGGCCACACTTGGTCCTGGAGGTTTCTCATCACGCCCGCTTGGCGCTCCGCCGGCAGGGAGGTCTTTTGGAGGGCGGCCCTGGTCTTTTCCACCTCTCCGCCCAGGCCGCGCACCAGGTTCTGGGCCAGTGGCTGGGCCTCAGTTATCGCCAATCCGCCTTCGACCATCTGCTGTGCCAAGCGGGCCACCAGTTTTTGGAGCCGCCGGGCATAGCCCACATACTTTAGTCCGGCCAGCAACACCCGGCTGAAACAACCGACGGACAGCCCCACGCCAAGCCATTCACGCCAGCCGCCGCCAGCGATGAGCCAGGCCACCAGCAGGTAGAACCCGAGACTCGCCAGCCAGCCGAGCAGCTTGGGCACCCAAACCGCCCAGCCCAGATGCTGGCCGGGTTTGGGTTGCATGAGAAACGGCCCAACCAGCGCGCTGACACTAAACATCAAAGACGGCAGCAAGAGCAGCACGTTCAGGAAATCCAGGTTGGCCAGGGCGAACAAGTCCAGCAGCAGGGCCGCCAGGCCCACCCCCCACACGACGGTCCGCAGGTTGACAAAATTCTGGTAGCCCTCGAAGGGCCGATCTTCGCGCGGGCCCACCCAGGCGCGGAAGGCAATATTAACGGCCCTGGCATCGTTGGCCGAGGCCCCCGAGAGCACGAACTCCAGGCTCTGCCGCACGACCTGGCCCAGGGTGTGGATGACCAGTTGCGGCCCAAAGAGGATCACATCGCGGCCGCGGTAATAGAGCCAACGCCCCAGGCCCATGGTGAAACCGCCGGCGAGGAACCCCCAGACGATGAGGGGCAAGGCAAACGGGGTTAGAACCACCACGGTCCGAGCCAGGAGGGCGGCGCCGGCGGCGCCGGCCAACGCCGTGAGCCGGTTGAACCCGGTGCTCTCCAGACAGGCGACCAAGCCGAGCGCGGTCAGGACCTGGTTCATTACCAGACCCAGGTTCCAAAGCAGAATCAGGATTTGCACAAAGGGCGAGACATCCCAGATGATCGCCAGCGGCATGAGCAGGATGCTCAATAAAGCCGAGGGCGCGCTGAGAAAAAACCGGCCGCCGCTGGCCCTGATTTCCTTGGCGAAAACCGACAGCGGCCCGGCCTCATTGATTTTCTGCATGATGGGATCGAGCATCATCTGCAAGTAACCGCCCGCCCAACGCGGGAAGGCGGAGAGCCATTCGGCATGGCTCCAGCTCTCGCGAATCTTATGCCACAGGGCTTGAGAACGATGGAATTTGACCTGGTAACCCAAGGCCAGAGCATTATGGGTCGCCTGGGTAACTCCCCAGATGTCCTCAGAAATGCCGATGGCGTGGGGTCCGAACCCGACCAGGCCCTCGCAGCGATCCCCGAAAGTGGCGTTGCGGGCGGCCGGCGTCGTCAGCGGCATCTTGGGCGTGTTGGTATCGCACAAGGCCCGCTGCACACGACCGTAATAAATCGCCTGGATGTTGCCCCAGCCTGTGCCCAGGGTCTCGGCTCCGACCCCGCCCAGCAGCATCACGCCGCGCGTCAGCGCGCGCTGGCCTTCCTCCACCAACTGCGAGCTCTGCCCAATCGGGGTGAGGGTATTGGTGGTGCTGCGGCCGGGGATGACGATCACGACGCCCGGGTCGCTGAGCGCCAGCTTGAGGTCCGCCACGACCGCCTCCAGGTCGTGGGCATTGGCGTTCCGATCCAGGATGAGCATGTTGGTCAGCTTGAGCGACTCTTCATAGACCAGGTCCATGCCGACCAGTCCGCCGGCCTTAAAGCCAAAGGGGGTCCAGTCATTGATGCTATAGGCGCGCGCGCCGGGCGCCACTGCCATCAGCAAACGCGCCAGCTTATTCCTTTGGCCCAACTCGCCCTGGTCATAGGGCAATTGCGAGGGCCGGTTGTTGTCGTTGTTATCGTACTTGTTCTGGATCAGGTAGAAAACCGTGTTCGCCCCCAACCCCTCGCGCGCTAAACCCAGGGCCAGGTCCACCAGGTTGATGGCGGTGTCCTGGGCATGGCCGGCCGTGGACATCATGGTAACTAGCCAGCGGCGAAGGTGCCAGGCCACCAACAATTGCTCGCGTTGGCCGGCGCTTTCCACGGCTAAATTGAGCCCGAGCTCAGGCGGCAGCCTCGGCGTGTCGCCGGCCATCACCAACTGCAGGGGATGCCACAAGGTCACAGCGTGTCTCTGCTCCAGTTCGTAGAGGGCCGCAAACCATTGCGTGACGACCGTGTCCGGCGGCAAGGAGTGCACCCGGGCTAGCAAACGCATACCGCCGGAGCCGAGGCGATCGCGCAGGGTCTGCAGGCGGGTGACGAGCAGTTCGGGCGTCAGTTTGTGGAAAGAGAGGTCGTCACCGCTCATATAGACCACGCCTAAAGCCCGATTCGGATCGCGCCGGAGTTGTTCCAGGGCGGCCCGTTGCTTTTCCTGGCGGCGAGCCTGGCCGCCGCGCCACAGGGGCCAGTTCCGCAGCCAGGCCAAGAACTGGGATTCATAGGCCATGAGGACCAGGCCCAGGAGCAGGACGGCACCGGCGACCCCGAGGTGGCGGTCAACATAATGAGCGAAAGCATCGTTGCCGAACTGCAGGGCGAAGCAGGCCACCGCGCCCAGGCCGCCGGCGACTTTGAAGGGATAAATGGCGGCGGCGGAGCTCAGCGCGGCCAGCAAGATAAACAGCCCGAACCGGAGCAAGTACATCGTGTTCCAAAAGAGCAAAGCCCCCAGCACCAGCCGCAGATCCCAGCCATGCCGATAGGTCTCCTGGAACCAGATTTCCAAGGCCTGCTTGTACATGTAACTGCCGACGAAGAAAAAAATCGCCCCGGTCAACAGGTAAGAGGCAATCGCCTGGAGCATGGGCCAGAAGCCGCCCGTAGGCATTGAAGGCTGAAAATGATGTTTGATCGACAGCCAGATCAGCGAGGCCGGGCGGGTCGGCACGAGGTTAAGTTGGTTGAGGAACCGGGTGAGACGCCAGGCCCTCGGGTTGCCGGTCACCCGGTCTTCCAGCCAGGAGCTGAAACGGGAGAAGATCAGGGGCAACAGCAGACCGGCCGATTCCACCAGGAGCAGCGTCCCCAGCAGCCCTTTGACACACATGAAGGTGGCAAAACTGGGTGGTTCCAGCTTAAAGAGCGCGCTCGCCAGCAACGCCAGGCCAACCGCCCGGCAGATCCAGCCGGCCCGCTCATAGACCACGGGGTTCCACCGGCGCCCAACCCGCAGGGCCGGCGTCGACACTTCGGTAGGACGCCCAAAGAGATTGATCAGGTCCGTGTCCAGAGTCATGGCGGCCCCGCTGGCGGAGCGGGTTCCCCAACGATAGCGGTAAACCCGCAGCAAGTGCGCCACCACGCTCAGCGCAAAACCCGCCAGGAGCGGCGCGGCCAGGAGCAGCGAATGCCAGTCCAAAGCCAGGTCGGTGACCGATTCCCTTAGATAAGGGTAGATCTTGAGCCCGCCGAGGTCGTTGTTGTACCAGATCAGCGCCACCAACCCCATCAAGAGGAAGTGGGGCAGGATCTTGGCGATCTCCAGGAGATAGGGATGAATGGGGAACAACTGCTCGCGCGCTTTGAAGGACTTATAGCCTTTGATGAAACTCACGACGTGCTCGCGAGGGATGTCCCACTTGCGCTCCATCTCTTCGACGATGCCGGCCAAGCTGGCACCGGGACGCTGGAGGAGGAGCAGGTCCAGCGCCGAGGCCCCGGCCGGCACGTCGAAGCCGCTCCGTGCGTCGAAGGGGGCGGCTCTGGCCCGCAGGCCCATCATGCGCAGCACCAGCTCGATCTGGTCGTTGAGCCCGAGCACGGCGGCCGCGGCGGGGTTGGCCTGGAACTCTTTGATCAGGGTCAGCAGCCTTAAATGGGACTCGGAAAAGTACATGACCAACCGCGACCAGATATGATTGCTGTCTTCGTTCTCCTGGAGCACGTCGGCCTTGGGCAAGCCGTCCTTGCGGCCCGCTTTGATTACCCAGCGCATGTAAATCCCAACCATGACCGCAAATTCATCCAGGCCGTTGAGCCATTCATCATGGTCATCCTCGACCAGGCGGGCGTCGGTTTCGGACCAGGCGTTGACCCCGCGGCGCCACTCCAGCACCAGCTTGTAAATGGCGCGCAACTGGATGTGAAAGTTCTGCTCGATCGCACCGTTGGCATAGCGCGAGCGTTCCGCGCCGGCGGGAATGCGCAGCCCGAGGACGCGTTTGGCCCAACGTTCCTCAGCCTGCCGCATCACGGCCTCGGACACTAACAGCCCGGCAGGGGCGCCGGCCGTTGCCTTCGCCCGCCGGCGCCGGCGGGTGTAACTCAGGCCCCACCAGAACAGGGCCACCGCCACCATGCTGAGATAGAAACCAGCGGCCGTCCAGAAGAACTGGGTGATGTCCCGCGCCGGACTGCCACGCAACTCCAATTTGTTGCCCGCCTCCAATTTGGCCGGCCAGGCGGAATCGGCCAGCTCGGCATAGAGGCCGAGCGCCTCCGGCCAGCCGGCAAAGGCGAACAGTCGGCCTTTGCTTGCGGGGGTCGTGTCCGGGGGATGAAGTCGAGCCGGCGTCCCGCCCGCCTTGCCCGGCTCCTCGGGGGTGTTGTCCGCCGGATAAAGCTCAAAGCCTTGGCCGGTTTCCAGCGGGGCGTTGGTGCTGGCGTCGGTTACGACGGCCGGCCACTTGTCCCCCTGGCGCAACCGGCTGAGGTTTTGCTGGGCGAAATCGGCGGCTTGAGCATGCCCCAACAACCTGGCGACCCGCAGGAATTTGGCTGTCAGGTCCACCGAGATGGCATCCGGCCGCTGCAGGGCAATCGTCCAGTCCAGTCCCCAAACTCCCCGGACGGTCACCCCATGGGCGCGCGCCAGGTTGTCGAGCCAGGCCCGCGTGAGTTCCTTGCTCAGGCCCAGTCGGTCCGCGGCCTCGATAAAGCTCAACCAGTCGTCCGTCGTGGTCCAACGTTCGACCGCCAGTGCCCGCGTTTCGTTGTGAACGTCTTGAATCTCGAATAAACCTTTGGGAACCACGCCCGTGGCCTGGACGTAGGGGACAATCCGGTTGGTCAACCAGGCCGCCTGCTCGTCCGCGGCCGCGAGCAGCGTCTCCTTCCATTCCGGCCCGAAAGGCAAACCCTCCGCCTGTTCGCTAAGCCGCCGGAAGAGCAGATACGCCCGCGCATTGCTCGCCAGTGAAAAAGTTTTCGCCTCGGGCCAGAGCGTGAGGCCAGGCGGCTTAACCACACGGTTGGTCGCGCTTTCGGCGATGCCGCGGCCCCCGAGCGCGGGGGCAAGCCCTCCCCCCATCCTAACCACACGGTTGGTCGCGCTTTCGGCGATGCCGCGGGGCCAGGCCATGTCATTCGTACTGGGCCGAAACCTGTCCAGCAACAGTTGGATGAGGTTCTTGCCGAATTCCAGCGTATCGCGGTCGCCCGTGGCGGTCCCCAGGCAAAACGCCGCCTCGGCGATAGCCAATTGCGCCCGGGCAGTAATCTGGGCATCACTGGGCCGCGCATAGCGGGTTTGTTTCGTCAGGGAGGCGCCCGTCTCGGCGTCGTAGCAGGCATGCAAGGGGTAGGCGCCGCCCTGCGATTTTTCCCAGTAGAAGGCCAGCAAGTCGTTGGCGAGCACGGTTTCATGTAATTTCGCCGCCAATTCGATCAGGGCGGCTTCCTGCGCGGTATCGACGTAACGCGCGCCCTTGGTTGCCGGCAAGGTGGGGATTAATTTCGTGGTTTTGAGGTACGAGCCCGAGAGCTCTCTTAAAGTCCTCAGAGCATTCGTCCGGAGGTCGAGGGTGGCTGGGACCAACGAGGCCGTTCCGGCCTGGGTCCACGGGGCGGGTTGCCTGGACAGGAGCGCCTCGGCCAGGGTTGGGAACCGATTGATTTCCTGGGCCTGGGCGGTGGCCAGACCATGCTTGCGGGTTACCTGTTTCAATTCGGTCGGGACGCGATCGACTTTGAAGACCGAACGCAGCAGGTTATCGCCGCCCAAAGCGAAGGCGCTGGCCACACAGCGATTGTGTAAACGAGCGAGCACACTCGCCAGTCCGCCGCTGGCCTTGGCCATGGGCACGGTGACATAGTAGCGGTGGCCGAAGGCCAGGATGCCAGGCGTGATTTCATCATCCAGGACGCCGCCCCGAAAGACTTCCATCTTGGGTGTCTCGAACCCATTGACCACGGTATAAACCTGGATGTCGCCGGTGCCGAGGGTCTGATAGTACTCGAGGAATTTCCCGTCTTCGGCCGCCAGCGCGTAGAGCGGCCGGGGTGAATCGGGGTCCGAACTGTCGGTAACCACGAGGACCGGGTAGTAAGGCGGCTCCGGGCGGGGATTCAGGACGCCCACCAGGCCGCCTTCATATCTGAGAACGGTGTTCCATCCCCTGCCCGTGAGCGCCTGGTCCGCGGGGAGCTGAGATTTTTTCCGCCGGTACACGACCAAGCCACTGGAGTGTGCTTGCGAGTCGTAATCAAAGCGAGCGCCAGCTTCCGGCGGCAGAAAACGCTGCCCGTGCTCGAGCCTGTAAAGGGGCGTCACTCTGAGGGAATTGGTTTCGGAGTTCGCCACCGTCAGCTCGAGGGAAGCCAACCGGCCGACCTCCAGCCCCGCCCTGGCCAGTTCAGGTATTGACAGCACGAAGACTTTGCCCTCAGTAACCAGGTTCCGGGGGGCCGCCACCACGGCGCCGTGTCGCGGAATTCTCTCGTTGGGCAGCCAAGACACTTGGCCCTGGCCGACCGGCCAGAAGGAGAGCGCCTTTGTGCCGCCGACTCCGCCATCGCCGGCCACCAGCACCGAGTGATTGAAAAGGTCCCGCAACTGCACCCCCACCCGTGCGGTGGCGGGCGCCTCCAGGTAGAAACCAACGAAGTCGCACCCCGAGAGGTCTTGGGGACCGCCCAGGTTCAAGCTTAGGTGATGGGCGCCTTGGGGCGGGCTGGCCGTCCGCCAAAGGTCCGGCGGCGGCAATTGGTAAACGATTTTGGTCCCCGGCTGGCCCCGGCTGTTGAGCTTGCGGGCCACGAGCGTGCTCAATTCACCTCGGGCATCCAGGGTGATTTCCGACTCAAAGAGCTTCGCGCCGGCGGCATTGAAGTCCGCGCTGGGCCAAGCCATCCAAACGTTGGTGACGCCGGGCAAATGGCGGTTCTGTTTGAGCAGCCGGGGCGCATAAAGCCGGCGAAACAAATTGACGGCAGTTCCCGCGGCAGGCCCCGGGCCTTGGGCGACAATTTGATAAGCCTTGACGCCGGTCGGCCATTCGCGCCAACCGGCATCATTCACACTCCAAGTCCCTGAGTTCGTAGCCGGCCGCTTGAAGGAGGTCACCAGCGCCTGCCCCGTCTCCGCCTCCACCTTATCCTGCACCCAACACGGTTCGTAGGCATAGACGGCTCTCCGGGTCGAGGGCGCCTGCGACAGCTCGACCAAGAGGGCCGCATCCGAATAGGGGCGCGGCCCCCAATTCCGGAGCTTGCCTGCTTGCTCCTCGAGCAAATGGCCCGCGCGATCGAAGCTGCGCCTGGAAAATGGATGGTAGATCAGGCCACGCAAGTCCACGCTCGTCACTTCCAGGGCCCGTTCCGTTGGTCGATTGGTCTGCGCCAGGTCCCCGCGCTCGCGAATCCGGGCCGTGAAAACCGCCGTCACATTGGTCCTGAGGCTGCCCGCGATGCTCAGCGGGAGGCCGAAATGGCCGCCTGGATCAACGGCAAAATGAGAGCATTCGTAGTTTCTGGATAAATCGAAATAGATGCGCTCCTCGACCTTGTCGCAAAAGAGCGCCACGTCCGTTCCGCGCACCAGGGCCTTCTCCTCCACCAACCCGGCCTCTCCCCAAGGGCTGAGTTTATAGCGCCGCACGAGATCGTAAGGCAACCCGGCGGCGGTGCCCGCATTGCCCTGCTTGACCCACCGCTCCTGCGGGTGGCCATGGCGGTCGACCAACTCAGTGCGCTGAGCGACGGCGCTCTCAGCCAACCAGGCCGCCACTCGCGCCCGGTCGCCGTTTTCAAACTCGGTTTCCGCCAGGCGGCCCAAAGGTTCCCCCACCAGATAGCTGTTCGTGAAGGCCAGACCCCAGAAAGGCGTGACCGCTACCTTCAGCCACCACCCCCCGCCGGGCTGAGGGAACGCGCCCAGCACCTGGTGGGTCGCCCGGATTTGGCCATTTTGGCGGACCTCGGCTTGGCGCAGCCGCTCACTGTCCCCATCGTAGGTGCGGACCGTCCTGAGCTCAAGCTGCGGCCACTGGTGAATGCCGTCCTCCAGAACTCTGCCTTCGGCGTCGGCGAGGCTCCGGTAGTCATCGGCCACCAAGCCGTCCAGGAAAAGTCGGACGCGGGCGTTGCGCTGGCCATTCTGCCAATGATAATCATCCTCCTGACGGTAAAGAATGTCATAACGACCGCTAGCCGCATTGCGGCGGAACGTTTGGCTGGACTGTTCCGTCCCGTCGGCGGCATAGGTTGGCCGCGCCTCGAGTGCGTCCCCGATGCGAGCGGCGATGAGCAGCCCAAAAGCGCTGTAAAGATTAGTCTCGGTGTGGTCCGGAATGTCAGGCCGGTACCAAATCCGGCGTGTTACCCGCCAGGTCTTATTGCCGGCATCATATTGGCCTGAACTCTGGTTAATGACTTCGCCCGTGACCTTGAGGAGCGTGGTGCTGCGCGTCTCGGTTTCATCTCGATTGTATTGCTGGGTAATCCTTCTTTGCAGGGTCTCGAGCTCGACGGGATTAGCCCAGCGATAGTCCCAGGTATTGGTGCGCGTTTGGCCGGTGTAAGTCCTTTCGCTGCCGGTCAACCGGCGCCGGAGCGGGTCATAAGCCGTGATGGTTACTTCTGCCAGGGGCGCCCCCGAGGGCAAGCTGCGGGTCGTCGCGCGCACCGGGACCAAGCCGCAATGGAAATCCTCGTCATACTCCCACGTCACCCCGGACCAGAAGGAGCGCGTGCCATCAAACAGGTCCCGGTGGTTCTCCGCGATCTTCCGGCCAAAGTGGCCCTGGTCGATAGTCTGGGTCGCCACCAGGCCCTTGACCAGGTCCTTCTGTTCCAGGACCGTTCGGTAGCCGGCGGTGGACAGGTCGCGCAGTTCCCCGTTGCCGGCAAGCTGGGAAGCCAATTGAAACCTTGGGCGACCGGCCACAGGCTGGAGCAGGCGCTCCAGCACTGGCCGGGAAAAATCGCTCTCCTCTCGCCCGTTTTCGATGACACTCGCGGACTCGAAAATCCCATACCGGGTGTAACGGTTCCGAGTGATATATTGCTCGTCGAGGGTTTCCACTGGCTGCGGAAAAAGGCCATAGGTCTCACGGGCAAGCTGGCCGGTCACGTAGTTCACCCGCAGTTTGGCAATGGTGGGTTGATAGGGGTCCAGGCCCGGCTGGCTCAAATCCCGCAGCCAATACTCCAGGGTGCGTGTTTCCTCGAGCAACGCCCCGCGCAGAGGCGCCTGCTGATCGCCCCGATTGCAATAGGTCCGGCTGCCCCGCTCGACATTGGCCTGGTCATAATCCAACTCCACAATCCGGCGCCCGGTGATCGTCTGCCGCCAGAGTCCATTTTCGTAGAGGACCGTTTCTGGCTCCCCCGTAAGCGGGTTCGTCCAGGCCTGCCGCACCTCTCCGAGCGGAAACTCGATGGTGAGAAACACCTTTTGTCGCCCCGGGCCGTCGCGGTCGAGTTCCACCGCGGTAGCGGCAAAATGATTGCCGCGCAACCGGGCCCGGTCCGTCACCGGCAGGCGATTGATCAAATCAAGAATAGCCGCTATCGACTTCGCGCCGCTGGTTACCCCCGCGCCGACGACCTGCCCCTGCTGGTCGCGCAACAGGGGGCCGAGTTCGAGATGTCCTTGGACTTCCCGGGCTTCATTGAGCAAGACGACGCCGGCACTCTGGCCCGCGGCGGCCTCACGCCGCATCGCTTCAATCAACTCGCCTTCCTGGGCTTTTTGCATTTCCCGCTCGACGTCCGCCAGGCTGGGAATGTGGGTGACCTTCACCCGCTGCTCCCGGCCGCCGACTTCGCGTTTATAGATGAAGCTGCTCTGGTAAGGGTCGACGCTTAGGAGGGGATCGCCCTCTGCGGGTTGAACCCCCCTGGCCGCCAGCTCCTGGCGGGCCCGGCTAAGTTCGGCTGTGTCGACCGGCAATCCCCACGACTGCCGGAGCCAGTTCCGTCTGAGCTCCAGCAGGGCGCCGAGCAAGGGGTTATAGACCTGTTGGACCGCGTTGGAGCCAACGTGAATGAGGGGTTCAAAGGCCAGCGCCGGCACCGGCGCAGCCGCCTCCTCGCGGAGCATTTGCTCGATCACCGCCCCTTCCTGCAGTCCGCGTTCAAACGCCTTGAACCGGAGCAGTTCCCGCGCGATGAGGTCCGAGTACTCCACATAAGCCCTCAAGCCATAGATGATCAGCGCGGTCTTGCCGCGATGCTTGCCGCTGCGCATCCGATGCGCATAGACCACCAGGTCGGTTTCCTTCCAGCCGCCCTTGGCCGAGGGCACGCGCACCAGGCCCAGGGGGAACATGCGGCCGGCCAGAATCTCCGCCTCCATGGCTTCGCGGGTGGGGAAATGTTCGACCACGCTGACGCCGCGCAGGCCGTAGGCGTAGTCGTGTTGGTAGGCCTCGAAATCCGCTTTGATCAGGCCCCGCTTATAGAACATCAGGAGCGGAAAGCCAAAAATCCGGACCTCGTAAGCGGCCGGCTCGGTCAGCCGCGGCGCATAGGGAAAGGGCTTCTCCAGCTCTTTTTTGGCATAGGTCGGCTTGGTCAGGCGAACCAGGGTGTTAAGCACGGCGCGGAGATCGACGCTCACCTCAAGATATTGGAGCCAGGCGTCCTGCGGCGCTTGGTGCGGCCCTTGGCCGTGACTGAGGGTCTCGAGCGAAGCGCCCGACAACGGGGTCATGACTCTTTTGCCGATCGCCAGCATCAACAGCGTCTTGAGATTGATGTCCCCGTTCATGGAGAAGCGGACATTATTGAAAATGTCACGGATGGGCCCGGCCTCGTCGGAGACACCGCTCACTTTGAAAGAGCTGGTCAGGAGGTTGAGGAAAGTGGTCACCCGGGCGTCGAGCATGCCCTGCCGAGCCAAACGAAGCATGGCGCGGACGTCCTCCTGGCTCATCTGTTCCAGGTAGGTCTGGACCTCCTGGTCCGACAGTTTGCGTCCCGCCTCTCGCAGGGCCTGAATATCGTCTTTGCTCAGAAACCGCTCCGGTTTGAGCTTGATTTGCGGATTACGGTCGCGCGCCGCCATCAGGGCAAAGAGCTCGCGCATCTGTTTGACCGTGGGCACGTTGCTGATGAGTTTCCAGGTAATGAGATTGTAGAGCAGCCGGGCGGATTCCCCGGCTGGGAAACACAGTCCGGCCAGGCCGCCCCCAACATTCAAGGCGGCAATGATCGGCTCGGCAATGAGGGCGAGATTGGCCTGCTTCATCAACTGGGCCTTGCGGTTCCGCTCCAGATAAGCATTGAGCTGCGAAAAGTGCGCCAGCGCCGATTGTTTGAGCACTTCCGACTCCCCAAATTCAAGCACGTGCCAGCCCTTGGGGTCGGCCTCGAAGGCGTCCTTGACCCGAAGTTCAACGACCTCCTGGCCCAGGATCGCGTTGGGCGCCGGTTCCAAGTGGTCGCTCAGGCCCTGCCGGCGAAAACCCCAGACCTCCCGGGCGCTCTTCTCACCAGCACGCTGGAGGAGCAGCACCTGGGCGTCGCCGATGACCTTCTTGCGCACTTCGCTGTCCCGGTAAAGGCCGGCCACGTTCAGGAAGTTGTTCTGTTCATCCACGGCGAACTCGAAGGCGACGAAAAGGTCCCGTGGTTCTTTTGGCCTGGGCGGCAGCTCCGCGAGGGGCAGGCGCTGTTGCTCGAATTCGGTCTGGAGGGCCTCCCATTGGGCCAGCGCGTCAGGCAGGCCCTTGCCATTGCGGGCGCTCAGCACTTTGCGGGCGCTTAATTGGAGCGCCCGGTGGCGCTGGTAGGCCTGGTTGGCGGCCCGGACTGTTGCCGCCGCTTGGAAGCCGAACTCCAAATTACAACTGACCGCTTGGCCGGTCGCCCGGTCCTGATAAGTGACCGTGAGCAAAGCGGGCGGTTCCTGCCGCTGCTGTTTCGCCTCGGCCAACTCGGCGGCCGGAATGCGTCGCACCTTATGGTCGCCGGCTTCACCACAGGCCCAGACCTCCACCAGGGCATTTTGTTCGGCCAGGAATTCCACCAATCCCCGCCAGGTCTTAAAGTCGGCCTGGATGGAACCGGGTTCTGCGCCTTCCGTCGCCACCAGGGCCGCGAACCATTTGCCCGCCAGCTTCTCGCGCATCAATTGTTGATAAGCGGCCTCGGAACGGAGCCGCTGGCGTACCTCCGCCTCGGCTAAGCCGGCATAGTGGATAGCCGGCGCGGGCAGCGCCTGGAAGAGGGCGGAGGCCTTGGCCGCAACGTCAGGATTCCAAACGTTGGTCAATGGCCCGCTTGCTGCCGGGCCGGCCTCGCGTCCTGCTGTCATCAGCGGGCTACCCGCCAATGCCAACGAACAGACCAGCCCCTGAATGATACTTCTTGCGATCATCAAAGCGTATCTGGCAAAGCAGTCCCCAATTCGACAGCGTGCCGGGACACAAGCCCCTGGGCCGTCCGCCGCCAGCTCAGGTGCGCGGCCTGCGCGTTGCCCGGTTAGACTGCCGATTACGCCAACGAGGACGGCGGCGATGCCAACAGCCAACTTTTCAGATGCTCTCCAGGAACGGGCGGATTGTTCCAGCGCAAGGCACAAAGCGCAAGGCAAAAAAATTAAGTTGCGCCTGGCCGGGAAAACGGAGTATTCAATGGCATTGCTGCTGTAAAAGTGCTGGTTGAAGCGTCTTACAGGCGAGTCCAACCGGCCTTTTGACTGCGCAGCTAGAAATGACTGACACCAGGGCCCAGATGCCAGAGCCTCCGTCAACCCCGCCAGCAAGGGACCGCCATGAAAAATACCCTGCCCCCGCCGTCGCCCACACCGGAAATCCAAACTGAAGATTCCCGCGCCGGTTTCAGCCCGGCGACGATCGCCCGGGCGTTTCGCGACAACCTGACTTACCTCCAGGCGAAATTCCCCGAGGTGGCCACCACCAACGACCGATACATGGCGCTGGCCTGTGCCGTCCGCGACCGCCTGTTGCATCTGTGGACCAGCACGGCCCAGACCTATTACCAACAGCGCAGCCGTTCGGTGTGTTACTTGTCGGCCGAGTTCCTGATGGGGCCGCAATTGGGCAACAACCTGGTCAACCTGGGCATTTATCCCCAAGTCCAAGCGGCCATGAAAGAGGTGGGACTGGACCTGGAAGCACTGCTCGAGCAAGAGGAAGAGCCGGGCCTGGGCAATGGCGGGTTGGGCCGCCTGGCGGCCTGTTTCCTGGACTCCCTGGCCACTTTAGGCATTCCCAGCCTCGGCTACGGCCTCCGCTATGAGTTTGGCATCTTTGCCCAGGCCTTGCGGGAGGGCTGGCAGGTCGAACTTACGGACAAGTGGCTGCGCCTGGGCAACCCCTGGGAAGTCGCCCGGCCGGAAATCGTGTTCGATGTCAAATTCGGGGGCCGCACCGAACACTACCTCGAGGACGGGATTTATCGGGTCGGCTGGATTCCGGACCGGGTCGTCCGGGGCACCGCCTATGACACGCCGGTGCTGGGCTACCGGAGCAACACCGTCAACCTGCTCCGCCTCTGGAAAGCCGAGGCGGTGGAGTCTTTTGACTTCCAGGCCTTCAATACCGGCGATTATTACGGCGCCGTCCTGGCCAAGGTGGTCTCGGAGAATATTACCAAGGTCCTTTATCCAAACGACGAATCGCCCCAGGGCAAACAACTGCGCCTGCAACAGCAGTACTTCTTCGTCTCCTGCGCCTTGCGCGACATGATCCGCATGTACCTGCAGCGGGCCGCGGACCTGGGCCAGTTGCATGAGAAATATGCCGTCCAGCTCAACGACACGCATCCGGCCATTGCCGTGGCAGAACTCATGCGCCTGCTGGTCGATGAGCACCTCCTGGGCTGGGACCAGGCCTGGGGCATCACCCAGCGGGTCTTCAGCTACACCAATCACACCTTGATGCCCGAGGCCCTGGAGCGCTGGGCCATTCCCCTTTTCGGGGCTTTGCTGCCCCGCCACCTGGAGATCATCTATGAAATCAATTGGCGTTTCCTCCAGGAGGTCCGCTCCCGCTATCCGGCCGACGCCCCGCGCCTCGCGCGCCTGTCGCTCATCGATGAGAGCGGCCCACGCTACGTGCGCATGGCCCACCTCGCCTGTCTGGGCAGCCACGCCGTCAACGGCGTGGCCAAATTGCACAGCGACTTGCTCAAATCCGGCGTGCTGCGCGATTTCCACGAATTCGCTCCGGAAAAATTCACCAATGTGACCAACGGCGTTACCCCGCGCCGTTTCTTATTGCTCAGCAACCCCCAATTGGCCGCCCTGATTAGCCGCACCATCGGCGACGGCTGGGTGAAGCAGCTCGAGCAATTGCGTCAATTGGAGGCCTGCGCCGCCAAGCCCGCCTTCCAGGAGGAATGGCGCCGAATCAAGCATGACAATAAATGCGCCCTCGCGGAGTTGATTCACCACCGCACCGGCATCCAGGTCGACCCGGATACTTTATTCGACATTCAAGTCAAACGGCTGCACGAATACAAACGCCAGCACTTGAATGTGCTCCACATCATCACCCTCTATAATCGTTTGCGCAAGCAACCGGACCTCCAGGTGCCGCGGCGCACCTTTGTCTTCGGCGGCAAAGCTGCTCCCGGCTACTACTTTGCCAAGCTGATCATCAAACTCATCAACAGCGTGGCCGAGGTCGTCAACCAGGACGCCGCGGTCGCCGGGCGGCTCAAAGTGGTTTTCCTGCCCAACTTCAACGTGAAGAGCGCGCAAAAGGTCTATCCGGCGGCCGAGCTTTCCGAGCAGATTTCGACCGCCGGCCTCGAGGCCTCAGGCACCGGCAACATGAAATTCGCCATGAACGGCGCCCTGACCATTGGCACCTTGGACGGAGCCAACATCGAAATCCGCGACGAGGTCGGTCACGACAACTTCTTCCTCTTCGGCCTGACCGCCCCCGAGGTGCTGGCCCTCAAGGCCCGCGGCTATCGTCCGCGCGACTATTACGAGAGCGACCCAGAACTCAAAGAAACCCTCGATCAGATTGCCTCCGGCTTCTTTTCCCAGGGCAAGGCGGACCTGTTCCGGCCGCTGGTGGAGGCCTTGCTCGATCACGACCACTTCATGCTCCTGGCCGATTACCGGCCCTACCTCGTTTGCCAGGAACGCGTCAGCCGAGCCTATCAGGATCAAAAGGCCTGGACCCGCAAGTCCATCCTCAACGTAGCCCGCATCGGCTACTTCTCCTCCGACCGCGCCATCCGCGAGTACTGCGAACGCATCTGGAAGGTCGCCCCCGTCAACGTCAAGGCCCAGCGGCCAGGTCTCGTGCCCGCTTGACCTTTGGCGTGTGTCCGAAAATTAGTGGCGCGGGCCTCCGGCCTGCGGACGCGGGCGTCATTTAGTGGCGCGGGCCTCCGGCCTGCGGCTCCGGGCGCTGTTTAGTGGCGCAGGCCTCCGGCCTGTGGCTGCGGGCGTCTCGCCCGCGTTGACCCAACCGAGCCGCCCGGCCGAAGCCAGCCTTTCCACCTGGAGAGGAAAAACCGGCGCCGAGGAGAGCGACAAAGCGTTGTGCTGGGCTGTGCCATTCCTTTTAAGCCGCGGCCGGGCCAGTTTTTTGGCCAAAATGGCCAATGTGGCCAATCCAGCCAATGTAGCCAATGCAGTATTCCGCCAGGCTGCGGTCCCGTCGCGGCGGGACGCCGCCGTGCTTCTCTGGCCTGGTTTATTTGCTACTGATTCTCTTGCTTTAGACGCATTGGGAAAAGGGGTCTGGAGAGCAACGGCAGGGCCAGAAAACGCTTTCGAGATAGTTGAGGGACCTCATCGGCCGACGCCAACGGCGTCAGGTCATACCAGCCTGGGGCAACGCCCCAGGACAGGTGCAAGAAAACAGAATCCCGATTCGGAATCGGGAACGGCGCGATTCATAGGCTTGGCAATCGCAGTCGCGGACCATGGCTGCAATCCAAACCGATGGGCCGGGGCGAATGCATGGAAAAGAAAGCGTTTTCCGCGTATTCCGCGTGTTCCGCGGTTTCTCAAAAAGAGTCTTATGCGAAAGAAAACTCTCAATCTCACGGCCGTCATTTTTCCCGATGCCGACAGCGATTGGCTGGTGGCCCACAACCCGGAAACGGGCACGACCACGCAAGGCAAGACCTTCGAGGAAGCCTTGGCCAACTTGAAAGAAGCCACCGGGCTTTACCTTTCAGAATTCCCGCTGACTCCCAAGGGCAGGCCGATTATCACGACTTTTGAAGTCTCGCCGTTGGCTCATGCCTAAGCCGGAACAATTCAGTTGAACCGCTAATCTGCGCTAATAAGCGCTAATAAAGACGGGCTCGAGGCAGGAGCCTGGCACTTCCAGGCGTGTTCACCGCATGGTGAGCGGAACCTTCCGGTCAGAACATCGATCGCACGCCTCTTCTTAGCGTCCATTGGCGTCTATTAGCGGTTTCTCCTTCGAATGGTTACGGCTAAGCTTCCGAGTGTTTCCGGCAAAGCGGCGCAGCGCGCTTTGGAGCGCCTCGGATTCGTATTCAAACGGCAACGGGGCAGTCACGTGATTTTGCGGCGAGGCGACCGTGGCTGAGCATTTCGACATCGTTCAACTGGCGAGGGTGACTGAGGGATTGACCGGGGGTGAAATTGAAAACGCGTTCATTGAGGCCCTTTACATGGCGTTTGATGGGAAGAGGGAGCCGACTGACCTGGATATTGCCCAAGTCCTGACCGAATTTGTGCCGTTGTCGAAATTCATGGCGGAACAGATTACCGGCTTGAAGAACTGGGCGAAGGAGGGGGCACGGTTGGCGACATCTTCTCTTGTCGACAAAAAGATGAGGAAGATGGTTATGTGAGCTTGGGCAGGCGAGCTTGAAAAGGGGAATGGATTGCTGGAATTGATTCCTATTTTTTAGCTATCTGTCAAACGCGAAGGCGCAACCAAAGAGCGGGTGAGCCCAACGTCCGGGTGGGGCGGGATCTTTACAGACCCAGCGGAAGCCGCCCATCCACGATTTATCCGGGTGTTCCCTGCTGCCGAGCTGTTCACCAGTGACCAATCGGCCCTTAAGTGTGAGATACTTGGAGGGACGACTGCCTCAGGGCTTCAGCACTGCGTCTACAAGCTTGGCCAAACCCTTTTCGAGTTCGTCGATCAGCCCTTGCTCTCTGGCCGTCGTTAGTTTCGTGACCAGATCCACAATCTGCTTTGCCTTCGTTTTCGCAGGCGGCGGGATGGGAATCTCCTCCAGGTATTGCTTTGTCACAGCGTAAAAGCCTTTCGGGGTGGGGCGGTGGCCCGTGACGAGACGCTGCTGTGCGTAGGCGCTGTTCAGGAAGGCAAGGCAGTACTTCAAGACATCCTCCGAGCTGGCCTCGCCGTGACGAAGTGCCGCGCTTAATTGCTTCCTCAGTTGGACATACTGGGAGCGTGTCTGGGGGGTAGGCTGGATGTAGAGACAAGCGTGGTCGGATAGGTAGCCTGCGGCGTCCAAAGAGAATCGCACGGTCTTCACCAAGGTCGGTGAAAGGATTCTCTGCCGAGAGAACATGAGTTTCGGCTCGCGAGGCCGGTGATATTCGTACCAACGCTTCCCCAGGTCCACAAAACGCTTCTTCTCGAACACGCGCCCTTCTAGCTGCTCGTAGTTGTGCACCAGGTGCTGCGCAACCTTGGGATAGTTCACTAGACCCAATCCAATCCTATGCTTGAGGAGTTGAGGCACGGTGGCTCGGTTCACCCCTTTGCGCCGGGTAATCTCGGTCTCGTGATCGTCCAACTGCCGCTCGAAGTCCAAAGCGTCTTCAACCCCCAAACGCCGGATGGCCTCTCTCAGTTGGTCGTCCTTGATGCGTTCTCTCTCGAGTTCGAAGGCGGGCGTGAGTTCATCTCCCACGACATCGTAAGGATAGAGTAACACCAGCCCACCCCAGTGGACGCGCCACCGGTCCATTTGTTTGCTCTTGACGGCGCGACGAACCAGAGCGTCCTCAAGCTCAAGGGCCTTGGCCTCCATCTGAGTCATGAGGAAAAGTTCCAGGCAGCCGCCCGGCGTTACTCCTTGGCGCGTTTCCAGCAGGTCTGCGGCGGTGAGCCGGTCTTGGCGGGCCGTCTCGACAGTTGCGCCGACTGACAAGTTCCAGCGGTACGCGGCCGTTTCGCGCAGGCGTTGGAGGGGGACGCGACAGACTTGGGCAAAGCCGACGCTGTGCGATTTCCTTCCACACGGCAGTTCAAGGACAGCTTTCCGCACGGTCTCCATGACCCTGGTTCGCTTCTCGTCCTCGCTCAATCCCTTGAAGTCCTCTGGTGCCCGGGAAAGCACCGCGATACATTCGTCGGTCGGGTTTGCGTCCCTCACGGCGTCCGCCACGGTGATGCACGGTGTGTTCATGGCGTGAAACAAAAGCTGGCCGAACGGATTCAGATCCACGACGTACCGGAGACGGCTCTTGTGCGCCAGCAGTTCACGCAAACCGGCCGCCCACCTCTTGTCAATGAACGTCCCCTGAGTGACCAGGCCGAAACGACCGCCCGGTTGCAGAACTTGCAGCGCGCGCTCCATGAACAGGCCGTAGATATCATACTTGCCTTGGGCCGCTGCTGGATATTCATGCTTCAAGCGTCCCTTCCTCCCGCTGTCGTACACGGGCGCGAGAGTACCCTTCAGCACGCCGCCCCATGGCGGGTTGCCGAAAACACGGTCGAATCGCTTGCGCAACATCTGTTGGAAGCGCCGGAAGGAATCTTCGGTGAGTTGGACGCGGGAGTTCAGCTTGGTAAACAGGCCGGGGGCCACCAGATCCGCATCGTGCTTTTCCAGCGAGTCGGCGGAGAAGATTTGCAGGTCGAGCGAAAAGTCCGGGTTCTTGGTCCGAGCCTTGACGTAAAACGGCATCAGCAGGAACAGCACGTTGAGCGTAGTCAGAAACGCCGCAAAGGGATGAATGTCCACCGCGTGCAAGCAATGGCTGGCGGTTTGGAGGACACCTTCGGCCCGCTTCCAGTCCGGGAGGCCGCGTTTGTGGAGATGAGCATGGCAGGGCAGATCGAGTTCGAGGTGCTGGAGCAAACGGGCGAGTGTGCTGGCGACAAACGCCCCGCTGCCTGACGCCATGTCGAGGGATGAAAGCTGGCAGAGTCCCTGGCATTCGGGAACGAACTCCGCAAGGTCGAGGACCAGACTCACCAGATCCTCAGCCGTGTAGAAGCCCCCCAACCGCTGACGCTCGTCGGCAGGCAGGTAGTGCTGATAGACGTTCCGCCAGACGTCCACATCCACCCGCCCGAAGAAATAGCCGTCCAAGGTCCGGAGGACCCGTTGCGCGACGCGCTCGAATTCCTCATCTTTGCTGCGAATCCAAGCCCTCTCGTTCGGATCCAGGACGGCACGCTTTTCGGTGAGGACCAGCCACCAGTCAAATTCCCCCAGCTTATAGATCGTAGGCAGGAACTCCTGCATCGACTGGCGAACGCGCGACAGCAGATCGGTAGCCGGTTTTGGGGCCTCAACCACCGTCGGCGGCGGCGGCGTGAGAGCGCGCTGCATCTCGTGTCCGGAGAGGTGCCGAGGGAAAACGCCCTGGTCCTCTCCAATCCGGTAAAGCAGGGCGCGGGCAAGGAAGACATGGGCCGTCTGAGCGCAAAAGTTCCGCGCAGCGTTGGCGTAGGCGGGCCAGAGCGCGTTGGCCACCGCTCCTGGATCAAGCCGTTCTGCCTCTGGCAGGGTAGCCAAGGCGTCAACGGCGGAGGCGGATTGCGACGAGGTCAGGCCGAATTCAGCCAGCCACTGCTCTATTTCCCGGCGTGCAGCAGCCTCTCTCCGGAATCGCGCCATCAACCTTTCGCTCGCCTGTCGCGGAGAAACGACCAGCGATTTCTCGCACCACAGGTCAAATAGACTGAGCGCGATTCCCCGTGTCTGCGCCCCGCATTTGCCTTCCCGGAAGCCAGACAGAAGCGAGTGCAGGAAGTAGGCGATATCGCCGATCGTCTGCTGAAGGTCAGCGGCCAGGCCTTTCAAGATGTGCGGGTTGCTGGCGCTGACACTGTGGCGATTCGTGCGCGGAGCGGAAGCAAAGTGCCTGTCGGCGGCGAGTGGAGCAAAGAACGCCTCTGCCTCTTCAGCGGTCGCGGTTCGCAGATTGAAGACGAAGCGTTCACGAATCTGCAGTGTGCCGGTGGGGGAGAAGATGTCGAGGCGTTCCCACTCAGGGCCGTTTGTGAAGTATGCCGTTCGCAGAGTCCCAAAGCCCGACAGCCGCCCTTCAAAGTCCCGTCGTTCCTTCTCGCTGGCCTGATGATAGGGCCTCTTCGTCTCAATCGTAGAAACAGGGAAGCCCTCGGCATCCTGAAGCAAAATGTCGAAACGCTCACCGACCACAATCTTTGCAGAAGGCCAGCGCAACACGCCGGCGAGGAGGTCCGAGACGAGCCATGCTCTGAATGGACGTTCTCCTCCTTCGCCGGGATAACCGAGGTGCACCCCAGCTTCGTCGCCTCGCTTTAGAACGGTTTTCAGAGCCGCTAGCAGCGCTTTCCCCTGCCCGGCTTCGGCGTTGATGCTTTGTTCTCGTGGCACGGCGGGGATTGTTGCATGTCCGGGCCCTCCTGTGAACAGAATTTCGCAGTTCCCGCCGGTGCCGGACGAGAGCCGAAGTTCTCCCCCGTTTTTTGCGCTCATCCGGAGCCGCGGGGGGGAAAGGTACTTCGCACCAGAATGCCCCAGGAAGTGGTTTGATGAAGGTCCCGCTACAGAGTGCCGGCCCCCTTTGCCTCCCGCCCTGCCTTGCCCGGCGCTCGCGGCTCAGCAGAGGAGGTGAAGGGGTTCCGCGGCGGCGGTCCAAAGCTTGTGCCGTTGTCCGGGGAGAATGGCGATCGCGTCACCGATTATCACATCGCGGACTTCTCCTTCGACACGGATTCGACCGGTCCTGTGGGTGATGAGGGTGACGAGGGCGAGTTCGCGAGTGACTTCCAGGGTAACTCCTCCTGGGCACCCTGAACGAATCCGGAAGAACCCTCGCTTTTGCCCCGCCTCCCCAATGCCAGGAGAACCAATCGTCGCTAGGTTTTCCAGGTTCTCCAAATTCCTCGGCCGTTCGGGTTAGGCATGGAAACAGGCGGCCTCCGGAGACAAATCGTGGGGTGGAATTTGGTCTTGGGGCAGAATTTCGGTTTGAGCAAGAAAGATGGTGCCATAGTGGTCTTCATCACGGGCGAGGCTGAGGGCAAGTTTCTGATATTTCTGAACGGCGGCCACGGAATTCAGAATACCGGCCGATGGGGATTTCCGGGAATTGAATGCTCAGGGGCACGGGGGTATGGGGTCCGAATCTGAGCGCCGCCAGCGCAGTTCAGCTCCTTTTCGTTCCCTTCGTTTCCTTCTGTGAAATCAGCCGGACGGCGCTCATCTCCTCCGCCGTGACCGGGCAGATTGATGTGCGTTCGCGCCGGTGATTGCGGCTTGTGAGCCGTGGATATGAATGGTAAATTTGTCCCGTGACGGAAACGCAACGCAAATTGCTCCAGAGGGTGGTGCGGGACGGGTTGAAGATTCAGCCCCGTTTCTCCGCTGCGCCGGTGTATGCGGTCACGGGGAAAGGGCATCTCCAAAGCGAGGGCGTGGGCACGCTCCAGAAAATCAAACGCAGTCTCAAGCAGCGGCGTGAAAAGACCGTGGCTTGAACTGTTCGACCGGGAGTTCAGCCGCAGCCTGACGGTGGAGCGATTGAAGAAGCGTTAGTTGCCGACGGCGGCGAAAGTTGGTATCACAGGACGGCCATTGACGCCGTGGCGCATGGACACCAGCGAAAAGGACTTCGAGGCCAGCATCGAGGCGACCCTGCTCCGTGATTGGCTGGGCATGGCTATTTGAGCGCTATCGGCGGTCGAAGAAACCTGCTGCGGCTGAATGAGCCAGCGGCAGTGAGCCACAGTCACTAGACGGAAAGAGCAGGCACGGAATATGCTCCATTCAATGGCCAATCCCAGGGCAACTCCTCCTGAACGAATCCGGGACAACCCTTTTTTTTGTCCCTCCTCCCCAATAGGAGAAGAAGCAATCGACGGCAGGTTTTCCAGGTTCTCCAAATTCCTCTGCCGGTCGGGCTGGGGATGGAGACAGGCGACCTCCGGAGACAAATCGTGGGGTGGAATTTGGTCTTGGGGCGGAACTTAGAGTCTTTGGTCGCAACATCCACGTTTTTGCGCGAATGTCTTGCCATGTTTCCTTTGGAGAGGCCTGATTCTTCGGCGCCGAGCGCCGCATTTAACGCGGCGGGGGAAGGCCCGCGTTGCCCCTCCCACTGAGGAATTGGCGCTTCGCTCTTGGTCGCGGCTCCGCCGCGCTAAGGGTAATAGCTCCCATTTATCCGGGCGGAATGATTTCACGAGCTATGTCTGCACCGCGTTCGCAGAACCTAACCACCGAAAGCACTGATAAAAACACTGTCTGTCCGTTCGACTGCTCTAGCTCTAGGAACTCAGCTCCGTAAGCATGCTGCCCTGTGCTCAACAGCCTGCGCCGGCCTTTGAAAAGCGCATTGCGATAGACCACCACTTGCTGATTCCTCTCGCTGCAATAAACATCGTATCTCTTGCTTGTGTCAACAGAACCGGGTTGAGATCCTGGTAAATCTGCATTCTGTCGCTTTTCTGAGGGTTTGGTGTAGTTGACTACGCCCGAAAAGTTGGGGTCCAGTTCTCTCAAAATTTCCACCCGTGTTCTCTCAGTATCCACCCCAAGGGTTTTCAGGACACGGCCTGCGACACCATCGTCTTCACGGAGCAGGCCAAGGAGAATATGCTCGGTCCCAACGTAAGTGTGACTGAGGGCGCGGGCTTCCTTGGCGGCGCGAGCCAGGACTTTTTTGACTCGCGGCGTGTACGGAATATTGCCGATGACTCTCTGGTCCGGGCCGGCGCCAACCTGCTTCTCCACTTCGATGCGAACGGTGTCAAGGTCGAGGCCCATCTTCCCGAGGACGTTGACCGCTGTGCCTTGTCCAAGCCTGATCAACCCAAGCAGCACGTGTTCGGTTCCAACGAAGTTGTGGTGAAAGCGGTCGGCTTCCTTACGCGCAAGGGCCAGCACCTGCTGGGCGCGTGGCGTCAAATTGCTCGCGGCTTCGAGAGAACTCAGCCCGTCCGGCGCCGGAGGCAGTCTCAGCGCTTTCCAGAATGACTTGAGCCAGTTCACAGGAATTGATCTTGAGGTCTCGCCTGTATGTTATGCGCTTAGCCTTTACCCTGCGACTGCCGGTTCGTTTATCGAAGCCGGAGATTTTCCCGTTCTCTTCTTCATAAGCCGTTCATCTGCAACAATTCAGCAGTTAAATATACGACGGCTGGTTAGCTCATTGCAAGCTCAAAATGGGCGTTTTTCCCGCCAGCCAGGGCTAAGGCAAGGGCGTCGCGGCTCAACATTTGACAAGTGCGGCTCGACTTTTTGGTCTGGCGGCGGTTCTAAAGCAAGAGAATCAGCAGCAAATAAAGCAGGCGAGAGAAGCACCGCGGCGTCCCGCCGCGGCGGGCCCGCCGCCTGGCGGAGCACTGCATTGGCTATATTGGCTGCATTGGCCGCACTGCCTGGATTGGCCGCATTGGCCACATTGGCCGCATTGGCGTGCTCCATTGGCCACATTGGCTGGATTGGCCACATTGGCCATTTTTTCCAAAAAACTGGCCGGGCCGCGGTTCAAAATGAAAGGGTCGCCATCAATTACCGCGCTGATGCTCATCACAAGACGCCAAGGGGGCATCGAGCATCAGAGACCTTGCTTTGAGAGAAAATAGACGGCGGCCACAATTCCCAGGCAGACCAGAGACATGAGCAGGGCGGAACTGATGAAATACGACACCACAATCATCAGAATTCCCCCCGCCATGGGGCCGATCGACTGCTGCTTCTTGCCGTAGATGAAGTAGCCAACGCCGATTGAACCCCAAATCAGGGAGGCGAAGAGAAAGCTCGTGTTGAACATCGAAGAAGTAGAATGCCTGCGAAAGTCGGCTTTGTCAGGACTTGAGTGGTTGGGTTTCCTTCAAAATTCATCCCCAGGACAGACCTCGATCGCGCCTCTGGTTCTCTGATTTCCCTTCGGCCGGCGGTGAGTTTCGTCTTCCGGGACAACCTCGATTCGCATCCCCCACCCGCCATACCCCGAAATCAACCGGCCAAACTCGTGCCAGGGGGGATGTCGGACATCGATTTTGAGTGGTTTCAAAACACCTTTGAACGCCGTGAAACAGGGGGTGACGCCATCGAACGCGTTAGCACCGGACGTCAGCACTGAGGGAGTTTCCTCACAGCGAAGCAGCGATGGAAACCCCGGGTTTACCGATGTGATATTGAGGAGTGGTGGCTGGGGGCGGAATTGAACCGCCGACACAAGGATTTTCAGTCCTCTGCTCTACCAACTGAGCTACCCAGCCGCCAGCACGGGGCCAGTGTGCCACAGGGGGCCGCCGCCGCGCAAGTCCGGAAAGACAAATTATGCTTCAAAAGGTCCGAAGTCCCACCGGAGCCGCCGCGGCGGACGTGCCGCCCGGAGGCCGCGCTCACACCACCGCCGCGGCTCTTTCGGCCTTCGGATTTCGGATTTCAGGCCGAGGCGAGGCCGGGATGCCTCTAAGGGGTCGTGCAGAAAATGAATTCCGGGATCTGGCTGCTTGGGTGGAGCGTGAAGCGTGAGAGCGTGGAGCGTGGTCCCGATTCCGAATCGGGAATGCCCTCACGCTCTATCCCGATTCGGAATCGGGACTCCACGCTCTGGACGCCAGGCGAAGGCAGTTTGTCAGGATTACGCCCAAAGCACCGAAGTTGTTTTTGCACGGGCGCTAAGGGTTCATGCAAAAACAAGTTCCGAAGGCGAGGCGTAGTTCCAACATTATTCTCTGGCACCCCTCCGGGGTGCGACCGCCAGTCCCGATTCGGAATCGGGAGCCCGGTGGTCGTTCCCCTTTTACCCTGAACGACCACCGGCTACTTTCTACCAACCCTCCGGGTTGGAGAAAATCGGAATTTGTTTTTGCACGGGCGCTAAGCGGGCCGATCATAGCCGGCGGCCTCAATGAAGGCGCGGATGTTCTCGGTGCTCACGCCGGGGGGCATCCCGCCGGCGCAGGAGAGGATGAGCCTGGCCGGGTCAGCGGCCTCGGTCAGGAGTTTCTTCACGGCCGACCGAACGTCATCGGCCGAGCCTCCAGCCAGCACGTCGCGCGGGGGGAGGTTGCCCAGGATGGCCAGCGGCTGGCCTGACATCCGGCGCAGCTCCGTCAGCGTGTTGAAGATGCCGGGGTTGTAGAGATTGACGCCGATTCCCGGATAGTAGCGGATGGATTTGGCGCACTGGGCGTCGTTATGGAAGAACTTCACGGAGGCGTTGCCGGCGTAGAGTTCCTTGAAATAGGGCAAAGCGAATTCCCTGAACTGCTCTTCGCCGATGAAGCCGACGATGTCGTCCAGGACAAAGATGCCGTCAATGGTCGGGAAGGTTTCGCGCTGGAGGAGGTGCCATTTCTTGAGGAAACCAGTGATCAGGCGCAGCAACTGGTGGGCCTGGTCCGGGTGGGTCTTGAGGGCCAGGAGGAACTCGGTCATGCCCATGAGGAAGGTGGCAATGTTGAGCGGCCCGCGGGAGACGGAGAAGCGGATTTTGTGGCCGAGGCCCTCGATGCGCGGGCGGGCGCGCTGGAGGCGGTTGAGCATGAACGGCAGCAGCCCGTCGGTGGCCGGGTTAGGCTCGGCGAGGTCCTGGATTTGCGCGACGTGCCGGAGCACCTTGTCGGCAAACGGAAACTGGTTCCTGTAAAAGACGCATTTGGCGCCAAAGGCCGAAGGCTCGGTGCACATGCCAAATTCCGACCAGAAGCCGGGCAGGAAAATGACTTGGGGGAAGGTCTGGATGGCTTTGCGATTGGCCTCGAACCAGAGGTTGTCGTCGGTGAAATAATCCAGGAGGTCGCAGCCGAACCAGTTCGGCAGCCAGGGGCAATCGATGATGAACCCGATGGGCGGGCGCGGCAAGGCCTGACCCTGGACTGCCCCCAGCAATTCCTGCCACTGTGGGTCAGTCATAAAGCCAAAAACAATGGCCCACCTGCTGGGGCGCCTGGAACCGCTTCGGTCGCTGCCCGGGGGTCGCCCCCGCCACCCCCGGCGACCTCCGGCCACGGTCTGGCAAGCCTGCGGTTTGCAGGCAGAGTGTGCTTGGTCTCAGAAACGGCCAGTGGCGGCGCTGCTTTGAATTGCCTCGCGCTGGAGTTGCCTGGCTTAGAACCGCCTGGTGAGCGTCAGGGCGATGGTGTGGCCTTGCAGGCGGCCGTTGGCGGTGCCTTCGGCCATGAACTCGTAGAGGTAGCGGAGGGAAGTGAACAGGCCAAATTTCGGGCAAAAAACGCTGATTTCCGGGCCGACCCCGGCCACCCGGTCGCGGCCAACTTTGGCGTAGAAGCCGCTGTCAGTTGTCACTTTCTGCTGGTAATAGGCAACGACGCCGAGGTCGTAGTTTTTGCACAAGGTCCGGCTCAAACCGCCTTCCACGGTATAGGCCTGGCCGGGGGTGGTGCCGGGCTGCCCATGCTCCATGTTGAACTCATAGCGGTTGAGCGCGGAAATGGCCCACAGCTTGTCGGCATCGATGTACCAGGTTGCCCCGGCGGTGAGCATGTGCGTCCAGTAGCCGAGCCCGGCGCGGGTGGTGGGGCCGTTGGCGGAATCGCCGGTGGGCGCGAACACGCCGTAGCCCAGGGCGAGATCGAACTGTTTGAGGTGCCGCGACCAGGTGCCCTCGAGGAAGAAGTCTCCGATGCCGAAAGTCCGGTCATTGATGACCCCGTCGAGTCTGAGGTCGGTGTACTGGAGCGGGAGCAGACCATCGACGCCCAGGTAACCGCCGAGCACCTGGACATCGGTGATCCAGATAACGCGGGGCACGTTGGCATAGATGAACGCCCGCGTGTTGAGGCCCCCGATTTCATGACCGCTCGGGTCGTTCAAGCGGTCGGAGTAGTAAAAGTAATTGTAATCCTTCAGGTACACCCCCGGCGGCGGGAGGGAGGCGGCTTTGATGCCCTCGAGGCCCGGCGGGTAGTGCGCCGTGGGTTGGGCCTGGGTGAGCGTGGGCAGCGCGAAGAGCGCTGCGCCGATGAGCAGACAAGTGGATTTGAGTTGCATGATCTGGATTCAGTTTGGGTTTTTGGTTTTTTTTCGGACTGGTGAACTAATTCCAATTCGGGTTGGAATAAGAGCTTGTTTCTGTAGGGCGGGCCTTGCCGCGCGGCGTGGAGCTGGGCGGCTGGGAAGCCGGCCAAACGGGCAGGCTGGAAAGGCTGCCCTACTGAGACAAGCCCTAAACATCCTGCAATTTGCCGGTCAGGTAAGCCTCGTAGGCGCTCAGGTCGAGCAGGCCGTGGCCGGACAGGTTAAAGAGCAGCACCTCTTTGCGGCCGGCCTCGCGCGCCTTGAGCGCCTGCTGCACCACGGCCGCGATGGCGTGGGCCGATTCGGGCGCCGGCACAATGCCCTCGGTGCGCGCAAACAGGGTGGCGTTCTCGAAGACTTTGATCTGGTGATAGGCCTCCGCTTCGATCAAGCCCAGCTTGAGGGCGTGGCTGACCATGGGCGACATGCCGTGGTAGCGCAGTCCGCCGGCGTGGATGGGCGGGGGCATGAACTTGTGGCCGAGGGTGTACATGTAGAGCAAGGGTGTAGTTTCGGCCGTGTCGCCGAAGTCGTAGCGCAACTCGCCCTTGGTCAGGGAGGGGCAGGCGGAGGGCTCGACGCCCACCACGCGGTAACGCTTTTTTTCCTTGATTTTCTTGCGCAGGAACGGGAAGGCCAGGCCGGAGAAATTGCTGCCGCCGCCGCAGCAGCCGAAGATGACATCCGGCTCTTCGCCGGCCAGTTCCATTTGTTTGAGGGCTTCCTGGCCGATGACCGTCTGGTGCAGGCAGACGTGATTGAGCACACTGCCCAGCGAGTACTTGGTGTTGGGGTGCTTGAGGGTGTCTTCGATGGCCTCGCTGATGGCGATGCCGAGGCTGCCGGAGCAGGCCGGGTCTTCGGCCAAGAGCTTGCGGCCGTAGTCGGTCTGGTCGCTGGGGCTGGGATGGACTGTGGCGCCCCAGGTTTCCATCAGCATGCGGCGGTAAGGTTTTTGGTCGTAGCTGACCCTGACCATATAGACGTTGCATTCGAGGCCAAAGAGCTTGCAGGCCAGGGCCAGGGCGGACCCCCACTGGCCCGCGCCCGTCTCGGTGGCCAGGCGCTCGGTGCCGGCCACTTTGTTGAAATAGGCCTGGGCGACCGAGGTGTTGGGCTTGTGGCTGCCCGCCGGGCTGGCGCCTTCGTACTTGTAATAGATGTGGGCGGGGGTTTGCAGGGCCTTTTCGAAGCGCACCGCGCGCAGCAGCGGCGTGGGCCGCCACATGGCGTAGATGTCACGCACCGGGTCGGGGATTTCAATCCACCGCTCCGGGCTGGCCTCCAAGCGCACCAGGTTCTCCGGGAAGATCGCCAGCAGCGCCTCCGGGGGGATCGGCTGCCGGGTGCCCGGGTGCAGCGGCGGGGGCAGGGGTTCGGGAAAATCAGCAAGCAAGTTGTACCAGCTCTTGGGGATCTCAGATTGTGTCAGATCAAAACGTGTTTGCATGGCCAGTCCAGATTCATATTGTTGTCGAGAACGGGCCAACTTTAGACATCATGCGGGCTGATGTCACGAAAAAGTTGCAGAAAATGCGCCCGGGGTGCTTCCGGGCGGTCCTGCCAAGTTTGGGTCGCCGACCGCTGGGAGGGCCGGGGCGCGGAGGGCGGGGCGGCCGGAGCCTCGCCCCACTGAGCTGGGCAGTATAAACGGGTGCATCTTTTGTAGCTGCGCCCGGGGCGGGATGAGGGATATGTTGACACCGACACCGGCTGTTGCTAAGGATGCCAGGGTTGCGGGTGGGGGGCAGTGGGAGAAAGGGCCGGACAGAATATGAGAACGATGCGATCACTTGCGATGCTGGGGGCGCTGGCGGCGCTGGCGCCCGGCGCCGCCTGCCGCGCCACAACCCAGGAAGACGGGGTGGCGCTGGCGATTGTCTATGACACTTCCGGCAGCATGAAGGAGTCGGTGCTCGACAGCGCCGGCAAGGCCGCCCCCAAATATGTCATCGCCAACCGCGCCCTGATGGGGATTGCAGACCGGATACAAGCGTTTGCCACCAACCCGGCCGCGGCCTCGCCCCGGAAAATCCAGACGGCGCTTTTCGTATTCTCCAACGGGGGCGCCCGGGCGGCGCTCCCGCTCGGGCCGTTCGAGGCGGCCGCCCTCCGGAACTGGGCGCGGAGCTTTGCCAATCCCAACGGCAGCACGCCTTTGGGCAACGCGCTGCAGGCCGCCGGCCGATGCGTCCTGGATTCGCCCCTGGCCCGCAAGCACGTGCTGGTGATCACCGACGGTCTGAATACCGCCGGACCGCCACCGGCGGCGGTCATGCCCAAGCTCAAGCAGCAGGCCGAGCAGAAGCAGGCCAGCCTGGGCATATACTTCGTCGCGTTCGATGTGGCTGCCCAGCAGTTCGAGCCGCTCAAGAAGCTCGGCGCGACGGTGGTCGGCGCGGCGGATGAAAAGCAACTTAATTCGCAACTGGAATTCATCCTGCAGCGCAAGGTCCTGCTGGAAGAAGAAGAACCCAAGAAATAACCGAGAGCACCCGAACACCACAAAGGAATCCTATGTTCAGAGCGATTAAACGATTGTTTATTTGGCTGGGGCTGATGGCTGAGAAGGCCACCGAGACGGACGCGATCAACCAGGCGGTGGTCGAGCGCGGCATTCGCGACTCCAAAGCCAAAGCCGACAAGGCCCATTACGCCAACGGCCAACTGGCCGGGCAGATCGCCTTGCTCAAGGACCAGATCAAGCGCCAGGAGCGCCAGCGCGAGGAACTGCAGAGCTTGCTCCAGGCCGCCGCCAACGCCAACGACGAGGCCAACGGCGCCCATTACGCCGAGGAACTCGCCACGCTGGAACAGGACCTCCAGGACAACAAGAGCCAGGCGGACAACCTGGAACAGCTTTACAGGCAGAACACGGAAATCATCGCGGGCAGCCTGCGGGAAATCCAGCGGTTCCAGCGCGAATTCGAGGCCGTCAAGGCCAAGGTCGCCATCGGCCGTTCGCTGGAGGGCCTGGCCGGCATGATGAAAAGCTCGATCAGTGAATTGCAGGGCATGATGGGCGGCGAGCTGGGCCAATCCATGCAGCAACTTCGACAATCGGCGGCCTCCGGCGAGGGCCAGATGCGCGCCACGCTCGACCTGGCCAAGGAAATGGGTTCGGGCATTAGCCTCCAGCAGGAGGCCCGCAAAGCCCGCGGCGCCGCGCTCTTCCAGGAATACAAAAAGAAAATGGGCCTGGTCCAGCCGGAGGCGTCGGCCAGCGCCTCACCTGCCGCCCCACAACCGGAGCGACAGAAGATCGCAGAAAAATGAGCGGAAGTGGCGTGATGGAGGATTGGGATTTCTCTCCATCGCCCCACCCAATTACTCCGCCACTCCATCACGCCACCACTCCATTCCGCATCACTCCATCACTCCAACACTCCAACATTCCATTACGCCATGACTACACGAGGCAAAGTTTTTTTGACGATCCTCCTGTTGGGGGTCGTCGGTTTCGGGGTTTACCGCTGGTGGGACAAAATCGCCCCCCAGAGCAAACCGCAGAACCTGTCCATCAACGTGGACGAAGTGAAGAAAGCCGTCCACGCCCAGGTGAACCCTGACAGCATTCCGCTGCTCATCGGCACAAACCCGGCGAGTTTGGTGGAACGGTCCGGGATTCCGGCCGTGAGCGGGGTCAGCGATTACACCAAAGAAAGCAAAGACGGCAAGCTCATCGTCCAGTTCCCGATCAACGTCTGGCCCGGCTGGGCCCCGATCATCGTGGCCAATGCCGGGCTGGAGCCGAGCGACCAGAGCGTGTTTTACAGGAAGTACGGCTTCTATGTCCGGCTGGCGATTGTGGATGACCCGGTCAAGGCCCGCGACCTCTTTGCCGCCGGCAAGAGCCATATCCTTTGGGGCACGCTGGACATGATCGCGCTGTTCGCCCCGGAGTTGGTGAAGGACTCGCGCACGGTGCCGGTCGTGTGCCAGCAGATCGACTGGTCGGCCGGCGGCGACGGGGTCGTGGCCCGCGGGAACATCCGCAACATCAACGACCTGCGCACGACCGGCGGCAAGCGCAAGAAGGTGGTCCTGGCGCAGAATTCCCCCAGCCATTACCTGATCATGTCGCTGCTGATTGATGCGGGCATTGACCCGGGCGACCTCGATTTCAAATGGGCCGCCGACGCGCCGGCCGCCGCGAAGATTTTCGTCAGCGACCCCACTTACGATGCCTTTGTGGGCTGGTCGCCGGACATCTATAACATCACCGAGCGGGACAAGAACACGCGCCTGGTGGTCACGACCGGCACGGCCAACCACCTCATTGCCGATGTCTGGGCCGTGCGCAATGACTTCTTCCGCGACAACCCGCAAATGGTTTCCGGGCTGGTGCAAGGCATTTTCGAGGGCATCGACCTGGTGCGCAAAGACCCCAAAAATGCCGCGCGCGCCCTCGCCAAGGCCTTCCAGCTCAAAGAGGAGGACTGCATTAACATGGTCGGCAAGGACGGCGGGGTAGCCGAAGGCGACGCGCACCTGACCAACTACCGCGAGAATGCGAAGTTCTTCCTCGACCCTTTCAACCCGGCCAACTTCGAGGTCGTGTGGAACAGCGCCTCGACCATCTACAAGTCGCTGGGCACCATCAGCACCACCGTGCCGGCCGCCAAGGTCAAGGCCCACTCGGTTCTGGCCGGCATGTCCGAGGCCTACAAAGAGGTGCGCGATCTCTCCCAGCCGACCTTCCGACCCGATGCCCTGTCCAAATTGAGCGCCGAGGCCGGCGCCGGACAGGTGCTCACCAAGGCCGTCATGGTCGCCTTCGAGCCCAATCTCTACGTGCTCAACTCCAACTATGACGCCACCATTCCCGCCACCCTGGAGGAAATCGGCAAGCTGGCCGGCAGATTCGGCAACGCCTACATCATCATCGAGGGCAATACCGACGCCAGCCGCAAGGGCATCGTCCCCACCGATCTCGTCCGCCAGCTCTCCTACGACCGCGCCGATGCAGTCCGCAAGGCGATCATGGAGCAATACAAGTTCGACCCAAACAAATTCAAGGTCATCGGCAACGGCTGGGACAATCCCCTGCCCGGCTGCACCGACCCCGGCAACTCCGAGCACAACAAAAAGAACCGCCGTGTGGAAGTGAAGGTCTTCCCGCTGGAGGCCGGCGGGTAGCGGCGAACTGGGTCCGCCGCCGGAAAGGAGCGGCGCTCGTCCTTGATTGCGGAAACAAGCGATGTACTGTCCGTGTTATTGTATGGGCGGCGTTTCCGGCCCGACGGGCCGGTAGAGCCCAGCCCAGGGCTGAGGTCCCGCTTGGCGGGACCGATGCCCTGGGAAGCCGTTCAGAAAACCAAGCGCGCCCTGAAGGGGCGCCAAAACCACAAAGCCACGCCACAATCGCTTGCCGAGGTCTACACACACCTCGTCTTCTCCACCAAACACCGGGAGCCTCGCCTACCGGGAGGAATTCCCGGCGTTTTTGCGCCGTTATGAAATCCAGTACGACGAACGATATGTGTGGGATTGAGGTCTGTAGCGCCCTTTCAGGGCGCGGCGCGGGCGGTGGGAATGAGGCCCCAGGGCATCGGCCTGCCGGCCTCAGCCCTGGGCTGGGTTCTCCCGACGCGTCGGGATTGGGCCGCGACGCAGACCGCTAACGGCGACCCATTCCATCGCTTATCATTGCAGTCTGACACTAGAACGCTTTTCGCTCAGCATTATGCACGAATTTGGCCGGTTCCTGATAGTGGCGGTGGTGTTTGTGGGGGTGCTGACGCTGGTGGTGCGTCTGGCCAGGCTGCACGTGCATGGGGAACAGACTTACAGCCGGGCGCTGGGCCTGACGGCGCTGTTCATCGGCGTGGTCCTGGCGGTGTGGTGGCTCATCACGCGGGGCGAGCCCACCGAGCGCCTGGTCCAGCCGCTGATTCTGCCCAACCCGTTCGAGGTCCTTAAGTCGTTCGTGCCGTTGCACCTCGAGCAGGGGTTGGTGCGCAGCGCCCTTTATTCCTGGCTGCGGGTGACGGCCGGCTTTTTGCTGGCTGCCCTGGTGGCTTTGCCGCTGGGGGTCTATATGGCCACGTTCCCGCCCATCGCCGCTTTCTTTCGGCCCCTATCGCTGGCAGGGGCTTACGTGCCGATTGTGGTGTTCATTCCGCTGAGCATGACCTGGTTCGGCACCGGCGAGGCGCAGAAGATCGGGTTCCTGTTCATCGCCTGTTTTGTGGCGCTGCTGCCGTTGGTGATCAAGGACATTGCGGACGTGCCAACCGCCTTTCTGGACGTGGCGGTCACCAAGGGGGCCACGCAATGGCAACTGGTGCGCGATGTGCTGTTTCCGGTGGCCCAGGCCAACCTCTGGGACCGCCTGCGCGGGGTCTATGGGGTGGGTTGGGGGTGGATCATCATGGCGGAAGTCGTGGTCCGGCCCGAATACGGGCTGGGGGGTCTGATCTCGGTCTCCGAACGGCGGAGCCAGACCGAGGCCATTTACGCCGTCATCATCGTCATCGTGCTCATCGCCGTCGCCTGCGACCAATTGTGGCGCCTGGGCGGCGACCTCCTTTTCCCTTACCGGAGGGACGAGTAATCGTGAGCGAATCCCACAAGCCTCCAGAGGCCACCCACAAACCGGCGGTGCCCGATAGCCCCGCGGCCCCGGCCCCGCCCGGCCCGGGCACATCCGCCGGCGCGCGCCCCGATATCGTCGTTTTCAAAAATGTGACCAAGAGCTTCGGCCACGGCCGGGAGGCCAAGGTGGCGATCCAGGATATTTCCTTTGTGGTCGAAGACGCGCCGAACATGGGGGAATTGGTCACCATTGTGGGCCCTTCGGGCTGCGGCAAGTCCACCCTGCTGCGGATCATCGCCGGCCTCAAGCCTCATTTCCCGCCCTCGGCCGGCGAGGTGCGTGTCTTGGGCAAGCCGGTGCAGGAACCAGGGTCGGACCGTGGCCTGGTCGACCAAAAATACTCCCTCCTGCCCCATCTGAATGTGATCAAAAACATCGCCTTCGGCTTGAAGCTACGGGGAGTGGCGCGCTCCGAGCGGGTAGCGCGCGCCCAGGAATGGGTGAAAAGGGTGGGTCTGGAGGGGTCCGAGAAGAAGTTCCCGTCCGAGCTGTCTGGCGGCATGCAGCAGCGGGTGGCGATTGCGGCCACGCTCATCCTCCAGCCGCGCGTCCTGCTCATGGATGAGCCGTTTGGGGCGCTGGACCCGGGCATCCGACTGCGCATGCAAGAACTGCTCATCAACCTGTGGAACGAACAGCAAGAAACCGTCTTCCTGGTTACCCACTCGGTCGAAGAGGCGGTTTACCTCGGCGACCGCGTGTACCTCATGGCCGCCAACCCGGGCCGGCTGGTCGAGATTCTGAAGGTCCCACGCCCCGGTGAGCCGCCGGAGGAAAGCCGCCGCAAACCCTGGTTCATCGAGTTCTGCCAGGCCCTGCTGCGGCGCTTGGAAGAAGAATCCCCCGCCCCGCCGGGAGTCAAGGTGTGAGTGAGTGGGTGGGGTGAGCATCATACGATGATAATTCCGAGTGGCTCTAATCCAATTCGGACTTCAATTTGCGGCGGCCTCACTTTTCAGTGTCGCTGAACTCGCCTGTCTGCTAAAATCCGCGTGCAACTGCGCATGGAAGAGCAAGCGCCAAATTATCGCAGCGAGTTTCGGAAAAGCCCGCACCACGCGGCGCTGGGGCTGCTGACGCTCGGGCTGGGCTTGATGAGCGCCCAGGTCTTGGGACTCATTGCCGGCGGGACCGCCTACCTCTTGGGCTGGATTTATCTGCCGGACCTGCCGTGGTTCCGCCGCTGGGTTGACCGGCGCCAGGAGGCGGCCAAACGCGCGGCGGAGGCGCAGAAGGTGGCCGAGTTTGCCCAGCGCCGCGATGCCCTGCTGGGGTCGCTTTCGGCGGCCGATCGGGAACGTTACGCGCGCCTGGCGGAGGTCTGTGGGGCTATCGAAAGCGCCGGCGCCGACAACCTGCTGGCCTCGGCGGAGGCCGGCAGCGACCCGCGCCTGCGCAAGCTCGACGAACTGATGTGGACCTACCTGCGCCTGCTGAGCATCGAAGAATTACTGGGGCAATTCCTGGAGAGCGAAGGGCGGGAAAATGTGCCCGAGCTCTTGAAAGCAGCCGAGGCCGAGGCCGGGCGGTTGAACGGCGAAATCGAGGCGCTCAAGGCCAAAGGCAACAGCGCGCTCCTGGACACCAAGCAACGTTACCTCAGCTCGCGCCGCGAGCGGCTCGAGGTCTTGCGCAAACGCCAGGAGCGGAGCGAACAGGCCCGGGCCAACCTCCAGCTCGTGGTCTCCGAACAGGACCGCCTGGACCAGCAAATCAAACTCGTTCGCGCCGACGCCATCGCCACCAAGAACGCCGAGACCCTCACCGCCCGGATTGATGCGACGGTCGAGCACCTGGACCAAACCAACAAGTGGCTCTCCGAGCTGGACGAATTCAAAGACCTGGTCGGCGACCTGCCGAACACCGAGCTGCGCGTCGGCTATCAGCCCGCCGCCGCGCCGCCGCCCCCGCCGCCTGTCATCGCCGCCACACCCGCCACGCGACGTGGGCCGGCGCGGCAAAGGCAGACGTGACAGGGCGGCTCAGAGCAGCGCCAGGCACCCGGCCAGTTCCAACCGCTCGCCAGTTCACCCACCTCAACCGCGACTGGCGGCTATTGCAGGGAGCAGCCCTCGGCGGGACCGGGGAAGGCCTCGGCTGCGCCGAGGAGACCGGCAAAGCTGTGCCATTCCTTTCAGACCGCGGCCCGGCCAGTTTTTTGGTCAAAATGGCCAATGTGGCCAATGCAGCCAATGTGGCCAATCCAGTGTTCCGGTCGGTTGCGGCATTTCTTGCGCCGCCGCGCTGGGGCGAACGAAGGGCGCTCTGGCCAACCGCTGGGTTACGCTTCGTTGACTTTGCGTCTAATGCTCAGTCCAGGTATGTACGCGGCGGGAACATACCACCGGCCATTTTCTCATCGTCCCTACGGGACTCCGGTTTGGCTCGCTCGGCTCGCATATTGGCCGAATGATGAATGGCTACCCCGAAGTTCGCGACCACGAGCGCGCGCCCCAAACGCTCCACACCCCGCGCTCCGCCGGCAATTCTCCACGGCCCGTTGCGGCGTCCTGTTTGCCATCTTAACCTTGCGGCCCCTGGCCCCCGGATTTTTGCCGCTGCTCAAAGGCCTCGGCCGCCAGTTCGACTTCAAGCTGGTCGCGCTGTGCTGTGAAGAAGGCCTTCATTTCTGCCAGCGTCGGCGGATTGGGCAGGAGATGAGCGTAGCCCTCGTCATCCTTTTGCGGCACGCCGCTGCAGAGCCGGCTGAGGCCGATGTCACATTGCGAGGCAACACCCGCCTGCGCAAAAGCCGCCCGGTAGTCCCGCAACGTGAATCCGTGCTCCTGCAGCAGCAGATGCAGATCAACCCAGTCCCGTGTCTTGGAGCGTTGCGCGGACGCCAGGCACTTGGCCTTGAACAACTCGGCCAACGTGGCCACCCGCGCCGTCGGTTCCGGCGGGCCTCGGAGTACCCTGGCCAGAGGCGCCTCCGGCGCGAAGAACGAAACCTTGACCCTGCCGTTGACCAGGTAATTCTGCTGGTAATCGAGCAGGTCCAGCCCGGCGTCGGCAAATTCCCGGACGGTGGCCTCATCGTCCTGCGGTTGGAAGTCGAAGCCGTTCGTCACGGAGGTCCGGCGGAGCGCCTCCAGACGCGCGCGCGGCAGGCGCAACTCGAGCCAAGCCAGGTCGAGGTCCTCGCTCAGCCGATGCCCAATGCGCAGGGCAAGCCCCGAGCCGCCCATCAGGACAAATCCCGCCAGCGCCCGCTGCTGCTTGAGGAAACTCCAGACTCGCTCAGTGTCGGCTGGCAGCACGGGCGAATCCCTCCTCGATGTGGCGCAGAATCCGCTCGACGGACGGGTGGGCGCGCTCAACCTCGCGTGTGCGTTCAGTTTGCAAAGCCGCCCACTCCCGCCGGACCCGCTCCAGCCCGAACTCCGCCGCCACGTCCAGCAACTGGGCGAACCGGGGCCGCAACAACGCAGCCCGGATGTGCGCCGAGTCGCCCGCGTTCGGATTGGACCAGACCAGTCCCCGGTGGGTGTGCCAGAATCGGCTGGTGCTTGCGTTCACGCCGGCAAGATACCTGTTCCCACTTGGCCTGGCAACGGTCGGTGCACTCTGTCCCTTCGGCAAGGTTGCGGAAGGCTAGAAACTCCCCAAAATCCATGCCAGGCGCGCCAGCCGGGCTTGTCATTCTACGGCGGGCCGGATAGGCTTGAGGCCATGAACGCTCAACCTCCAGCCACCGTCACACCTTCGCCCTCCGGCGCCGCCCAGTCGCGCCTGCCCTTGCGGGGTTGGGCGCTGGAACTGGCGCGGCACTGGAACGGGGGCACTTACTCGCTGTTCGTCCTGCACGGGAACATTTACGATCTGTTCCCGGTCCAGGACGACGCGGAGCTGCATTATGTGCCGTTGAAGACCTTCCTGGTGCGGCGGTTCTTCCCGGCGCGGGCCTGCTTGCTGTTCTACGACATCAGCGACGGCCTGACCTTTGGCTCGAGTGAAATGCAGAAGCGGTTTTTCGACTGGCTGGGGGTTTACGACAGCGTGGAAGGCACCAACTTCCACGAGCAGGGCCTGCCGCGCGACTTCATTCGCCTGGCGCCTTTGCTGCGGCGGTTCTTCCTGCGGGTGGCCGAGGAACAGGAGAAGTGGCGGGGGATCACGCTGGTGATCGACTTCCCGGAGAAGCTGATCCCGGCCTGCGAGGAAGCCAACGCCAGCGCGGAGGAGCGCCTGAACCTGGTGACGCTCCTCAAGTGGGCGGCGGCCCCCGAAATGGCGAAGCTGGACATCGGCGTGATTCTGCTGGCGGAGTCGGCCGAAGAGCTCAGCCCGCGCCTGCTCCAGAATCCTTATGTGGCCCAGGTGCGGATTGACTTGCCCGAGGCTGAGGAGCGCCTGCACTTTCTGCAGTCCGGCTGGGCGGAGGGGATGGCGGAGGGCCGGCCGTTTTCGGCCTGGAGCGATTTCGGGGTGGAGGAGCTGGCCGCGCGCACCGCCGGTCTGAACCTGCTCCGCATCCGGCATTTCCTGGCCGAGGCGATCCGCAACGGGCTGCGCGTCACGCAGGACCATCTGACGGACGGCAAGAAGCGGCTGATCGAGGAATACTGCCAGGGGCTGGTGCGTTTCAAAGACCCCAAGCCGGGCGTCAGTCTGGACCGGGTGGCCACGCACAGCGCGGCCAAGAAGCGCCTGCGCGAACTGGCCTGGCTCATCAAGAGCGCCAAGACGGATGTCCTGGAGCGGGGCGTCCTGGTTCCGGGCCGTGTGGGCGTGGGCAAATCGTTCCTGATCGATTGTTTCGCCAGCGAATGCGCCCTGCCGGTGATGGAAATGGGTGAATTTCGCTCGAAATGGGTGGGCGACACCGAGCGCCAGCAGCGGCGCATCCTGATGACGATTCGCGCCCTCGGGCCGGTGATCGTGGTGGTGGACGAGGCGGACGCAGTGTTCGGCACGCGGGAAGCGGAGGGCGACAGCGGGGTGTCCGGGCGCGTCTTCGCCGCCTTTGCGGCCCACATCGGGGATGCCACTTTGCGCGGGCGCGAGCTTTGGGTGGCGATGACTTCGCGGCCGGACCTGCTGTCCATTGACATGAAACGGCAGGGCCGGTTTGGGCTGTGCATCCCGCTGTTTCCGGCGCAAGGCCCGGAGGATGTCGTGGAACTGTTCACCACCGTGGCCCAGGTCAAGAAGATCGCGCTTGGCCAACCCATCCTGGCCTACATCCGCGAAAACCTCGGCCCGTTGCCTCTGACCGGCAGCGACGTGGAATCGATCCTGATCCGGGCCAAGGAACGGGCGGTGCTGGCCAGCCGTGACGATGACGTGCAACGGGGTGACCTGGAGGAGGCCGTCGGCTCGTTTATCGACCCTCTCGATCCGAATTTGCTCCGCCTCCAGGAATTGGCCGCCGTGCTGGCCTGCTCCGACCGGCGCTACCTGCCCGAGCAATACCGCGCCGCCGACCGCACGGCCCTGCTGGAAGAGTTCGCCAGACTCAGGTTGCGCGTCCCTCATTTCTGAAGCTCCCATCGGCAGCGTCGGCCGGGCATCGGCCGTGCCCATGAACCGCGAGGTAGTGGGGCAGGCGGGACGCCTGCCATGAGGGCGTCTCGCCCTTGAAACCAACGCCGGCCTGACGCCCGCGCCGGCAGGCGGGACGCCTGCCCCACTACCGCTGCCACCCGATTCGGAATCGGGACTACGGCGCGCGCGGCTCGGTTGCTGGCGGGGGCGGCGGGGGGGCGTGAGTAGTCCAGAGGGGGATGCCGAGGAGGCGGAAACGGGCGGCCGCGCCGGAAGCGCGGGTTGCCTGCCAGCGGGAAACACCGGTGCCCAGGACATGCACGGCCATCGTGCCGGGACCGGTTGTGCTACGGAAAAGGAGGCCCCCGGGAAGGATGCCCAAAGTATGCCGGCCATCCTGGACTGAGGTCCGGCTCGCCGCCAGCCCCCAGAGGACGGTGACACGGGAGATGGTATTGGTGGGGGCCTGCGGCAGGGCGGTGGAAAAATGGCTCCAGAGCACGCCCCAGGGCAGCAAGGTCGTCTTGGTGATGCGCCGGCGGGCCTCGGACTGGTGGCTGGCGGCCAGACTCCAGCCCAGCTTCCACTTGTTGAATGACGGCGTGCGGCGCCACTCACCGAGAATCCCCAGCAGGAGGCGGTCGGCGGCACCGATGGTGTTTCGGTCGTGGCGCCAGAGCAGGCCCCAGAGCGACCTGGTGAGGGCATAATCGCCGTCCTTCTGCCAGGAGAGCAGCGGGTTGAAGCGGAGGAATGAGCTGTTGGCAGCGGCGCGGGCGGCGTCCTGGGGCGGTTCGGTGAAGGTGAAGGTCCCGGCAGGGGCCTCATGGTCCGCGAGCGCCTCCGGCTTGTCGGTTTCCAGCAGGATCACGTGTTTGCCGTCGCGGCGGACGAAGCCCGCGCGTCCGTCGGGGCGCGTCCAGGCGAGGGGTTGGCCGGGCTTTTTCGTGAGGGTGGCGTGGTGGGCGAGGCAGCGTTCCTGGGCGCAAGCGCGGGCGAAGCGCTCGGCGGCTGAGGCGGAATCCCAGGAGCAAGCCCAAGCCAGGAGCCGGCGACCGGCCGGGGCTTCGTAGAGCGCGGCGCGGTCGCCGTCCCAGCCGCTGGCGAGGCGCAAGCCCCGGTCCAGGTTCTTGAATTGGCAGCCGAAGAGGACAGCCATGCCGGCCTCACCGAGAGTGTCGTCGGTGAGTCGCTTCCACCCCCCTGGGAGAGTCTGGGGGAGGCTGACCTGGACGGGGAAGTCGCGCCACGCCCAGCACTTGGCCGGGTGCAGCACCTGCTCGGAACTGACGGGCGGGTGGTCGTAGATGTAGTCCAGTCCGTCGAGCCCCCAGTCGCGCATGATTTTCCGGCAGAAGGAGTAGCCGAACGAGTAGGGCATGGCTTCGCCCCGGGCCAGCGTCTCCGGCACGCCCGGCACTTCAACGTCCGAGCCCTTCCAAACCCGGCTGAGGAGGTAGTCCAGAACGGCCTCGCCGACGGCCGAATGGAGCAGGTTCCAGGCAGTAATATAAGTAGCCGGGCTGCCGCGCGCCAGTTGTGCGGGAAGGGCCTCGACCATCAGGCGTGTGGCGGAGCCTTCGGCGAGGAACTCGTGCGCGACGTCGCGGTCGGTGGAGGCCTGGCTGTGCTTGTCGCGGGGATCGTCGAGCGGCCAGTACTGGTCCTCCAGGGCATGGGTGTATTCATGGACGAATACGATCGCCAGATCGAAGCCAGGGAGTTCCTCCAACTTTTTCTGGGACGGATTCTTGCCGGGCTGGTGGTGGGCGCTGGCCTGCGAGGGGATGCACATCTCTTTGGTCTCCGTGTCGTAGAGGCCGGCCACCTGGTCCACCAGCAAGTCTGCGCAGACGGTCCTGAGGTCGGTTTTCGGCGGGAGGAAGTCCAGCCAGACCATGAGCTCCTGCAAATCGGCCAGCTTGCGGCCCGGGTAGTCCTTGGCGATATCACGGTCAATGATGGCGCGCAGTTGCTGCTCGGAGATGGTGCGCGCGGGCACCTCCTGCCGGAACTTCTTGCCCCGCAGCGTCTCCACCTCCTGCCGGATGTCGGCCATCTCTCTGGCACTGGGGACCTGGCCGGCCGGCGCCGGCCGGGTCTCGGCGGGGGCTGACACCCCGCCGGGCACGAACACGGCCAGGCTGGCGAGGAGCAACAAGCAACGCATCGCTTTCATGGTCTGTTTCCAATCGCGGCTATCTGGATCGGGTGGCGGAGGCTAAACCAGGGCTGCCGGCGGGACAAATACAATTGGAGCTTCAAAGGCGGCCGATTTCGAGATAGTCTCTGCCGGTGCGCTTGATCACGCTCACGACAGATTTCGGCACGGCCGACTGGTTTGTCGGCACGATGAAAGGGGTCATCGCCGGCATCGCGCCGCAGGCGAGGGTGATCGACCTCACCCACGAGGTGCCGGCGGGCGACACTCGGGCCGGGGCGTTCGCCCTGGCCGCCGGTTGTCGTTTTTTTCCCAAAGGGGCCGTGCACGTTGGGGTGGTTGACCCTGGGGTGGGCAGCGCCCGCCCAGCCCTGGCGGTGCAAACCGCCGACTATTGGTTTGTCGGCCCGGACAACGGCGTGCTGTCCTGGGCGCTGGCGAAAGAGCGGATCAAGACGGTCCGCGCGCTGGAAAACGAGGACTATTTTCTGCAACCGGTCAGCGGGACGTTCCAGGGACGGGACATCTTCGCGCCGGTAGCGGCTCATTTGAGCCGCGGCCTCGCCATCCGGAAGCTCGGTCCGGCGCGAAAGGACTTCGTGCGCCTGGCCTGGCCGGAGCCGCGGTGGCCGGGAGATCGAATCGAAGGTGAAGTGGTCTATATCGATCACTTCGGCAACGCGATCACGAACATCGATTCCGCCTTGCTGGGGAGTCTGCCCGCGGCCCCGCTTGAGGTTTTCCTCGGGCGCAAGCGTCTGTGTGCGGTGGCCGCCTATTACCGGGCGGTCCGACCCGGTCGGAGCGTGGCGGTGCCGGGTTCGAGCGGCTACCTGGAGATCGCTATCAACGGGGCCAGCGCCGCGGACCGGCACGGTCTGCGGGTCGGGCAGCGGGTGACGGTGCGAGCGGGTCGCGTTACTGGCCAGACCGCAGGATAGAGCACAGTTTGTTGTGGCGGCTTTGGCTTGTGGCGAGGCACGAGGCGGGGAGCATAGCTCAGGTCGTCGCTGGCTCCGCAGGCGTTTCTTCGGAAGCGCGTTGTGAGAGGCCCCGTGCCACCACTTCCAGCAAAGCCTCTTTCTGCACAGGTTTCTCGAGAAAAGCGAAAATACGGCCAGCCTTGATCTTGTCCGCCAGTGGGCCGGGTTTAGAGACGGAAACCACCACGATCACAGCAGGATGATTCAGTTGCTTCAGCCAGGTAGCAATGGTAAACCCATCCCACGAATCCCGATCCGACGGGTCCAGATCGATATCCAGCGTGATGAGGCGAGGCTGCTCCGTGCGGATCAACTTCAGCGCGGTGGACCGGTCCTCGGCCGTCAGCACCTGGTAACCCGCTGCGGTCAGAATGCCACTGATGGATTTTTGAACCACCTTGTTGTCTTCCACCACGAGGATTTTTTCCGCCGTCATATTGTTGCTTACCGTGGAGGAGGCCCATCCGCCCCCTCGCTTCTGTTGCCTTTCAGGGCCCAACTCCGCCGAAGCCCGGGGCAAAACGGCTGCTCCACCTGCTGTCAGCAGTTTGGTTGCCACAGAGCTCACAAGACTAGGGGTGACCTCCGGATCGTCCTCGCAAACGCAATCGAAAGCGCTCAAGGAGCGGGTCCATTACGGCGCCGAGCCGGATCGCGTGCACAGGGTGGGGCGAACCTTTGGGGGCGCGCGAGAGGGTCTTTGGAAAACCGTTTCGGAAGAAGGGCGCCCGGTCAGACGTCCACGCTTTAACCTGCTTTCGTCCGCCCAAAGCCCAAGAGCTGGACCCCAAACATGCTTTCCGGATGCGCTCGTGCGTTTCCGGGGGGGTTCGAGCAGGTTCGTCCGGTTGCCCTCGCAGGCACCTTCATCGACTGGTCTGGCTGCAACCTACTGGGAGGTCCCGGGGATTTCCCGGGCATAATTCCAGCAATCCCACCGGGAAAGGATCAGGAACCTGCCGGGTGGCGCCTGGGCGCCCTCGTGCTATGCTGAGGCAAGTTGGTCCAAGAACAGGACACAGAGCTTATGAAAGCAACATGTCTGCGCGACGCGAAAATCAATCCACGGGGACGCTTGAGGCGGTTCTTCGGCCTCGGCGCAGGGCGCCACCAGCTTCCTGCTGCGAACGAAGGGCCGAGCGACGAGGAATCTGTGCTGGCGAACCCGCTGGGGAGGGCTTTGGTTGTCGATGATAACCCGATCATCCTCAGGACAGTTGCGAGAAAGCTGGCGCCGCATGGCTATGCGGTCACCAAGGCGGCAAGTTGTTCCGAGGCTCTCAGTGCCATCCGGAAGGAGAAACCCGATATCGTTCTGCTCGATGTGATTCTGCCTGTGGAGGACGCGCACGGAGGCACTTCCGGGTGGGACGGCTTCAACATCATGGGTTGGCTGCGCCGTTTGGAAACGACCCGGAACATACCGGTCATCATCATCAGCGGCAAGGAAACGACGAGGTATCGTGAACAAGCGCTGGCCGCTGGCGCCCTGGCTTTTTTTCCGAAGCCGATTGATCACGACCGCCTGCTGTCAGTGATCAATGGCAGCTTGCGCCGCGGGCCACGTTCCGCCCAGGCCGCCGAGCAACTGGAATTCCAGATTTGAAGGCTGAGGGCGGGTTTGGAACGGGCCCAGGTTCGGTAGCTGCGGACGCGAGGAGGAGGTTTTCCGGAGCAGATTCAGCCGCCTCCTCACGTCGGGGCTTAGTACTGCCTGTCATAAATACGATGACGTTCGTTGCGCCGCATTTGGGCTGGGGCAAGGCGCGACGAAGGAGCATACCCCAATGGGTCTGCGACTGAGGAGCAACGCCGCCCCAGCCCAAATGCGGCGCAACCCTCCGGGCGGCAGGTCTTTTCGCTCCAGCCTTCGTGGCTCGCTCCTCACAGACCGCTTACGGGTATGCTCGTCGCTCGCGCCTCGGCTGGAGCGAAAATCCCTTGCCGCGAACGTCACCGTATTTATGACAGGCAGTACTTAGCCTTCCAAACGTGCTTTTACAGTTGGACTTCCTGCAGGCGGAAGTACATCTGTCCCACGCTGGTCAGCGTAGCGCTCGGCACCATCCGCTCCAACCAACGGGGAATGGTTCGTGTTGGCGAGCGAATCCACTCCCTCGCTCGCGCCTCGCTTCGGGTCAAAATGGTCTCGGCAGAGTGTATTGTGTCCTGCGGTCTGGTCAGTACTCGACCGCTTCGAGCCGGGCGCGGGCGCAGTGAACGAGGGCCTTGACGGCGACTTCGGCGGCCAGGAAAGGTTTGGCGATGAAATCGGTGCCGCCGCTCTTGCAGGAACTGGCCCGGCTGTCGAAATCGTTGAGGCAGGTAACAAAGACGATGGGCGTCTTCCGGTGGGCGGGCAAACCGCGCAGCTTGGCGCATAGCTCCAACCCGCTCATGCGGGGCATGTCGATGTCCAGGAAGATGAGATCGCAGCGGTTGTCGGCGAGGACATCGCAAGCGACGAGGGGGTCGCGGAGGCAGAATGACCCTAGATTTGCGTTTGCCAGGGCACGGGTGATCGCGCGTCGAGAGACGGGCTCGTCGTCGACGATCAGGATGGCAGGCGGGAGCGGGCCTCGGCGGTCCGGGACGGGCCGGCGTTCGAAGAGCACGCCCAAGGCATCGGTAGCCGAGGCGATGGTGCGCACGACGGAGGCGGTCAGGTGTCTGGGGTGTTCGTCGACCTCTTTGAGCAGAACCTCGAGGACATCCGCCATTGGGAAGGCGTGGGCGATGCCCGCCAGGCCGGTGCTCGCCGTCAGGGCATGAACGCGGAGGTAGAGCTGCTGCAGGTTGGCCCGACGGGAGGCCTCGCCCGCACCTTCAAGCAGCCCGGGTAACAGCGCGCGGAGGGCGGCCAACGCGGCGGGCAGGCCGGCAAAGAACAACTCCTGGAACTCCGCGTCGGATTTGGCCTCCGCCCTGGCCGGGGGCAGCGGCGCCAGGGCAGCAGGGGGAGAGGACAGGGCCTTAAGTGAACGAGCCGGCGGCGGGGCCGCCGGGACGGGCGGGTTGGCGGAGCCGTCACTGCCGGCCAGGACCCCGTTCAGGATTTCGACGATGTGCGAGGGCGTGCAACTGATCTTGGAAACGCACTTGGTTGCGCCCGCCTTATAGGCCTGCTGCACCACGCCGGTGAGATAATAGGTGCTTGAGAGCACGACGATCGGCAGCTTCTCGAATTCCGACTGCCCCCGAACGGTCTTCATCAGTTCGATGCCCGAAAGACGCGGCAGCATCAAATCCAGCAGAACGGCATCGGGTCGGAACTGCTGGATCGCCTCCAGCCCGGCCTGGCCGTCGGCAGCCGTCTGCACGTCGAAGCCTTCGGACTTAAGCCGGTTTCCGTAAGCGTTGGCCACGAACGGATCGTCCTCGATGAGCAGGATCTTTTTCACAAGAGTGGCTCGGAAGCGAGGCGGGATTGGGCGGCGAGGCAGGCCTCGAAGAACCGGCGGATGCACTCGAACTCGGCGATCATGGCCTGACAGAGCTCGGCGGCGCCGTCCAGTTTTCCCGCCGCCCCTTGGCCTTCGAGTTCGCGCAGCAGGAGGGTGAGCCGATCCATGCCGCAGGTAGCGCTGGCGCCGACGCAACTGTGGGCCAAGCGGCGTACTTGCTCAGGCTGGTTCGCTTTCACCGCGGCCTCGATCTGGGGCACTTGCTGGCCGGTCTGGTCCAGGTACATCAAGATCAGCTCCCGCAAGTCCTCGGGTGTGCCGTCCGTTAGAGCGCGCAGGCGCTCCATATCGACCGGGGCTTCGGCAGCCGGCGCCACGGCCGCCGGCGCCACGGGGGAGGGGGGTTCCAGGGACCGGTCCACTTCCGAGGCGCCGGCCGCGCCCGGGGTGGCCGCGGCCGGCGATTGGGTTGGCTCCGTTCGCGCCGCAACGGCGGCCCACTGCTCGACCACCGCCCGCACGTCTCCGGGCCGAACCGGCTTGGCGACATAATCATCCATGCCTGCGGCCAGGCATTTCTCCCGGTCACCCCCGCCGGCGCTAGCCGTCATAGCGACGATGACGATGGGCGATTTGTAGTTTGGAAACTCGTCGCGCCGGCGCTGCCGATGGCGGATGATGCGGGTGGCCTCGAGGCCGCCCATTTCAGGCATCATCAAGTCCATGAAGATCATGTCATAAGGCTGGCGATCGAGGGCGGCAAGGGCTTCGATGCCAGTGGCGGCGAGGTCGGCGCGGTAGCCCATTTGCTGGACCAGACGGAGGGCGACCTTCTGGTTGATGAGGTTGTCATCGCAGAGCAGCAGGCGCAGCGGCAGGCGGGTGGCGAGAGTGGGATCGAGTTTGGAGGGCACCGGGGCCTGCCGGGCGGCGGGCTTGGCGCCGGAGATGGCCTGCACGAGCACCTCCTGAAGCTGGGCCGGCTTGATCGGCTTGGTCAGAAAACCGGCAAAGCCGGCGCGGGCGAAATCCGGGCGCACTGTTTCGGCCACGGCCTGGACCGGGAGCGTGAAATGGAAGGTCGCGCCTTTTTGCGGCACGGTTTCGGCCCACATTTTCCCGCCCATCAACTCGACGAGGCGCTTGCTGATCGCCAGCCCGAGGCCCGCGCCGCCGTGCTGACGGGTGGTCGAGGCATCCGCCTGGCCAAAGGATTCGAACAGGCGCGACATCCGGTCGGCGGGGATGCCGATGCCGGTGTCGCGCACCAGGAAGTGCAGAAACCAGCACCCGGGGTCTCCGGCGGCGGGCTCGGGCGGCGACAGGATCTTCACCTGAAGGACGACTTCGCCGGCGGCGGTGAACTTGACCGCGTTGCTGACCAGGTTCACCAGCACCTGGCGGACCCGCGTCACGTCGCCCAGCACTTGCACTGGCGCGCCGTCGTCCAATTGGCAGGCGAGGTCCAGTTCCTTCTCCGCCGCTTTAGCGGCCAGCAGGTCCAGCGCGTCCTCGAGGCAACCGCGCAACTCGAAGGGCTGGTTTTCCAATTCGAGCTTGCCCGACTCGATTTTCGAGAAGTCGAGGATGTCATTGATAATCGTCAACAGCGCATCGCCGCTGGAGGCGATGGTCTCGAGGTAGCCGCGCTGGTCATGGGTCAGGGAGGTTTCCAGGAGGAGTCCGGCCATGGCGATAATCCCGTTCATGGGGGTCCGGATCTCGTGGCTCATGTTCGCGAGGAATGCGGCCTTGGCGCGCACGCCCGCTTCGGCGGCAACGCGGGCGGAAAGCAACTCCCGGTTGGCCTGCGTCAATTCATCCTGGAGGTGCTTGGCGCGGAGGGCGGCGCACAGACGAGCTCGCAGTTCCGCCGACTCGAACGGCTTGGTCAGGTAATCGACCGCCCCGAGCTCGAACCCCCGCAGCTTGTCGTTCGTGCTGTTCCAGGCCGTCAGCACGATGACCGGAATGGCGGCCGTCTCGGGGGAGGCCTTGAGCTGGCGCAGCAGATCAAAACCGTTCATGCCCGGCAAACCCAGGTCCAGCAGGATCAGATCGACCGGCGCCTCGCGGATGTGTTTGAGCCCCGCCGGAGCGTCCACGGCACCCGAGACGGTGATGGGGTCTTCGTGGAGCAACTCGCCCAGCATCTCCGACAGGCGCAGATCATCTTCGACCAGTAAAACATGGGCGGGCGAGACTTTCATAGTCTGGCGATCTCGTTAGGAGCCTGTCTCAGCAGGGCGGGCTCTCCAGTCCGCCGGTTCGGGCGGCGGTCGAGCCATCCGTCCACGCGCCGGGCTGGAGAGCCCAGCTCAGCGGCAGCCTGGAGAGGCTGCGCTGTTGAGGTACGCACCAAGCACACGGTTGCCATATCGGTCCCAGCCCACAAGCCGGGGCCACTTGGCATTCAACGCCCCTTCCAGAGGGGACGCTCTGGGCCTGTTGACGGTGTTTCCCTGGTCGAACACAACGCACGTCCCCAGGTTAGCGGGAGCCGCCAGCCGGACGGAATGGGGTATTCGCCCCAGGCAGGGCCTGTCTTGAGGCAACGGGCCGTTAAGTGGAAATAAGTGGAAATAACTGAAAAAACCGCTGGCGCGCGCGTGGAAACGGGCAGGAACCGGTTCCTGGCCGAGCGCGAAGCGAAGCGGCGCTGTCAGTTTGGCACTCATCGGGTGAAAGTCATAGCGCGTCTTGGGCAGGATGCCAAATGCTGCATTGGCTGTATTGGCTGTATTGGGAGATTTTGCGGTGTTTTTGCTCCTGAAGCCGCCAGGAACAAGCGGCTTTCCCGCGGAAAGCCGGGCAATGGGGCAGGCGTCTAGCCTGCCTCTTGAGCAGATGCACGATAGGGCTCAACCACCGGCAAAAGCTCTTTGGTTTGGTATTTGGCGGCGCCGGAGCACCGGCCCGGCTGAATGCGGGTGGAGCGGGATTGCATATCTCAGATCTCAGATTTCAAAGGGGCGCCGGAGCACCGGCCCGGCTGGATGGGAGTCTATCGCCCGCCGGGGGAGCAGGGGATTCAGAAGGACACGGCGGCTGGCCGTGAAGGATTTGAGCGGCGGATGGAGCGCCGCCGCCAGGAAATCAGGCGCAAGAGCAGGATTGCGAACTCAAAGCCTTTGACCGCTTGGCCCGCACGCTCAAAGCCTCCTGCCCCCAGTTGCGCCTGTGCTTGAGCTTTGATGGTTTGCAGGCCTGCGGCCGCATTATTCGAGGCGGGCCCTGAGGGCGCGGGGAGCGTGCGAGAAAACTGGGATTCGCCCCCGGACAGTTCCGGCAAATGAGGGCGATTGACAATGCGCCGGCGCGCCGTAGTATATCTGCCGGCGCGGGTGTAGCTCAATGGCAGAGCTCCAGCCTTCCAAGCTGGTCACGTGGGTTCGATTCCCATCACCCGCTCCATCGTTTTTCCCCAGTAATTCAGCATTTTCCGACTGAATTCCGTTTACGGCGGCGTTTTCCCGGCAGTCTTTTCCAGCACCGGATTGCCTCAATCCCCAGGGGCCTGGTAGGATGCGCCGCGTGAAAGCAATCCTCGTGTCCACAGTGTTAATGACCGGCTTGAGCCTCACGCTCAGCCTTGCCCAGCCCAGCGCCAACCAGCCGCCACGCGAGTTTCCTCTGCCGCCCGGAGTGAAGGTGCTGAAGGATTTGGAATACGGGAGGGCCAGCGGCAGGGCCATGCTGCTCGATCTCTATCTGCCGGAGAAGGGCATCCAGCCGCTGCCGCTCATCATCTGGATTCATGGCGGGGCATGGATGTCCGGCAGTAAAAAGAACCCCAGCCCGGCCCTGCGGTTCACCGCCGATGGTTACGCCGTAGCTCACGTTGGCTACCGGCTCAGCCAGGAAGCGAAGTTCCCGGCACAGATTCACGATTGCAAGGCCGCAGTGCGCTGGCTGCGGGCCAACGCCCAAAAGTATAACCTCGACTCGAACAAATTCGTGGCCTGGGGCGGGTCGGCAGGCGGACACCTGGTGGCGCTGCTGGGGACCAGCGGCGGGGTGGCGGAGTTGGAAGGCGAGGTCAATGACCTCAAGGAATCGAGCCGGGTGCAGGCCGTGGTGGATTGGTTTGGGCCAACGGACTTCCTGCGAATCGGCAGCGCCGAGAGTGACCTCCAGCACAATGCCCCGGACTCGCCGGAGTCGAAGCTCATCGGCGGGGCGCTCCTGGAAAACAAGGAGAAGGCAGCCAAGGCCAGCCCGATTACTTACGTCTCCAAGGATGCGCCGCCCTTTCTCATCATGCATGGCGACCGCGACCGCACGGTGCCCTTCAACCAGAGCGAGCTGCTTTACGCCGCGCTGAAACAGGCCGGGGTGGATGCGACCTTTGTGCCGATGAAAGGGGCCGGGCACGGGTTCGGCGGGCCCGAGGCAATTGCGCCGGTTCGAGATTTCCTGAAGCGGTGCTTCAAATAGACGGCAGGGCGATGGACTGACTGCCGAGTATCAATGAGACTGAAATCATGAAAAAGCTGACCCTGCTGGTTTGTTTCTGGAGCCTTGTTGTCCGACTCGGCGCAGCCGAGGCTTACGCCGACCGGTTCGTCTGGGTCTTCGGCTGGGGACTGGGAAACGACGGTGATGTGGCCGAGATTTCCCGCGTCCTCCAGACCGTCAGCCAGCACGGATTCAACGGCGCTGTCGTTTCCTTTGGCCTGGACACGCTCTGCAAGCAACCCGCCGACTACTTTCGCCGCCTGAATGAAGTAAAGCAGGTCTGCGAGCAAAACCGCCTGGAGTTGATACCGGCCATCTTTTCTGTCGGCTATGGCGGCGGCATTCTTTCGCATGACCGGAACCTGGCTGAGGGTCTGCCAGTGGAAGACGCTCCGTTTCTCGTCAAAGCTGGTGAGGCGCGGTTGATCTCCAGCAACGCGGTTCAAATCGTCAATGGCGGGTTCGAGGACTATAACGGGAACCAGCTCAAGGGCTTTGACTTTCATGACCAGCCTGGCGAAATCAGTATCGTCGATACGCAGGTCAAGCACAGCGGCAAGGCATCGCTGCGCCTGGAGAATTTCACCGCCAATCCGCACGGACACGGGCGCGTGATGCAGACGCTACGGGTTCAGCCGCACCGCTGCTATCGCGTCACGGTCTGGGTGAAGACGGAGGGTTTGCAGCCCGCCAATGCTTTTAACCTGCTGGCGCTGGCAGACAACCGGGAACTTGCCCCGCGTGAGTTTAACCTGGCTTCCACCGGTGACTGGCGCAAAATCACGATGCTCTTTAACAGCCTGAACTATAACCGGCTCCGGCTTTATGCAGGCTTGTGGGGCGGCAAAACCGGCAAGGTCTGGCTCGATGACTGGAGCGTGGAGGAAATCGGGCCGGTCAACGTCCTCCGCCGACCTGGAACGCCCGTAACGGTGCGCAGCGAGGACGGAGCGGTCACTTATGCCGAAGGCAAGGACTACGCGCCGCTGCAAGACCCACAGCTTAATCCGTGGCGTGATGACCGTGAAGCTCTGCCGCTCAAGCTCCTTCCCGGCAGCCGCATTCGTGAGGGCGAGCACCTGCGGGTCAGTTGGTATCACCCCCTGCTCATCCACAACTCGCAGATCACGGTTTGCATGGCCGAGCCTGCCCTCTATGACATCTTCGACCATGAAGCCCGGCTGCTGGCCGAACGGCTCCACCCGCGCCGGGTTTTCCTGAACATGGATGAGATTCGCATGGGCGGCACCTGCCGTGCCTGCCGGGGACAGAACATGGGTGAGTTGCTTGGCCGGTGCGTCACCCGCCAAGCGCAAATCCTTCGGAGCCACATTCCCGAGGCGCAAATCTACGTCTGGTCCGACATGTTTGATCCCAACCACAACGCGCACGGCGGCTATTACCTGGTGGACGGGGACTTCACCGGTTCCTGGCAGCATGTGCCCAAAGACCTGGTGATGGCCGTTTGGGGCGGGGAGCCGCGAGAAAAAAGCCTGCGCTTTTTCGCTGAGGCGGGATTTCGGACATTGGTGGCCTGTTACTACGACGCGGACGATCTGAAAGAGGTAAAGGGCTGGCTGCAACTGGCGCGCCAGGTTCCGAACGTGCGCGGGTTTATGTACACCCCCTGGCAGAAGAAATACTCGCTCCTGCCCGCCTTCGGAGATTTGATGCGGGAAGAGCCTTGATGCGCGGCCCGAGTGACCGCTTCAGTTCGTCATTTGAACAACTCGGCGAAGAACTGTTTCATCGCCTCCCAGGACCGCCGGTCAGCCCGTTCATTGTAGGCGGCACCTTTCGCGTTGTCATTGCCAGCGTCCCAGTCGGTGAAGGAGTGAACCGCGCCGCCGTAGGCAACCAGTTGCCAGTCCACCCCCGCCTGGCGCATCTCATCCTCGAACGCCGCGACTTCCTTTGGCGGCACATTCGGATCATCGGCTCCGTGCAACGCCAGCACTTTGGCCTTGATGTTCCTGGCGTCGCCCGGGGTGGGGCTGCTCAAGCCACCGTGGAAACTGACGACCCCAGCGATGTCGGCCCCGCTTCGGGCCAGCTCGAGAACCGCCGTCCCGCCGAAGCAGTAGCCGATGGCCGCGATGCGCTTGGGGTCGGTCAGTTCGTGCCTGGCCAGCACGTCCAGGCCAGCGCGGACTCGCGCCCGCAGTAAGGCGCGGTCGTTCCTATATTTGCCAGCCTGCGCCCCGGCCTCGCTCGGGGTTTGAGGCCGGACCCCCTTTCCGTAGATGTCCACCGCAAAGACATTGTAGCCGAGACGGGCGAGCATTTCGGCCCGCTTCTTCTCGTAGTCGCCCAACCCCTTCCACTGGTGAACAACCAGCACGGCAGGACGCTTGCCCTGGATGGCGTTGTCGTAAACTGAAAAACCCTCCAGGACGGTGTCGCCTTGTTTGTATTCGACCGGTCGGGAGATGATTTCGCCTTTTGCACTCAAGGTCGCCATAATGACCAGGATTGGAAAGAGGTTGTGTCGCATTGTGAATGTGTACTACAGAACTGTGGGATTTCAAGTCGGAGCCGTTCCTCGCGCAACCTCCGGCAGACGGTTTCCGGGTGAAGCTGCCACCGCGCCGGGACATGATGAGGAAGACCACAATCCGCGCCAGCATGAAGGTCAGCAGAAAGACGAAGAACACGATGCGGGCCAGATGGGTCTTTTCGGTGCGGTCGAACGCGGTGGTGTCATTGAGCAAAGCCATGTCCTGCTTGTACGCCTGCCGGGCCGGAGCACGCAACCACAGATTCCCGGTTCGGCGAAAGGGCACCCAGGCATACGCCATGCCCGTCTGCGCTCCGACTCGCGCTTCTATTCTTAGCGGCAAACATGCCGCGCGTCTGCACCTGACGACCTGGCGTGAAGCCGCTCTGGAAACTCCGCACGACCAACCGCTGGCGCCACCCCCGGTCATTCCTGGCTAACGAGGCAAGGTGGTATGCTCCTTGAGCCAGGCCAGGTCGCCGTAGCTGCTGGGTTTGGCGGGATTGCCGGTGTGGTCGTGCCAATTGACCGGCGGCGGCCTGGGATTATTGAACAGCCCGTCCCGCCAGCGATGGGCTTCGGTGTGCCCGTCGAGGAACGCGAAGTTGGAAATCTGGCCATGGTAATTGCCTGGATAATGATAAATCATCTGCGAGTCCATGTTCATGCCGAACATGGGGCGGCACACGCTGTCCGGATGGATTTCGCCAAAGAAGAAAAGCTTCGAACTGGACCAGCCTTGAGTGGTGCGGCGAAAGATCTCGTAGCGCTGCTCGTCGGGCATATCGTGCCACTCGGTGCTGTTCCACGCCACGTAGGCGTTCATGCCGTAGCTGCGCGGATGCATCAGGGTCAGGTTGTTAATCTTCCAGGGCTTGTTGTCGCCGGGGCAGCGGAAGACCAGCTTGCTTTTGAGATAGGGTGCGATAAGCGAAACCCGCTCGGAGACCATCCCCTGCGCGCTCTGCTCGTCGGTAAGGTTGGACCCCTCGCGGCCCTCCACCCATACGCGGGGCAGATAGCCCGCCGGCGGATTGGCCAGGTTCAGGGAGTCGTTCCCGGGGTTGTTGAGCGGCCAGTAGTCCCGGAAGTCCCCTGCATAGATGACGGCGGCCGTGGTCAACTGCTTGAGATGGTTGATGCAGGCCACCCCCTGGCCCTTTTGTTTGGCCCGCGAGAGCGCCGGCAGCAACATGGAGGCCAGAATTGCAATGATCGCGATGACCACCAGCAATTCGATCAGGGTGAAGCCCGCCGTGCGCGCATTCAGGGCGCCGCGCCGCCGCCCATTCCGCGAACTGTGGACAATCATAAGGTAATCGCTCCGCATCTTGTCGTATTCCGTTCCGAGGGCGATGCTACGCCTGGCCCAGTCCGGGCACAAGTCTAAAGCCGCGGTGTCGCGATGCTGCACCGCAACCTTGCCCAACTTAACTCGCCTGCAGGAAACAGAGGCGGCCCAAAGCGGTGGAATGCACCGCACTCCAAGCGCTTCGCGAGTTCGAGCCCGCGCCCGAATCAGGCGCGGCCCTTGGCGTGCGCGGTATTCCCGCGCTTTGCCTTGGCTGTGGGCCTTCGCCACGCTGGGGAATCCAAAATGAGCATCGCTGGCTGCCACATCAGGCTGGCGCGGCGCGCCTGAATCGTGAATCTTAAATCCTTAATGAAAGCGACATGGCAGCAACATCCGGGTCGGCCTTTCCCGCTGAACCCGTTTTGATCGAATACTTGTGATGCGTACCACTTTGTTTTCAATGGCTGGGGTGGTGCTCCTCGGCCTCACGGCCCCGGTTGGCGCGGCCGCTGATGGCCTGACGCCTTCTGCGCCGGCCAGGCCGAACGTTGTGATCATCGTCGCCGACGACATGGGTTTTTCGGACGCGGGCTGTTATGGAGGTGAGGTCCGGACGCCGAACCTGGACCGGTTGGCAAACGGCGGCCTGCGGTTCACCCAGTTTTACAACACCGCCCGGTGCTGGCCGTCCCGCGCGTGCATTCTTACCGGCTACTACGCCCAGCAAGTGCATCGCGACGCGCTGCCGGGCCTGGGCGGCGGTGCTTCCGGACGCAGGCCGGCCTGGGCGCGGCTGCTGCCGGAGCGACTGCGTCCGCTCGGCTACCGCTCGTATCACTCCGGCAAATGGCATGTGGACGGCCCGGTACTCGCGGGCGGATTCGACCACTCCTATTCGTTGAATGATCATGACCGTTACTTTAATCCGCGGGAGCAAACCCTGGATGATCGTCCATTGCCCGCCGAGAAGCCCGACAGCGGTTATTACGCCACCACCGCTATCGCCCAGCACGCCATCGACATGCTGGCCGAACACCAGGCTAAACACGCGGAGCAACCCTTCCTGCTTTACCTGGCCTTTACCTCGCCCCATTTCCCCCTGCACGCGTTGCCCGAGGACATCGCGCTCTACCGGGATCGCTACCGGGAGGGCTGGGATGCGCTGCGGCAGGAACGCTACGGCAAGATGATGAAGATGGGACTTGTCAACTGCCCGCTTTCGCAACTGGAGCCGCAGGTTGTGCCGAGCTGGAATCTGTCGGAGGCGGAATTGCGCGAGAGAATCGGGCCGGGTGAAGCGGCTCGTGCCGTTTCGTGGGACAAATTGACCGAGGAGCAAAGACAATTCCAGCCGATCAAGCTCGCGCTCCATGCCGCCATGGTCCATCGCATGGACCTCGAGATTGGCCGGGTGCTGGCCCAGCTTATAGCGATGGGGGCGTTCGACAACACCGTGATCTTCTTTGTCTCCGACAACGGCGCCAGCGCCGAGCAGATCATCCGGGGCGACCTGCATGATCCCACTGCGCCGCCCGGTTCGGCCAGGACATTTCTGTCGCTCGGCCCCGGGTGGTCCAGCGCCGCCAACACTCCGTTCCGGCTGCACAAGTCCTGGGTGCATGAGGGGGGCATCTCTACTCCGTTGATCGTGCACTGGCCCAAGGGCATTCCGGCGCGCGGCGAACTGCGCCAGACTCCGGGGCATTTAATCGACCTTGCGCCGACCATCCTGGAGTTGGCGGGGGGCAAATGGCCGGAGACCGCAAACGGGCAAATGGCCCCAACCCCGCCCGGCAAGAGTCTCGTCCCGGTCTTCGCGAAGGATGGCTCGGTGAAGCACGACAGCTTCTGGTGGTATCACGATGGCAACCGCGCGATCCGGGCGGGCGACTGGAAGCTGGTGGCGGACCACCAATCGCCTTGGGAACTCTACGATTTGCGCACGGACCGCTCCGAGTCCACCAACCTCGCGGCCTTGCATCCGGAAATGGCAAAAGAGCTTGAACGAGCCTGGACGGCGCAGATGGAAGAGTTTCGCGCTCAGGCCCGGCAGGAATCGCTTCCAGCTCATTAGAACCCTCCCTTAACGCGGCGGAGCCGCAACCAAGAGCGAAGCGTCAATTCCTGAGTGGGAAGAGCAACGTGGGCCTTCCCCCGCCGCGTTAAATGCGGCGCTCCGCGCCGAAGAATCAGGCCCCTCCACCCCTCCAAAGGAAACATGCCAAGACATTCACGCAAAAACGTGGATGTTGCGACCAAAGACTCTACTGGCTGATGTGGTCCCTGCACTCGGCCTACAGCAGTGTAACTTGGTTTTTGGTGAGCCAGTCCAAGGCGACGTCAAATTGGTTAAGTGGGCTCAAGGGAGATTCTTTCAGAAGTGGATTGCGCTGTACACCCTCGGGTGAATGCGGAACCATGCTCGCGCAATTTGTCGCGTCCGTGGCAACTCCTGGGTCGCCAAATCCGCCGGGGGTAATCGGACGGGGCGAGTCGTTGGGCTACGCGCCATAGCCTTCGGCCGCTTGCAGCCCTGGAGGAGGTCACCGCTACGGGGTGTAAGATCAGAGGAGCTGCGGCCGCGCTCTCAGGCGGCCACCTGGGCAACTACGATTTCTTTTATTCACCTGGAGAGGCGTTGGGGTTAGAGTCAAGACATGCAATCCCAATGTGCCACCCCTCGCTGTTGGCCCCGCGCAACTCTGGTTCCCCGCCTGCTGGCCTGGGCCGTAGGGGCAGCGCCCTTGGTCCTCGCGGGCGGCGAAGCCAACCACCCGGCCGAGGCGCCCCGGACGTTCGCGCTGGAGACGTTCGCCCGCCGCAGCCTCAACTACTTCAACCGGATGGTGGACAAGAATGGCTTGCCCTATTTCAACATCTTCTGGACCGAGCCCGCAGAAGCCGCCCATGATTGGCCGGATTTTGGCGATGTCATGTCGCGTCAGTTTCAGGCTGCGATCCTGGCCCGGCACATGACCGGCGAACGGGCTGCCATCGAGGCGATTTGGCGGCGCAAGCTCCTGGAGCTTATCGATCCCGAGACCAGCCTGCTGACGCGTCCGCAAACCAGTTTCTCGCAGAAAGTCGCCGACCCGGGCGACCAGGCGTTGACCCTGTACGCGCTGGTGACCGCCTATGCGGACGCCTCGGAGGAGAGCTTGAAACAGGTTATTCTCAAAATGACCGCCAGCCTGCTTGCCCGGGCCGAGCCAGGCAAAGGCGGCGGCGACGGTTTCTTGAGCGGGTTCATGATCAAAAGCCTCATGGCGAGTGTGCGGGTCCTGCACGACCAGAGCGCGTTGAAACTGGCGCGGAGGCAGGTCCAGCGGGTGTTCGTCGAAAGCCCCCTGTTCAGCCCGGACAACACCTTCCGGCACGGCGGACACATGCACGGAAACCTGCGTACCCTGGTCGGGGCGGCGGATTATGCCCTTTACCTCGGGGACCCGGTGCTGTTCAGCCGTGTGGACGCGTTGTACCGCTACGTTCGCTCCGAGGCCACGAGCTTCGGATTCATGCCGGAGGTGATCGGGCGCCAAGGCGACGTCGTGGCGACGGAGACCTGTGCCCTGATGGATTATATCGGCCTGGGGGTGACACTTGCGAACCACGGCCATCCGGAATACTGGGGGGACGTCGAACGGGTCGTGCGCAATCAACTGGCCGAGAGTCAGGCCACCGATCTTTCCTGGTTAAAGTCCGCTGCTGAGAAGGCTGATACCGACCAATTCACCTGGCGCGACCTGGCCGGGCGCCTGGCGGGCGGTTATGCCGGCTGGAGCTCGCCCAACCATTTTCTGGCCACCTGTGAAACGCTGCACTGGGGTGGTCCGGAACTGCGCGGCAAGACACGGGCGTTCCAGAACTGCTGCGGCGGCTCCGGCACGCACGGCTTCTTCATCGCGTGGAAGAACGCCGCGTCTTTTGAAAACGGCACCCTTTCAGTGCACTTGCACTTCGACAAACTGTTGCCGCAGGCGGAAATCCGCGGCTACCAACCGTTCCAGGGCTTGCTTACCATCAGGCTCAAGGAAGACTGCGCGGTGCGGGTGCGTATTCCCGAGTTGGTGGAACCGGGCGCCCTCAAAGCAGAGGCGGGCGGTGCGCCGGTCTCGGTCAAGGTGTGGGGCAACTATGCTGAATTAGGCCGCCGCCCCAGTGGCACGACCTTGAAGATCACCTATCCTCTGGCGTCGAGAACCGAGGAAGTCCAAATCGGCAATGCGGGGTTCCGGCACTACCGCTACCGCGTCCGCTGGCGAGGCGATACCGTCCTGGCGATGGAACCGGTGGGGAACGAACACTTGACCGGGTATTCGGATTTCGAGAAGAAGGAAGTGCCCGTGTTCTACGGCCAGGAGGGTCCTGGGCCGCTTTACCAGCGTGCCGCGCTCCTCAGGACCTCAGCGCCCGAGCCAACGCCGTTACAGATGGACGATGGGAAACTCAATTTCTGGGCGGCGTTGCAGGGTCCTCCGGCGCAGGCCGCGTCCGCCCCGGATAAGCCTTGAAGGCGTCTGTCTGACTCGTTCATGGAAACAGTTCCACGTCGTGGAAGATCGCCAGACGCTTGCCGACTTTCATCACCGACAGCGCGGCGCGGTTCTGCCAGCCAGGGGGTGTGGCGGTGGACAGGGCGGCCAACGTGTAGGTGGCGGATACCTGCAACCATCGGCGGATGGTCTTCCACGGCGGGCCCGGGATTTCCCGCGCCTTGACTGCTCACTGGTGCTGCCCAGGCGGCGGGATGGTCGAAGCTTTCGGGCCTGGTTTCGTCATCTCGGCAAGTCGTTTGCGGAGGCGTATGGCGTCTGGATGGTTGGGACCGTAAGTCTTTTCGTAGATTTTCCATGCCCGTTGGTAGCACTGTTCGGCTTCGGTCGTCCGGCCCCAATCCTGATAGAGTTTACCCAGGTGGTCCAGAATCTCGCCCGCGGCGGGCGTGGCCATCGCGCTGCTCTGCTCATAGGTGCGCAATGCACGCTGGTATAGCTGCTCGGCTTCCGCCCGTTGACCCTGGTCGCGCCTGAGATTTCCCAGACCGGCCAGGTACGACATGAAGTCCAGGTCGTCTTTTCCTGAAGCTTTTTCCTGGATGGCCAGGGCGCGGTCATAGAGAGGTTTGGCGGCGCCATAATTGCCGGCCTCGCGCTCCAGTTCGGCCAGGCTGAACAGGATGCGGCCAAGTTCAGGATGGTCGGGACCGGAGGCGTTTTCGCGGATCCGCATCGCACGCTGCAGCACCAGCCGCGCTTCGCCCAACTGGTCCTCTTTTCGCAGCACATCGCCCAGGTTCTGAAGGCCCGCGGCCAGGTCCGCATGGGCGGGGCCCAGGGACTTCTCCTGGATCCGGATGGCCCGCTGGAGCAGGGCCGTGGCCTTGGGAAGGTCACCCAGGTCCTTGTAGAGGAGGCCTAGGTTGTTACAGGTCTGCGCCAGGAAGGGGTGATCGGCGCCAAGGGCCTGCTCGCGAATGGTCAAGGCGCGTTCCCACAGGGCCTTGGCTTTCGTCGGGTCCCCGAGTTGGTATTCCAGCGCGCCCAGGCTGTTGAGCGTGGTCGCCACTTCGGCGTGGGTCGGCCCCAGGGTCTTCTCCCGAATGACCAGGGCACGTTCAAAAAGCGGCCGGGCGGCGGTGAAGTCGCCCTGCCGGAAGAACAGGTTCGCGAGGTTATGGCAACTGGAAGCCACCTCGGGATCGTCAGGGCCCAAGACCTTCTGCCGAATGGCCAGTGCCCGCTCGAACATGGGCCGAGCTGACGCATAATCGGCTTTGTCCCAGAGCAGGTTGGCCAGGCTGGTCAGGCTCCCGGCGAAGTCCAGGTTGTCTTCGCCGAGCAGGTCATGCCGAAGGTGCAGCGCCTTTTCCAGGAGCGGTTCCGCCTGGCCCTGCAGTCCGAGGCCCCGGTACACGCGCCCCATGGTATCCATCAGCTTGGCTTGGATGAGGGGCTGATTGGTCAACTCCCGTTCAATCCGCTGGGCTCCGCGATCCAGGATTTCGCGCGCCGTGATCGTATTCCCGCGCGCTTCGCTCGGGTTGGACACGGCGAAAATCCGCACCAGGAAATTCGCGACTTGCCGGGCCGCCTCCGCTTCTTGGCTGGCGCGAATGGCTTCACGGTTTGCGCGGTCGCGCTCACCGGCGATGCGCCGCGCCTGCAAAGCCAGGCCGACGGTGAAGGCGACCAGCACAAAGGCGAGGACGGCCGCAGCCGCGACGCCAAACCGGTGCCGCCGGCAGAACTTCGCCGCCTGGTAGGCGGTGCTGGGCGGCCGTGCCACCACCGGCTCGTTCTGTAAATGCCGCTCGAGGTCGGTCGCAACTCCGTTGGCCGTCTCATACCGGCGGGTCCGGTCCTTCTCCAGGCACTTCATCACGATCCAGTCCAGGTCGCCGCGCAACAGGTGGATGAGTTGGGGCGGCTCGGAGTGGCGGCGCCTGGCCACCGTGGTCCGCTCGGCAGCATCCAAAGTGCTCAAGCGCGTGGACGGCCGGACCGGCTCCTTTTCGCGTATGATTCGGCGCATCTCATCCAGACCGGCGGCCACCAACTCCTTCTGATCAAAGGGCGTCTGGCCCGTCAGCAACTCGTACAACAGGACGCCCAGGGCATAAATATCGCTGCGCGTGTCAATGTCCAACCCGCTCATCTCCGCCTGCTCCGGGCTCATGTAAGCGGGTGTGCCGATGAATTGCTCGAAGGCGGTGTAGAGCGTCTTGTTGGTCAGCACCTGGCCGCCCGTGGCTTTGGCAATCCCAAAGTCAATCACCTTGGGCACGGGCACCCCGTCATGCAGCGTCAC
>JBEKRX010000025.1:0-78639 GCA_049518415.1 Verrucomicrobiota bacterium
GCGCATACGCGTCAAGCTAAGGGATGGGTGATCCCGGCCAGCAGTTCGTAGAAGTTTATTCGATCCCTCCTGCGCTCGTAAAGCAGATGGTTTTTGAGGTGAGCCTCCACCCAAGCCTCTATGGTCAGCCCGACCATCATAGCCGCAAACCAGCAGGCGCATTGGCCCAGGATGCGGGCGAGGCGCAGCAGGCTCACATGCTGCTGGGGGTGGTCGCCCAGCAGTTCCAGGGCATTGCACAGTTGATAGACCAGGGTGCAGAAGAGCAACTTGGTCTGGACCGAAAGATAGAGCAGCGGGGCGGTCCGGCAGTTGAGTTGGCGGAGGCCCAGGTGGCTTTTCCAGGCCTTGAAGATGATCTCGATGCGCCAGCGCAGGCGGTAAATGGGCTGGAGGGCTTCAACGGGCCAGACGCTCCGCACCACGTTGGTGACAAAGATGTTCCAGGCCAGCAGGTAGAGGCGTTGGGGACTGGGGTTGAGTCGGCGGTCGCGATTGGCGCGGGCCAGACGGCGCCGCTGGTTGGCCAGGGCCTCGGCCACGGGCAGGGCGACCAAGCGGACGGGGATTTTTTCCGCCCCGAGCAGGACCTGGCGGTCCAGGCTCTGGCCCGGGCGCAGCAGTCCGGCCAAATCCAGGGGCGCTTGGGTCTGCGGGTCGTAGAGGTTGGTGCCGTGGCGGTAGCGGCTCAGGAAGAAGGCCCCTTTGAGCATAATCTGCTGGAACACCTTCAGGACAAAATAGCCCAGGTCGCGCAGGACGAGGTCGCCCCGGCGCAGGATTTTGAGGATGTCTGGGGCCGCGGCCTGGTCATTGCGGGTGAAGCCCGAGAGCGACAGTTGGAGGGGCTGGCCGCTGAGCAGGTCGCAGACGAACTGGATTTTGAGGCAGGCGTAACGGCGCTTGCGGCCATTGGCGGGGCCTGGGAAGAGGTCGGCCAAGTCTTGCGGCAGGGGTTCGGCGGTGCTGTCGTGCAGCAAGACCCGCTGGAAGGCCCGAAACCAGCCCAGGTTTTTGACGGGCAGGCCCAATTGATCGAAGAAGGCGGTGGCAATCCTAAGCAGAAAGTCTCGGAGTGAGGGGCCGAGTCGTTGATGGAGAGCTTGCTTGGAATAGGCGGTCTGGGCCGTCAGAGTGATAGCCGTGGCGACGCGTTCGAGCGACAGGACGGTCTCGGCGGCCAGGGCGACCAGGGCCAAAGCGAAGCTGGGGATGGGGATTTTGCGGGGGCGGCGCTTGAGCAAGCCGCTCTGGCGGGCGAGGGCAGTCAGATCGAGTTGGAGGAGTTGGGTTTTGACCTGTTGGAGGTTGTCCTTGACCAATGCCTCGAGCGGGCGTGGATTTTGCTTTGTGTTTGGCATCTTGGGTTGATATAGTATTACAACTATATAACAATGCAAGCAAAAACCTATGGGTTACCTCATCAAAGTGCAAAAAGTTGACCGACCGACCAACCGCTCCTACTACCTCAACCTGCCGGTGGTGCTGGCCGAGACCCTCGAAGTCGGCAAGGGCGAGGAATGGGAGTGGTTTGTGGAGGACAAAAACACCATGGTCTTGAGACGAAAAACCAAGAAAACACCCAGGAAACTCCGTAGCGCTTAGCTTGACGCGTATGCGCCCCTGGGTAAAGTGCAAAAACGGATCGCCCCCCTTCCATGCGCTCCGAGCGCATGGAAGGGGGGAAGGGGGGCGCTCGGGCTCAGCCCTCCAGCCTCCAGCCTCCAGCCTCCAGCCTCCAGCCTGCAAGGCTTTCGCCCGCGCTCGGGGGCAGTGTCGGCATGCGTTTCCGGCGCCCTTTCCACCTTGACGAACACTGGATGGCTGACATAATGGCAGCGACCACGATGAGAAGCAAGAGTGACCCAAACCAAACCGTTTTTATTGCGCCAGCGTCGAGGACCAACCACTAATCAGTCTGTCAACTCTATGAAACCGGTCAGAATGGCTCAGGGTACTTTGTTATGGAACGGCAACTTATCAACGCGCACTCGCGCTTCCCAACCGGCCGTGCCCAGGGCAGGCCGAAAAGCCAAGTGCGTGTGGGGCGCGATCGGGTTCTTGTTGATCCAGGCTTTTGGCGTCTCGCAGATGAGCGCGGAGATAACCTACGAGGCCGAAAAAGGCGTGCTCTTGAACGGGGCCAACGTCCAAGGCTCCGACAAGGCTTCCGGGGGCGCCATGGTGGGGTTTTTGGGCGGGGAGAAAGGCGGCGCGGTGGTTTTCGAGTCGGTCACCGTTGCCCGCCGCGGCGCTTACATCCTGGCCGTGCGCTATGCCTCAGCCGATCCGCGGGCGCTCAACATCACCGTGAACGAGGAGCAGAAGCTGAGATTACACTGCCCGGCCTCCAGCGGCTGGTTTGATTTCGCGGTATTGAAGGCGGAGATAAAACTGAAGGCCGGAAACAATACGATCAGGCTGGATAACGACCGGGGATGGGCGCCCAACATCGATAAGATCTCGCTCACGCCCGTGCCGTTTTGGCGCCGGTTGGGGGTTTGGCTTTGGTTTGGATCAATTTGCATTGCGGGCCTGCTGGCGGTTTTTCTGGCGATGGTCTTTCGGCGCAAGCGTGCCTCCGGCTAGTGACGGCTGACCCCAAAGTCCTATGTGCGGAGCAAAACGAGCCCTGTCCACGGACACCTTGCCGGCGTTCACTCTCCTCGAGTTGCTCGTGGTGATCGCCATCCTTGGCATCCTGGCCTCCCTGCTCTTGCCGGCGGTGACGCGCGCCAAATTGAAAGCCCACCAGGTCAGGTGCCTGAGCAACGTCAAGCAGTTGTCGCTGGCCAGCTTCATGTACGCCGAAGATCAGGGCCGGCACTCCGGCTATAACGATCCTGCTTATCCGGGAGGACTCTGGATGGGGACGCTCATGGCCTACGCCAAAGAGAAGGGCCTGCGGGAGTGCCCGTCGGCCCCTTTGTGTTCTCCCCACACCATGACTGGAAACGGGCAGGGCGCCGCCGACCGGGCGTGGGTGCGCTGGACGACGAACAACGCCACCATGTTTTACGGCAGTTACGGCTATAACGGCTGGCTTTATTCCGATGGGCGAGTGGACGGCGACACCAGCAGCATCCACAGCGAGTTTTTCTTCAGGCGGGAAAGCACCATTCAGAAGCCGGTATTGACCCCGGTTTTTCTGGACGAGAACTGGGCGGACCTGTGGCCGCTCGAGAAGGACCTGCCCTATGATGACCTGTATAACGGCAGCCCCTTTACCGATCGCAGCAATGAGATGGGGCGCTGCACCATTGCCCGGCACGGCAGCGGCAATCCCAGCAGCGCGCCGCGCGATCAGCCTTTGGAGCAGAGAATGCCCGGGGCGATTAATATCGGCATGGCGGATGGCCACGCCGAACTCGTGAAGTTGGAGGACCTCTGGAATTACTCCTGGCACCTCGACTGGCAGCCTCCTGCCACGCGGCCGGGGCGCTCCCATTAGAGTCTTTGGTCGCAACATCTACGTTTTTGCGTGAATGTCTTGGCATGTTTCCTTTGGAAGGCCCTGATTCTTCGGCGCGGAGCGCCGCATTTAACGCGGCGGGGGAAGGCCCACGTTGCTCTTCCCACTCAGCAATTGACGCTTCGCTCTTGGTTGCGGCTCCGCCGCGTTAAGGGAGAGGCTTAAGGGGTTGGGGTCGCGTCAATACTCTTCTACATTTGCTTTTCAATTCTGGCCGTTTTCTGACGCAATTCCGGAGCTCGTTCCATTCGCCGGCCGAAGCGGGTCAGCGCCTGGGCTAAGGGCTCGTGCAACAATAAATTCCGATTTTCTCCAACCCGGAGGGTTGGTAGAAGGTAGCCGGTGGTCGTTCAGGGTAAAGGGGGAACGACCACCGGGCAGGGTGCCCTCTGGCGCTCGCACCCCGGAGGGGTGCCAGAGAATGATGTTGGAATTACGCCTCGCCTTCGGAACTTGTTTTTGCATGAACCCTAAGGCCCCATACCCCATTACCCCGGCTGACCGCCCAAGCTCAGCCAACGACAGTGAGCGCCGCCAGCATAGTTGAGGCAAAGCGGGGCGATTTTCCTCACGGTTCGTGAGGGACGGTCGCCGCGGTCCGTCAATTATCTTGAAAGCCTTTTCTGGCCTTGCCGTGGCTGTCCAGCCCCCCTTTCCCGATGCCTTTAAGGCAACAGAATTAGCAGCAAGTAAAGCAGGCCAGACAAGCACGGTGGCGCAGGAGATGCCGCAACCGAGCGGAATGCTGCATTGGCCACATTGGCTGCATTGGCGACATTGGCCATTTTTTCCAAAAAACTGGCCGGGCCGCGGCCGCTTCAAGGAGGACCCCACCGTTTCGGTGGTTCTGCCCTTGATAATTGCGCCGCTCTTCAGTGCCGGTACAAGAACTCGGCGCTGTTGATCAAAGCCCAGGCCAAATCCAGGGCGGCCTGGCGGCCTTGCAGGCCGCCTGACTGCGCGTAGTCGCCGGCTGTCTTCAGCTCCTCTGCTGTCGGGAAGCGCGAGAGGATGGCCAGGTAAAGCCTGGTGGTCGCCTGCCGGGGATTCTCTGCCGATTGCAGGAGGGCCTGGAGCTTGCGGCCTTGCTCGAGTTTGCGCTGGATATGGCTCGAATTCAGCAGGTGCAGCCGTTGCGCGGCCGTGGGCTGATTGTTCCGCTCGGACTCCAAACCGGTGTCGCGCGCCGAGCGGCCGAACATTTCGAGAAAAGGACTGGTGATGCTGGCGTCGGCCAGGGCGATCGAGCGCTGGTCCTCGGGGATGAACGTGAACGGCTCCGGGATCGGGCTGGAGTACTTTTCGGTCGTGCCGGTGATCTGATCCAGCGCATCAATGAGCACCTCCGCTTCCAGGCGGCGCAGCGGGTAAGAGGCGAAATTTGCCTCCGCCTCGGGCTGGTTGCCCTTGGGGATGGAGGAAAGCTGGTAGGTTTGCGAGTTCAGGATGAGCCGGTAGAGGTGTTTGAGGTCGTAATGCGCGGCGACCAGTTCGCGTTCGAGCAAGGCCAGCAATTCCGGGTTGCTCGGCGGATTGTCCGGCCGGAAATCGTCCGGTTCGTGAACGATGCCCCGGCCCAGCAGCCACGACCACACCCGGTTGGCGATGTTCGCCGTGAACCACGGATTCTTCGGCTCGATCAGCCAGTCCGCGAAGACCTCCCGCGGGTCGCGTTCCGGCGGCAACGGCGCCGGCCGCCCGTCCGGGAACACCGCCGCCGGCGGCGGGTTGGTGGCGGCGCTCTGGGAATCGAAAAAGACGATCTCCTCCTTCCATTCCGCCGTGTACTTGTAGCCGACCTGGGAGAAAAAGGCGGACAGGCCCGTCCACCGCTCTTTGGGCCAGCTTGCCGGCCGCACGCCCATGAAGGTCAGCGCGACCGCCTGGGCGATGGCCAGCGGTTTCCTGCTTTGCAAGGCGCGGTAGAAATTGACCTGGGGCACGCGAAAATTGCTGCCGCTGGCCGTGAGCAACTCCCGCGCGAACCGGTCGTAGGGCAGGTTCTCCCGGAGACTCGTGCGAATCCAGCGGTGATAGGCCTGCACGGCGTTGGGCCACAAATTGATGGGGAACTCCGATTTGACCCGCAGCAGGTCGCTCCATTTCATGGCCCAGTAGTCGGCAAATTCATCCCGCGCCAGGAGCCGGTCAATCAGGGCGCCGCGTTTGTTGGGCCGCGGGTCCAACAGGAACGCCCTGGCCTCTTGCGCCGTCGGCAGCGTCCCAATCACGTCCAGGCACGCCCGCCGCACAAAGACCGCGTCCGAACAGACATTCGCCGGCGGAAGGTTCAGCTCCTTCAACTTGCGGAAAACCAACTCATCGATTTGGTTTCGCGGCGAGCGCGGCAGTGGTTCGGCGCGTTCATACGGGCGCACGACCCCGCCGGGCGCCGCCGCCCTGGCCAGCGTCGCCAGGACGGCCGCTGCCACAATCAATGCTCTCTTTGCCATTTGCTGCACGGCTACAGTCTGGAATCCTCGCGGGCGGCGAAGATTCTCCGGTAGCGACGCCTTCCAGTTGCCTGCCGGCAGGCGGGCCGCGTCCCACTTTTTGGCCCGGAGAATTCCAAGGAGCCGGTCCCGACAAGTCGGGGTCTTATTCCACGCGTCCCGACCGGTGAGGTTGTCGCTGCGCCGCGCTGCGAGCCAGGCGCCGCCTCCGGCCGGACGAGCCTTGCCGACTCGAGGCGGTCAGACGTTCCGGGGCCTGCCCAAGTTACGTTTCCACTCTGGCCAGCCAAGCCGGATTGCATTATTGTGCTCTGAATGACGAATACCTTGCCCAAACCGGAGGTCATCATCACCCACGAGAGCGATCTCGATGGGCTGGTGGCCGGGGTGTTGTTGCAGCGCCTGGCGCGGCAGCTCTTCAACACGGACGTGCGCCTGGAGGCCTATCACTACCACACCTGGCGCCAGCGCGACCTGCGCGAGCGCGCCGCCTGGGTCACGGACCTGACCTTCGAGGCGCGGCTCGACAAGCCCAACTGGGTGATCATCGATCATCACGCGACCGAGTTGCCCGCCCGCAACGCCCTGCTGATTCACCACTTGGGCAAGTCCGCCGGGCTGCTTTGCTACGAACTGTGCCGGCCGCACGGCCTCGGCTCCCCGGTCCTGGACCGCCTGGTGCACCTGAACGACGTGGCCGATCTGTTCCTGGAGGACGACCCGGATTTTGTGCTCGCCAGCGACTACGCAAACCTGGTCAAGAGCTACCAGTTTTGGAATCTGCACGCGCTGCTCGGGGGCCAGCTCGAGCAGTTGCTCGGCCATCCGCTGCTGGAAGTGATGGCCGTCAAGCGCTGCATCGAAGACCCCATCGGCCTGGCCTGGAGCAAGGGGAACATTGCTCATCTCAGTCCCACCGTCGGCCTGGTCAACACCGTCATCGGCAACAACAACTTGATCGTGCACCAACTGCTCGAGCAGCAGGCCTCGAGTTACCCCGTGCTCCTGACGCTGTTCCGGCGCGCCAACGGCGTCATTATCGCCAGCCTCCGCAGCCGGAACGGCCAGGCGCTCAAGGTGGCCGAAACCCTCCAGGGCGGCGGCCATGCCAATGCCAGCGCCGCCACGCTGCCTCGCTCCGTCAAGACCATCCCCGACGCCCTCAACTACCTGCGCCTGGTCCTCAATCCCAGGAAACCGGACCTCAGTACCCCCGAAGGCCTGGCCGCGGCCCTGGACGCCGCGCAAACCTGAGGCGGACCTGCCTGCTTTGCTCATTGCCCTGGAGGCCGAGCCGGCCTAAGCTCCGCCGCGTCTATGGCTCAAACGCAATCACCGCCCATCCTCCCGGCTCCGCGCGCCGACGGTCGTTGGCCCAACCAACTCCGCCCGGTGCGCTTCCAGAACCACGTCGCGCCTTACGCGAGCGGTTCGACATTGATCGCGTGCGGCAATACGCGCGTGATCTGCGGCGTGACGGTCGAGGAGGCGGTGCCGCGCTGGCTCAAGGAGCAGAATATTACCGGTGGCTGGGTCACCGCCGAATACTCCATGCTGCCCTATTCCACCCTGCAACGCAAACAGCGGGACATCACCAAGGGCAGGATTGACGGGCGCTCCCAGGAAATCCAGCGCCTGATCGGCCGCGCCATGCGGGCGGCGATCGATTTGCAGAAACTGGGCGCCCGCACGATGTGGGTGGATTGCGACGTCTTGCAGGCCGACGGCGGGACACGGACCGCCGCCATCACGGGGGCGTATGTGGCGCTGGCGCTGGCGCTGCGAAAATTGCTGGCCGAGGGCAAGCTGACGGAGAATCCCCTGCTCCAGGCCGTGGCCGCCGTCAGCGTTGGCATCGTCGAGGGCCAGCCACTGCTGGACCTGTGCTACAGCGAAGATGCGGCGGCGGCGGTCGATTTGAACCTCGTGGTCAATGCCGCCGGGCAGTTCATCGAATTGCAGGGCTCCGGCGAAGAAACCACCTTTAGCCAAACGCAGCTTGCGGAGATGCTCGCCTTGGGCAAGGCCGGCATTGCGGAACTGCTCCAGGCACAGCAGGCGGCCTTGACGGGCTGAGCGCGCCAGGGTGGTGAGTTGCGCCTGCAAACAGCAGCTCCAGGAGCATTGGCGCCGCCGCCCTGAAGTCAGTCATCCTCCGCCGCGACCGCCCAGGCGGGATAGGGGACCTGCGAACCTTTCATGGCGTGCCAGAGAATGCGGTTGAGCAGGTCCTCGGGACACTGGTCCGGCCGTTGCAGGGGCAGCCGCGCCGAGGCATAGGCTTCCTTGCGCAGGAGCGAATCGGAAATCTTTTTGGGCTCCGGATTCATCTGGTCCAGCGGCACGTTGTTGCCGACCGCGACGAAGGGCGTGAAATCCGGCACGTTCGTGAAGCAGTCAAACATCGGCGTGGCGGTGGCATCCATCTGGTTCATCGGGGGCAGGCCGAGGATGAGTTCGATGGTGCGCAGGAGGCTGGTCTGATTGTATTGGGTGCTGACGACGGCCTGGCGGCGGGTGTAGGGGCTGATCACATAGGCGGTCGTCCGGTAACCGCTCACGTGGTCCCAGCCCGCCTGCGGGTCATCCTCAATCGCCAAGATGCAGGTCTGCGGCCAAAAACGGCTGTGGCTCAGCGCCTCCACAATCCGGCCGAAGGCCAGGTCGTTGTCCGCCACCTGCGCCGCCGGTGTGGGCGCGCCCGGGCTGGTGCCGCTGGTGTGGTCATTGGGCAGACAGATGATCGCCAGGTCCGGGAAACGCCCGCTCAGCTCGAACTGCTTGAGTTCCTTGATGAATTGCGCCGCGCGAAAGATATCGGGCACATCCAGGTCCCAGCCGACGGTGTTGGTGGCCAGGTACGGCCGCAACGATGCGATGGCCGGCTCGCTGTGGAGGTTGATGGCATCCGTGCGGTTCAGGAATTCCTGGTAATGATCCAGGAACTTCGGCAGGCCGTTGCGCGACGGGTCCTTCCAGGACTTGCGCGTGATGGCGAATTCGCCGTAATCGCGCAAGGACTTGCCGTGGGCCAGTGCGTGGTCCCAGATGAACCCCGCCGGCGAGTAGGCCAGGGCATCCACATCATCGTCTTCCATTCCGTCCGGGTAGCTGCGGGGAAAGCCGGCAAACGATTTCTCCATGTAATCGGTGGCCAGGGCGCCGCCCGTCCATTGATGGCCGTCGGCGCTCAGAATGCCCGAGCAGTAGGTGTTGTCCAGCAGGGTGAACTGGCGGACCAGTTTGTGCTGGTTGGGGGTGATCTGCTCGCCAAAGGTGCAGAGCCAAGGCTCCCCATTGCCCTGGGCCAGGTCGCCGAGCACCTGGTCGTAAGTGCGGTTTTCCTTGATGAGATAGACCACGTGCTTGAAGACGCTCGGCTCGCCGGCGCGCTCCGGCACGGGCCGCGGCAGTTGAGCCGGGCGCGGCGGCAGGCCCGCCTGCGCCAGGCGCCCATACCGCATATCGGCCAGCGCCTGGCGGGTCAGTTTCGCCAAGGCCCCCGCCCCCGGCACGCGCACCCGCGACAGCGACCCGTAGTATTGGTGCGAATTGAATTCGGGTTCGCCGGTCCAAAGGTTTAAGCGGCCAGGGCCGATGCCTTTGAGATTGGCCACGTACAACGACTGGCGGCGCGCATCATGCACGATCGCCCCCGGAAACCAGCCGGCCGGAATCAGCCCCTTCAACTTCGAGCGGCCGGGCACAAAGTCTATCACCCCAACGGCATTCTGCGTGCCGTTGCAGACAAACAATGTCCGGCCCGATCGGTCAAAGGCCAGCGCGTTGGGGCTCGCGCCGAACAAATCGGCCGGGCTTTGCCGTGCCCAGATCGTTTCCACCACCTCGTCGCGGCGCGTCTCAATCACGCTCAGGGTGTCGCTGGCGGCGTTGGCCACCACGACGTAGCGGCCGTTGGGACTCAAGGCCAGGCCGGAGGCGTGCCGGCCCGTGAGGATTTCGCGGGCTACCCTGCCTGCCGCCAGGTCAATCACGCTCACCGAGCCTTCGCTGGCGATATGCCTCACCGGGTCCACCCGCACCAGGGTCCCGCGTCCCGCCGGCCCGGTGACATTTCCGGCCTCCGGCCGCCGCCCGCCCCAGTTGCTCACATAAGCCTTGTGGCCGGCCAGCACCACGTCGTACGGCGCCACGCCCGCCTCCCAAACCCGCAGCACCTGGCCTGTGACGGCGTCCAACTCCGCCAACTGGTTGGAGAGGTTCAGCACGACATAAAGCCGTTTGCCGTCGCGCGACACCGCCAGGCCCGCCGGTATCTCCTCCTTGCGCCGCGTGCCGCTGACCTCGGGCAAAGGAAAGGTGCAAAGACCGCTCACGGTGTGGTCCTTGCCGACGCCGAAGACCTTCACGCTGCCGTTGACATTCGCCAGATAGACCCGCCTTCCGTCCGGCGAGAACACCAGCCCGGTAAAGCTCACCTGCCCCTCTTTGTCCGGTTGCAGGATGTGCCTGGGCACAGCCTCCGGCGCCGATTCCCGGGCGCCTTCGGCCGGCAAGGCCACGCGCTGGCGGACCCGAAGACCCGCCGGATCGACCACGACCAATTCATGCGTCTTGCCGGCAACGACCAGGATTTGCCCGTCCGGGCTGAGCGCCAGCGCCTGGGGACGCATCCCCCGCAGGTCCAGGCTTACGCCGGCCGGGTGGACCACCTGGTTGACCGGCGTCACCACCTGGCCGTCCGCCGTGCGCCCGACCGACCCGGGGCCCGTGGTGCCGGGCGGTTCCTGGGCGGCGACACCCCGGGCGGCCGTGGCGGCCAGGAACAGCCAACTCAGCGCGGCGCAGCCGCAGCCCAGGAGCGCGGCCTTGAGGCGGCAGCACCCAGGAAGCGACGCAGCGCAACGGCAAGGCCCCTCGCCCGGCAGCACTCTCCGGCCGCTCCAGCCTGCAAGCAGGCTGGAGCCTCGCAGTAGATAAATAAAACTCTTTGCCGGTCTCACTGACGCGGAAATGTCCGGGTCATTTTTGAGGGCCTGTCGCTGATTCAATCTTCCTGACCGCGAGCAGCCAAGGCCTTGTCCGCAGGCTCTTCATGAGGCTGCTTCTTACCTGCCCCACAAGGGCATGTCAAGCTGGCCGACCGAACCGCGAAGTCCCAAAGCAGGCCGGAGGGCAGACCCGCGGCTCCGCGCGGCCCGCTAAAGTTCTCTACTGGCAGAACTGGTTGTAATCAGGTCAAGGCCGCGGCTGCAAAACTGCGCCCAGCCAGCGCTTCTTTCAGGTGAATTGAAAATTGAGGATTGAAAAATGATCATTGGTTATTGAAGAACGCCCGCCGAGCACGCCGAATGGACTTTCGGACTGCGGACTCAATGACCAATAAGCAATACCCGATACTCAATTCTCAATGAGCCTCACCAGGCAGGCTCGGTTCCAGAGGCGGCCCGCAACGCAGCCTCGCTAAAGTATCACGGCGCAGGGCTGGAGCTCTGCGCTCCTTCCACCCAGCGGAGCATGAGGGGGATGCCTTGTTCCTTGCTGAGGGACGGGCTCCAGCCGAGGAGGCGCCCGGCTTTGCGGATGTCGGCCACAAAGACCTTTTGGTCGCTGGGGCGGGGCGGGTTTTGGGTGAAAGATAAGGTGACGCCCGTCAGGCGGCCCAGCAAGTCAAACAATTCGAGCAGGGAGAGACTGTTTGGCTGTCCGCCGCCGATGTTGAAAATCTGGCCGGCGACCTGGTCGCGGCGCTCGTAAGCGGCGGCATAGAGGCGGACCAGGTCTTCGCCGTGGAGCACGTCGCGGACCTGCTTGCCGTTGCCGGCGATGGTGAAGGGCTCGGGTTTTTGGCCCGCGCGCACGGCCTGCTGCTGGCGAAGGGCCTGGAGGCAGAACCAGCCGAGCCAGCCCTGGTCGAAGGTGGCGAACTGTCTGCCGCCGTAGATGGAGGAATGACGGAAGACGACTGTTTTCAGGCGGTAGTTTCGATGCCAGTCGCGGACATATTGGTCGGCGGCGCCTTTGGAGCAGCCGTAGGGGCTGGCGAAGTCCAGCGGGATGGTTTCATCGAACCCTTCAGGGTAATCCGGGGTGAGATAGCGGGTGGCAGTTTCCTGGTAGCGCACCCATTCCAGGTCGCCATAGACCTTGTTGGTCGAGCTGTAAGCGAGCAGGGTGTCGGGGCTGAGTTGCCGCGCCGCTTCGAGGACATTGAAAGTGCCGAGGATGTTGGTGAGGAGGTCGCGGCGGGGGTCGGAGAGCGAGGTGGTCATGGCGACCTGACCGGCGAGGTGGCAAACGAAATCGAACGGGCCATGCTGGCGGAAGGCTTGCCTTACCCCCGCCTCCTCAGCCAGGTCCTGGATGACGCAGGTCAACTGGCCTTCCCGGGCCTGGGAACGCAGCCAGTCGAGGTTGGCCGCTGCGCCCTGGCGCAAGAGGGCGTCAATGAGCGTGACCTGCCAGCCTTCCCGGAGAAAGTGGACGGCCACATTGGAGCCCAGGAAGCCACAGCCGCCGGTGACGAGGATTCGTTTCATGGGGAGTGTCGAGGGGCGAGGGGCGAAGCACGGGGTTATTGGGTGAAGGGCGAGGGTCGAGGGTCGGACTTGGGACTTCGGGTGTTTTTCTCCGCTGCGATGGTGCGGGTGAGACCCTCGGGCAGCGGGACCAGCGGGCGCCAGCCCAGCGCCCGCAACGCGGCCGTGTCCGCGCGGGTGAGCATCGGCTCGCCGGGGCGATACGGCAGGGCGCCGAACAGCAAACGGGAGCGGCTCCCGGTGAGTTTGTGCAGCAGTTCCACCAACTCGCGCACTTCGACCGGGTCGCCGCTGCCGACTTCATAATCGGCAAAGCCGCCGCGGGCGCCGGCCTCGCCGGCCTCGGCTGCCAGCAACGCGAGCATGGCGCTGACCACGTCGCTCACATAGACGAAGTCCCGCCGCTGGCGCCCGTCGGTGAGGGGAATCTCCGGCACGTTGGCCAGGCATTGGAGGACGAGGCCGGTGATGAACTTGGTCGGATCGTCGCCCGGCCCGTAGAAATGCTGCACTTTGAGGTTCAACACCCGGGTGGGGCCGGCGGCCATCCTCAACCATTCCGCCGCGTGATGCTTGCTCAGGGCGTAGAGATTCAGGCGCGGGTCGAGAACGGTATCGGTATTCAGGAAGAGCGGCACGCCGCGCCCCGCCGCCTGATGATAGAGGCGGACGGGCAGCAGTGTGTTGGCCTCGAGCAACTCGGCCGGCGACTCGCCCCGGCGGCCGTAGAGGGCGGCGCAGTGGATGACGGCGTCCGGGGTTTTCGGGCCCCGGAAAGGCGCCTCGATTTCTTCCGGCGCCCAATGCCAGCGGACACGCTCGGCCACTGGGCCCAGTCGGGAGAGGTCGCTGGACCGGCGGCGGAAGGCCTCGACCGTGTGCCCGCCCTCGACCAGCGCCCGGCAGACGTGACGGCCTAGAAATCCCGTCGCCCCGCTCAGCACAATCAACTTCGGCATGAGAGTTACAAGAGTTGCGTAACAATGTAACCTTAGGCTCGCCGCTCGCCCACAAACTCAGTCACCACCTCAATCACGTAATCCAACATGGGCGGGGTCAGGCCGGGATAGGTGCCGATGAAGAGAGACTCTTTGAGGATGCGGTCGGCGCCGCTCAAATCGCCGATGACGCGGAAGGCGGCGGGATTGTCTTTGCGCAGTTGCACAAAGGCGGGCTGGCGGAGGAGGTTGCCGCCGAAGAGCATGCGGTTGCCGATCTTTTTGGCATCCAGGTGCCGGGCCAGTTCCGTGCGGGTGAAGGGGGCGCCGGGCTTGACGAGCATCATGAAACCGAACCAGGAGCAATCGGCACGGTGGCCGGAGCGGTCCCAGGAGAATCCCTCCGGCGACCAGCCGGTGGCGTGGGTGGGCAGCATGAAATCGAAGCACTCCGCCAGGGGCGCCAGCCCGCGCCGGAGTCGTTCCCAATTGGCCTTCCTGGCCTGGATGAAGTGCGGGAGCTTCTGAAGTTGGGCGCGGCCGATGGCGGCCTGCGGGTCGAGGGGCTTGAGATTATAGCCGAGGTGCGAATAGATGTATTTGTGGTCGTAGCCCTCGGGCAGGTCGCCGAGTTTCCACTGGAACCGCCGGCCGCAGGTGTTGTCCCTCCCGCTGGGGCACCAGCAATCCCGGCCCCAATCGCGGAAACTCTCCAGGAGCGTTCGGAACTTGAGGTTGTCGCGGACGTTGACGGCCCCGCCTTCGCCGAGGGTCAGGTGATGGGGCGGGTAAAAGGACTGCGTGGACAGGTCGCCGAAGCTGCCGGTGAACCGCCCGTCGTAAGCGCAGCCCAGGGCGTCGCAATTGTCCTCCACGAGCCAGAGGCCGTGCCGGCGGCAAAACCCGGTCACGGCGGCCAGGTCGAAGGGATTGCCCAGGGTGTGGGCCAGGAAGACGGCCTTGGTGCGGCCCTCGGTCCAGGCCGCTTCCAACTGTTCGACCCGGGCGTTGAGTGTCAGCGGGTCATTGTCAATGAAGACCGGGACAAAACCGTTCTGGACAATGGGCGCCACGGTGGTGGGGAAACCGGCGGCGACGGTGATGACCTCGTCGCCCGGCTTGAGCCGCCGGGCGCCCAGGCGGGGGCTGGACAGCGCCGCCATCGCCAGCAGGTTGGCCGAGGAACCCGAATTGCAGAGCACGCTGGCTTTGACGCCGAGGAACTCGGCCAGGCCCTTTTCAAAGGCCTCGCCCTCGGGCCCAAGGGTCAGCCAGAAATCGAGCGTGGCCCCGACGGCGGCGGCGACCTCCTCCTCGGTAAACACCCGCCCGGCATAGGGCACGGGGCTCTGTCCGGGGACAAACGGCGGGCGCTCGACCCCGGATTCGCCCGCCGACTCGTAGCCGGGGCGGTTGGCCGCGTGCGCCAGACGCGTGAATTGGCGGGTGAGGCGGAGGATTTCCTCTTTCAGTTTGGCAGCGTCGGGGTGCATAGGGCTTTGCTGGGCCGTGCCGCTTGGACAACTCCTGCTCAAGTCGCTTGACCGAAACCCGGCCGCCAGTGCGGCTGTTGGCCCCAAAAGACGGAAAGGACTGCCCTTGTTTGGCAGGCGATCATTCTGCGCCCCCTGGCCCGGCCGGCGCGGCCGGCGCGGCTTGGGCCCACGGCAGTCCCTGCTCCCGGGCGGCCTCGGCATAGGCCTCGATCTGGCGCAGCGAGAAGCCCGGCATGTCCGGGTTGGCGGCGAGGTGCCGCGCCTGGTACCAGGTGATGGTCTGGCGGATGGCCTCGGGGAAAGTCCAGACCGGCCGCCAGTCGAGCAGGGCGCAAGCCTTGTCGATGGCGAGGGTGAGCAGGCTGGCCTCGTGCGGTTGGCCCGCGCCAGACCCGTCCACCCACTGGCCCGGCCAATGTTTGAGGACCTCCTCGACCACGTTGCGGACGGTGTGGCGGGCGCCGGGGCCCGGGCCGAAGTTGAATCCGCCGGCCAGGGGTGAATGCTTGCCCGCCGCGGCCAGTCTGGCGCCCAGCCAAAGGTAGCCGCTGGAGCATTCCAAGACGTGTTGCCAGGGCCGGATCGCCCGGGGATTCCGCACCAGGATCGGCCTTTTCTCGGTCAAGGCGCGCACGCAATCCGGCACCAGGCGGTCTTCGGCATAATCGCCGCCGCCGATGACGTTGCCGGCGCGGGTGGTGGCCAGGGGACCGAGTTTTGGGTTGGGGGCGAAGAAGGACTTGTTCCAGGCCTGGCAGAGCAACTCGGCCGCGCCTTTGCTCATGGAATAGATATCGTGCCCGCCCATCGGATCATTTTCCCGGTAGGCAAATTCCCATTCGCGGTTTTCGTAGCATTTGTCGCTGGTGATGATGACCAGGGTGCAGGGCCGTTCGGCGCGGCGGACGGCCTCCAGGAGGTTGGCGGTGCCCACCGCGTTGGTCAGGAAGGTTTCCAAAGGTTCGGCGTAGGAGCGGCGCACCAGCGGCTGGGCGGCCAGGTGGAAGACCAGGTCGGGCCGGACCTCGCTCACCGTGGCCAGGAGCAGGTCGAGGTTGCGAATGTCGCCTTGGATATCGCCGGCAAAGGCCAGCGGCTTGATGACGTCATAGAAACTGGGCTGGGTCGGCGGCGGCAGGCTCAACCCCCAGACTTTGGCCTCCAGGCGCTTGAGCCAGAGCGAGAGCCAGCCGCCTTTGAATCCCGTATGGCCCGTGACCAGGACCCGTTTGCCCTTGTAAAAATCGTTGAACATCCGTAGTCTATTTCAGGAGCTATTAAGTTTCATTGCCGGCGCTGCCGGGGCGCAGAGCCCCGGCTCTGCGCGCCGGCCCGCCGGTTTTCATTCGCCCTGCGCTCTCGGGCCAATTGGCAATCGGCAATTGACCATTGACCATCCCAGGCCGCACTCACTTGCCGCCGCTTTTCGTCAACTTCTGCGCCTCGTCGCACACATACCGGGCGAAGGGCAGCGCGCAGGTCCACGCCGGCGACACGGCGTTCAACACGTGCAGCGACCGGCCATCGCCCTGGAGGACAAAATCCATTTCCAGTTTCCGCGTCTTGACGTTGAGCAATTGCGCGCGGAGGCCGGGCCGGCCCCAGTGCCGGTAATCCTGGACTTTGACGCCCTCGAGCAGGCGGGAGGCCAGCGCGACGAGCCGCGCCCGAAAATACTTGAGCGTTTCCTCGGCGGCCAGCCGCTTGAAGTCGAACCCGGCGAAGAGCAGCAGGCCCAGGTCGCGCCAGAGGATTTCCACAAACTCCCCGAATTTGAAGTTGTCCAGCCCCTGGTATTGCTCGCGCCAGAAGGCCGGGATGGCGGTGGGGCCGATTTTCGCCTTGCCGCTCACGGTGACGGTGAGATGGACGCCCAGGAAGGGGTTCCGCAAATCGGGCACCGGATAGACATTGGTGCGCAGGGCGCCCGGCGGCTCTTCGGAATCCAAGTAAAGCCCCTTGAAGGGCACAATGCGGTAGTCTTGGGAGAAGCCGAAGTCCCGCGCCACGCGGTCGGCGTAAAGGCCGGCGGCGTTCACCACATAGCCCGCCTGGAAATCGCCCGCCCGGGTGACCAGGCGCCCGTTGGCGCGGCCCAGGTAAGCGGCGTGCTGGTGGATGACCAGGCCTTCGTTCAGGGCGTCCTGCTCCATCGCCGCCAGGACCTGGGCGGGGTCCGCCGTCGAGGTCGTGGGCGAGAACAGGGCGCGCGCGAAGGTCTTGGCGCGGGGCTCGATGGCCTTGGCCTGGGCGGCGGTGAGGGAATGCAGTTCGACGCCGTTGGCCTGGGCGCGCCGGAGCAGTTCGTCCAGTTGCGGCAGTTCCGAGGCGTTCCGGGCCACGACCAGCTTGCCGCAACGGTTGACCGGCAGGTGGCGGCGCGCGCAGTAGTCGTGCAGGCTGCGGTTGCCCTCCCGCGTGAACCTTGCCTTGAGGCTGTCGGCGCTGTAGTAGAAGCCGGCGTGCAGGACCCCGCTATTGCGGCCGCTGGCGTGCAGGCCGCACTGGGCTTCCTTTTCCAGGAGCGCCACGCGCGTGTCCGGCCACCGGCGCTTGAGTTCGCGGGCGATGCTCAGGCCGACAATGCCGCCGCCCACGACCAGGAAATCGGCGGTGTTCATTGGCGCGTGGGCCAGACCTTCCACGGCGCCTGGCCGCTGTTCCACAGGTGGGTGAGCAACTGCTGCTCGCGGTAGGTGTCCATGCACTGCCAGAAGCCGCTGTGGGTGAAGGCGGCGATTTGCCCCTCGGCCGCCAGGCGGCTCAGCGGCTCCTGCTCCAGCACGCAGGCGTCCCCGGTCAGGTAATCGCCGATGCGCCGGTTCATCACGAAGAAGCCGCCATTGATAAAGGCGGCTTCTTTCTCCGCCTTTTCTTTGAAGGCGCGCACGCCCGCGCCGCTGATTTCCAGGTCCCCAAACCGGCTGGCCGGCTGCACGGCGGTTAGCGTGACGACCTTTTTGTGCTGGTGGTGAAAGGCAATGGAGGCGTTGATGTCGCTGTTAATCAGCCCGTCGCCGTAAGTCAGCAGGAAGGTCTCCTCCTCCACGAAGCGCAGCACGCGCTGGAGCCGTCCGCCGGTCATGGTCGCCTGCCCGGTATCCACCAGGGTGACGCTCCAATCCTCTTCGTCGTGCTGGTTGTGATATTTGATCTGCGGCCGGGCGCCCAGCCGGAGCGTGACATCGCTCGTATTCCAGTGGTAATTGCGGAAGAAATCCTTGATCGCCTCCCCTTTGTAGCCGAGGCACAGGATGAACTCCTTGTGGCCGTAGTGGGCGTAAATCTTCATGATGTGCCAGAGGATTGGCCGCTCGCCAATCGGCACCATCGGCTTGGGCCGAAACTCCGTTTCCTCGCGCAAACGCGTGCCCAAACCGCCGCAGAGAATCACTACTTTCATCAATAATCGTCAGCTCTTGGCCTTTCGGCAATGGGGCTTCGAGCCGTTCGCCAAAGTCCTCACCCTTTGAGCTTCTTGGCTATGGTGGCGACGTGCCTGCCCTGGAACCTGGCCTGTGCGAGCTCTTTGAGACTCGGCTGACGAGAGCCATCCGCACCCGCGATGGTGGCCGCGCCCCAGGGCGAACCACCCTTCAGCTCAGTGGTGTCCGCCAATTCGGGGCAGGCGTAAGGCAGGCCAACATAGATCATGCCCTGGTGCATCAGGGTCGTCACGAAACTGATAATGGTGCTCTCGTTGCCGCCGCCGGTGCCGGTGCTGGTGAAGACGCTGCCGACTCTGCCGACCAGCGCCCCTTGCGCCCAGAGACTCCCGGTCTGATCGAGGAAGTTGCGCATCGGCGCGGCCATGTTGCCGAAGCGCGTGGGGGTGCCAAAGATGATGGCGTCGTAGTTGCCCAATTCTTTCGGGTCCGCGACCGGCGCGGGCTGGTCAAGTTTGGCGCCGTGTTTTCGGGCCGCCGCCTCCGCCATCAGCTCAGGCACGCGCTTGAGCGTGACCTCCACGCCTGCCACCGACCGCGCACCCTCGGCCACCGCCTGGGCCAGCGTTTCGACATGCCCGTACATCGAGTAGTAAAGAACTAAGATCCTGGTCATAAACAATCCTGTGTTGGCTCACGCCTGTGAGTTTGACTTGTGGCTCGTCCAATCGTCAACATATTCTTCGCCCTTTTGGCCGACGCGCCTGGGACCGGCGCTGCCCCCGGCAGGCTTGCCTCAGGAGGCCCGCCGGCCTCCAATACTTTGTTCCTCGCGCCAAAGCGAAACGGAACTGCCGGGATGGGTGGGTCAACGTCCACGGCGGTTTCGGCCAACGAGGTGTGAAGTTCAGCAGAATCGCCGTCGGTATTCCTCACACTTCAAGGGAATCTACTTAACTCGTTGATACTGAGGACTCTAGGTAGATTTCGGCAGGGTCCAGCAGAATCACCGTCGCTATTCCTTGCAGTTTCCGCGAATCTGGCCCTATTCCGGCAAGGGCCACAGGGGGAAAAACAAAATAGCTAAGCTGTTTGCAGACAATCACTTACGCTGCTCATACTTCTGGGGAGCGACGCTTCTTGGTCATTCGGCAGTGCTCTTGCTTCAAGCTAAAACCGTGGCGGAAAGTTGCAGACACAACATGAACTATGAAAGAGCAAAAAGAGCATAATGCTGTGGGTGCCGTGTGTTTGTTGCGTTGCGTTGCAGCCGCACTGGGTGTATTCCTCGCCTTGGCGGTGGCCCCATCAGCCTCTGCCCAAAACCTAGTTGGCAATCCGGGTTTTGAAACAGGAAATCTTACTGATTGGACGTTCACACCCGCGGGTTCGGGCAGTCATTTTTATATTCGGGGCGACTTTCCCCCCTCGATGTTTGCCCACTCGGGGTATTACTGCGCCGCTTTCGGCGCTGTCTATGACGAGAACGACCTAATCACCCAAGCGCTAACTACTACTCCGGGTTCAACTTACACCTTCAGCTTCTGGTTGGCGGCAGACGCCGAGTCATACTTAACAGCAAGCTGGAACGGAACCCCCGTTCTGAACATCACTCCGGCTAGTGGCGGTTTCTGGTGGGAACAGTTCAGCTTCATTGAAACCGCCAGTGGCCCAACCACCACCATAGGGTTTGCGGGCCGCAACGCACCGGCCTATATCTACCTTGACGACGTGAGCGTCACTGCTGTTCCTGATGGCGGCGCTACAGCCTCCTTATTGGGACTTGGCCTGATCGGCCTGGGCGCACTGCGGCGCAGACAGAGTTGAGTCCAGGCTTTTCTTAATCCGCTCAAGGCAGGGCATCGGCCCCTGCCTCTTTTGTTGGGCGTTTCCTTCGAGGCGCGGGCGCGGCGGACATCTTCAATGAAAACACGCGAATTGGGCAAGAGCGGCCTGCGCGTTTCGGCGCTGGGGTTGGGGTGCATGGGCATGTCCGAGTTCTACGGGCCACGCGACGATAAGGAGTCCATGGCGACTGTTCACCGCGCGCTTGATTGCGGTGTGACGCTGGTGGACACGGCCGACATGTATGGGCCGTGGACCAATGAAGAACTGGTCGGCCGGGCCATTAAGGGCCGGCGTCACCAGGTCGTGCTGGCGACGAAGTTTGGCATTGTGCGCGATCCCAATGACCCCACGAAACGAGGTGTCAATGGCCGGCCTGAGTATGTGCGCAGCGCTTGCGAGGCGAGCCTGCGGCGGCTCGGGGTGGACGTGATCGACCTCTATTATTTGCACCGGGTCGATCCAGCCACGCCGATTGAGGAGACCGTTGGCGCGATGGCCGAACTGGCGCGGGCAGGCAAGGTGCGGCGCCTGGGCCTGTCCGAGGCAGGTCCGCAGACGCTCCGTCGCGCGCACCAGGTGCATCCCATCACGGCGCTGCAGACGGAATACTCACTGTGGTCGCGCGACCCCGAGGACGAAATCCTGGGTGTCTGCCGCGAGCTTGGGATCGGCTTTGTGCCGTACAGCCCCCTGGGGCGGGGATTCCTCACCGGCCAAATCAAACGCCTTGAAGAGCTCGCCGCCGATGATTATCGCCGGCAATCGCCTCGGTTCCAGGGCGGGAACTTCCAGCGCAATCTCGACCTGGTCGCGCGCCTCGCACAGATGGCTGCTGCAAAAGGTTGCACCGCCGCGCAGCTCGCCCTGGCCTGGGTGCTGGCGCAAGGGGAGGACATCGTGCCGATTTTCGGAACCAAACGCCGAAAGTATCTCGAGGAAAACCTCGGGGCATTAAGCCTTCATCTGAGCGCCCGCGACTTGAAGCGAATCGAAGACGTCGCCCCGCCTGGCGCGGCGGCGGGGACGCGCTATCCGGAGGCCATGATGCAGTTGGTCGGCCGGTGAGCCGCGGCGCCCCGCCAACGCCGGCCGGCGTCCCGATTGAGGGCTTGCGCCCCGCCGACGGCGAGTTGCTGCCGGTTTCAAGCCGGTTCGCTGACTGACGCCAGTGTCAGCGAACCGGTGGCGACCAGGTTCGGGCCCGCCGTGGCCTCAACCGAGAAGCGAAACAGCCTGGAGAAAACCCCCTCGCGCGCCGCCCGCAGCACCAGCGTGTCGCCCGGCAGGGCCGGGTGAGTGAATTTCAGATTCGTGGCTGCGAGGTAAAACATCTTTGGGGGGCCGGACGCTTGCGGCGCCTTGAGCTTGTCGGAAAGTGCGAGCAGCAAACCGCTGGCCTGGGCCAGGGCTTCGGCCACCAGCACCCCCGGCATAACCGGGCGGCCCGGAAAATGACCGGCAAATTGCGGTTCTTCCGGGCGCAAATCACGCTCCGCCACGATGAATTTGTGGGGTTGCAGCTCGATGACCCGGTCCACAAACAGGAACGGCGGCCGATGGGGAAGCACCCGGAGGAGCTCTTCCCGGGCAAACAGCGGTTCTTCCATAAAAGTTTTCTCCGTTAGCGCAAATTTCCTGTGCCGGCGCACAACTCATTTGACTTGTTTAACCTATACTGGTTATCAAGCGCATGGGCAGGAGCGTGTCGAGGGACCGAACCGGAGGCGCGGGTGAAATCCGGCATAGATAGGCAGACATAACTTGTTTAACTGAAGGACGTTATCATGTTTCGATGCAGCAAATGCCCGCCCGCGGCGAGAGTCTGAGGGGCATTCTGGCGGTCCCCTGGCAACGCGTCAAGGTGGTTATTGCGGCCCAAGATCCTCGCCTAAGACTCTTTTTGAGAAACCGCGGTTCTCTACTAATTCTCGATTGGCATGAAATGTGGCGTGGTCCCATTTTGTTGGTCTTGGGTGCGTTAGCCCATCCTTAGGCGCGGTTTTGGGTGCTGCCCCGTTATTGAGGCCGCCGCTTGATGCCGCCCCGGCCTGCGACTGCCTTACGCCGCAGCAGCGTTCGGACCCGGCGGGACCTGGAGGCGGAATCAACGATGCAGCAGGAGCCGGACGTTGCTGCCGCCGGGGACGCCCACAGCCACCCCGTCCGAACTAACGACGATTGGATGCTTGCAGTTCCGCCAGGTCCCTGTATCTTCCAACACGGTGTGGACGCGAAGCGGCCGTGGCGCGGTCAGCGGCCTGATTGGGGGCCTGGTTTGTCTTCCCGGCGTTGCCTCAGCCCCAGCGGCAGCGCGACCTCATCACCGCCCGGCACGAGGCTGCTCGAGTGCCCGGGCCGCAGTGCAGCCGATGTGGCGGAATTGGCAGACGCGCTAGACTCAAAATCTGGTACCCGTAAGGGTGTGTGGGTTCGACCCCCTCCATCGGCACCACTGAAAATCAAGGGTGAACATTGTTGTGACCGCTTTCGATTCGTGGCCGCCCACCCCCGGGTTTGGCCACGAATTGGAAGCACGGAACGGGTGGCCATGAATCGAAAGCAGGTGTGATTCGCCAGTCGGAGCCATGGCACCGCCAGCCGGTGTGGACCATATCCCGGTTCTTGACCCGAAGACCACTTCCCTCAGACGGGTCGCTTCCAGTCTGCATCGCTCCGGCGATGCGTTTGATCGGTCCGACCGCGTCCGACCGGTCTGAGAAGTCCTGCTTTTCACCCGCCACAAATCCTCCGCATCGCCTCCACGATCCGGACCATCCCCAAAGTGTCCAGCCCGCAATGGTCGAGCAATCGCTGTCGCACCCTGCGCTTCTCGCCAGCCGACACATCGCCGAAGGTCACCCGCAGGTACTCCAGACTCGCCGTCTGCCCGTCCTGGATGTGGAGGTGCTCGTAGCCCCGGCCGGTAAGCGCGGGCAGGACCCGCTTCATCGAAGCGCCGCCTGCTGGCCCGGCGCAAGCTCCTTGCCGGTCTTCCGCTGGCACGACTCGCCGACCTTCTCGAAATCAATCGGCGGAACGGCGGACCACGAGCCGGCGGTCCTTGAAAAAGAGGCCGTAGCGCCGGCGCCAGCGAGTGTAGGTTTGTTGGGTGCTTAGAGTCTTTGGTCGCAACATCCACGTTTTTGCGTGAATGTCTTGGCATGTTTCCTTCGGAGGGGCCTGATTCTTCGGCGCGGAGCGCCGCATTTAACGCGGCGGGGGAAGGCCCACGCTGCGCTTCCCACTCAGGAATTGACGCTTCGCTCTTGGTTGCGGCTCCGCCGCGTTAAGGAAAGGTGCCGGAGCACACAAACCTTTCGCATCAAACGTATTGCATTGGGGATTCGCATCGTTCAATATACGAACCGATGGTTAGTTGAATAATTGTTGGGCGGCTTTGAACGGGCCGTTGCGGCAGGTGTATCGTCGAAACCAGGGGCGTCTTATGCAGAAAACACTGATTGTTTCGCTGGCGATGCTTGCGAGTTGGATTGGCATTCTTCCGACAGCCAACGCACAGATTCCTCCACGCACGCGCAGTCTGTATCAAATCACCTGTGGCACCTACACGATGGTCGGCGGCATCTGGGGTACCCTGACACAGGAACTTCCCAGCACCGATCAAGCATTCGTCCGGCTGACAACCGACCCGCAGAACGGTCGGGCGGAACTGGCAGTATTGGCTAAGGATCAGCAGACAGTATTCCTCACGCTCACCAACGGCCTGATCTCCGGGCCAGTGATTCGCTTCCAGTATCAGACAGCGTATCCTGAGCCCGAGATCCAGGCGTCCGGGACGGTAGATTACACGGTGACGAACCTCGCCGACGCCCTTCGGATCGAAGGGGGCATTGACTTCTCACCCATTTGTTGTGACATCCCTTACTTTTTTGGCCACACGAACGTCGCCGCAATAGCCATGCCGTTTCTAACCATCCGGGTCAGTGAGGTGGAACTTTGCTGGAGTTCAGACTCAAACCGAACCTACCAGGTTCAGTATCGGTCGGATCTGACGACAAACCTGTGGACGAACCTGGGTCCGCCCATGGCCGGAAGTGGACCCACGAGTTACACGTTCGACAGGGTTCCTCCCGGTCGACCACAGAGGATTTACCGTGTGCTCACGCTGCCGTGAGTCCCCGCAGCGAATGACACCTTGGCCGCCTGACAAAATCGGTCGAGCGACCCGCCGCCCCGCTTATTGGGCGCGAAGTGCGCGAACATCCCCACCTCGTAATCCTGCCAATCCGCCTGCTGCCGCGGCGGAGCTGGACCCGTCGACCTTCGACGGCCCCGGGCAGGACCGGACGCTCCACTACCTGCCGCCGGCGCGGCGGTGACCGGAGTGCCCGTAGCGAGGTGAAACGAATAGGCGCCAAACCATGAACGCAAATAGTAATCTCACCCGCCGCGACTTCCTCCGCATCGGCGCCGTCGGTGTATCGGCGGTCGGCGCGGCCCAGGCGATCCTTGGAGAGCAAACCCTCGCAGCCGACGCGGTTGCTTCACCGGCGCCCGCTGCGGCGGCGACAACACCCGCGCCGCATCCCTTCTTCACACCCGCAAAGGACTTCCGGGACGTCTCGCGCGGCACGCCGACGCCCCACACCCTCACGGGTGCGGCGCAGGCAGAGGCGCGGCTCACGCCGGAAACCTGGCGGCTGGAGCTCACGGCGGACCCCTTCGTGGAGGAACCGCACACCAAGGTGCCGGCCTCCGTCGAACGCCCACTGACGCGGGCCGATGGCACCGCGATGGATTTGCCCGCGCTCAGGGAACTGGGCCGCCAGCAGGAGGTGAACTGTGTCCACGTCATGCAGTGCCTGAACCTTGCTGCGCCGCTGGGCCAGGGCTTGTGGACCGGCGTGCCGTTACGCGAGGTGCTGCGGCTCTGCCGCAAGATGAACAACGTGCGCCGCATCTACTTCCGGGGCTATCACAACAACGACCCGAAGCAGGTCTTCCAGTCCTCGGTGAGCTACACCCAGGCGATGGAGACGCCGCCGGGCGATCGGCCTGTGTTCCTGGCTTACCGGCTCAACGGTCAACCCATTCCCCCTGAGCGTGGCGGCCCGGTGCGCATGGTCGTGCCCTGGTCGCATGGCTACAAATCCATCAAGTGGCTCCAGCACATCTTCGTGACCAACGACCCTCGGAACAGCGACACCTACGCCAATGGCAACAACGATCCCGACTCTTACCTGAAGACCGCCGCGTATGTGGACCAAGGGCCGGAGCAGATCCAAGCGAGCGAGCCTGTGTTCCTCGCTGGGCAAGTCGTCTGCGGGCCCTCGGGCGTGAAGCGCGTCGAGTATTGGGTGCGGCGGATCGAAGGCCACCCCGGGCCGCTGGCCGATGATGCGCCCGAGCTGCTGCGCGGCCCGTGGGTGGAGTGCGAGCTGCAGGCGCCGCCCGACTGGTCCGGCGTGCTGCCCCCAGGCGTGTCGCCCAAAGACGTGCTGGGTTTTGACAAAACCACGGGCCGCCCGCGCTCGTGGCCGCTGCGTTACAGCAGGGTCTCGTATGCCGCGACGATTCGCGGCCTGACGCCCGGCACGTATGAAGTGCGCGCCCGCGCCGTGGACCTGAACGACTTCGCCCAACCTGAACCGCGCCCCGCGCAGAAGACCGGCCAGAACGCGCTCCAAGTGCGCCACTTCGAGATCGTGTGACCCGCCCGCGGCACGGCAGTCGAAGCCTTCCCTTTTACCACCCCACCGCGCTATCTGCTCCGCGAGCGTCCGATGTTCTGCAATTGCCCACATTGATTTCAGCAATCAATTCCAAATGACGCTCCGGTGGCTTTTCCACCTACTGCCGGAACAGATCCCAGTGGTCACCCAAAGGCACCACCGCCAACCGGCTCACGGAAATGTTTTCCCCTACAAAGAGGCTCGGTGAGAGCCGTAACCTGCCCCACCCTCCGACCGCGCTCGCGCAGCGCCCGCGCCATCGTCCGGGCCTCCTGGGGGCAGCGGCGGCGGCGTGCAGCGTGCTTCACGGAGCGCCACAAGTCCATATACCAACACCTTGCCGTTGGCCTCCCGGCGCTTCTTCGGCCTGGGCCAGTAAGAGCGCGGTGGGATGCAGGGGAGCCAATGAATACAGCGCTTGCGCCTGACGCATAAATGTTATTCAGTAACCACCATGAAGCCGACGAAGGTCAGCATACCCGAAGGGTTGAAGGCGGATTTGCCCCACACGACATGGGGGAAGATTCTCAGCGCAACGCCTGTCGTGATGGCAGTGTTGGCGACGATGCTGGCCGGGCTGGCCTCGAGCGAGATGACCCGGGCGCAGTATGACCGGTCCTTAGGGGCCCAACAGCAATCCAAGGCGGGCGACCAATGGAGTTTTTTCCAGGCCAAGCGCCTGCGCGGGGCGATCCAGCGCAACACGGCGGATTTGCTGCAAACCATGGCGGAGGTGCGCGCTTTTGATCCCGCCGCCTTGAAGCAGGCAGCCGAACAACTCCAGACGCAAGCGTCCCAGCCCGGGAGTGTGGAACTCGGCAAGGAGTTGCTGGGGGTGCTGGAGTCTCCCGGGGGGCAGCAGGCGTTGACGTTCCTGCGGACGGGGCAGGCGCCGGCGGCTCCCACCGGGCTGACGCTGGACCCGCAGACCCGGGCGGCGATGGAAGGCGTCGAGACCTCGATGCCGGATACGGAGATGAAGGGGCTGCTGGCCCAGGTGAGCCTTAACAGCCTGGACGCCTCGTTGAAGGCGGCGCGGGATCAAGCCCAGGCTTATGATGCGGCAACGAAACCGCTAAACCAGGCCATCGACCAGATGGACAATCTGCTGGCCCGAGAGGCCACGCTCCGGCAAAAGCCCGCCGCCGCAGGCTTGGGCAGCTCCGGGCCGGAGGCTGGCCCCTCGCTCGTCCGGGACTTCACGGCGGCGCGCCTGCGCTACGCGGCGCTGCGTTACGAGCTGGAAGCACGACTGAACCAGACGATTGCGAACCTATATGAGTTGCAGGTGCGCAAGAGCAATATTTCGGCGGAGCACCACCACCTGCGGAGCCAGCGCTTCTTTTTCGGCATGCTGGCCGCGCAAGCGGGCGTGATCATCTCCACTTTTGCCATGGCGGCCAGGAACCGGAATTTGCTTTGGTCATTGGCTGCCGGGGCGGGCCTGGTGGCGATTGCATTTGCCATTTACGTGTATCTATACATCTGACTTGGCGTGATGCTCCCTTCAGTTCGGGCGCGATTGCACTAGCCGATAAAAGCGCCGCCACGAATCTGCGGCGGGGTTGTTGGTAATCGAGAAGGCGAGACTGCTTCCGGAGGGAGTATTGGTGTTGACGGCCGTCCAGGTCTGAAGGTTAGTCGAACTCTCGAGCACCACCGGTTGACTGGGAACTGCCCCGTTCGCCGTGAGTTGGAACGTGCCACTCCCCGCGGGGACAAGCGAAGTGATCCTGAATCCCGAATTCGTGTTGACCGTCATGAACAAATCGGCCAACGGCTCCGCATTGGCCGCATCTCCAAGCCAGGGGCGGACCTGGAAGGTCTCCTGCAAGGTGCGCAGCGTGGAGCTGTGTGTGTAGCGGACCGTGCTGACATAGCCAGGACCCCGGGCCAGCGGCGAAAGCACGATCATGCCGATCGGAACCCAAGGCACACCGCCATCGTCCCAGGCAATGAAAATCGCTCCGTTGTTCGAGTAGGCGCGCGAACGCATAATCTCGGGTATTTGGGAGGCCAGCCATGTGTCTCCCTGCAAGATGTTGTTGGTAAGTGGCGGGCAGGAGTTGTGCATGTCCGAGCAGACTCCGGGCGTGATAAAATTATATCGCGCCACCGTGTTGTTCGTCAGGTCGCCCTCCAATTCGTAGTACGGGCGGACGTGCGCCACGCCGTAAGGATAAGTGGGGTCGTTGGTTCCAGTCACGTCGTCAAAATAAACAAACGGGTCGTGCCGCACCACATAGCAGCCGCCGTTCTCCAGCGGCAGAATGTCGCCGCGCGCGCATTCCTGGTAGGTTTTCCATGAGATGCCCGCCCGGTTCAAGAGGCTGACCAGGTGGTTGGTCGTCGAGAGGTGGAAATAAGCCGGATAGTTATAGGCATTGGTGCTGTCGTTGGTCAGCCCCCAATTCGTCCCGGTCTCCAGCCAGAGATAGCTGATGAGACTGGCTATGAAGTTAGACGGGTTGTAATACTGTGCGCAATACGACGCCTGCGGCAGCAGCGCCTGATTGATATACGGCGCATTAGTGCTGCCCTCGATGTCCGACCACGCATGATTCTCCATTAGAATCAGAAAGACGGTTTGAATCGGCGGCAGTTGCCCCGCCCGTCCTGGGCAGGCCAACCCCAACCCGGCGAGCACCACGAGGACGACGGCACGTTTCATTGCTCTAATCACCGTACGTTGCATACGAATGCATTTCTCCACATCGGCGATCAACGAACTCTCTGGTCGTTCATCGCGAAGCCCGGAGAGGTCCATCCAGTTTGCCGGCTCGGTTTGTTGATTAGGCCACTCGTTGGTCATACCGCTGGCCCCGAACCACAAACCGCGCCCAGTATCAACGAGGGAACTTATGCTGTCGAGCGCGAAAAGCTTTGCAAATTTCGCAGCCGCCAGCACCTGTGCCTGGCGAATTGCTATTCAGGCGTCGTCTGCAGCCTCAAAACCCCGCTTTACACTCTTTCGGAAGGGACGATCAAAAGCTCGAGCCCCGAGTAGCTCGTTTCGAGGCGAGAATTACCAACGCGCCACGGATGCGCTGGCTCTTGAGCAGTTGTACGATTCGGCTTAACCATCGGCAGAAGCTGCTGGAACGGAGTTAGCGGCTGTTGGGCGGGCACCATGCCGGCCGGTTGCGCCCTAGTCGCTGACCTCGAACTCAAAGATGTTTTCCGAGAGGGTTTTCCCGGCCTGGTCGCGCACCGCGGCGCGAAGCTCATGGGGGCCGCGGCCGGAGGCGGTCCAAGCCGCGGTGCCCAAGGGCTGGGCGGAGTCCTCCGGCATGGTCACAGGCCACTGGCCGCGGGCCTGCTCGGCGCCCTGAGCATCGAGAATGCGCCAGCAGACCAGGGCGTCGGGGACGGCCTCCCATCGGTCATTGATGGCCCAGATGCGGCAACGGAAGGGTTGGCCGGGCCGCCAGGTGTCGCGCTCGTATTCCAGGCTGGCGCAGACGGGGGCGAAGCTGCGCTGCACGGTGTAAAAGACCTTGGTAGGGAGGCGGTCAAAATCAATGGCGGCCATGGTTACGGAGGGCCAGATGTCGAGGGCATGGAAATGGCAGATGCCGCCGGCGGGCTGGTACTTGAGGCGGCGGCTGCGTTCGAGGGCGATTTGGAACAGGCGCGCGACATAGGCCTGCGTGCGGGGGATGTACTCCTTGAGGCTCAGGCCGTCGGGCGGCCCCCAGGCGCGCAGGGCTTCGGGGATTTGCAGCCGGCGGAAGAACCAGGCTTGGGCGTGGTCCTGGATTGGCCAGGCGTCGGGCATGAACTTGATGAGGGTCTGGTAGTTGGGCAGGCAAGTGGCTCCCAATTCGGACACGAAGGGCTCGCTCATGCGGGTGTATTCCCAGAGCGAGCCGCCGTACCACCCGTGATAGACATGGGCGTCGCCATATCGGCCGGTGGAGCGGACGATGGGGCGGCGCTGCGGGTCGAGCAAGGCGGGCCGGGCCGCCAGATGCTTGGTCAGGTCGCGGTAATTCTCCAGGCTCTCCTCGTCGCAGGTGGTCCAGGAGGCGATGCAGGGGTGGTTGCGCACGTACTTGATGAGGGGATCGTAAAGGGCGGCGGCCCGGAGCGAAAACGCGCGGTCCTCGGGATACCAGGCTTCCAGGAAATCCTGCCAGACCAGCACGCCCAGTTCGTCCGCGACTTCGTAAAACTCGGGATTTGAAAAATGGCAATGCAGGCGGATGAGGTTGACGTTCATGCCGAGGATGAGCCGGAGGTCGCGTTCGTAGGCGGCGCGGTTCATCTGGGAGAGGTATAGGTGATAGTAGTAGTTGGTGCCGCGGATGAACAGCCGCCGGCGGTTGAGATAAAAGGTCCAGCCGATGCGTTCGATCTCACGGATGCCGATGCCCAGGCTGCGTCCATCCAACACGCGCCCCGTCCCGTCGCGCAACTTGACCTCCAGCGTATAGAGATTGGGCCGGCCATGGTCCCAGGTCCACCAAAGCTGGGGATGCTTGACCGGGAGCACCAGCCGCGCCGCGCGGCCGGTGACGGCGGCGCGCAGGCAAGGGCGCTCCTGGGAGGAAAAGTTCCGGGGCGAGAGGGTTAACTCCAGCGTGGCGGCGGACTCGCTCGGCCCGTCGAGTTCGACTTCCACTTCCACCTCGGCGGCGTCCTCGGCCGTGAGGCGGGTGGCGATGGCCAGTTCTTTGATGCCCACGGCCTCCGAGGCCAGCAAGCGCACGGGGCGAGTGATGCCCAGGGGCGTGATGTCGTCCGGCTTTTGGTCCACCGCGCCGTAGGCGCCTTTGACGGTGTAGGGGCGGTGTTTCCAGTAGTAATTGACCGGGGTCCAGGTGCGCACGAGCAGTTCATTGGTCCGGCCCACACGAGCCTCGGCGGTGACTTCGTATTCATAAGGGTCGACGTAGCCCTCATGCCGGCCCAGGCGGGCGCCGTTGAGCCAGGCGTCGGCGTAGTAATCCGTCGCCTCGAACTGCAGGCGCAAACGTTTGCCGGCCAGGCGCTCCGGCACGGGGAAGGCCCGGCGATACCACCATTCTTTGTCACTGACCCACTCGGCCTCGGGGCTGTAGAGCTGCGCCGGCTCGAGCCACTGCGTGTGGGCGCTGCCGGGGACCTTGACCTTGCGCCAGCCGTTGGTCGGCGGGCCCGCGCCTTTTTCGCACCACGCCAGTTCCCAATCGCCGTCCAGCGGAAGGGAGTCCGGCTCAAAGGCCTCGGGCGCCTGGCTGGGGGTCGGCGGCATGATTTCCGCCGTGCGTTCGGCGGGCCACAGGACGGCCGCGCCGTTGCCGCGGGCCTGGCTCACCTGGACCAAGAGCGGTTGGCGCAGCACACGATATTCGCGCCGGGCCTGGAGGACCGTGTTGGACCCACTCCAGGCCGGGAAAGTAAGGGCGATTTCGGTCTCGCCCTCCGGTTTCTCGGCCAGAAAGCGACGGGAGCCGATGCCGGTCCAATTGAGGCCGCTGTCGAGTGCCACGAGGCCCAGCGCGCCGTAGTTTTCCCCATTGCGGTAATAGACCGCGTGGCCGCCCGGCAGTTTGGCCCAGGACCGGGGGGCGATGTCGTGCGCCGGCGGTTCCTCCGGCTCCGGGCCGGTGGGCCAGTAGTATTCCGACCCGTCCACGCAGCGGTCGAACGGGAGATAGGGCGAAGCGGCGATGGCAGTGAAGCGGAAGCCCTTGCTGGCGCGCCAGCGCAGGGCGCGGCTCTCGGCGGTCCAGGTCAACTCCCAGGTTTCGCCCTGCCGCGCCAAGCGCACCTTGCCGCGCAGCGGGCCGGATTCAACGAATTCAACCCGGGTGATGGGGCCGCGGCCGCCCAGGCTGGTCCAGCCGACATTGCCTTCGGGCACACCGGCCACCGGCTGGAAACCCAGCGCCTGGGCGGCATGGATGTCCTCCTTCAAGGACTCAGGGTCTTCGGGGGTCGTCTCCACCAGATTCAAGGTGCGATAAGGCTCGGCGCTCAGATTGAAGGCCTCCACGATAGCAGCCGCCTGCCTGGCAATAAGGACGCGAAAAAACCGGTTGCCCAATTCCACCCCGTTCAGCCCGATGACCCGCAAGTGGATTTGGTTGATGAAGTTTGATTTCACGGCGCCGGCGGCCTCGAGGCGGTATTCGGGCAACTCGCCGGGAATGAGCGTGGCCGGGAACAGCAGGGCCTGGTCAGAAGCTTGCCAGGGCAATTCCCGGCCCTGGGCATCGGTCACCAGCCAGGCCGCCCGCCTGCCGCCGAGCTTTTCGTAGGGCACGGCGACGATTTCGTTGGTGCGGGGATAGAGGCCCGTGGGTTCTTCGACCCGGACAGTCCAGGCCTGCGCGGCGGCCAGCCGCCACAGTGGCATCAGCCAGCAGAGGCCAGCCAGGGAAAAGAGCAGCGCGCGCTTAGTCGGGCTTTCCTTCCCTGCGTCCCTGCAAACTAGCTGGCGGTGGCGCCCGGCGGGGTCCCTTGCCGCCGGGCGCGGAAGCCGCGGGCGCTGCCCTAAACCGGGGCCGGCGCCAGGAGAGGGTTGGCTTGCATTCATACTTGGCCGGCGGCGCGTGCTGGCCGCCCGGAAATTCACGCCCCGAGCCGGCCCTTGTCAACACTCAAGCAGCCGAAGTTGGAAGTTCGCGGTTGAAGGTTCGAGGTTCGTGTTTTGCCTCTCCTTTGATTTACAGCTTGCCACGGCCTCCGAGGTCGCGGAATATTCCCCCCGTTCAGTGAGCGTAGCAATTGGAACGTCGAACCTCCAACCTCCAACCTTGAGGGTTGAAGGCCGGCACTGGAGCACCATATGAAATCCGAACCGTCCCGTCCGGCCCGCGCGTGGAAAAACCCCCTCAAGGAACTCCTGCACCAGGGGCAACCCGCCCTGGGCGTGGTCATCACTGCGAATAACCTCGAGGCGGCCGCGCGGCTGGCCACGCTGGGCTTCGACTTCCTCTGGCTGGAGATGGAGCACTCCCCGCTGAGCCTCGAGACCGTCCGGCACATTGTCTTGGCCACCCGCGGCCTGCCCGCCGTGCCGCTGGCGCGCCCGCCCGTCAATGAGCTTTGGACCGCCAAACGCCTGCTGGACAGCGGCGTGCTGGGCATCATTTTCCCCTTCACCGGCAGTGCCGACCTGGCCCGGCGGGCGGTGGCGGCGTGCCGATACCCGCCGGCCGGACTGCGCGGCTCAGGCGCCGACCTCGCCCGGTTCCGCTGGTCGGAGCCGGAGAACTACTACGATTTTGCCGATGAGAATGTCCTGGTGGTGGCGGTGGTGGAAAACGCCGAGGGCCTGGCGCAGATCGATGAAATCGCAGCCACACCCGGCCTCGATGTGCTCTTCATCGGCACCAGCGACCTCTCCTTCTCCCTTGGCCTGCGCGGCCGGCAGCAGCATCGGCGGCTCGAGGCCGCCGTGGCCAAGATCGCGGCGGCCGGCAAACGACAGGGCAAAATCCTCGGCCGGCCGGCCCGTAGCCCCGAGGAAATCCGCCGTTTCCGCGCCCAGGGCTTCCAGTTCTTTATGACCGGCACCGAACTGGACTTCCTGGAGGCCGGCGTCAGGCAGTTCCTCAAACCGTTGCGGCGGACGCGCCGCCCCGCCGCCGGCGCGGAACTCTATACGACTTAGCGCGGCGCTCCGGCTCTGCGGGAAACTGCTTCATTTCCAGGCCGCTTCGGTCTAGAATGCGGCCTCAAGTCTATGATGAACCGACGCTCTTTTTTCACAACCACCGCCGGCCTGGGGGCGACTATGGCTTTGGGCGCTGCGGGGCAGGTGGAGACCACACCAACCCAAACCGCGCGCAAAAAGCCGCTCAAGCTCGGCCTCTGCACCTATTCTTATTGGCACTTTCGCGACCCGAAAGTGTCGGTCGAAACGGTCATCGAAAAGGCCGCCGAGTTAGGCCTCGCGGGGGTGGACCTCCTGCACCGGCAGATGGACCTGCCGGAGAAGGGGCCGCTGACGGCCGCGCACCGCGCCTATTTGCACCAGCTCAAACGGCAGGCCTTCCGCAACGGCGTGGCCCCGGCCTGCGTGTCCATCCACCAGAATTTTGTCCAGGCGGACCCGGCCGAGCGGCAGCGGCAGGTCGAGCACACGCACAAGTGCCTGGAGCTGGCTGGCGAACTGGGCGCGCCGTGCATCCGCCTCAACTCCGGTCGCTGGAATACGATCAAGGACTTTGACGACTTGATGAAGGCGCGCGGCCTGGAGCCGATCCTGGCCGGCCACACCGAGGACGAGGGCTTCCAGTGGTGCATCGAGTGCATCGAGAAGTGCCTGCCCAAGGCCGAGCAGTGCGGCGTGGTCATGGCCCTGGAGAACCACTGGGGCCTGAGCCGCACCCCCGAAGGCCAGTTGCGCCTCATCAATGCCCTGCCCTCGCCCTGGCTGGGCGCCCTGATGGACACCGGCAATTTCATGGAGGACCCCTACGACAAGCTCAAAATGATTGCCCCCAAGACGGTCTATGTCCAGGCCAAGACCTATTACGGCGGCGGCGAGTGGTACACCCTCGATTTGGATTACGCCCGCATCGCCAGGATTTTGAGCGACGCCGGCTACACCGGCTACGTCTCGCTGGAATACGAAGGCAAGGAACCCGCCGACACCGCGGTGCCCAGGAGCATCGAGTTGCTGCGCAAAACGCTCCTGGGTGGCGAGCCGTGATGGGGGAGCGGTCTGGCCCCGGCCTGAAATCCGAAGTTTCCGAATTGGAATAAGTCCTACGTCGGACCGGCCACTTTCCTTTCCGCGCCCTTGGCCGCCCCGGCCCCTGCCCCGGCCGGCGGCTTTTTCCAGACATAGCGGAACATGGCCACGCGCAGGGCGGCGGCCAGCGGAATGGCCAGGATGCCGCCCAGCAAGTTGCCCAGCAAGGTGGTGCCGGCCATCACCGCGATGATGATGGTGACGGGGTGCAAGCCGACGCGGCCGCCCATGATTTTGGGGGAGATCACCAGCGCTTCCAGGGCCTGCACCAAGCCAAACACCGCCAGCACCAGCAGCGGGTGCAGCCAATCGCCAAACCGGGCCAGGGCAATAATGAGCGCGATGCAACAGGTCACGATCGCGCCCAGGAACGGAACCATCGTCAGGACCACGGCCAGGGCGCCGATCAGGACCGCATACGGCAGCCCGATGGCCAGGAAACCGATCCCATAGAGGGTCCCGTTGCAAATGGCGACCAGCACCTGGCCGCGGAAAAAGGCAATGAGATAGTTGTTGATGGAACTGAGCACAAAAACCAACTCCTGCTTGAAGCGCGAATCAGCCACCGGCAGGTAATCCGTCCAACTCGACGAGATGCGTTGCTTTTCCAGCAGGAAATAGAAGGCATAGACCGGGACCAGGGCCAAGCCCACCAGCACGCCGAACCACGAGACTATGCGCCAGGCCTGGCTCCAGAGCCAGGGACCGACGCTGCCCAGGGCCTGGGCGAGCCACCCGGCCGCCGTCTGCAATTCCTGCTGGCCGAGCACGCCGCCCAGCAGGGGCGCCGGGGCGTTGGTCGGGGCGCTGCCGGCGGCGCCGGGGGCCTCCGTCGAGCCGGCCGGGCTGGCCCGATTCGTTGTGGCGAGGGGAGTGAAGGCCTTGGCCGGCGCCGCGCGGGCACCGTGCTCCCGCTCCAGCAACTTCCGCGCCCACGGGGGCGGATGGTTGATCCACCGCTCAAAGGACTCCAAGGCCCGGTCTGCGTAAGCCGGGATATGCGAGGCGAGTTGGCGCGTTTCATTGATTACGTGCGGCACCACGCTGCCGAACAGCGCCGCGAGGAGGAGCAAGGCCCCCGCAAAGACAGCGAGGATCGCGCGCGGCCGCGAGGCGCCTTTGCGCTCGAGGAAATCAACGACCGGGTCGAGCAGGTAGGCCAGCACGCTGGCCACCGCCAGCGGCCAGAGCACCGGCGAGAGAACCTGCACGACTTTTCCCAGCCCCCAAACCAGCGCCGTTATCAGCGCCGCCAACACCGCAATCGCCAGGCCCGTCAAGGCCAGCCAAATAATGCGCGCCTGTCGCTCGGTGGGAGGAGGAATGCTCATAGCGCGGCCGTTTCATTCTCATGGTGACGCGCGCTTCAGGCCTGTCCCAGCTTCTTGGATTTCTCGCTGGCGGCGCGCACGGCGTTCATGAGCGTGGCGCGCAGGGCGCCTTTTTCCAGTTCGTGGATGCCCTCGATGGTCGTGCCGCCCGGGCTGGCGACCATGTCTTTGAGCGCGCCGGGGTGCAGGCCGGTCTCCAGGACCATTTTGGCCCCGCCCAGCACGGTCTGCGCCGCCAGCCTCGTCGCCACGTCGCGCGGCAACCCGGCCGCCACGCCGCCATCGCTCAGGCCTTCGATCAACATATAAACGTAGGCCGGCCCGCTGCCGCTCAAGCCGGTGACGGCATCGAGCAGCGCCTCGCTGAGGGGAAAAGCCAGGCCGACCGACGAGAAGAGCGTTTGCGCCAGCGCGCCATCGGCCGGCAAAGCCGCCTGGCCCAGCGCATAGGCCGTGGCCGAGGCGCCGACCAGCGCGGGAGTGTTCGGCATCACGCGGACCAGGCGCGCGCCCGGACCGAGCCCGGCCTCCAACCGGGCCAGCGGCACGCCGGCGGCAATCGAGAAAAGCAGGTGCCTGGCCCCCAACAGGCCCCGAATCTCCGCCAGCACACCGCCGACCTGGTCCGGCTTGACGGCCAGGACCAGGACCGCGGCCGCCTTCACAACGTCCGCATTGACTCCGCAGGTCTGCGCGCCCGTTGCCTTTGCAAAGGCCGCGCGGGCCGCTTCGCTCGGGTCGCTGGCGATGATGCCGTCAACTGTGACGAGTCCCGCCCGGAGAAAGCCCCGTGCCAGCGCCGTGGCCATTCTGCCCGCCCCGAGGAAACCGATGGTAAGCTTTGCTGCCATAACCTGTGACCTGTATCTATCAGACCGGGCGGGCGGGCGGAAGGGAAAAGGGGATTGAGTTTTTCTGAGCGGCAGCCAAAGGCTTGCCCTCGGAAGGCTTGACTCTCCGGCTCCGCAAGTTGACTCGGCTGTTTCCTAACGAGCCCTCAGAACCGGTGGACGAGTTTCTCGACCACGAACGTGCTCTCCCGCAGGGCCTGTTCGCTGAACGGGCCGAACCACTCGGCCACCTGGCGAAACCGCGCCGCGAACTCCGCCTTGTCCCCGCGTTCCACCAGGCCCAGGTTCCGCTGCAAGGATTGGATGTAGTCTTTGAGCAGCGCCAGGCGCTCGGGCGTGGCAAAAACGATCTCGGCGTAGAGCGACGGGTCCTGGGCGAAGAGCCGCCCGACCATGGCCAGTTCGAGGCGGTAAATCGGGCTCGACAGTTCCAACGCGCGGAGGATGGGAACGCGCCGCGCGTGGAGGAACTGGCCAAAGGCAAAGGTGGCGAAGTGGCGGAGGGCCTGGACAATACCCATGACCTCGTCATGTTCGTCCGCCGAGGTTTCCACCAGCACGTTGCCCCACAGGGCCAACTGGTCCAGGAGCCACTGGCAGGCCTCCCGCTGGCGGCCCGGGGTGACCACCACCACCTGTTGGTCCATGGTCGTGGTGGCCGGCCCGAAGAGCGGGTGCAGGCCCACCACCGGTCCGCCATAGCCGCTCAGCATGGCCTTCAACGGCTCCCCTTTCAGGCTCGTGATGTCCGCCAGGATGCAACCCGCCGGCAGGCGCGGCCCGACCTCCGCCGCCACCGCCGGGGTGACGCCGATGGGCACCGCCAGCAGGCACAAATCGAGGCCGGCCGTCAGCGGCCCCACCTGGGGCCAGTCAACCCGATCCAGCACCCGCACCTCGTAGTCCGACTGGGTGAACCAACCGGCCAGGAACCGGCCCATGCTGCCGCCCCCGCCGACGATGAGCACCCTGGCGCCGGGCCGCACGCCCCGCCGCCCCAGCGTCCGCAGTTGCCCCACCCGCGAATGCCGCAGCACCGTCCGAAACAGGTCCTCCACGTAATCCGGGTCCAGACCCGCCTGGGCCGCCTGGGCCCGGCGCGCCGAGATCAAATCCTCCTCCCGCGCCGGGTGAAAGGTCGGCAAGTCTTGTTGCTGTTTCACCTGGACGACCTGCTCGACCACCCGCCGTCGCTGGGCCAGCAAGCCCACCAACTGCCGGTCCAGCCGGTCGATCTGCTCCCGAAGCTGCTCAATCCCGGGAGCCTGCGGCGGGGCGGCCCCCAGGCCCGTTTCCGCCGCCCCGGAAGATTTCGATCCCTGCTCATTCATGCCAGACGCTCGCTTTCCTGTGCCGGACTGCCCGGCCTGTCCGAGGTTATTCCGCCGGCCCGCTCCCCGCAAAGTTTTTCGGACCTGGCCCGGAGGGAGGCCTGGCGCCAGCTTGCTTCCAGCCGCCCAGGAGGTGACGGGACTCCGCCGACGCACACCCTTGTGGTCAGGCCGACAGACTCGCCTCAAACACGACGCCCAGGAGCAGCAATTTCGCGCGTCTGCGCCTCGACCAGCGGCATGCGGCTCGCGGGTTCGGAAATCCTGGCCCGCGCAACGGTTTGCATGAGTGGCGCCCAGTTTGCCGCGCTCCGCGCGCAAGTCAATCCAGTATGCAATTATTGCAAACGGGCACTGGTTGCGGCATCCGGAGTCGAGTTAGACTCGGCTTCAGCCGGAACCAGAACCTGAACCGTCCTGTGAAGGCAACCATCGCTCTTGCCAGCCTGCACCCCATCCCAGGGACCGCTGGAAAAGAATCTCTCACGGAAACCGCCGCCCTTGGCAGAACGGCTCCCCTCGGTCTGCGATTGCGTTGGGCCTTGGCGTGGGGCAACCTCCGGCTGGGCGCCCTAGTGCCAGCCCTCGCGGGCCTCGGCACTGCCCCTGCTCGCAATCACTTGAGCGGCGCCGCTCAAGGTTTTGCGCGGAACGATTCGCAGTGAATATGAACCTGAAGACTGGCAAAGGCGCGCCGTGCCGCGCTTTCACTCTGATCGAGTTGCTCGTGGTGATTGCCATTATTGCCATCCTGGCAGCGCTGCTGCTGCCAGCGCTGGGCAGCGCCAAGGTCAAGGCGCAGGGCATACAGTGCCTGAGCAATCTCAAGCAGTTGCAGATCGTCTTTCTCATGTACCCGGACGACAACGGTGACAGGATGACCTCCTCGGGCTACACCGCACCGGTCGAGCCGACCGCCTGGGTGAACGGCTGGGAGGATTTCAATGGCGGCAATCCGGACATGCTCTGGCTGGCCGACCGCACCACCCGCCCGAGCCGCTGAGTCCTCTTGCAGCCAAGCAATCAACTCTTCTCGTCTGGCGACCCGCATTCTGATGTGACAAACTCCTTTGCTTCACTGGTGGCGAGCCGGGAGCAAACCTGCCGGGAAGCGCGCCGCTGTTCCGAAGCCGCAGGCGATGGCGCCCGCCGCACAGGGGAATTGCGCGCCCGTTTGCCGCTGCCCCCCCGGCGCGGCGCGACCCCGCCGGCCCATCCCCGAACCGCCAGGGGCGCGTGCAATGAAATCCCGACTTGCCGGGACCGCGTCCCTCAATTTGGGCCGGCCCGTTCCGACCCTCGAACCTCGACCCTCCCCCTCAACTCTCAACCCTCGACCGAATTATGAAACGCATCACAACTAATCTCTTAGCGGGCCTGCTCCTGGCCGCCCTGGCCATGGCGGCGATGACTCAGGCCGAGGCGCAGGAATACACGTTTACCACGCTGGCCGGGCCCGACGAGAGTCCTGGCGCCATTGACGGCCCGGGGCCGGGGAGCGCGGCGCGGTTCTACCGGCCATCCGGCGTGGCGGTGGACAGCGCGGGCAACGTCTATGTGGCGGACTCCTGGAATGACACGATTCGGAAGGTGACGCCGGGCGGGGTGGTCACGACGCTGGCGGGGCTGGCGGGAAGCTCGGGCAGCGCCGACGGCACGGGCAGCGCGGCGCGGTTCTGGTTTCCATCCGGCGTGGCAGTGGACAGCGCGGGCAACGTGTATGTGGCGGACACCTACAACTACACGGTTCGGAAGGTGACGCCGGGCGGGGTGGTGACGACCCTGGCGGGCCTGGCGGGAAGCCAGGGCAGCGCCGACGGCACGGCCAGCGCGGCGCGGTTCAACTATCCACATGGCGTGGCGGCAGACAGCGCGGCCAACGTGTATGTGGCCGACTCCGACAACCGCACGATTCGGAAGGTGACGCCGGGCGGGGTGGTGACGACGCTGGCGGGCCTGGCGGGAAGCTCTGGCAGCGCCGACGGCACGGCCAGCGCGGCGCGATTCGACGGTCCAGACGGCGTGGCGGTGGACAGCGCGGGCAACGTGTATGTGGCCGACTCCTTCAACAACACGATTCGGAAGTTGACGCCCGACGGCGTGGTGACGACGCTGGCGGGCCTGGCGGGAAGCCCTGGCAGCACCGACGGCACGGGCAGCGCGGCGCGGTTCGCTGATCCGTGCGGCGTGGCGGTGGACAGCGCGGGCAACGTCTATGTCGCGGACACCGGCAACTCCACGATTCGGAAGGTGACGCCGGGCGGGGTGGTGACGACGCTGGCGGGCCTGGCGGGAAGCGGGGCCAGCGACGACGGCACGGGCGGCGCGGCGCGGTTCAACTATCCAGACGGCGTGGCGGTGGACGGGGCCGGCAACGTCTATGTGGCGGACTCCTGGAATGACACGATTCGGAAGTTGACGCCCGACGGCGTGGTGACGACGCTGGCGGGCCTGGCGGGAAGCTCGGGCAGCGCCGACGGCACGGCCAGCGCAGCGCGGTTCAACGGTCCAGACGGCGTCGCGGTCGACAGCGCGGGCAACGTCTATGTGGCGGACACCCTGAACTACACGATTCGGAAGGTGACGCCGGGCGGGGTGGTGACGACGCTGGCGGGCCTGGCGGGAACCCCGGGCAGCGCCGACGGCACGGGCAGCGCGGCGCGGTTCATCTATCCAGAGGGCGTGGCGATGGACAGCGCCGGCAACGTCTATGTGGCGGACAGGGGCAACCACACGATTCGGAAGGTGACGCCGGGCGGGGTGGTGACGACGCTGGCGGGCCTGGCGGAAAGCTGGGGCAGCGCCGACGGCACGGGCAGCGCGGCGCGGTTCTACTGCCCATATGGCGTGGCGGTGGACAGCGCCGGCAACGTCTATGTGGCGGACAGGGGCAACCACACGATTCGGCAGGTGACGCCGGGCGGGGTGGTGACGACCCTGGCGGGCCTGGCGGGAAGCTGGGGCAGCGCCGACGGCGCCGCCAGCGCGGCGCGATTCTCCGGGCCATCCGGCGTGGCGGTGGACAGCGCGGGCAACCTGTATGTGGCGGATACCAGCAACCAGACGATTCGGCAGGTGACGCCGGGCGGGGCGGTGACGACGCTGGCGGGCTTGGCGGGAAGCTATGGCAGCGCCGACGGCATAGCCAGCGCCGCCCGGTTCAACTGGCCATCCGGCGTGGCGGTGGACAGCGCGGGCAACGTCTATGTGGCGGACTCCGGGAACTCCACGATTCGGCAGGTGACGCCGGGCGGGGCGGTGACGACGCTGGCGGGCTTGGCGGGAAGCTATGGCAGCGCCGACGGCACGGGCGGCGCGGCGCGGTTCTACGGTCCAGGCGGCGTGGCGGTGGACAGCGCGGGCAACGTGTACGTGGCCGACTATGACAACCACGCGATTCGGAAGGTCACCCCGGGCGGGGTGGTGACGACGCTGGCGGGCCTGGCGGGAATTGGGGGCAGCGCGGACGGCACGGGCAGCGCCGCGCGGTTCATCTATCCAGAGGGCGTGGCGGCAGACAGCGCGGCCAACGGGTATGTGGCGGACACCGGCAACAGCACGATTCGGAAGGTGACGCCGGGCGGGGCGGTGACGACGCTGGCGGGCCTGGCGGGAAAGTGGGGCAGCGCGGACGGCACGGGCAGCGCGGCACGGTTCTACCAGCCTTTTGGCGTGGCGGTGGACAGCGCCGGCACCGTGTATGTGGCGGACACTTACAACCACACGATTCGGAAGGTGACGCCGGGCGGGGTGGTGACGACCCTGGCGGGAAACGCCTCTATCGTTGACCAGGGGGGGTTCCCAATTGGTGGTTATGCCGATGGCACGGGCGGCGCGGCGCGGTTCTACCGGCCAAACGGCGTGGCGGTGGACAGCGCGGGCAACGTGTACGTGGCGGACACCGACAACAACACGATTCGGAAGGTGACGCCGGGCGGGGCGGTGACGACGCTGGCGGGCCTGGCGGGAAGCCCTGGCACCAACGACGGCACGGGCAGTGCAGCGTGGTTCTGCAACCCATGCGGCGTGGCGGTGGACAGCGCGGCCAACGTCTATGTGGCGGACACCGGCAACAGCACGATTCGGAAGGTGACGCCGGGCGGGGCGGTGACGACCCTGGCGGGCCTGGGGCGAAGCCGGGGCAGCGTCGACGGCACGGGCAGCGGGGCGCGGTTCAACACCCCGACCGGCGTGGCGGTGGACAGCGCGGCCAACGTGTATGTGGCGGACTCCTGGAACTACACGATTCGGATTGGCGGTGTCGCCTGCCCGGATGCGCCCACGATTGACCTGGCTGTCGGGCCGGTCGGGCAATTGCGCCAACTGGACACCAGCCCGCAAACCGCCCTGGCCTGGCAGTGGCGCCTGATCCGGGACCCGTCGGCTTCGTCGGCTGCACTCTCCGCCGCGAATGTCCGCAATCCCACGTTCACGCCCGATGTCGCGGATTTGTATGTTTTCCGGCTTTCAGCCACCAACGCCGCCGGGGCGATCTGCATTCGCACGCTGACGTTTAACGCCGTGCCGGCGCCTCCGAGCATCCTGCTCAACGATGTCAGCTTCGGTGTCCGCTCGAACCACTTCGGCTTCAATCTCCGCGCCGGCGCCGGCCAGGTCGTGGTCGTGCAGACCTCGACCAACCTGGTGAACTGGACGGACCTGGCCACCAACACCGCCGGCGCCAGCCCGTTTTACTTCCGCGACCCCGCCCCGCCGAACTCGCGCTGCCGGTTCTACCGGGCGCGGGCGCAGTGAGGCAGCGTAAGCGCCCGGCTGGAGTTCTTGACCGGCAAAGCTCGTTGTAATCAGGTCAAGTTTCGCTGCGATGGCAATCTCGATTCCAGAGGTGGTCTGAGGCGCAGCCTCGCTAACCCTGGAGTCGCGACATTTTGCGCGCCAACGGCGTGCTGGCAGACCGGCCCGGGCCAGCGCCCCGGGAAACCGTCTGCAAACCGTGTCAACGGTATATATCCACCAGGAACACCACTGCGGCGCGGCGCCCGGTGTTGACCAGGGCGTGGGGCACGTCGGCCCGGTAGCTGGCCGAGTCGCCGGGCTGCAGGTCCTCGGCGTCCCCGGCGGAGGCGACGCGGACGGTGCCCTTTTGCACGGTCAGGAACTCGCGGGTGCCCTCGAAATGCGGCGAACTGCGCAAGGCCCCGCCCGGTTGGAGGGTGACCTGGTAAAACTCCACGTCCTTTTCCAGGTGCAGCGGGGAGAGCGTGCGGATCTGGCAGTCCTGGTCGGACCGGTAATGGTAGGCGCGGTCGCCGGCGCGGATGACGTCCACGTTCGAGGTGGCGCCGGGGGCCTCGACGAGCTGGCCCAGGGACATGCCGAAGGCCTGGGCGATGCGGAACATGACGACCAGGGTCGGGTTGGCCTGGTTGCGCTCGATTTGACTGAGCATCGAGCGGCTGACCCCGCAGGCCTGCGAGAGGGCGTCCAGCGACCAGCCGCGCGCGATGCGGAGCTGCTTCAGGCGCCGGCAAAGGTGATCGCTGACGGCCTCGGCGCGTTCGGCGGGGCGGGGCGGTTTGGCGGGTTTGAGTTCGGCGCCCATGATACGGTGTTCAAAATACCGGAAATTTTTCTTGTATATTGGAAACGATGCTCTATTATATCGAACACCTTTCCTGCATAACGGAGGTTAGGCCGGGGGATGGCGAGCAGCAACGTTAAAAAGCTTAAAAGGCTGAAGCGAGAGCGGCAAGAACTGAAATGAAAACCTCGAGACATGAAAGCATTGGTTAAGAGAAGAGCCGAACCGGGGCTCTGGCTGGAAGAGGCGCCGGAGCCGCAGATTAGTTTGAACGACGTGCTGATCCGGATTGACCGCACGGGAATCTGCGGGACGGACGTGCACATTTACAAATGGGACGCCTGGGCGCGGAAGACCATCCCGGTGCCGATGGTGGTGGGGCATGAGTTTGTGGGCGAGATTGTGGCGGTGGGGTCGAACGTGAAGGACTTTTTCCCGGGCCAGGTGGTCAGCGGGGAAGGGCACGTGGTGTGCGGGCGGTGCCGGAACTGCCTGGCGGGCCGGCGGCATTTGTGCGCCGACACCCAGGGCATCGGCGTGAACCGCCCGGGGGCCTTTGCGGAGTACCTGGCGCTGCCCATGACCAACGTCTGGGTGCACAGCAATGGGATTGACCGGGACGTGGCGGCGATCTTCGATCCCTTCGGCAACGCGGTGCACACGGCCCTGTCGTTCCCGGTGCTGGGGGAGGACGTGCTGATCACGGGGGCCGGGCCGATCGGGATCATGGCGGCGGCGGTGGTGCGGCACGCGGGGGCGCGCTACGTGGTGATCACGGACCCGAACGAAGACCGGCTGGAACTGGCGCGGCGGCTGGGGGTGACGCTGGCGATCAACCCGGGCAAACGGAACCTCAAGGAGGTGCAAGCCGAACTCGGGATGCACGAGGGCTTCGACGTGGGGCTGGAGATGTCGGGCAACCCCGCGGCCTTCCGCGACATGCTGGCCAACATGAGCCACGGGGCGAAGATCGCCATGCTCGGCCTCCCGGACAAGGAGATGGCCATCGATTGGCAGACGGTGGTCTTCTCGATGCTGACCATCAAGGGCATTTACGGGCGCGAGATGTACGAGACCTGGTACAAGATGACCGTCATGCTCCAGAGCGGCCTGAACATCAAACCGGTCATCACCCACCGTTTCCACTATACCGAGTTCCAGAAGGGATTCGAGGTGATGCTCTCCGGCAAGTCGGGCAAAGTCGTGTTGAACTGGAAAACGGGATGAGGGCCGGGCTTCGAAATCCGAAATCCGACCCAGTGTTCCGCGTGACCGGTTTTCCCGCTCAAGCCTAAACTCTCCACCCTCAACCGACCCTGAACGCCTGACCCCATGAAAGCTAACCTTCATTCTCCATCCTCCATTGTCGCCGCCCTGCTGGCCGCGCTCGCTCCACTCTCGACCCTCCACCCCCAACCCGCCTGCGCCCAAACACCCACACCCGACGATTTTGATCCGGGGGCGAACAGCTACGTGTATTCGCTGGCCGTGCAGGCGGACGGGAAGATTCTGGTGGGCGGCCAATTCACCACGCTGGGCGGGCGGACGCGCAATTACCTTGGGCGGTTGAATGCCGACGGGACACTGGACACGGCGTTCAATCCGGGGGCGGGCAGTTTTGTGTATTCGCTGGCAGTACAGGCGGACGGGAAGATTCTGGTGGGCGGCCAATTCACCACGCTGGGCGGGCAGCCGCGCAATCACCTTGGGCGGCTGAATGCGGACGGGACGCTAGACGGCGGGTTCAATCCGGGGGCGGACCAAGTGGTGCGTTCGCTGGCGGTGCAGGCGGACGGGAAGGTCCTGGTGGGCGGCGGTTTCAGCACGCTGGGCGGGCAGCCGCGCAACTGCATCGGGCGCCTGGATGCGGACGGGACGCTGGACAGCGGGTTCAATCCGGGGGCAGGAGGGTGGCACCCGCAGCCGTGGGTGGCTTCGCTGGCGGTTCAGGCGGACGGGAAGATTCTGGTGGGCGGCGGTTTCACCACGCTGGGCGGGCAGACGCGCAACTGCATCGGGCGCCTGAATGCGGACGGGACACTGGACAGCGGGTTCAATCCGGGGGCGGGCTCCACTGTGACTTCTTTGGCGGTGCAGGCGGACGGGGAGATTCTGGTGGGCGGCAGTTTCGGCACGCTGGGCGGGCAGACGCGCAACTGCATCGGGCGCCTGAATGCGGACGGGACACTGGACAGCGCTTTCAATCCTGGGGCGGGCGTTTCTGTGTTTTCGCTGGCGGTCCAGGCGGACGGGGAGATTCTGGTGGGCGGCGCTTTCAGCACGCTGAGCGGGCAGCCCCGCAACAAGATTGGTCGGTTGAATGCGGACGGGACACTGGACAGCGCTTTCAATCCTGGGGCGAGCGGTTATGTGAACGCTCTGGCGGTCCAGCCGGACGGGAAGATTCTGCTGGGCGGCGAATTCGGCACGCTGGGCGGACAGCCGCGCCGTTTCCTTGGGCGGCTGAACAACACCGAACCCGCGACCCAGAGCCTCAGCTTTGACGGCTCGACGATCACCTGGCTGCGGGGCGGCGCCAGCCCGGAAGTCTGGCGCACGACCTTCGACTTCTCGACCAACGCCACCGACTGGACCAGCCTCGGGGCGGGCACTCGCATCCCCGGGGGGTGGGAACTCACCAACGTCTCCGTCCCAACCGACGCCACCATCCGCGCCTGCGGCTACGTCGCCGGTGGCGGGGTAGGCGAAGGGATTGTGGAAGCGACGCTGCCGGTGGTCCCCCAAACGCCACCTGTGATCGTGACAGGTGATGGCGCTTTCGGTGTCGTCTCCAACCAGTTCGGGTTCCACGTCCGTGGGGCGTCCGGCCAGGTCGTGATTGTGGAGGCATCGACCAACCTGGCGAACTGGACACCTCTGGCCACCAACAGCATCGGCGCCACGCCCGTCTATTTCAGCGAACCCTATTCAGGCGAATTCCTACAGAGATTCTACCGCCTGCGACTCGGGCCATAGACCGGGCGCCTTCGCGGTTCCACCCGGGCCTCCGCACGCACTTGGCGGCGGAAACGGATGAGGATTGTTTGCGGGCACAACTCCCGTGACAGGGGCCAGCGCCTCCATTCGGCGTGTGGCCGCAGCAACCGCCGGACCTTTTCCGGCTCCTTTGGACCTATCCATCGGCCTTCCACCCCCACGGCCACGGCCAAACCATGCCAGCGAGCGCCTGGAGTCCAGCACCAAATGCAAGAACTTTTCGCTTCCGTTCCGGCCCCAAAACCCTCAGGCTTCCCGCCAGTCATCGGAAAAAACCTGAATGGCTACCTTTAACTCCTTTAACCGCCTAGCTGATGAACCCCTCGCTACAGAAACACGTCTTGCAGCAACTGGAGGACATCCGCGCCGCCGGCACTTACAAGCGCGAGCGCGTCATCTCCACGCCCCAGGACGCGCATATCCGCGTGGCCGGCGGCGAGCCGGTCCTCAACTTGTGCGCCAACAACTACCTCGGCCTGGCGGGGCATCCGGCCGTGCTCCGGGCCGCGCACCAGGCCCTGGACCGCTGGGGCTACGGCCTCTCCTCGGTGCGTTTCATCTGTGGCACGCAGGGCCTGCACAAGGAGCTGGAGCACAAGCTGAGCGAGTTTCTCGGCACCGAAGACACCATCCTTTACAGTTCGTGTTTCGACGCCAACGGCGGGCTGTTTGAGACCTTGCTCGGGCCGGAAGACGCGGTCATCTCGGACGCGCTGAACCACGCCAGCATCATTGACGGCATCCGGCTCTGCAAGGCCCAGCGCTACCGCTACCAGAACAACGACATGGCCGACCTGGAAGCCAAGCTCCAGGAAGCCCGGCACGCCCGCTTCAGGCTCGTGGCCACCGATGGCGTGTTCTCGATGGACGGCTACATCGCCAACCTGCCCGCGATCTGCGAGCTGGCGGAGAAATACGACGCCCTGGTGATGGTGGACGACTCGCACGCGGTGGGGTTCATGGGCCCAACGGGCCGCGGCACGCACGAGTACCACGGGGTCATGGGCCGGATCGACCTGCTCACGGGCACGCTGGGCAAGGCCCTGGGCGGGGCCAGCGGCGGCTACACCAGCGGCCGCAAGGAACTCATTGAACTGCTGCGCCAGCGCTCGCGGCCCTATCTCTTCTCGAACACGCTCGCGCCGGCCATCGCCGGGGCGTCCTTGCAGGTGCTCGAACTGCTCACGGCCTCCACCGCCTTGCGGGACAAGCTGGAGGCCAACACCAGGTTCTTCCGCGCGGAACTGACGCAACGGGGGTTCAACCTCCTGCCCGGCACGCATCCGATTGTGCCGATCCTGCTGGGCGAGGCGGCGCTGGCCACCCGCTTTGCCGACGCGATGCTGGCGCGCGGGGTCTATGTCATCGGCTTTTCCTACCCGGTCGTCCCCCAGGGCCAGGCGCGCATCCGCGCGCAACTCTCGGCCGCCCATTCGCGCGAGGACCTGGAATTGGCCCTCCGGGCGTTCGCTGACGTGAAGCGCGAACTGGGCTTATGACCGCGCTCGGGGAGCATGAACCGATTCCGGGTTGGATGGGAGCGCGGAAATTGAAAATTGAGGATTGAAAAGCGATCATTGGTTATTGAAGATGGCCCGCGGATGACGCCGCATGAACTTTCGGACCGCCGGCTCAATGACCAATAACCAATACTCAATTCTCAATGAATCCCGATTCCGAATCGGGACTCGACTCCAGAGGTGGTCTGAGGCGCAGCCTCGCTGAATCTCGGAGGCAGAACTTCGACCTGGAATTCATGCCTCAAATCTCCGCTTCGTCGTCGTGCATATAGACGGAGACGTTTTCGAAGCCTTCGGTGCCGACCAATTCGGTTTGGAGTTCGCTGGAGCGGGAGGCGTCGCGGAGGAGCAACCGGTAGCTAAGGTCGGTGCCCTCCTTGGCGGCGCGGCGGTCGCTGGCCAGGTCCAGGCGCCGGGCGTGGCGCTTGAGGATTTGGGTGAGGGTCTTCAGGCGGGCGGACACGTCGCCGGTCACCCGCAAGGTGAGCACGGCATCGTAGCGCTGGCGCAAGCCAAAGGAGATGAAGCGCAGGCAGAGGTAGGCGGCGCTGACGCCGAGCAGGGCCAGCAGGGCCGTGGAGAAGCGCATGGTGCCGAGGGCCATGCCCTCCATGACCGCCCACAGAATGAAGCTGGTGTCGCGGGTGTCCTTGAGCACGTTGCGGAAGCGGATGATGCCGAAGACGCCCAACAGGCCAAAGACGACGACCAGGCTGCTGGCAATGGCGAGCATGGTCAGCGCCATCAACAGCGGCAGCACCGCCAGGGCCCCGACAAACGTGCGGGAGTAAGAAAGGGCTTCGTGGGTCCACATATAGACGAAGCCGATGGCCAGCCCGGCGGCGAAGGCCAGGACGATGATGAACAGAACCGTCAACGGTTCGGTCGTGCCGGCCATGTCCGACCGGGCCAGCGAGTTCAAGAACTCATTCATAGGATCAGGTCTTCCTCCTGCACCGGGAGCACCGGCCGGCGCCACTGGAGTTGCTGGGCAAACACACAGGCGGTGTACTTGCAGACGGGGACCTGCTGGAGGTTAAAAATCTTGGCCAGGTCCAGCATCCAGCGGGGCGGGCGCTCGTCGTACTTCAACTCGAGAATCACGCCATCCCTCGGGAAAGGCGCCAGGTAAGGGGGCTGGTAGGGGAACCAGCCGCGTTTGGGCGTCTGCAAGCGGCCGCTGCCGTCATAACGGCTGCCGCGGATTTGCCGGTCCAAAGTCACCCGCAACTCCTCGCTGGTGGCCGATTCATAGACTTCGCGGTAGTAAGAAACGTAGATCACCCCGCGCGCGCTGACGGTGTTGGCAAAGGTCCAGAAGTCATCGCTCACGTCCTGGCGGCGGCGGCCCTGGGTGAGGTGGGCGCGGTCGGGGAAATAGGGCTGCCTGGGCCAGCCCTGCGAAAGGATCTGCTGCACGCCCGCGCGGGAGATCATCGCCCGGCCTTTGACGATCACGTCGTTGACGCGCCGCTTGACTTCCAGGAAGGCGGGGCGCTCCCACTGGTCGTCGTAGAAACGGATGCGGAGCTTCATCCGGTTCTTGTGGCCGGTGTAGCTCTGGCGGAAGAAAAGGAAATCGGGCGAATCGAGGTAGAGGCTGATGACCGGGTGACCGCGGATAGGGCCGGCGCCGTTGTGCTCCGAGGGGCGGAGATAGCTGCTGACGAAATCCGCGATGGCCACGGCCCGGGGCTCGCGGAGGACATATTTCAACTCATACCGCGCGCTGTGGCGCATAAGTTCAACGGGAAATCGTTAATGCGGCCGCGCCTCGGCCGCGAACCGCCGGGTCTCGTGGGTCAACACCTCCCGCGCCAGCCGAATGCATTCGATGGGCCGCGGGCTGTAAACGGTCTCTTTGCCCAGCATCACGGCATGCGCCTGCTGCCGGGCGATCAGGGAGAGGTCCGACAGTTCGGAGCGCTGGGGCAGACCGGTCTCGGCGAACACCTCCAGGACCTGCGTAGCCACCACGGCCACCTTGCCGGCTTTCCGCGCGGCGGCCACCAGGCGGTCCTGGACTTCGGGCAGACCGACGTAACCCACAGCCAGACCGAGGTCGCCCCGGGCCACCATGATGCCATCCGACTCCCGAATAATCTCCTCCGCACACTGAACTGCGGCCAGGGTTTCGAACTTGGCCATCACCCGGATGTCCTGACCCAGGATTTCGCGCGCCGCCCGGCGACCCAAGCGCACGTCCCGTGGCGAAGCAATCAGCGACAAGGCTATCCACTCCGGCAGCAATTTCGCCGCCGCGAAGGCCTGGAGCAAGGCGCGATCCGGCGGCGTGATCACCCTAAACGCGCTGGGGCTGTCAGGCAGGAAAAGCGAGTTGGACGACTTGAGCGGAAGCGTCCCCTGAACCATGCGGGCCAGGACGCTAGACCCGTGGATCTCGTCCACCGTGAACCTGAGCCGCCCATCGCAGAACCACATCTCGTGGTTCGGCGCCAGCTTGGCCAGCAACTCTTTGAGTCCGGGCAGAGGCACGGCCGGGGCCCGGTTCGGATTGGGGGGGCTGGCCAGGGCTTCGGAGTCCCAGAACAAGACGTGCTCGCCGACGGCCGGCCGCAACTCCTGCATGATCCCCGTACGTGGCCTCGAGGAGGGCAAATCCAGGAGCAACTGCACAATTGCCCCGGCCTGGGCCGCCGCCGCGCGGACGGCGCGGGCGTCTTCCACGTGCGGCCGCTCCCGGTAGCCGCACGGAAATCGAAACCAACGGGCGCCTGCTCCAATCGCCTGGCGCAGGTCCTCCGCCGTTTCCAGCGTCGGCCCGATCGTCGCCATGATTTCCGGCACTCTCCAGGATATTAGTTCCTGTTCAGGCAACTCAGACTCAGAATTCACTGTCTAAACCTAAAAACAGCCGGCGCCCATAACTCCCGGCCCAATGTGACCATACCGTAACGATTCGGCGAAAAGTCGTCAAGCCTCCAGCGGCCCGTTCGATTGGTCGCCCGGCGCCCTGCTGGCCGGCCCCTTGGCCTTGGAAACTGCCGGCCAGAGCAAGGCCGCCAGAGCGGCCATGATGGCCATGACCACCACCAACTCAATGAGCGTGCAGGCGCCCTTGGCGGTGAGCCTCCTCGCCGGCCCGAGAGTTCCTGACCGGCAAGACTCCTTGTCGTCAGGTCGAGTTTCGCTGCGATTGCAATCCCGATTCCGAATCGGGACTTTTAGGTGAACTGAATCCCGATTCCGAATCGGGAGAAAAACGATCGTTGGTTATTGAAGCATGCCCGCGGATGACGCCGCATGAACTTTCGGACTGCGGACTCAATGACCATTAAGCAATACTCAATTCTCAATTCTCAATCGACCTCTCCGGGCAGGCTCGATCCCACAGGTGGTCTGAGGCGCAGCCTCGCCAAGCCTTGGCCCGAGGCCGATGGTCGGCGAACCGCTTTCATACTCCCAAGGCGATGGCAGCAACGACCGCTTGAGGAGCTCTTGGCAAGTTAGCCGGCAGGCAGGTGGAACGCGTCCCTCCCGATTCGGTTGCGGCGGCGCCGCGCTAACCCCTTTGGGCTACCAGCAAGAGCACGCGTCGTTCGGCTTCGCCCAGCACGGAGGCGGTCGCGAAACCGGCGCGTTGCGCCATCAAGCGGGCCTCGGCGCCGCTGAACCAGGTCTTGTTTGTGGGCGCGTGCGCCTGCCTGGTCCGCGCCGTTTCATTCAGGAAATCAAAGGCCGCGAAACCACCCGGCACCAGGGCGGCGTGCGCGGCCTGCAAGAGGGCCTCTCCGTGCCGCCGGCCGTAGTGCGACAGGAGCACGCCCCGCGAAAAGACCGCGCCGGCCTTGCGGCAGAGGGCGGGCAGGTCGAAGCAATCGCCGACGATGAACCTTGCCCCGTGGATCTGCTTGGCCTGGGCCAGGCGGATCATCGCCGGGCTGATGTCCACGCCCAGGCCCCAGGCAAAGCTGGCAATGACCTCGGCGAGCACCAGGCCGGTGCCGCAGCCCGCATCAATGACGCCTTGCCGGGCGCAGAAATCGCGGGCTTGGCCCAGGAGCCGGCGGGCTTGCGCCAGGAAACGGCCATAGGCATCGTCCTCGTTGAGGTGGCAGGCGGGGTCCTGCAGTTCCCGCTCCCAGGCGCCGGCCTTGGCATCCCAGCGGGCGGCCAGGGCGCCCAGGCGCCGGCCTTCGTAGAGCGCTTGGCTCCCGCCGGCGTCCCGCTCCGAACCTGTGCTCACAGATGAATCCGCCCTTTCAAAGCGTTGTACGTGGCCAGGAGTTCATTAGCGCCGAGATAATCGCGCCAATGCCAGCGTTCCGGCAGGCCAAGGCCGGCGGTGACAATGCGCCGCACCAGTTGGGTGGGAACGTCCTGACCATCATAGGCGCGGCGCGTGCCGTCGTTCTCCTGCGCCAGCAGGTAACCAAACTCCGCCCGCCGCAGCCGGGCCAGTTCCGCCAGCGAGCCGACTCGCAAGTTCATGCGCCCGCCCAGTTGCGGGTGAAGCTGGACTCTGGCCGGAAAGATATTCAAGTGGGCATGGTCCACGCAGCAGACGCCTTTGCCGCGTTGCGGGGCGGGGCCGTGCTCGAAGACCAGGGGCGGCACGCCCCACCGCTCAACCAGCGCGCCGCTGATGGCCCGCAGCAGGCCCTCCAGCCGCTCGAACAGTGCCGGGCGCAAGTGGGCCAGCGACAGGAGATGCTCGCGCGTCAGCAGCAGCAGACCGCCCTCGATGAATTCGCCCAGCGGCGGCATGACCACGAAGTCTTCGTCCTCATAGACGATGCGCGAAGCCAGGCGGTCGCCCATCAGCTCGGTGAACACGCTCAGGCCGTCGGCCTCAAACTCGGCGCAAAACGGGCACGCGTAGCCGGGCTGGCCGGCGCAGCCGATTTCATCCGGGGCGGCCTCCGGGGCGGCCTCCAGATGCAAATCGAAGACGCCAGCCTCCAGGGCGGCGAGGGCGCGGGCGCGGTGGGGGAGTTCGCCTTCGCCCTCCAGGGCGGGCTCGGGCTGGAACAGGTCCGAGAGCACCATCCGGGAGTCGCGGGGCGGCCGCGAAAAATCGAGGCGTCCCTGGACCGTGCCGGTCCAGCGCCGCAGGACCCCGTTGACCCAGCAGCCGAGGTGGCATTCCATCCAGGCGCGAGCCGAAACCCCGGTCAACAACCGCCGCAGCCCGGCCGGACCAAGATGGGGAACGACGGAGGACGTGAGCGGCCCCGGAAAGGGCCGGTAGGCCTCCAGGACCAGGCCGGCATCATCGACCAGCACCGGGCGGCCAAACATGGCGGCCGCGGCGCGGGCCTTGGCCGCCAGGGTTTCAGCAAAGTTCACGCTCTGCATTTCGGGCAGCGCCCCCACGGGGGGTGCCAAGCTGATGCGCCAGCGCTCGAGCTGGCGGCTGAAGGGCGCGTACTTGGCCGGGTTGGTGGTGACCAGCGTCAGCATGGAACCCTCTCACGAATCACGGCCAGCGCCCGTTCCAGGACCTCACTGGGCGACGCCTCATCCACGTTCAGAAACACCAGCGTCGGGACCTGGCGCCCCAGCCAACCGTAGAACTCCTGTTCCCGGGCGTGAAAGGCGGCGCCGGCGGTCAAATCATCCAGGGCGCGCGCCGCGGCCCTCTTGTGGGCAATCCTGGACTGGCAAGTGGCGAACGAGGCCTCCAGCACCACGGTCAGGCTGGGAATCCGGACTTGCCCGGCCACCGGCGCCAGCATGGTAAGCAGGGCCTCCAGCCGCTCGGCACTTTCGGCCGCCTGCACCGCCAGGGTCGACCAGAGCGAACGGTCCATGATCACCAGCGGCGCGGCGGAGCGCCGGAGCCGGCGCATTTGCTCGAAGCAGCCGCTCAGGAAGAACATCGCCGAGGCGAACCAGTCGGCCTCGCCAATCATCCGCCTCTTCAACGGTTCGCCCAACCAGGCCGCGTCGGCCCCCATGCAGCCGGGCGCCCCCAGCGCCCGGCACAGGCCCCGCCTCAACGTGGACTTGCCCGCCCCATTGGGGCCTTCCAGGGCGACCACAAACGGGCGCGCCCCTTGGCCCGCATCGAAGCGGGGCAAGGCCAGCGCGCCCAGGGCGAGTCGATGCCGCGCGCGCTCAAGCTCGACGGCCGCAGAGGGAGGGGAGAGGGACATTCAGCGGGAAGCAGTGATGAGCGTTAAGGTCCGGACGACATTTCGGAGCACCTTTGCACGGCTCTGTATCTATGCTGGTGCGGCGGAGGGCGCCGTTGCCTGGGGGCGGAAGACGTTCATCGAGTCTCGGTGCAAAGGGGTCGTATAGATGTACTCTGAAAGCGGGCCCGCCTGGTCGCTGCTGACATAGCCTGCGCCCTCCAGCGCCCTGGCGGTGTCTGCCAGCAACTGGACCAGTTGCGCCTGGCTGAGGTAGTCGAAGCGGATGTTGCCGTCCAGCCCGCCGTAACAGAAGCTTTCAAAGGCCTTGGGATTGGCGATGCGGATGCCGAAGCGGCCGGGGTCCTGGTAATAGAGCGTGCCCGGGAACGGGATGAGTTGGTGGATGGAGATCTCGTGCGGGCGCAACTCGAGCATCAAGGGGATGGAAGCATATTGTTCTGCCAGGGAACCGGGGAGGCCGTAAATCCAACCGGTTTTGACCCGCAATCCCGCGGCCTGGGCGGCGCCCACGCCCTGGCGGGCCTGGGCGCTCGTCAGGCCCTTGTGCGCGCGGCGCAGGACGCTCTCCGAACCCGATTCAATCCCGAAATAGACGCGCTCGCATCCGGCCTCGGCCATCGCCCAAGCCACTTCGCGGTCCACTTTGTCCGCCCGCATCTGCCCAATCCAGCGCACGCCCGGCCGGCAGTCCGCGCAGGCGCGGCAAAATTCGAGGATCTCCCGCTTCCGCAGCAGGAACAGGTCGTCAGCGAAGAAAACCTCGCGGGCGCCATACTGGTCGCGCAGGCGCAGCATCTCGGCCAGCACCGCCCCAGGGCGGCGGACGCCCACCCCGTGGTGCCGGACGGTCCCGGTATAATTGCAGCAGAAGGCGCAATGGTACGGGCACCCGCGCGAAGCCAGCAGCGAGTGGTGGGTGTAGCGCGGCAGGTTGTAAAGGCTCCGCTCGACTATGGGCAGGTGGCCCAGGCGGGCCGCCAGCGGTCCTCCCGGCGTCCTGGTCACCGCGCCACCCTGGTTGCGAAAGACCAACCCCGGCAAACCGCCGAGGTCCCCTCCCGCCTCAAAGCACGAAACCACTTCCGCAATCACCGGTTCGCCTTCGCCCAGGACCACCGCATCGGCGCCGTCGGCGATGAGGTCTTCGGGGAACAGGCTGGCGTGAACTCCGCCCGCCAGGACGTGCACGCCGGGGTGCTGTTCCTTGAGCAGGTGGATTTGGCGGCGGGCCACGGGGTAATTCGGGGTGATGACCGAGAACCCGATGAGGGCGGGCTGGAATTGCGCCACCTGCTCCAGCAGCAGGGCGTCGTCCGGGCCTTCGACGTTCTGGTCGAAAATGCGGACCTGGTGGCCATGTTCTTTCAGGATAGTGCCCAGGTATCCCACGCCCAGCGGGTACTCGCGGTACATCTGCTTGGGGTTGTAGGAGCGCGGGACCGCGAACAATACGCGCATTACGGCCTCCCGGTTTGCCGCCCGTCCCCCAAGGCCGCCTGCGTGCGCCCCAGCATCTGCCGAATGGCGGGCAGGTCCCGGTGATAGACGTGGCTGGAAGCGATGAAACCCGCTACGTTCCCCGCCGGCAGCCCCAGCCCGCCGGCCACCTTTTGCGCCATCAGCCCCAGGCAAAGGCCGTCCGCGTAGAACTTCTGAAAGGCGTCCTGCCCGCGCGCATAATAGAAAGTCCGGACCCCGGCGTGGCGGACCAGGAACTGGACCGCGTTGATGCAGGGCACCTGGCCATCGCCCGGACCGCAGAAAGACACCGCGGCGCGCTTGGTCCACGGCTCGGCGCGCAGGAGCGAAATCACGTCCTCCAGGTCGGACCGCCCGCCGGGGCCTCGCATCAGGCCGGCGTAACCGTGCCCCAGCGCATTGGCGCCGTCGCTGAAGAAGACCTTCTTCATCTCGGCAATCATCTCTGGGTCGCCGAATTGTTCGATCAGCGGGTCGCCCTCGGCCGCCGCCGGAAAGCCAACGGTCACCCCGAGCAATTCGCAGCCCTCGCCGGCCATCGCCAGCCCGGCCTCAACCGTCCGATGAACCAGGTTAATCCAGGTCTGCCCGAGGCTCGGAAACGCAAGCTCATTCATGTCTCTCTGCCGCAGGCCTTCCGCGGCCTGGGATGGCCCCCGGGGCCGATGCCGTAGTCCGAATCATTCAAGCCAATCATGCAGCAGCCATACCAAATGTCAACTCAACTCTGGCCCGGGGGAGCATTTCACTTTCTTGGGTGGTCCCTAATCTTAATCTTAATCTTAATCCTAATCTTAATCTCCTAATCCTAATCCTAATCCTAATCTTAATCCTAATCCTAATCCTAATCTCCTAATCCCCAATGTCAACTCAGGTCCGGGCTGAAAAAGTTCCTCCTGAAATTTGTGCGGGAATTTCGCAATTCAGGTCTCGGATTTGGCACTTCGCGCCTGGCCTGCCTCCGGAAACCGGGGCAAGCGAGCTGCCAACAGGTTTGTCCGCGCTCCACGCCTCCGCTTGCGCTGCGCTGGTGCGCGGCCACGACTTCCGGCAGCCCCGCGCCCAGCCTCCTTTCGGAGCCGCTTGGTTCCGATGGCGCCCCAGCCTCCAGCCTGCCGAGGCCACCACCACGCCCTGGCTTTCCAACACGGCCGCTGCGGGCATTGCCCCCCGGATGCTCCCGGCCCCGCCGCCGGTGAAATCGGCCGGCAGCATTTGTTTTTGGAGCCTTCGGACTTTTGTTTCGGATTTCGAGCCTCGGACTTAGCAAGGCGCAATGGATTTGTCTGTGGGGCAACACGCGGCTGTCGAGGAACAGCGTCATGCGCCACGTTCTCGTCGCGCGGAACCAGGTCGTAAAGCGTCGCGGCCACGGGGTGGGGACTCCGCCCGCAGGCGGCATCGCTGGGAAGGAAGGTAAATGGCTATTGCGACGATGCTACTCATCGTGTGTGGACGCATAGTGATCCCGCGCAGCAGTATGTCGTCTATGGCATACGCCAAACCTGACAGATTGTTCCTACGCGAATTTGGACTGAGAGTTCGGAAGCTGCGTGAAGTAGCAGGCTGGTCCCAGGAAAACTTCGCCGAGCACTGCAAACTTCATCGGACCTACGTCGGCTCGGTCGAGCGAGGCGAACGTAACGTCGCCCTTCTGAACATCCGGAAAATCGCCATCGCTCTCGGTGTCTCCATGTCCAAGCTGCTTCAGGACCTCTCCTGATCGCCCGTAGCGCAGTGCAGATCTGACCCGGCTCAGCCAGTCGCCGGCACTCCAAATCCCCCCAGAACCATGGCCCGCAAACCCAGAGAGCAGGAGGGCAAGAAACACGGCAAAGCTTACGCGAAGGTCAAAGGGCCATACAAGCAGCCCACCGTCCGCAAGCGCATCGAAGCCTTGTTCCTCGACAACATCGGCAAGGTCGTACGGCGAGAAATGATTATCGAAGCCGCCACGGATCCAACGACAGGACGGCAGCCCGAGAACTGGCATCAACGCCTGTCCGAGCTCCGGACCGACTCGGGCTACACGATCCTGTCGTGGCGAGATGAGGCGAGCTTGGCGGTCGAGGAGTACCTGATGCCCACCAAGGAAAAGAGACCGATCACCGCCAAACGCGTCAAACCCACGAAGGAATGTTGGGACGCGGTGCTGGGCCACGCGAAGTACGCTTGCGAATGGGACGAGGACGGGCAGTTCTGCGGTTTGAAGGAAGGGGAAACAGACCCGGTCGGCGGCGGCAAGGTGAAGCTCACGCCCGACCACAAGAATCCTCACTCCGTGGACCCAGACGCGGACCCGGCTGACCCGAACCAGTGGCGGGCCCTCTGTGGCCGCCACCAGGTGATGAAGAAGAACTATTGGAACAACCAGACCGGGAAGCTGAACATTGCCGCCATCCTCCAGGCGGCGTCGGAGAAGGACAAACGACAGGCGCTCGACTTTCTGCTCAAGTATTTTGGTTGCAGTCTGGCCCAAACCGGCTAGAACCTTCGGCAGCGATGACGAACCGCACCATCAAAGCAATTCCACACGCCCTCGTGACCGTGCAGAAAGCCATCGCGGACGCCCTCGCCCGCGACGGCATCGCCATTCTTCCTCCAGGGGACGTGGATGACACGCTCAAACTGGCCAAGCTCCTCCGCGCGCCGTTTTCCACGGTTGTGCTCGATCCGTGGTACAACAAAGGCGTCGGCGGGGTTCGCGACGACTACATCCCCTATGTCTTGGGAATCCTGGACCGCGCCAAAGAGGCCTCGCAGCACATTTACCTGTGGGGTTTTCCCGAAATCATCGCTCCATTTGTCGAGCGGATTCCCCCGCCGCTCACGCTGGTCTCCTGGCTGACGTGGTACTTCAAAAACAATCCTTCGGTCATTCGTGGCTGGCGGTCGGCCCAGATGACCTGCCTGCATCTGTCGCATCCCGGCGCCAAGCTTTACGTGGAGCACTTCCTCAACGAGGTGCAACTGGACAAGTGGGCGGAAGGCAAACTTCGCTACATTCCGGGTCCGCCCAGTGTCATCGAGGAACCATTGCTTGTGGGCTTCGTCGGCAGGAATGAGCAGACGGGCCATCCGTCACAGAAGCCAGTCAAAGTCATCCAGCGGCTCCTGATGATGACCACCGCGCAAGGCGACCTCGTGCTCGATCCGATGAGCGGCTCCGGGACAACGGCCGAAGCCGCGCGGAGCATGGGCCGTTGCGCCGTCATCTGCGACCATTCAGAGGAATACACGCACGTCGCAGAGAACCGGCTCAATCTGCGAAGGCTTGATGTGGCCGACGAGATCAAGGCGGCTCTAGCCGCACAACCGATGGCGGGCCTGGCCCCCTGGCCTGCCGTCAAACGGACGGCGACGTACACCGTCGGGCCAGCTTCCACCGGCTCGCCGATGGCGAACCAGATGGCATTTTTCGAGAAGTACCAGGGCGCTGGAAATGAGGCTGGCAAGGCTTCAAAGGAGGCTGCGAAGAAACCGCGCCCGAAGTCACGAAATTGATTCTGGAGTCAGATTCTTCACGGCCAGACGCCGTGTCCTTCTGAATCCCTTGCTCCCCCAGCGGGCGATAGACTCGCATCCAGCCGGGCCGGCGCTCCGGCGCCGCCAAATACTCCCGACTTGTCGGGACTCCAGGGACACTCCCGCAGCCGGTCTTTTGGGCCAGGCAACTCGGCCCGGACGGGATTCAGATGCACATAGTCGCACACCGCCCGCACATACCCATTGCCGCTGCCCTCGACGACAATCGCTTTGTAGCCGCCGCTAAAAGACATGCCCAAAGAGCCTTTGCCGGTGGTTGAGCCGTGTCGTGTACCTGCTCAAGAGCCAGCGCATCCCGGGCACCAGGTTGGCCTTGGGCGTCTCGACCACCAGATGAAAATGGTTGCGCATCGGGCCATACGCATGCACCTGGTCCCGATGCAAATCGGGACTGGCAGGTTTCCGGCAGGGTCTTGATCCCGCACCTGCGGGACTGCCGGTCCACGTCCTCGGGTTAGATGCCCTTCCTGCGGTCTCCCCGGCTCATCAACTGGCAAATGGCTCCCGGATATTCAACTCGGACTTGCCGGGCCATGAGTGCCGTCCTGCTAGCACGCACCACCCGTGGTCAATGGGAAAAGTTATGGTTTGACCTTCTCGTGCGATTTTGCTCGACTGTGCCATGGTCGGGCGAATTATAGAGAAATGAGCGTTTTCAACCTCTATTCGAAACAGCAGAGGGCCTTGAAGGGGCAAATCCCCTCAGTTTACCGCCATGACGACATCCCGAAACCTTTGCGAGTCCAGATAGTCCACATTTTTACGGCGGCAATAGGCCGCGATAACTCAAACGATCGCTATTATCCGGCCACAGAAATGGCGACGCAGATCAACAAGATTCTCTGCAGGGAATATGGCCTGATGTCACTGGTGCCTCACCAAGGAAGGACAATTGTTGGCGTTTTGACTGATTTCATTCTTGATTACGCAACAGTTGACCAGTGCTTGGATTTCATCCGAGTTGCATTCGCTGTTATCGCGAAAAGGTCGGCGCAGGGCGAGATTCGGCGCCCCGAACTGAGGGTGAACGAAGCCATAGCCGAACTCAACGAGCGGTTTAAGGAGCACGGAATCGGCTTTCAGTTTTACCAAGGTCAAATTCTGCCAATCGAGTCCGAATTCACTCACCAAGAGATTACGGTGCCCGCGTTGAGCCTCCTACAGCAGCCCTTCATGGCCGGAGCCAATCAGGAGTTTTTGGCCGCTCACGAACATCACCGGCACGCTCGGTTCAAGGAATGTCTCAACGAGTGCCTGAAGGCGTTTGAAAGCACGATGAAGGCCATTTGCCATAAACGGAACTGGCCATACAATCAAAACGACACGGCGAAAACCCTCATCGACATTTGTATGAACCACAATTTATTTCCCGTGTTCATGCAAAACCATCTCACCGGCTTGCGGATGACGTTGGAATCCGGCGTGCCCACGGCAAGAAACAAGACCAGCGGCCACGGCCAAGGCGTGCTGCCAGTCACGGTTTCCGAGCAGTTCGCCAGCTACGTGTTGCACCTGACGGCAGCGAACATTCGGTTTCTTGCGGCTTGTGAACAGGGCCTGAAGTAATGGACTGTACCCGACTCTCAAGAATGGTCAGTGGTGATTTCCTTTGCCTGAAGTTCTGGTCCTCATTTTGCGGGACCTCTTCATGGTACAGCGTACCGTTTTCTAGTCCTCCGCACTGCTGAATGTCTGAGACAGCGCAAATAAGAAGAAAACAAATACTCCAACCCCGAAAACCACTTCAAGGCTGGACACAAGCTGTGTGGTCCAATATGTAGGTTGGATGTTGCCATATCCCCATGTGCCAATAGTGCTGATACTGTAGTAAAGGAACTGCAGCAGGTCACGGGAAGAGGTAAGCACACAGCAAAAACAGCCCTCGGGGTGAAGACAGCAAAGGCCATAGTAAACTGCAGCGAATCCGAGAACCGAACTGGCCACAAAAATCCCAATGCCGCCTACAAAACGAGTAACGAAATCTGCTCTGGACCATTGGTACTTTTTCCGCAGGTGGTATCTAATGGGGTCAATATCAAAATCCCATCGGAAATTGTCCGCGAACCCCATGACCACACGCGCGGCAAAGAGGCCCGCCAATTCGAGCGAGACCAGTGAGACGATAAAGAAGAGATTCACCCGGATGATGGAAAGCTCTCTTGGTCCGAATAACTGCAAAGCCGAAATCGCGACCAGCAGCATAGGCTGTCTGCAAATCCATTTCCCGAGGAAGCTTATCACAATCAAACTGACCCTACTGCAGGGGTCGAGGCCAGTCTTGGCTTTCAAGTGCCTCGCTAGCATCCAAAACGCCGGGTGGGGAAGCTTTAGTGCCAGGTCCAATCCGTGAACTTTTTCCATGTCCAGACTTCGGTCCTGTTTGCCGGCCTCGACCAGTTTCAAAAGCTTAATACGGTAGTCTCTGCCCTTGTTCAAAGCCCACCAGACGGATGCAACCAGCTCCAAAACCTTGATACCGGAGAGAACCCACAGCAATACGCAAATGATTTGAAAAATCATAAAGACGTTTCCGCAAAATCAAGCGCCTGCCAACGACGGAACGCCGAAAACCTTTCGTGGCTGCATGGTTTTAGGCGTGCCGCAAAGGTCGCTCCGACCCTCTAAGCCTCTGTGCTGCCATACCCTATTGAAGCAAACGTGCGGATTCTCGTCAAGGATTATCCGTGCACGTTCCATGTTGCCACGCTCCGAAAAAGTGCTGAAGGGTGACTCAGACCGCCATTGTGTTCTGGCACGCCATCGCTCTCCAGCACCCGAAAACACAAGCCAGTTCGTTCAGGAGCGACGGCTGGATGGCCTGCCGCCAGCGGTGGTGACGTTTCGGACGGTAAGCCTGCCGATTTGCTGGATTTGGGGTGTCGGAAGGTTATCCAGCCTATGGGGAAGCGTCCTCGATGTCGGGAGATGGGGTCTTTGGGGGTGAAAACCTCAAAAAGGTTATATCGAAAAGCGGTCAAGCCATAACTTTTCATCGTTTTCGGGACTCCTTAGCTCTGCTGCGCAGGTAAAGCTTGTTGCTGAGGCTTTTCCAACTTCCCACGTGCAGCCCTTGCGCTATCTGCCCGATGGTCAAAGTGGTCTCGCCCCGCAGCCGCGCCGCCAGGGCCAGCTTCGCCGGCTCCGTGCTGGCTCGCCCTTCGAATTCGGATTCCTTCCGCCCCAGGCGCTTCAACTCCTCCCGGATCATCCGCCCCACCTTGGCCTGTGCGCTCTCCCGCCGCAGCCCCTGCCATTCCGCCTCATCATCCAGACGGATGTCTTCTTTCCGCTCCCCCAACTCATGACGCGGCAGATGGTGCCAGGATATTCAACTCTGAACTGCAAGATTGACAAACTGGGCCCGGCGATAACGCGCCTGGGCCGGCTCCTGGCGTATCCGGAATTTGCTCGCCTTCGCCGCGAACAGGCCCGGCGCGTTGCAGAGGCCAGGTCTTTGAGGCTTCCCGAGCAAGACGATTACTCCTTGGCCGAGATTTATTGTTCCCGGCCGCTCTTGCAGCCGGCTCGAAAGAACGGTTTTGAAAACCCGGTTGCGGCGGGGTAGCCTTGATTGCATGAGCACGCTGACGATCGAGTTGGATGACGAGGCGGCCCGCCTGGTAGCGAAGGCGGCGCAAGCGGTGAAACAGCCCCTGGAGCACTGGCTGCGCCAGAGCATCTGCCCGGCCGCCGCGCACCGTGAACAGAGCCAAAGCTGTGAACCGCCGCATTTCGCCCCTGCATCCGGGCGCCATCCAACCCGCGCCGGACTTCAACACTCCGAGCGAGGAGTTTCCCCCTTGCGTCTAAGCCGTAACGATTCGAAGGAGAAACCGCTAATAGACGCTAGTCGAGGCTAAGAAGCGGCGCGTGATCGATGTCCTGACCGGAAGGTTCCGCTCATCGGGCGGTGCACAAGCCTGGAAGTGCCAGACTCCTGCCTCAAGCCCGTCTTTATTAGCGTTTATTAGCGCAGATTAGCGGTTCAACTGAATCCTTCCGGGTAAGGGCCCATGGACCTCCTCCTCGAATGCAGACCCGTCTGACCGCTTGATCATCTCGCAGGCAAAGCTCCACGGCTTCAGCGTGGTTATGAGCGCCGCCGGCGTAGTCGAGGGAAAGCGGGGCGATTCCCCTCACGGTTCGTGAGGGACGGCCGCCGCGGTCCCTCAACTATCTTGAAAGCCTTTTCTGGCCTTGCCGTCGCTGTCCAGACCACCTTTCCCGATGCCTCCAAAGCAAGAGAATTAGTAGCAAGTAAAGCACGCCAGACAAGCACGGCGGCGTCCCCCCGCGGCGGGACCGCAACCTGGCGCAACGCTGCATTGGCTACATTGGCTGCATTGGCCACATTGGCCATTTTTGCCAAAAAACTGGCCGGGCCGCGGTTCAAAAGGAACGGCACAGCTCAGCACAACGCTTCGTTGTTGCGTTGAAACGCCGGGTCGTGCGCGGTCGTGGCCGGCTCAGGCCTCCGCCAGCGCCCGGTTCACGCGCTGGATGGCTTCGTCGATTTCGGCGGCGCTCTTGAAGCCGATCACAATGGCATCCAGTTCCGGGCGGGACATGGCGAAGCGGATGGATTTCTCCCGGTCCGCCGGGTCGGTGAAGTCGCCGTTGCCGACGATCTTCATGCCGATGATGCCGCGCCCCTTGGCCCGCATGGTCTTGAGCTCCGCCAACACCGGTGACAAGTCGTGGCCGGACCGGTCCCAGGTTTCTTCCAGGCCATCGATGTGACTGGTTTGGGGATTTACCCGCACCAGGTGCACTTCGGCCCAGGGCGAGGCGGCGGCCGTGCGCAGGGCGGGCAGGCTGTGGCAGGAAACGCCCTTGGCCCGAATCCACTTTTTCTCCTTGGCCTCTTCAAAGCCGTCCATGATGCGCTTGTACTCATCCGTCCAGGCGTCTTTGACCATGCAATGGATGAGCAGGCTGTCTATATAATCGGTGTCGAAGACCTTGCGGTGATGATCGATGGCCTCGAGCACGTTGCCGGGTTGGCCGGGGACTTTGGACTGGAGGAAGAGCTTTTCGCGCGGCAGCCCTTTGATGGCCCCGCCGAGCCACTCGAAGGTGCGGTAGCTCTGCGCGCAGTCGAAGTAAGTGATGCCTTGGTCGTAGGCGTAGCGGATGAGCTTGTTGAAGGCCTCCCGGCCCAGGCCGTATTGCACGTTGCCGCTGTTGGTGCCCGTGCCGCACCCCAGGCGGCTCAGTTTGAGGCCGGTCTGGCCCAGGGTAACCTGGTCCACTGCCGTGCGCTTCGCCGCCTGACGAGCCAGCGAGCTGCCGGAGGCCAGCCACAGTCCGCCGACGGCGACGGCGGTGCGTTCGAGGAACTGGCGGCGACTGAGGTGAGTAGTCTTCATATTGGTAGTCCGTTGATCGAGGTTATGAAACCACGGCCATGTGTGCTTGAGGCGTCACAAGTTGGATATTACCAGCGGCAACGGGGGCAGTCAACTCAGCGGGGCCAGGAATGTGCCGAGGGGCGCAGCTCCGATTTATTCCAATTCGCGTTGGAATTAGAAACTCATCCACGGCCCGGGGTGAACCCTGAAACAGAACCACCGCATCCGCCGCTCACGGAAAAAACCGTGAGGCCCCCGCCTTGGCCTGCTCCAGGCCGGAAAATTCAGTTGCCTGCAAGTTGCCGCCATCGGAAAGTTGGCCTGTGGCAGCGGCGGCAAAACCTCTTATCGCGGTCCAGGTGCGGGCGTTGGTCGAGTTCGCCCTCCGGCGGGGCGACCTGGGCGGCGAGCGCGATTTCGTGGGCCCGAGCCGGGCTTTGGCCGGCATTCGCGGCCATCAGCGGGTGCAGCGTGCGCGCCCGGCCGGCTACCAGAAAGAGGTGCGGCTTGCCCATGACCTGGAAACCGAGGAGTTCGTCTTGCGGGTCCAGGGGCGCATCGACGGTCTGCTGGCCACGGCGGAGGAGGTGCTGCTGGAGGAGATCAAGACGGTCCAGGGGCGGTGGAACGGCGCGCCCGACCCGCTGCACTGGGCGCAGGCCCGGTGCTACGGCTTCATGTACGCCTCCGCCCACGGCCTGGAAAAGCTCACCCTCCAACTCACCTACCTGGACCTGGAGACCGGGGCGGCCACCGAGTTTCGCAACCCTTTCACCCGGGGTGAATTGGCGGCCTTCTTCGCGGAAGCGACGGCGATTTACCTCGACTGGGTGCGGGCGCGCCGGCACTGGTGCCGGCAGCGCGACCAGTCCATTCAAACACTCCCGTTTCCCTTCCCTCGCTACCGGCCGGGCCAGCGGAAACTGGCGGTGGCCGCTTACCGGGTGCTCGCGCGCGGCGGGCGCTTGTTCCTGGAAGCCCCCACCGGCATCGGCAAGACCATCTCGGTGCTCTTCCCCGCCGTCAAAGCACTTGGCCAGGGCAAGCTCGAACGCATCTTCTATCTGACCGCGCGGACGGTGGGACGGGCGGTCGCGGAGAAGGCCTTCAGCGACCTCCGCCAGGCCGGCGCGCGCCTGCGCACCCTGACCCTCACGGCCAAAGAAAAGCTCTGCCTCCAGGCCGGCCAGCCCTGCGACCCGGCGACCTGCCCGTTGGCCCGCGGCTACTACGACCGCCACAAGCCCGCCATGCGCGCCGCCCTCGCGCGCGACGCGATCACTCGCCCAGTCCTCGAGACGGTGAGCCGCGAACACCAGGTCTGCCCTTTCGAGCTCTCGCTCGACCTCTCCGCCTGGGTCGACGCGGTCATCTGCGATTACAATTACGTCTTCGATCCCAAAGTCTATCTGCGCCGACACTTCGGCGAAGAGCCGGGCGATTACGCCTTCCTGGTCGATGAGGCCCATAACCTGGTGGACCGCGCCCGCGAAATGTTCTCGGCCGACCTCGGCGCGCAGGAGATACGCGAGGTCCGCCGGGCGATTCAGGCAAGGCTGCCGCGTTGCGCCAGGGCCTTGGGCCGGCTGAGTTCCGCCCTGCGCAAGCTCGGCGGGCCGGCCGCGCCCGCCTCCCAACGCGCCGAGGATGACGAGCCGAACCTCGACCTGGGCTTGTTTCCATCCGGGGCCGTGGCCGCGGGTGCGGCCAGGGCTTGGGAGCATAGCGGGGCCGGGGCGCCGCCCGCCCCCGCGGTAGTGGGGCAGGCGTCTCGCCTGCCGGCAGGGCGTCTTGCCCCCGAAGCCGGCACGGGCGGTGCCGAGGCGCGCATCCCTGCCCCCGATCCCAGCGGGCCTGGCGGCAAGGATGCCGCCTCGCTGGCACGCTGGCAGCCTGCCGCTGCGAGCCGGGAGCTTCCCGCCGGCCTGTTGCCGTTGCTCGAGACCGCGCTCAAGGAAGCCGAGACCTGGCTGGCGCAGAATCAGCCGGCCGAATTCCGCCAGCCCCTGCTCGAGCTTTATTTTCGCCTGCATTCGTTCCAACGCACCGCCGGGCTTTATGACCAGCACTACATGACGCTCGGCGAGCCGGGCGCCAATGCGCGCGTCCGGTTGTTTTGCCTGGACCCTTCCTGCCTGCTCCGGCAGGCGCTGGCCCGGGGCAAAGCGGCCCTTTTCTTTTCCGCCACGCTGACGCCGCTGGCCTACTACCGCGAACTGCTGGGCGGCGAGCCCGGGGACCCCGTCTTGCAGTTGGCCTCGCCTTTTCCGCCGGAAAACCTCGCCGTGTTGGTGCAGGACCGCATCCGCACCCAGTTCAAGGTCCGGGCCCAGACGCTGTCGGACGTGGCGCGGGCGATCGGTGCGGTGACGGCCCAGCGGCGGGGGAACTACCTGGCCTATTTCCCTTCCTACCAGTATCTGGGCGCCGTCCAGGCCCAGTTTCGGGCGCTGCACCCGGCGGTTCGGCTCCTGGCGCAGCGTCCCGGCATGAGCGAAGCCGAGCGGGAGGCCTTCCTGGCCGCCTTCGCGGCCGAGCACGGCGAGACGTTGGTCGGATTTGCCGTGTTGGGCGGCGTCTTCGGCGAAGGCATCGACCTGGTGGGGGAGCGGTTGATTGGCGCGCTCATCGTTGGGGTGGGGCTGCCGCAGCTTTGCCTCGAACGCGACCTGATCCGCGACTACTTCCAGGAAAAGACTGGGACGGGATTCGACTACGCCTATACCTACCCCGGGATGAACCGCGTCCTACAGGCCATTGGCCGGGTCATCCGTGCCGAAACGGAGCGCGGCGTGGTCCTGCTGATCGACACCCGGTTCGCCGAGCCGCGCTATCGCCGTCTATTCCCCAACTGGTGGCGCCCCGCGCGCGTCCGGAGCACCGGCCAGATTGGCGAAACTGTCCAGCGATTCTGGGCCGGGTAGAAGCGCCGATGCCCTCATCCGGGCCATCAGCCCCTGCCCGGAGTTTGCCGCCACGTTCGGCTTGACCTGGGGCGGGCGGGCTGCATAAGGGCGGCGAAGATGATAAGAAACGACCTGGAACGAAAGCCAGTTCCTCCTGACCCGCGCAGCGTCAAAAAAACAACTTCCTGTCAGTTGCTGAATCAGCCACACTCGCCGGACGAAGCGCTTGAACACTGGCAGGCAACTTAGTGTGGCGGGCCGAGCTTTCCGGTTTCGGGCGGCGGGCCTGTGCCTGCTCTTGCTGGCGGGGGCTGCCGACAGCGGTTGCTCGGTGCGGCGCTATGCCCTTAACCAGGTGGCGGACGCCCTGAGCCGCAGCGGCGCGACTTACGCCAGCGATGACGACCCGGAGTTGGTCAAGGCGGCGGCCCCGTTCAGTCTCAAGCTGTTGGAGAGTCTGCTGAGCGAAAGCCCGCAGCACCAGGGGCTGTTGTCGGCCGCCGCCAGCGGTTTTACGCAGTATGCCTTTGCTTTTGTGCAACAGGAGGCCGATGAACTGGAGGCGAGCGACCTGGCGCGCGCGGAGGCGTTGCGGACGCGAGCGCGCCGCCTTTACCTGCGCGCCCAGCATTACGGCCTGCGCGGCCTGGAGGCCAGGCACGCCGGCTTTACCAACGCCTTGCTGGCCCATCCCAAGGCCGCCGCGCGCGCCGCCACCAGGGCCGATGTGCCGCTCTTGTATTGGACCGGCGCCGCCTGGGGGGCGGCCATCTCTCTGGCCAAAGACCAGCCGGAACTCGTCGCGCAGATTCCCGCGATGGAGGCCTTGATGGACCGAGCCCTGGAACTGGACGAAGGCTATGGGGGCGGCGCCATTCACACCTTCCTCATCTCCTATGAAATGAGCCGCCAGGGCGCCACTGGCGAGCCGGCGGCGCGTGCCCGCAGACATTTCGAGCGGGCCCTGGCGCTTTCGGCAGGCAAAGACGCCGGGCCGCTGGTAGCTTTGGCGGAGGCCGTGGCGGTAAAAACGCAAGACGTGAAGGAATTTGAGTCGCTCCTGGGCCGGGTGCTGGCTATCGATCCGGAGGCGAACCCTGAGCGGCGGCTGCTCAACCTGGTCATGCAGCGCCGCGCCCGCTGGCTTTTGTCGCAGAAAGCAGAACTGTTTTTGATCGAGAAAGAGTGAGGTTTACCCATGGAAAGTCCCCGCACGGGCAACTCCCCGCCCAAGAGCAATTCGCAGCACTGGCCGCCGCCCCGCCTGAATTTGCCCCTGACACGAAGACAGTTTATGACCGCCGCGCTGGCCGCCGGTCTGGGCGCCTGCGGGTGCCTGGGCGAAGCTCGCGCGGCCGGCGGACCAGTGAAGGTGCGCCTGGGGACGCTGGCCCCCAGAGGCTCCTCTTACTACAAGCACATTCAGGCCATGGGTGAGCAGTGGCGCGGCGCGCCAGGCGGCGGTGTCGCCCTCACCATTTATCCCGATGGCACGATGGGCGGCGAGTTCGACATGGTCCGGCGCATGAAGTTGGGCCAACTGCAGGCCGGGATGCTTACGGCGGTGGGGCTGGGTGAAATCGAGCCGGCCGTGACCGGACTGCAAATGCTGCCGATGATGTTTCGCACCCTGGAGGAAGTGGATTACCTGGGCGAGAAGCTGCAGCCGATGCTGGACAAGCGCCTGGCGGAGAAGGGCTTTGTGGCCCTCTTTTGGAGCGACACCGGCTGGGTGCGGTTCTTTTCCAAACACCCCGTCATCCGGCCAGACGATTTGAAGAAGACCAAACTCTTCGTCTGGGCAGGCAGGGCTGCCGAAGTGGACATTTACCGGTCGGTCGGCTGCAGTCCGGTCCCCTTGGAAACGGTGGACATCCTGTCCAGCCTGCAGACCGGTTTGATCAATGCCATCCCGCTGCCGCCGACCTATGCCCTGGCCGGCCAGGTCGATGCGGCGGCCCCCAACATGCTGGACCTGCCCTGGGTGCCCCTGGTTGGCGCGCTGGTCATTACCAAGAAATCTTGGGACACCATCCCCCCGGAGGGCCAGGCGGTCCTGCGCAAAACGGCCCTCGAGGCCGGCAAGCTCATCAAGGCCGACGGCCGACGCGAGGGCGTGGAATCAGTCGAGGCCATGCGCAAACGCGGCCTCAAGGTTCACCCGCTCTCGGCGGAAGTGGAGGCCGAATGGCGACGGGAAGTGGAAGCCACTTATCCCAGAATCCGCGGGCCGATTGTCCCGGCCGACATCTTCGACGAGGTGGTCAACCAGTTGAAGGCCTACCGCTCCGGGCGGGAAGGGCAGAAGACATGAGCGGCGAAAACCCTCCCGCCGCCCCCGGCCAGGGCCAGGTCGCCCTGGCACACGCAGGCCGGCGTCGTTGGCTGCGGGAGGGGGAAGAGCTCTTGGTCTCACTGGCCTTGGGCGCCCTGGTGCTCTTGCCGCTGGTGGAAATCCTCCTGCGCAAGTTGTTCCATATCGGCTTGAGCGGGACCACCGCCTTTCAGCAACATCTGACGCTGTGGATTGGACTGCTGGGCGGTATGTTGGCCGCCCGTGACAACCGCCTGCTGGTGCTCTCCACCTTGACGCAGTTTCTCAAGGGGCGGTGGCGGACTTTCGCCCGTGTTTTCAGCGGTGCTTTTGCGGCCGGCATCAGCGTTTTTCTGGGCCTGGCGGCGTGGCAACTGGTGCAATCGGAGAAGGAGACCGGCGGGGTGCTGGCTTACGGAATACCCCTCTGGACGGTCCAGTTAATCATGCCGGCCGGTTTCCTGGTGATCGCCCTGCGCCTGCTCTGGAAAGTCGCGGAAAGCTGGGGCGGGCGGTTGGTCGCCTTGCTGCTGGCCGGGGGCATGGTCTGGCTGGGGGCTCAGCCACTGCTGGCGCCAGCCAGGCTGATGCAGCCGGCGCTGCTCATCCTGCTGGCGGCCGTGGTGCTGGGCACCCCTATCTTTGTCATCCTGGGCGGTGCGGCCCTGATTCTCTTCTGGGCGCATGACCTGCCCATCGCCTCTATTTCACTGACTCATTATTCGATGGTCACCAATCCCACACTGCCGACCGTCCCGCTGTTCACCTTGGCCGGGTATTTTCTGGCGGAAGGCGGCGCCTCGCGACGGCTGATCCGGGTCTTTCAAGCCTTGTTGAGCCGATTCCGCGGCGGGCCCGCGATTGTCACGGTCGTGGCGTGCGCCTTTTTCACTTCGTTTACCGGCGCCTCGGGCGTAACCATTCTGGCGTTGGGCGGGTTGCTCATGCCGGTGCTGATGGGCGCCGGCTATTCGGAGCGTTCCAGCTTGGGATTGGTCACGGGCTCGGGCGGTCTGGGACTGTTGTTTCCGCCGTCGCTCCCGTTGATTCTCTTTGCCATTGTCGCCAGCACCAACGTCAAGGGCAGCGGGGTGAACATCGAAAGGATGTTCCTCGGCAGCCTGGGGCCGGGGCTGCTGCTGGCCGCGCTCGCCGCCGGGCTGGGCGTCTGGCTGGGGCCAAAAGAAACGGCCAGCCGGCCGCCCGCTGACCGGCGGGAGGCGGGCCACGCGCTCTGGGCCGCCAAATGGGAATTGCTGCTGCCGCTCGTCGCCCTGGTCGCGTTGTTCGGCGGGTTCGCCACGCCGGTCGAGGCGGCGGCGGTCACGGCCTTTTATGCCTTCGTGGTCGAGACCTTTATTTATCGCGATTTCAAGCGGGCACGCGAGATTCCGCGGGTGATGGCCGAATGCGGGCTTTTGGTCGGCGGGGTGCTGCTCATTCTGGGCGTGGCGCTGGGGTTTACCAACTATCTGGTGGACGCGCAAATCCCGACCCGCGCCGCCGAATGGGTCACCGGCGCCATCAGGTCCAAGTATCTGTTCCTGATCGCGCTGAACCTGTGCCTGCTGGCCGTGGGCTGCGTGATGGACATGTACTCGGCCATTGTGGTGGTGGTGCCGCTCATCGTGCCGCTGGCCTTGGCCTACGGCATCGACCCGGTCCACCTGGGCATCATTTTTCTGGCCAACATGGAACTCGGGCTTTTGACACCGACCGCCGGCCTCAACATCTTTCTGTCCTCCTATCGCTTCGGCAAACCCGTGCTCCAGGTCTCCCGGGCCGTCCTGCCGATGCAAGCCGTGCTGCTGTTCGGCGTGCTGCTGATCACCTATTTGCCGCCGCTAACGACCTTCCTGCCACGCTGGCTAGGGCGCTGAAGCGCCGTTTTTCCCGCCTTTCCCGGCCTCGGGCGAGCGCTCAACCGCCCGGCCGGAGAATGGATCGCGCCCAACCGCCAATCGCACCGGCCAGGCCGGGGCGCGATTTCAAAGCCAAAGGCCGAAACCATGGGCGGGGCTTGCCCACGGGCATAAGGCAGAGCGGCTCTTGGTTCTGGGCAAGGCCAAGCACCCGTTTCACCTCGGCATCATCGAACGCGCCGACAACGACTGCGCCCAGCGCCAGCGCCGTGGCTTGCAGGTGCAGATTCTCAGCCGCGTGGCCCGCCTCCAGGTGTACGTAGCGCTCGGCCCGTTGCCGGTACTTCCTGGCCGCCCGCTCATACACTGCGGCGATGACAATAGTTGCCGGCGCCTCCGCCACCCAGTCCTGCGCCAACGCGGCGGCCGCCAGTTTGCCCCGCCTGTCTCCTTCGACCAGGCGGTTCAGGTCATGCCCTCCTGGCCGATAGCTATAGACGCCGGCGGGCAGCTCCTCCACCTTGCCCGCCACCAGGTAAACCTCCAGCGGATAAAGCGCGCCGGCCGACGGCGCCGTGCGCTTGCCCGCCGGGTCCGTAATTCCCTGCGTGGCCCAAAGGAGTTGGGAGACTTCCGCCACCGTTAACGCCTGGTCCCTGAACTCCCGCACCGACCTCCGCCGCCGCAAGGCGGACTCAAGTGATGCCTGGCCGTCCTGGCGTGCCTCGGGCAGCTTGATCACGCCGCCGAGCTTGCTGGTGATTAAAGGTTCGCCGGGCATAAAGGTTTCGGGTCGCACACGCGCGAGGCGCGCTTATAGTTTATAGCCAATCTGGCGCAGGAACTTCTTTCGCCATTCGATGTCGCTCTCGCCTTCAACCCCTTTTGGCGGAAGACCGTCCACCACGCCCACAAGGCCGCGGCCCTGGCTGGTCTCGGCCAGGAGCACCTGGGCCGGATTGGCCGTGGCGCAGAAAATCCGGCAGACCTCGGGCACCAGCTTGAGCGCATTAAGCACATTGACGGGATAAAAACCTTCCGCCAGGAAGACGATAAAGCTGTGCCCGGCGCCAATGGCCAAGGCGTTCCGCTTCGCCAACTCAATCATGGCCGGGTCGGTTCCGCTCCAGCGCACCAGGCATTTGCCGGACGATTCGCAAAAGGCCAGCCCGAACTTGATGCCAGGCACCGCGTTAACCAGCGCTTCATGGATATCCTCCACCGACTTGATAAAATGCGTCTGGCCGAGGATGAAGTTGATGGGTTCAGGCTTCTCGATTTGGACGGCGGTGAGTTTGGTTTCCATAGCCCCGGCAGGTTTGCGCGGCCTGGTCCCCCTGTCAAGTCTCCAAACGGCCCACTCAGGGCTCCGGAAACCGCTTGCCTTGAACTCAATGGCCCCGCAGATTGCCCGGGTGCTGGCGGGCAATTGCATTTCCGGCGCACACGGCCAGCAACGGCAGCGCGCCAGCTCGAAGTTGCCACCGGCAAGACCCATGAAGTCTTCATCGCCCACCGCCTGGCTCGCAGGGTGGCTGGCGCGGCTGCTTTTGCCGAAGACGCTCGTCAGCATCGTCTGCGCCGTTGGGAGTTGCCCGCTGGCCGCCGGCGCTGAGCGGCAGGAGACCCCGCCCGTGATTCCTGCGGCTACGAACGCAGTTGCCCCCGCTGGCCAATCCCTGGCCATTCAGGTGGATGGCCAACTGACGGAGCCGGCCTGGAACCAGGCCGAAAGCTTGCGAGCTTTCTCTTGCCCCTGGTCCCCGCGCGCTGCGCCGGCCACCGAGTTCCGGGCGGTCGCGGATGCCGAGCGGCTTTACTTCGCTTTCGCGGTGAGCGACCCCGAGGTCGTCGTGGCGAAGGACTGGGCCGGAGAGTCCACGCTCGACCAGGAGGATCGAGTGGAAATCTTCTTTGCCCGCGATGCCGCGCTGGCACGTTACTTCTGCCTGGAATTCGATGCCCTGGGCCGGGTGCATGATTATGCGGCGAGCTATTATCGAAGATTTGACAGCGCCTGGAACTGCGCTGGCCTGCGCGCGGCCGGGAGAATTCATCCCGGCGGCTACACGGTCGAGGCCTCGATTCCCCTCCGGACGCTCGCCGATATGATGGGCGGTCCTGTCTCGCCGGGCTCGACCTTGCGGGTGGGCCTTTTCCGCGCTGACTTCCGCCCCGGCGCGCTGGGAGACGCGGACGACAACTGGCTGAGCTGGGTCAAACCCGACACGCCGAGGCCTGATTTTCATGTCCCCTCCGCTTTCGCAGCCTGGCGCCTGCCGGGATTGGCCCGCACCCCGCAAGGCGCCTTCCTCACGCGCGGCGTGGTGCTCGTGCCGGGGGATTTGTCATTGGCCGACTGGCCGGAGCGCGCCGCCAGGGCCGGGCTCACGACCATCGCCCTGCACCACGGCACCTCGCCTGCTGTCGTGGCTGAATTCATCAACTCACCATCTGGCGGCGAATTTCTGGCAGCGTGCGCCCGCCTCGGTCTGCACGTGGAATATGAACTTCATGCCATGCGGGAACTGCTGCCGCGCGCCTTGTTCCCGGCCCAGCCGGCCTGGTTCCGCATGAACGCACAGGGCACGCGCACGCCCGATGCGAATCTCTGCGTGCATTCGGACCGCGCACTGGCAACCGTCGCCACCAACGCGCTGCGCCTGGCCCGTCAACTGCCCCCGACGACCAGCCGTTACTTCTTTTGGGGCGATGACGCCCAGCCCTGGTGCCGCTGCCCGCGCTGCCGCGAGTTCTCCGACTCGGATCAGGCCTTGCTGTTGGAGAACCGCCTGGTGCGCGAACTGCGCACGCTCGACCCGGCCGCTCAACTCGCGCATCTGGCTTATGCCAACACCCTGGCGGCGCCCACGCGCGTGCAGCCGGCGCCGGGAGTATTCCTCGAATTCGCGCCTATTGCCCGCCGTTATGATGTCCCCTATGCGCAGCAAACGGGCGCCGAGGCCAAGGACGCCTTGCAGCGGCTCCAGGAAAACCTGCGGGTGTTCCCCGCCGCGACCGCCCAGGCCCTGGAATATTGGCTGGACGTTTCCCGCTTCTCCCAGTGGCGGCGCCCAGCCCTCAAGCTCCCTTGGCGCCCGGACGTGCTCGCCGCCGATGCCCAGACCTACGCGCGACTCGGACTCCGCCACGTGACCACGTTTGCAGCCTGGATCGATGCCGACTACGTGCAACGCTTCGGCGAGCCGGTCGCCGTTCAGGAATACGGCCACCTCCTGGGGCAGCGCCCCTGAAGCCCCGCTTGCGGTTAGGCCTGGACGCTTGCGTTGCGGGCCGCGACGGTCCACTTTTCCTCAGCAATGTGAACCCAAATGAAGACCCTCGTCGCCGACAAGTTCCCGGAAACCCACCTCGAAACCCTCGCCCGGCTCGGCTGCGAAGTGACCTATAACCCAAGCGTCAAAGCCGAGGAACTGCCTGACCTCATCGCCCCGTACAAGATTCTGCTCGTGCGCGGCAAACAGGTCACGACCGACACCCTCCGGGCCGGGGACCAACTGGCCCTGGTCCTGCGGGCCGGCGCGGGCGTGAACACGATCGACGTCAAGTCTGCCAGCGCCCGCGGCGTCTTCGTCAGCAATTGTCCGGGCAAAAACTCGATTGCCGTCGCCGAACTGGTTTTCGCCCTGCTGCTCGCCCTGGACCGCCGCATCCCCGACAACGTCGCCGCTCTGCGCGCCCATCAGTGGAACAAAAAGGAATTCTCCAAAGCCGACGGCCTCTTCGGCAAAACCCTCGGGGTCATCGGGGTCGGCCAGGTCGGGCGCGAGGTCATCAGCCGGGCTCACGCCTTCGGGTTGCACACGCTGGCCTGGTCGCGCTCGCTCACGCCCAACCAGGCACAGGCCCTCGGCGTCGAACGTTGCGAGGCGGTGGATGACGTTTTCCGGCGGGCCGACATCTTGACCCTGCACCTGGCGCTCAAACCCCAGACGCGCAAATTCGTCAATGCCCCGCGCCTGGCGCTCCTGAAACCCAACGCCATCCTCATCAACACCGCCCGGGGCGAAATTCTCGACCAGGCCGCCTTGAGCGCCGCCCTCCAGGCCGGCAGGCTCCGCGCCGGGCTGGACGTCTTCGACCCGGAGCCCGGCGAGGCCACCGCTGATTTCAGCGACCCGATCCTGGGGCTGCCCAATCTCTACGGCACGCACCACATCGGCGCCTCGACCGAGCAAGCCCAGGCCGCCATCGCCCAGGAAGCCCTGCGCATTATCGAGACGTTCCTCAAGACCGGTCTGGTCCTCAATTGCGTGAACCTCGCCACGCGCACCCCGGCCAGGTGGCAACTCGTGGTCCGCCACTACGACCGCGTCGGGGTGCTCGCCTTCGTCATGGACCAGATTCGCCGCGGCGGCATCAATATCGAGGAAGTGCAAAACGTCATTTTTGAAGGCGCCGCCGCCGCCAGTTGCCGCATCCAGCTCGACGCCGAACCGGACGCCGCGCTCATCGCCGCCCTCAAAGCGGGGTGCACGGACATCCTCGGGCTCGAATTGCTGAGGATCTGACATTAGACCAAACCCAAAATCCCGGAAGCGAGCGGGGAAACCGGAAGCGACGCGGCTCTTGCAGCCGACTCCCCGAACTCGAATCCCGGAAGCGCGGGCCAGGATGTTTCTGCTCCGGCCGCCCAAGAAAGACGAACATGCGCAAACAGATTAACCGTCGGGACTTTGTGGCTGCGGCCGGGATCGGCGCGCTGGCCAGCCCGGCGCTGCTGGGCCTGGCCCGGCCGCCGCAGGTGTTGACCAACCAGCGCGTCAGGCCGCTGGTGGTGGCCTCGGCGAACGGCAATCTCTCCAAAGACGCGGCGGGACTTACGTGTGTGGCCAAGGCCTTCAAAATGATCACCGCGGGCGCGGACGTGCTCGCGGCGGTGATCGCCGGGGTGAACATTGTCGAGCTGGACCCGGAGGATAGCAGTGTCGGCTATGGCGGCCTGCCCAACGCGGAGGGGGTGGTGCAACTCGATGCCTCGGTGATGCACGGGCCGTCGAAGCGGGCCGGCGCGGTCGCGTGTCTCGAGGGGGTGCGGACGCCCTCGCTGGTAGCGCAGAAGGTTATGGAAGAGACCGACCACCATCTGCTGGTGGGCCAGGACGCGCAGCGGTTTGCGCGCAATCTGGGCTTTAGCATCGAAGCGGACCTGAATACGGACAAGTCACGGAAGCTCTGGCTGGAGTGGAAGCGCCGGACCGATCCGGAGCATTATCTCAAGCCCAAGGAGCGCACGGAGGCCTGGCGCCGAGCGGGGCTGGCCATGGTGGCTGAGGGGTTGCTGGACCCGGAGCACTTCTATGGGACCATCAACTGCAATGGCGTGAACGCCAAAGGCGAAGTGGCGGGGGTGACCACGACCAGCGGGCTGGCCTGGAAGATTCCAGGGCGGGTCGGCGACTCGCCGATCCTGGGCGCGGGGCTGTATGTCGATGGGGAAGTTGGGGCGGCCGGCTCCACTGGCCGGGGCGAGGCGAATCTGTTTTCGCTGGGCTCCTTCCTGGTCGTCGAGGCGATGCGCCAGGGCAGCACGCCGAAGGATGCGGCCCTGGCGGCCCTCAAGCGGGTGGTGGCCAACACGGTCGAGAAGCGCCTGCTGAACGGGCGCGGGAGGCCCAACTTCAATGTGGTCTATTACGCAGTGAACACCAGGGGGCAGCACGCCGGGGTTTCGCTGTATGAGTCGTCGGGCAAACAGCCCGTGCGCTACGCGCTCTGCACGGAGGAGGGCCCGCGGATGGCGCGGGCGGAGGCGATGTTCCCGGGCACGCCGGAGAGCTGATTTCAGGGGGGTGGAATCGCACGGATTTCGGACAAAAATCCCAATGCAGCCAATGGAGCCAATGGAGCCAACGGAGGAACTGGCCTTTGCCGGAAGCCGGGAGATGAGGCTCGGGTGACGCTGGCAGGCGGCAAAGACAGCGGGGCGTGCGGGCAGCCTCATTTCTCCATTACCGCCAACGAAATTCAATCCAGCCGCGCTTTGCCGTCCCCCACGAGAAACAGTGCTCAAGGCGGAGAGAACCGCGAAATACGCGGAATTGTTTCGATGCTCGTGGGGTTAATCAAAGCCAATTCTGGTTGGCGGTTGCACGACGGAGATTAGGATTGGGAGATTAGGATTAGGATTAGGATTAGGATTAAGGCGAGGAGGGACCACCCAAGAAAGTGAAATGCTCCCGTTATTCGAGGGCCGCGGGTTTAGGCTTTCCCCGGCCCGGCGTTCTGATACCCTGGCCAACGCCATGAACCTGCCGCTCGCAGCGGAAGAGCGCGCCCGCGTCGAAGAATTCCGGCGCAGGCACCGCACCGGCCTGGTGACGCTCTTGTTCACCGACATGGTCGGGTCCACGAGAATCAAGCAGGCCCTGGGCGATCGCGATGGGGTCGCGCTCATCCAAAACCACCATGCCCGGGTCCGGGAAATCCTGGGGCAATTCAAAGAGGGCGAGGAAATCAGCACGGCCGGCGATTCGTTCTTCATTGTGTTCGTCAAGCCGTCGGACGCGGTGCGCTTTGCGCTGCTGCTGCAAAACAAACTGCGCGCACTGGGGCCAGACACGGTGCCTGCCATTCGTGACCGCATCGGCATTCACATCGGCGAGGTGGTGATCGAGGAACGCGAAGGCACGGCCAAGCCGCGCGACCTTTACGGTGTCCAGGTGGACACGTGCGCGCGGGTGACGGCCTTGGGCCAGGCGGACCAGATTCTGCTGACCCGCTCGGCGTTCGACAACGCCCGCCAGGTGCTCAAGGGCGAGGAGTTGGCAGGGTTAAAGGAATTAACGTGGTTGAATCACGGGCCGTATGTAATCGCCGGGTTGGAGGAGCCGCAGGAGGTATGCGAAGTCGGTGAACTGGGCTTGGCGCACTTGCAGGCGCCCGCCGACGCGCCGAAGGCGCAGCGCAAGGTGTCGGCGGACGAGGAGCCGGTGCTGGGCTGGCGGCCGGCGGTGGACCAATTGGTTCCCCACACGCAGTGGGTGTTGGA
>JBEKRX010000026.1:0-74653 GCA_049518415.1 Verrucomicrobiota bacterium
ACATCACATGAGATATATGTTACTTATCGTAACCCAAGCCTCCCACAAGCTGCCGCCCTGTGAATAACTTTTATGAAAAAGCCACTTGCAAAACAGAGAACATCTCCGGGGCAGAAGGATGCTGCGCTGCGCGCGGGTAGAGTGGAATTAGTGGCAGCGTCGGGATGGGCCAAGCCGGCCATCACGGGCCACTTTCCACTTGCACTGCTGCTGGGCGCGCTCTTGCCGCTTGGCGCCCTGTGCGCCCCGGACCCGCTGCCGGCCCCTTCGGCGGAGGGTTGGTCGCGCCGCGCGCAGGAGAAGCAGGCCGCTTATTTCCGCGCGGAAACCACCGCCCTGGCCGAGCGGTGCCTGGCGGGCATCGAGTCGCTGGAGGATTGGAAAGCGCGGCGGGGCGAGTACCGGCGGCAATTGCAGGAGATGCTCGGCCTTTGGCCGATGCCGGAGCGGACGGAGCTCAAAGCCGTGATCACCGGCAAGGTGGAGTCGGAGGAATTTACCGTTGAGAAATTGCACTTCCAGGCGCTGCCCAGACTCTACGTCACGGCCAATCTCTATCTGCCCAAAGGTCAGGCCAAACCCGGCCCGGCCATCCTCTATGTGTGCGGGCACAGCCGGGTGGTCACCAACGGCATCAGTTGCGGAAACAAAACCGGCTACCAGCGCCACGGCGCCTGGTTTGCCCGCAACGGCTACGTCTGCCTGCTCATTGACACGGTGCAACTTGGGGAAATCCTGGGCACGCATTGGGGCACTTACCGGGAAGGCCAATGGTGGTGGAATAGCCGCGGCTACACGCCCGCCGGGGTCGAGGCCTGGTGCGCCCTGCGCGCGCTGGATTACCTGTGCTCGCGCCCGGAGGTGGATCGGGAGCGCATCGGCATGACCGGGCGCTCAGGCGGAGGTTCCTACACCTGGACCGTCGCGGCGCTGGATGAGCGCGTCAAAGTCGCCGCCCCGGTCGCTGGCATGACCGACCTGCAGAACCAGGTGGTGGACGGGGCGGTCGAGGGGCACTGTGACTGCATGTTTTTCGTGAATACTTACCGGTGGGATTTCCCGCAAGTGGCGGCCCTGATTGCCCCGCGGCCGCTGCTCATCGGCAATTCGGACAAGGACAGCCTCTTTCCGCTGGACGGGGTGGTGCGCCTCTACCAAAAGTGCCGGCGCATTTACCAACTCTACGGCGAGACCAACAAGCTGGGCCTGCTCATTACGGACGGTCCGCACGCCGACACGCAGGACCTGCAAGAGCCGGTCTTCCGCTGGTTCAACCGGTTCCTCAAAGGCCAAAGCCCGCCCATCGAGATGGCGGCCAAAGAATTCTTCCGCCCCGACCAACTGCGAGTCTTCTCGCAATTGCCTGCCGACCAGGTGAACACCCGCATCCAGGAAACTTTCGTGCCGCTGGCTCAACGGCTGCCGGCGACAACTCCCGCCGAACGCCAAGAGCAACGCGCCGAATGGCTCAAGGCCTTGCGCGAGAAAGTCTTCGCCGGCTGGCCGGCGGAACCGGCTTCGGTCCACCCCGAGGGCTGCGCGTACTTGGACGAAAACGGGGTGCGCATGCGGGCGTATGACTTCGATAGCCAGCCCAATGTGGACCTGTATCTTTTTGTGCTGCAGGATGCCAAAGTCAGGAAGCCGCAACGGGTGGTGCTGACGGTGCTCGACGCGGAGAGTTGGACCAACTCACCGGCGAAACATGTTTGGCTGAGCGGCCCGACCCCCGAGGCCGTGGCGGCCCTGCGGCGCGAGATGCAGTTCGGAAAAGCGGCGCTGGCTTTCTTCGCTCCGCGGGGAGTGGAGCGTGGTGGGTGGCCGAGCCAGCCAGCCAAGGCCGCCCAACTGCGGCGGCGTTACATGCTGCTGGGCCAAACGCTGGACGGCATGCGTGTGTGGGACATCCGCTGCGCCGCGCAGGCGCTGCAGGCGCTGCCCCAATTCAAGAAAACGCCGGTTTGCGTCCGCGCCAAAGGCCAAATGGGGGTCAACGCCGCCTATGCGGCGCTGTTCGAACCGGGCATCCGGCGCCTCGAACTGGCAGCCCTGCCGGCCTCGCACCGGGAAGGCCCGGATTACCTCAACGTGCTCAAGGTCTGGGACATCCCGCAGGTGCTCGAGCTGCTCGAGGCCCGGGTGGAAATCAAGGTCTTGGCGGAAGCGCCGGCGCGGCGCTGAACAGCCTGGCAATTCTTTGCTGGAATTGCTGGGCTTTTGCCTTCGGCTCGGGCGCCAGCCGGATTGGCCTGCCGACGACAATATAGTCCGCCCCATTGAGAAAGGCCTGCTCAATATCGGCGGTGCGTTTCTGGTCGTCTTTTTCTTCTCTGTTGAGGACGGGCCTTATGCCTGGCGTCACGATGACAAAGTGACTTCCAAGCTCGCTTCTCAGTCTTGGCACCTCAAGGCCGGAGGAGATTACGCCGGCACAGCCGGCCTCAATGGCCCTTCTTGCTCTGGAGAGCACCAGTTCCTCAACCTGGCATTGGAAGCCAAGGGCCTCCAAGTCCCCCTGGTCGAGACTCGTGAGGACAGTAACGGCCAAAATTCTCACGCCGTTTTTGCTCTGCACCGCCGCTTTCAGAATGCCGTCATTTCCGTGGACGGTGGCGAAGCTGACTCCCCGGTTCTTCAACTGGTTGACAGCGGACCTGACGGTTTCAGGAACATCGAAGAATTTCAGATCGACCAGCACTTGCTTATGGTTCTGAAGCAACCACTCGATCAATTCGTAATAGCCGCCGGCCATAAAGATTTGGAGGCCGAGTTTGTAGAACAAAACGGTGTCTCCCAGCGAGGTTACGAGACCTTTTGCCTCTGCGACGGTGGGAACATCCAATGCGAAAATCAGTCGTTCTGCCGCAGGAATAGGCTTGGCCGACAGAAATGTCCGATCGCTAGCCGGTGGGCCGGGCGGAGCAACATTTTCCATAACGCTTCAAGGCTTTAACGTCTCAGGCGTCATCTGATCCGGTTGAGCGCCTCCTGGGCCTTTTTCCTGGTCGCGTCGTTGTTTGAGTTGGCGAGCACGGCCTGGAGGGCTTTTTGGCGCTGCTCCTTGGAGAGGCCCGGCGTGTTGCTGGCGGCGGCATCGAGGAGGGCGGAGCAGGCGTCTTCAGCAACGGCCGGCTCGGCGGCGAAGTTGGTGAGCAAGTCGAGCGCCTCAGCGTTCGGGATGGCATGGAGGACGGCGATGGCCAGGCGTTTCTCCTCGGGCCGTTTGATGAGCGGGAGCAGTTCTTTGAGCCGGGCGGTTTTCTCAGCGTTCGGGAGCTTCTTGTCGCCCTGGAGGAACTGCAGGCAACCGCGCAGGGCCAGCACCTGGTGCGAGGTCTTCTTGCCGGAGCGGGCGAGCGCCAGCAACGGTTCGGCCACGCGGTCATCCTCGGGCCAGGTGTTGGGCCAGGTGGACAAGGTGCGCGCCGCCTCGTCCTGGACGGACTCGTCCTGGTCCTCGAGGGCGGCTCGAACGGCGGCCAGGGCCTCCGGGCCGCCGGCGGCGGCCAGGGCGTGCAGGGCGATGACGCGCAGGGCGGGGTCGCCGTTTTGTGCCAGCGGCAGGAGGTGCTGGACGGAGCTTGCTCCCTGGCGGCCGCTGATGGCCAGGAGGGCGGCCTCGATGTCGGCGCGTTCCTTCGGAGCTTCCGTCCTGGCGAGTAGCCGGGTGAGGTCCGCCAGATGCCTCTCCTGGCCGATGGCGCCGACGGCGCGCACGGCGGCGCTGCGAATGCCGGCATCCGAATCTTCGGCGCAGGGCACGATGGCGGGCAGGGCGCCCTCGATTCGCCGCTGGGCGGCGAGTTCGATCAGGACCTGGCGCATTTTCCCCGTGCTTTGCGGCAGGCGGGCGAGCAGGTCCGCATCCAGCTCGTTGCCCGGCAGCCTGGCCAGCGCGGCCAGGGCCGCCGACGCCAGTTGTGCATCGCCGGCGGCGGCGGTCTGGAGCAGCGCCGGGACGCTCGACAAGTTTCCATACCGGTCGAGGATACCCACGGCCACCAGGCGGAGCCTTTGCGGGCCGCGCGCGGCCGCCTCGAGGACTGTGGGCAGGGCCTGGGTCTCCCCGCGGTCCGCCAGGGCCAGGAGCAGGTAGGGCTGCCGTTCCGGGCCAGTCTTCCACAACTCATCGGCCAGCGCCCTGGTCACCTCGGGTCCAGCCAGCTCGCGGGCCGTGCGCAAGCCGATGCTGAAGCGGGCCTTGTCCGGCGAGCGCAGTTGTTCGAGGAGCAAGGGCAGGCCGGCCGCATTCCGGGCGAGAATAGCGCCGCGTGTGGCCTCGAGCAGTTTTTGCCTGGGCACCTTCGCCTGCCGCACAGTGTCGTAGAGCCTGGCGGCGTCGGCGGCCTTGCCTTGGTTGAGAAAGCCCTCGGCACAGCGAATGCACCCCTCCGCCACCGCCGGGCGGACCGCCTCGGGTGCCTTGGCCAGGGACTGTTCCAGGGCCTGGGCGGCGCGCTCGCCGCCAATGCGGCCCAGGGCGACCGCGGCGGCCGAGGCCACCTCGGCATCGGCATCCCCCAGCTTGGCCGCCAGGGCGGCGAGGGCCTTTGGGTCGCGACGAACGCCGAGCGAGTTGATGGTCCCGACCAGGAGCCGCCCCTGCAACTTGGGCATGGCCTGGCGCAGGGCCTCATCGGCGGCAGGACCGGGAATGGCCTCCAGCGCGATGCGCGCCCAGGAGGCAAGGGCTGGGTCGGACAGCAAGGGCGCCAACGCCGGCACGGCTTCCGCCGTGCCGCACACAGCCAGGCGTTTGCAGGCCATCGCCTTTTCGCCGGGCGCGGCTGGGGATTGGAGCAGGCGGATGAACTTCTGTTGGCTTTCCGCAGCGGACTCGCCGGGCTGGGCAGCCGGCGCCTGGACGGCGGCGAGGAGGCAGGCCATCGCCAGGAGGCCACAGCTCGCAGCCCGGAAACAGCCAGTCGCCTTTCGAGCGTGGATGCCTTCATCCGCGCGTTCAGAGGGGCCACGGGCTCGCGGATGAAGGCATCCGGGCTCCGAGGTGGTGTGCCGGTTCAGGGGAGGCGAATTTTTGAGCATCATAATCATCCTCAGGCGGGTGGGTCGTCAAATCCTCCAGGGTTCGCGCAGGGCCTCGGAGCGGAGCCGGTTGGCCTCCTCGTCGCCGATGAACTGGTTGTTTTTGGGGTCGTAGAGGACTTTGCGGCCCAGGAACAAGGCGATGTTGGCGGCATGGCAGGCAATATGGGCGTAGCAGGCGGCGTCGGCGTTGGCCCGGGTCTGGCCCCGCGATTTGACGCAATCAAGGAAATCGCGCACGTGGAAGTCGGCGGGGTAGCCGGAGACTTTGGCGCCCTTGCCGGCCAGGAGGGCCGGCGAACTGGAGACGATGTCGCCGTCATCGCCGGTTTCGACCCAGCCGGTGTCGCCCTCGAAGCGGACGGGGCAGGAGCCCAGGCCGAGCCAGCCGTCGTCGCGCATAACCAGCCTGACGCCATTGGCATAGCGGGCATGGAGTTCCTTGCCCTTGGGTTCGTACTCCACCGGCGCCGTGTGGTCGGCATCGTTGGCCCACTGGCAGAGGTCCACGCAGTGCGACCCCCATTCGAGGCAGCCGCCGCCGACCAGGCCGCCGCCTTTTTCGAAGTTGAAGCCATCCGTCCAGCGCTTGTGGAAGGGACGCCAGGCCGCCGGACCGAGGTAGAGGTCCCAGTCGAGCTTTTCCCGCGGCGGTTCGGTTTGGGCCTCGGCCCAGCCGCTGGTGGCCGTGGTGAGGCCGGCGGGGTGGGCGTGGAGGGTTTGCAGCTTGCCGAGTTTGCCGCGCCGGGCCAAATCGACCGCGAAGGCAAAGTTGGGCAGGCTCCGGCGCTGCGTGCCCGCCTGGAAGACGCGCCCGGTGCGGCGGAAGGTCTCGGCCAGGGCGAGGCTTTGAGCAATGTTCTTGGTGCAGGGTTTTTCGCAATAGACGTCCTTGCCGGCGTTGGCGGCCAGGATGGAGGCGGTGGCGTGCCAGTTGGGGCCTGTGGCGATGAGCACCGCCTCGAGGTCGTCGCGGGCGAGCAGGTCGCGCAGGTCGCGGTAGGTGGCGCAATCCTGGTTGCCATACTTGGCGTCGGCCCGGCGCTTGACCGCTTCGCGGCGCTCGGCGCGGACGTCGCAGACAGCGACAAAGCGCACGTCCGGCTGCTGCAGAAAACAGCCCAGGTCGTAGGAGCCGCGGCCGCCGATGCCAATGCCGCCCAGCAGAATCTGCTCGCTGGGGGCCACGCCGCCGTCCTTGCCCAGGACGGCGCCGCGAACGATTTGCGGGGCCGCCAGGATGGCGCCGGCCTGGAGGGCCGTGCTTAGAAATCGGCGGCGGGTCAGTGGAAGGGTTTCTGCGCGCAGGTTGGGTCTCCCGTTGGGGAACCGTTGGCCGGTTCCAGTGGTCAAATGCTTCATGGCTTATTGCAGGACGAACCGGGGTGCGTCCAAATTCGATTATTGATGCTTGCGCTGGGAAGACAGCCAGATTTTTGCGCGCCGCGCAAGAGCAATCGGTGGGAGCGGGGCGGAGCCGCAAGCAGGTTGAATCGGAGGGCGAGCCGGAAATTGCACGCAGGCGAGACGCCTGCCCCACTACCGAGGCCACAAGCAGGTTGAGTCGCAGGGCGAGCCGGAAATTGCAGGCAGGCGAGACGCCTGCCCCACTACCGGAGCCGCAAGCAGGTTGAATCGGAGGGCGAGCCGGAAATCGGCATTCACTTCCGCCGCCAGCAGGGCCAGGATGCCGGGCGGGCCGCGCAGGTGGCTGAGGAGGACACCGGTCTGCCGCCAGTGGAGCAGGGCGGCGATGGAGTCCGAGGTCTGCCGGCAGAGGGTCTGGACGAGTCTCCGGGGCGGGGGACCCCGCTTTTGCCATCAAGAAGAGGCTGAACTCAGGGACAAAAATCGGCGCGCCGAAGAGCAGCAGGACGACTGCCACAACCTAGACCTAATGCAGGGCGAGGAGTGCCATCACGCCGGCGGCTGGTTCAGGCGCAGACGGCCTGCAGCTTGTAACTGAGGGTGCCGTAATAGCGGCGTTTGAGGCCGCGTTTCTTGCGTTGCCGCTCGCGGGCCTTGACCAGGTGCTCTAGACACCGCGACCCTTGCACCGCCGGCTCGCCACACTCGGTGCAACGGCTGTCCCGCTGCATCCGCAACTGATACTTCCGCTGCCGGGAGATCGGCAGATGGGTAAACTCATCCTGTATGCGTCTTTTCATGCTTCCATGTTCCCCAGTTTGTGCCCGCAGGTTTGACTATCCCACGCGCCTTGGCACTCAATCTTTATTTATCGCCGGAACCGCATTTTGGATTTTGTTCCGGGCGCAGTATCAATATGATTGGCAATGAAGTATGACTAGAGCCAAGCCGTACCGGGCGGCGCCGGTCCGCCCACGCCTGCCGCGCACGTTCAAGGAATTCACTCCGGCGAGGCACTTCAACCCGCGCACGTTCTTTCGGGAGCTGGTATGGAAGGCGTTGCTGACCCGGCGCACCGGGACGCAACGCCCACCCGCTTTCCCGAAGCTGACGTTCGGCCAGGTGGCGATTACCTGGATTGGCCATGCGTCGTTCCTGGTCCAATTCACGGACCTGAATGTGCTCATCGATCCGAATTTTGCCAATTGGCTGTTTTTGCTCAAACGCATCAAACGGTCCGGCCTGCGGCTCAAAGACCTGCCGCCCATCGACTTGGTCTTGCTGACGCACGCGCACTTTGATCATTTTCACAAGCCGACCCTCCGGCGGTTGCCGCATCCCAAGGTCGCGGTCATGCCCTGGGGCATGGGCGACCTGGCCTACAATTTGGGCTTTGGGCGCATCGTGGAGCTGGAATGGTGGGAACGCTTCTCGCATCGCGACTGGACGGTGACGCTGACTCCCTGCAAGCATTGGGGGGCGCGGGTGCTGCGGGACCTTGATCGCGGCTACGGGGGGTTCGTGCTGGAACACCAGGGCCGGAGGATTTACCACGCGGGCGACAGCGCCTATTTCGAGGGCTTCAAGGACATCGGCAAGAGCTGCGCGCCGGAGATTGCGCTGCTGCCGATCGGCACCTACCACCCCGAGTCGTTTCGCCGGCTCCACATGGGGCCGGACGAGGCCATCCGGGTGTTCAAAGACCTGCGGGCCCAATGGCTGGTGCCGATGCATTACGGGGCGTTCCGGCTGTCGTTCGAGGACATGGACGAACCGCCGCGGTGGCTGCGGCAACTGGCGGAAGAACAGGGCCTGAGCCGGAAGCTCAGGTTCCTGGAGGAGGGAGTGCCCTCGGTATTTTGAGGCTACATTAGGCTTGACTCCCCAAGGCGTAGTGTGGTACGCTCAAGTTCACTACTATTAGCGGTGGGCTAATATTGTTGATATGCGCTGCCCCAAATGCAGTTGCCAGGGCGACCGGGTGGTGGATTCGCGTGGCTCGCGCGAAGGAGCCACCATCCGCCGACGGCGGGAGTGCATTGCCTGCGGGTATCGCTTCACGACGTATGAAGAGATCGAGCGGGCGGGCCTGGTGGTGCTCAAGCGGGACGGACGGCGCGAGGAATTGTCGAAAGAGAAACTGCTCTTGGGGATCAAGAAGGCCTGCCAGAAACGGCCGATCAGCCAGAAGGTGATCGAGGACCTGGTCGAGAAGATTGTCAATGAAGTTACCGACCGATACGAGCGGGAGGTGCCGGCCGAAGAGGTGGGGAAGGAGGTAATGCAAGGCTTGCGCCAGCTTGACGAGGTGGCTTACGTCCGTTTTGCGAGCGTTTACCGGCGTTTCCAGGAGGCGACCGATTTCGTTCACGAAGTCAGGAAACTGGAGGGCAAGCCATGATCGCACTCGCCTCGGATTGTCTGCTGTTCCGATTGGCCAGCGGGGAGAGCGTGCCGCTGTCGGCGGAGATGATTTCGGTGGAGTTGATGGGGGAGACGGTGGGGTGGTATGACGCGGAGTTTGTCCGGCACGTGGCGAACGCGGTTTTTCATTATTTCAGGGAGGACCTGGGCCTCAAGACGGTGACGGTAGGGGAGTTTGCGGGGGCGCTGGAGAAGGTGCTGCGGGCATTCAAGCCGCCGCCGCCGCCGGCCGCCGGGACGGCCGCGGCCGCGGAGGTGATGGAATCGGATTTGTGCCGCCTGGCGCACGAATCCGGGGAAGGCCGGGAGTTGTTTTTCTTTCCGCGCCTGCGAGCGGAGTTGCGCCACCAGATGGAGCAGGCGCCGCGGGTGTTGCGGTTCCGGGGCTTGCGCCGGTGCGTGATGGAGCTGGCCGGGGCGCGCCGCTGGACAGCCCGTTGCCGGAACCTGGAGGAGCAAATCGTGGCCTACCTGCGCGGCTGCCTGACGGCCGAGGCGGGAGCGGCGGAGTTTGCGCTGGTGGTCGAGTGAAAGCAAAGGCCGCGCCCGCCAAGGAGACGTTCATCCAGGGCCTGGGCCTGGCGGACTCGACGATGCTGGTGGCCGGCTCGATGGTGGGTTCGGGGATTTTTATCGTCTCGGCGGACATTGCGCGGCAGGTTGGATCGGCTGGGTGGCTGCTGGCGGCCTGGCTGGTCACGGGCTTGCTGACCCTGAGCGCCGCGCTGAGCTACGGGGAACTGGCGGCGATGATGCCGCGCGCCGGGGGCCAATACGTTTATCTGCGCGAGGCCTACGGCCCGCTGTGGGGATTTCTTTACGGCTGGACGCTCTTCCTGGTGATCCAGGCCGGGACCATTGCGGCGGTGGCGGTGGCGTTTTCGCGTTACCTGGGCGTGCTCGTGCCGGCGATCTCGCCGACGGTCTGGCTCATTGCGCCCGTCAATCTCTCGGCCAATTACGCCGTGAGCCTCTCGACGCAGCAACTGGCCGGGATCGTGATGGTCGGATTGCTGACGCTCATCAACCGGCGCGGGCTGGCAATCGGCAAGCTCATACAGAACGTCTTCACTTCCGCCAAGGTCCTTTCGCTGGTGGGGCTGATCCTGGTGGGCCTGGCGGTCGGGCGCAACGCGGAGGCCATCCGGGCCAACTTCACCAACTTCTGGGTCCCGCGCGGCGTATCGCCGGTCCAGCCCGATTTTTCTTTTATGCCAACGGTGGCGGCCACCGGCGGCGCTTTTGGCCTGTTCGTCGCCTTTTGCGTGGCCCAGGTGGGGTCACTCTTCTCCGCGGACGCGTGGAACAACCTGACGTTCACCGCCGGTGAAGTGAAGAACCCGCGGCGCAACATCCCCTGGTCGCTGGCGGCGGGGACGGCGCTGGTGACGGCGCTCTACGTGCTGGCCAACGTGGCCTACCTGTGCCTGTTGCCGCTCGAAAAAATCCAGCGCGCAGCCGACGACCGCGTGGCGACCGCGGCCATCGAAGTGGTGTTCAGCGGGGCGGGGCCGGTGATCATGGCGGTGGCGATTATGGTCTCGACGTTCGGCTGCAACAACGGGCTAATCCTGGCGGGCGCGCGGGTCTATTACGCCATGGCGCGGGACGGCCTGTTCTTCCGCGCCGCCGGGAAGCTGAACGAGCGGCACGTGCCGGCGGCGGGGCTGGCGTTGCAGTGCGCCTGGACGGCGCTGCTGATCCTGCCGCGCACGCGGTTGCGGGAGCCGGTGACGCACGTGCCGCGCCTGGATGCCGCCGGGTTCGAGCAGTACGGCAACCTCTATAGCAACCTGCTGGATTACGTGATCTTTGCGGTGTTGATTTTCTACGTGCTGACGATTGCCGGGCTGTTCGTGCTCCGCCGCAAGCGCCCGGAGGCGGAGCGGCCGTATCGCGCGTTCGGCTATCCGGGGGTGCCCGCCCTTTACCTGCTGGCGGCCAGCGCGATCATGGTGGTGTTGCTCCTCTACAAGACCCAGACCACCTGGCCGGGGCTGGTGATTGTGCTGGCGGGGGTGCCGGCGTATTTCCTGTGGAAAGGGCGGAGCTCGATTTGAGTTTACGGTGGCCTTGCACCCGGATAATTTGACTTCATGATGCCTGTCGAGCCACCAGCTCCATGAACTTGCTCCGACGAAAGAGCGTTACCGACCTGCAGGCCGAAGCGCTGGCGGATAAGAGTCTGCGGCGGGCCTTAGGGCCATTGAATCTGACCCTGCTTGGCATCGGCGCGATTGTCGGGACCGGCATTTTCGTCCTGACCGGGACCGCGGCGGCTCAGAATGCCGGCCCGGCGGTAGTTCTTTCCTTTGTGCTGGCCGGCCTGGCCTCGGCGTTTGCAGCGCTTTGTTACTCTGAATTCGCCTCGCTGGTCCCGATGTCGGGGAGCGCCTACACCTACGGTTACGTGACACTGGGCGAGCTCTTTGCGTGGATTATCGGGTGGGACCTGGTTCTGGAATATGCGGTGGGGGCGATTACCGTGTCAGTGGGTTGGTCGGGCTATGTGATTTCGTTTTTGAGGGACTTCGGCGTCCAGGTTCCTCCGGAGCTGTCCGCCGCGCGGGGCATCCACCTCGTCGAGATTCCCGCGGCCTTGGCGGCAGGCTTGAAAGCGAAAGCCGGGTGGGTGGCGCTCAACGCGGGCCTGGCCGATCAAATCAGGGCGCTGGGCGCCGATCCAGCGAGCCTGCCGCAGGTCACGGCGATTTTTAACCTCCCCGCCGTGGCCATTGTTGCTTTCGTCACTATGATGCTGGTGATCGGGATCAGGGAATCGGCGGGTTTCAACAACGTGATCGTCTTCATCAAGCTTTCGGTCGTGCTCCTGTTTATCGTCGTGGCCATCCGGGCGATCAATCCTGCCAACTGGCATCCCTTTATCCCGCCTAACACCGGGCAGTGGGGTGAATTTGGCTGGTCAGGCGTTCTGCGGGGGGCGAGTCTGGTTTTCTTCGCCTACATCGGATTTGACGCGGTAAGCACCGCCGCCCAGGAGTCGAAGAATCCGCAACGTGACATGCCCATTGGAATCATCGGTTCATTGTTGGTTTGCACGGTGCTCTATATTCTGGTTTCAGGGATCGCCACCGGCGTGGTCTCCTACCGGCAACTGGACGTGCCGGAACCGATCGCGCTGGCTGCCGATCAAGCGAGCATGGGATGGATGGCGCGCATTATCAAAGTGGGCGCCATTGCCGGCCTCTCGTCCGTTATTCTGGTCATGATGCTCGGCCAAACTCGAGTCTTCTGGACGATGTCCAGGGACGGTTTGCTGCCCGGGTTTGTGAGCCACGTGCATCGGCGGTTTCGAACACCGTGGCTCATCACGATTGCCACTGGCATCGCGGTTGCCTTCTTCGGGGCGGTCATGCCCGTTCGGGACGCGGGAAATCTGTGCAACATCGGCACCCTCCTGGCGTTCGTGATCGTGTCCGTAGGCGTGCTGGTTCTCAGGGTCCGCGAGCCCGGCCTTGCTCGGAGGTTCAAAACGCCCTGGGTGTGGTTCGTCGCGCCGGCGGGGGCAATTTCCGCCCTGGTGCTGATGGCGGCGCTGCCCTGGCCGACCTGGGAACGGCTGATTGTCTGGTTTGCCATCGGGATGGAAGTGTACTTCGGATATGCCGTCTATAACTCCAGGCTGAGCCCGGGCGCTCCGGCCGGAGAGACGGGTTGGTCGCGCGCCCTGAAGCTGGCCGGAGTCACTTGGATTGTCTTCGGGACGCTGGGTTCGCTGCTGTGGCTGTTCCGGTATCGGGAGATGCAGATGCCGGAGAGCGGGCTGGGCTGGCTCTACGGCGGGGTAGCCCTGCTGGTCTGCGTCAGCATCGGAATCCTCTTGCACGTGGTGGGCACCCTGTCCGATCACGCGCATGCGAGCGAGGCACACTAGGCCGTAACGGGGGCGATTATAGCGCCACGCCAGAGCATGCTCAAAAGCTGCGATTCGTGGCTATTGCACTGGAATGAACAACCCCGCCCCGCCAGGCGTCGATCAGTTGTTTAGTGTATGAAAAAGTCAACTTTAGCGATCGTGGTTTTGGGTGTTGTCGTGGTTGCCTTTCTCGCCGGGTGCGTGGTGCGCCGGGTCTATGTTCCGGGGCCGCCGGTGGCGGCCGGGCCGCCTGCCGCCGAGGTGGTGGTGGGCCAGGCGCCGCCGGCGCCACCGGCGGAGGTTTACGTGCCGGCGCCCGGGCCGGGCTACCTTTGGGCGCCGGGCTTTTGGAGTTGGGAGGGGCGGTGGGTCTGGAAGAGCGGCAGTTGGGTGATTCGTCCGCACCCCCAGGCGGTCTGGGTGCCGGGCCATTGGGGGCGGCACGGGCGGGGTTACGTGTGGATCGGCGGGTATTGGCGGTAACCGGCATATTTCTCAGAAAGAATTTGGCTGGCACCCGGACGAGAGTTTTTCCAAGGACAAGGCTTGCATTTCCGCCGGGTTCCGGTAGTTTGTCCGGGTCTGCTGGAAGCGAGCGTAGCTCAGCCTGGTAGAGCGTCACCTTGCCAAGGTGATTGTCGAGGGTTCGAATCCCTTCGCTCGCTCCATTCCGCCCGTCACGTCACCTTGCCCCAAATCGCGACAAACCCGGCCGTTTACAGACGTTTCCGCGGGTTTTGTCCCGAACTCCACCGCCGCGAATCCCGCTTGCAGACCCCCGGAGAATTCTCCCCGTCGGCGTTCCCGTGTTGGTCATGGGACTTGCGAACCACCAAGGCCAAGTCCCATGCCCAACACGCGACCACTCACCCCATGAATGCCTGGTTGTGTTGCTCACCGCAAGTTCCGGATTGACTCCACCCCGCGCTCAGGCCAAACTCCCAGACGCCGAATGTAAACCAAGAAACACGACTGGGTTTATGGCGGCTCTATATACGAACCGATGGTTCGTTGAATAATCGTTGGCTGAACAAATGAAACCTGTGAGCGAAGTCCCACACGAGGCTTTGGATCTCCACTACAACAGCGGAGGCTTCCTGCCCGACATTGGGCTCTATCGCCATGGCGACATGTTCCACCACGGGCCGTCGCGTTCCCATTTCTGGCTTTTGGGGGTCATGCTTGTCGGTACTGTTGTCGTGGCACTGCTCCCGTGGCACACCAAGGCGGCTGTGGGCGAGCTAAAATATTGGATCGCGGGAATGTTCCTGTTCGGTGGGCTTTGCGACATTGTCCCCCACCTGATCCGGAACGCTGTGGGCCAGCAGGTTTCAATTGACCCGAAAAACAAGACAGTGGCCATTACGGGCAGTGGTTTCAACTGGAAGCTCTCCTGGCGGCAGGTTGTCGAGCTCCAGATGTGCCGGCAACGAGTCCCCGACAATTCGGAGATGAATGGCTACCAATTGAACTTGGTGTGGAGAGACGCTGATGGAACAGTGAGGCGGCACTGCTTGTTGAAGCACGCAATCAGGGGATTTGTCTCTCGCCTTGGACGGCGTTATCAGTCGCTTTTCGGATTCACACTTGTGGATTACACTCGCGCCAGCCAACCACACGGTGCAGCGAACCGGGGCCAGCGGATTCGTTCAGAGACAAACCGAACGTCGGCGGCGGCTGGCTCCGGTCGCTGACCTCATCGTTAGCCGAGGGCGTATGTTGCGTTCGATGCCGTTGCTTTTCTGCTTGGCGATAGCGTGCTCTTGCACAACGCCCAGCCCCAAGCACGTCTCAGCATTGGTTGAGCAACTTGTCTCACCGATTGGCCCCCCTGGACCAGAAATTACCGACTACACCGGCGGTAAAGAGGACATCAAGAAGCTGGATGCATCGCTGAAAGCCCTCTTTGAGGGATACGAGCACCCGCGGGTCGCAAAGGCCAGGGCCAAGCTGGTTGCCATGGGCACTCCGATCTTTTCCGAATTGGTCGGGCACCTACAGGACAAGCGCTACTCCTACTCTTTTTGCTCCGCAGCATGGGAGGATTATTCAGTCGGAGACACAGTCCAGGAGATTATGGCAGAAGTTGTCGGAGGGCGATTCAGCCCATGTGGCTACAAGGGGCGGCAGAATGCGCACGGCTGGAATGGTCAGCCCAGCTTTGGTGAAATGCTGAGGGAGTTCGGGGCAGAGCAATACGTCCAGCATGTGCGAGGCATGACAAGAGACCAGGCGGAGAAAGAATACGTTCAGTGGTATGTGCAAAAGGAGAAAGGGTATGGTTTTGCAAATCCGCAGCAGGAGGAAAAGATTCTAGCGCCATGTCTCAAGAGGTTGTCGCAGCTATAACGTCGGCTAACAAGCCAGTGCAGCGAATGAGCGCCGCGCTCGTCGCTGGAGGTTCGGATGTCCTAGTGTGCCGTCCCGAAAGTGCTTGATATTATTATCGGCCAGATTATGATGTTGGGCATGCCGCGCATCGCGCCCCCGATCACACTGACCGAAGCCCAGAGTCAACAACTCCAGCGCACCTGTCGAGCCGCTATTTCCTCCCAGGCCCAAGTAGTGCGCGCCCGGATTGTGCTCCTGGCCGCCCAGGGCTGGCCCAACGACGAGATCGCCCACGAACTGGCTACCAACAAGATGACGGTCTGCAAATGGCGGGGGCGGTTTGCCCACTCGGGGATGGCCGGACTGGAGGACGGCGCGCGTAGCGGTCGGCCCGGGGTCCTCACGCCCGAGCAACTGCAGCGGGTGTTGACCGAAGTGACCCAACCGCCCCGGGCCCGCAGTCGGTGGAGTTGCCGTTCGATGGCACAGCATGCCGGGATGTCCAAGAGCCGGGTGCAACAACTCTGGGAGCAGAACGACCTCAAACCGCATCAGAGTCGGACGTTCAGGTTGTCCAACGATCCGGACTTCGCGGCCAAGTTTTGGGACATTGTCGGATTGTATCTGAACCCACCCAACAAAGCCGTGGTGTTCTGCTGCGACGAAAAGAGCCAGTGTCAGGCGCTGGAACGGACGCAGCCCGGGTTGCCGCTGGGCCAAGGACATGTCTGCACCCGCACCCATGACTACTACCGGCACGGCACGCTAACCCTCTTTGCCGCGCTGGATTATCTGGAAGGCAAAATTGTCGCGCAAAGCGCTCCGCGGCATCGGCATCAAGAGTGGTTGGGTTTCCTCAAACAGATCGATCAAGGGGTGCCCGCCGTTTTGGAGATACACCTGATTGTGGACAACTATGCCACCCACAAGCATCCCCGGGTGAAGCGGTGGCTCCGCCGCCATCCCCGCCTGCACCTGCATTTCACCCCCACCTCTTCGTCTTGGCTGAACTTGGTGGAGCGCTTCTTCCGGGACTTGAGCCAGGAGGTGATTGCGTCGGGGAGTTTTCGCAGCCTGCCGGAACTCAAGCGGGCGATTTTCAACTATCTGGCGGCACGGAACGAGGCGCCGCGCCGTTACGTGTGGCGGGCCGACGGCGCCAAAATCCTGGCGAAAATTCAGCGGGCTCGGCAGGCGCTGGCGCAGAGAAACCAATAATCCTATGCACTTAATGGACACTACACTAGGGGCGCTCATCGCTGACCTTTATCGTTAACGCCGGCGCTCTTCGTCCGCGCTCCGCAGGCTGTTACTCCTCCGTACACAGAGCTTCCTTCAAGCAACCCCGCGCGGTCAGGGCAGGGCGCGCTCCGCGCGCCCTGCCCCGGCCGCGCAGGGACCCTTTCGTTTCACACCGCGTCCGGACATGCAAGCTGGCCGCGCCAGCGCCGTCGGCTCTCGCTCCGCAGTTTTTTCGGGAAGGACATTCCGATCTATCCGCAGGGGGATCGGACCCCTGCCATGACTGCTTCGCATTCCTGCCGTTTTGTCAGTGTGTCAGGTTCAACAGTGTCTTAGCGCAATGATGCGCCTGCCCCCTACCACAACGAGCATCAGAGCGCGAAGGGCTATCCCGACCAGGGGCAACGGCAAACGGCCGTTTAGAGAGTGGTTGGCTTGAAAGCCTGACTAGCTTGGGCAGGCGCGGATCTGGGGAGACCGTTCTGGGTCCAAGTTCCAGCCAGCTTACAGCCCTCAGGGCGGGCAGGGCATAACGCTATCGCGCGGTTCGCACACGCCACAGCTTCCGCGCGCCTCAAATTGCAGGTTGAGGATGTCAGGGAGGAAATCAGCCAGAGGCCGGCGGCCACACCCCAGGGCGGGAACTTGTCGCCTGCGCGCCTGAAATCCGCAGCCTCGGCTACAAGACCGTGGAGTTGGCCGAAAGGGCTTGCCATCGCCGGGCGGTGGGATACATTAAAAACATGCAGACTTTAAGCGATGTCGAACAGGAGGCGATGAAGCTCCCCGAGTGCGACCGTGCTTCGTTGGCTTCGCGCCTGCTGAACTCGTTGCCGGCGGTCCTGTCCGATAGCGACGAGGGAATCGCCGAAGCTCTCCGCCGGGATGCCGAAGTGGAACAAGACCCGGCGGCGGCGCTGAGCTGGGAGGAGCTGAGGCGCGCCGTCAAGCCTTAGCCGCCTCTCCGATGGGCCTGACTTTCCATCGCCTGATTCGGAAAGACCTCCGGAGCGTTCTGGCCTATTACGAAGAGGCGGTTGGGCCTGAACTCGCGAGGCGTTTTTACCAGGAATTCGAAGAGTTGGTCGCAGCCATTGAAAGGAATCCTCGGCGCTTTCACCTCGTTGCCACTATGCTGCGGCGTGCCAACTTTCGGTCGTTTCCGTACCACCTGCTCTTCCGCGAAACCGAGGCGGGCCCCCGGGTTCTTGTTCTGCGGCATCACCGGCGACACCCTGACCACGGTGCGGAACGTCAGTGAGTGGAGCAAGTGGCGCATTGCCCGCCGGAGGAGCGGCCCCTTGAAACCGGCTAGCGGCCCAGCCTGACCAGATGGAGGCCAGGAGGCTGTCCGGCGCATGAGGGGCCTGGCCCCGGCCTCGCCAGCGCCGAGCTGGGGTCTTTTGGCAGGTGACGGGAAGCATCGCGTGTCGAGCCGGTCGGCAAATCCTGGCGTATCCGCCCATTCAACTGCGCCGGTCCCCGCCTCTTCTGGCGGCGCGACGAAAATCGTAGCGGAGGGGAAACGACGGTTCACCGGCCTTGGGGAGTGATCGTCAGTTCTCCTTTGGTGAAGGCATAGACCGTGGCGTGTTTGCACCCGATATGGAAGGTCAGGACGATCTCGTTGGTGTCGTCCAGGAAACCGAAGGGCACAAACTCCGTGGCCGAGGCCTGGACCCAGTCTTTGGGCTTGGGCGCGAAACCGCACTTATCGAGGAAGTCGGACTTGGTGGGGAAGAGGTATTGCGGGTGGGCCGCGCAGTAGCGCCGCGTCTCGGTGGTAAGCAAAGAGAGAATCTCCCCCGCCTCCCATTCCTCCGCCATGCCGCGCACCTTGCTGTAGGCACGCGCGATGGCCGGCAACAATAGCGAGGCCAGGATGGTGATGATGGCGAGGACACAGAGCAACTCGATCATGGTGACGGCCGCGACGGCGCGGCGGCCGGCCGCTGTTCCGTGCTGTGTTGTCTGAGCCGTGCGCATGCTGATTTGACCGAGGACCTTCAGACTCCTCACGGGGGGGATTTGGACTGGCGATCAGTTTGGAGCGCGGGTTGAGCAGGGTTGTCTTGCCCACACCCCCGCCTGTAATGACCAGCGCCCGGCTGGCCAGCGCCCGGCGGAGCGCCTCACGCCGGCTGGGCGCAAGCTCCTGGCCCGTCAAAGCTTGAGAACGCCTCTTTTCCGGAATTAGGGCGATCCATTGACTTTCCATTTTTCCGAGGGTAATTTGGTGATCGCTATGAAACCGACGCTGCAACTTTTGCGAATGGTGACGGGTTCAATCCTCCTGACAGCGAATTCCTTAACGTTCGCCGGCACCTGGTCTGACCATTTTTCGCAGAATGTCTTGGGATCCGATTGGCAGGGCGATAGGGACTATTTTTCCATTGTCGATGGCGCCCTAAAAGGTGTCAGCGCAGAACCAATCGCCCCTGTCCCCTTGCACCGGGTGGAGGTTGGGAAGGACTGGACTGACTACACGGTTGAGTGCCGCATCAACGTTGTGGAACCTAACCTGCTGGTTTGCACCAAAGGGGCGTTGGTTCTTCGGGACAACGGTTCTGAAGGCTACGTCTTCGCTCTCCACGTTGCCACGCAGACCATCGAGGTTTACCGCCTTTCCAATCACGAGCTGCTGCTCTCCAAAGACGCCCCCTTGGAATTGAAAACATGGTATCTCGTGCGCGCGGAGCTTCAGGGCGCGACCATGACTTTCTTCGTGGACGATCAACTGATAGGGACGGTGACGGATGATGGCTCCTTGTCAGGCGCAGTCGGTGTGGCTGTTCAGGATGCCCTGGAGGCTCTGTTTGATGATTTCACCGTTAGGGGACAGAGCATACCCAGTAACGGGCTGGAATTGAGCGTCGGCCAGAAGGTCACCCTGAGTTGGTGGAGTTCCTTAACGAATTCCATTCTCAAAGAGACCTCCGAGCTCTCTCCAACAACCGCGTGGAGCACAGTAACGAACACCCCTACCAGCATTGGCGATCAGCTTACGGTCACGTTGGATCGTTCTCCCGGCAATCACTTCTATATCCTTGTTCCGAAGAGTCCATGATCCTCATGTGTGCTTTCCGGCTTTCCGAAACCGCCGCTTTTCGACTGAAACAATCACGATGCACCTCCGTTGATAATGCGTTGCACCTGGCTGAACCGGAACCGGATTCCACCAAGGATTCTGGCGGGCGTCGGCTAGGACTTGCGGATTTGGCGCTGCATGAGCGTCCCCCTGCTCCAACTCACCCGGGTCGCGAAGTCCTTCGGCGCCGTGCGGGCGCTCAAAGGGGTTTCGTTCGATCTGCGGCCGGGCGAGGTGCATGCTTTGCTGGGCGAAAACGGCGCGGGCAAAACCACGCTGATGAAGGTCATCACGGGCGCCCACTCACCGGATGAAGGCGTGCTGGAAATCGCCGGCCGTCGAGTGCGCCACCTCAGCCCCGCCGGAGCGCGGCGGCTCGGCATTGCGTGCATCTACCAACAACTGGCCCTGTTTCCGGACCTGACCGTCGCCGAGAACATCGCGCTGCGCCTGGACACGCCACACGCGCTTGAGCGTGTGCGCCGACAGGCCCAACGCGAGCGCGCCCGGCAACTGCTCCAACGGCTCGGCGCCGCCGTCTCGCCGGATGCCGAGGTGCGCGGGCTGTCGCTGCCGGCACAGCAGTTGGTGGAAATCGCCTCCGCCCTCGGCGCCGGCGCCCGCATCATCATCATGGACGAGCCCACCGCCTCGCTGACCCGCCGCGAGGTCGAACTCCTCTTCAACCTCGTCCGCGGCCTCCGCGCCGACGGCGCCGGCATTATCTATATCTCCCATCGCCTGGAAGAGATTTTCCAGTTGGCCGATCGCGTCACCGTGCTCCGGGACGGCGAGAGTGTCGGAACTCGCGTCCTGCGCGCGGAGAAGCAGCCCCGACCGTGCGATGAAGCGGATCGAGCAGCCCCTGCCCCTGGCTCGGCCCCCACTCCGGCAGCGACGTTGGTGGAAAAAGACGGCGCTGGTGGCGCGAGGCGCCCGCCGCCCATCGCGGTTCAAAGTGCTGACGCCAACGTCACCGCGGGCGAACTCATCCGCCTTATGGTGGGACGCGAAGTCTCGCAAATCTATCCACCCGCCGCGGGCCCGGCCGGGGGCAGCGTGCTTTGCCTCAAAGATGTGGGCTGCGCGGCGGCGGGCGTGCATCAGGTGACGCTTGAGTTGCGCGCCGGTGAAATCATCGGCCTGGCCGGCCTGGTCGGCGCTGGGCGCACGGAGCTGGCCCGGGTCCTTTTCGGCATCACCCCCGCTGACAGCGGCGAGATGGTCCTCGCGGGCCAGCCGGTAGCTATTGGTTCACCACGGCAGGCCATTGCACTGGGAATTGCTTATTTGCCCGAAGACCGCCGCCGCCACGGCCTGGTCCTCGACCTGCCGGTCGCCGCCAACATCACGATGGCAATCCACCGCCGTCTGTTTCCCGGCGGGTGGCTGCGGCTGGGCGCCGAGCGCTCGCTGGCGCTGGAAATGATCCGCGCGCTGGCGATCACGCCGCCGACGCCGGAAACGCCCGCCCGCTCGCTGAGCGGCGGCAACCAGCAGAAAACTGCCCTGGCCCGCTGGCTGGCCGCCAAGCCCAAAGTGCTGCTCCTGGATGAGCCGACCCAAGGGGTGGATGTGGGCGCCAAGAGCGAAATCCACAAGCTTATCCGCGGCCTGGCCGCCGAGGGCCTGGCCGTGCTGCTGATTTCCAGCGATCTGCCGGAAGTGCTGGGCATGAGTGATCGCATTGCCGTGATGCGCGGCGGCACCGTGGCGGCCATGTTGCCGGGCCACAGCGAGGCGCACGTGGTCATGGCCGCCGCCTTGGGCCAGGGCGAAGGGAGCGTCGCATGAGGCGGCCGGCCTTTTTCCTCTTACCTGCAGGCGTCTAACCCCCCCGATGCGCCGCTATTCCCGCGAACTCTCAGTGGCTGGCGCGTTGCTGGCGGCCCTGCTGGCGCTGGCCGCTTTTGCCCCGGGCTTTTATCAGGCGCAGCCGCTGCTCTCGCTGCTGACGCGCGAGGCGCCGGCCCTGGTCGTCGCGTGCGGCATGGCGCTGGTGTTGATCAGCCGGCAAATCGACATCTCGGTCGGCTCACAATTTGCGGTCTGCAGTGTGTGCGCGGGGCTATTGGCCGCGGCGCAATGGCCGCTGGCCCTGGTGGCCCCGGCGGCAGTTTTGCTCGGCGCGGCCCTGGGCGCTTTCAATGGCGCCTTGGTCGCCGGGTTGGGTCTGCCGTCCATCGTCGTGACGTTGGCCACGATGGTCGCCTGGCGCGAAGGATTGCGCTGGTTGCGGCAGGGTCTTTGGGTGGACCTCCCCGATGGCCTCCAATGGTTCGGATTGCGTCAATCCGCCGGCCAGTGGACGCTGATTGGCCTGGCCTTGGTGGTGTTGGCGGCGCTGGCTCTGGGCAGCCGCCACCTTGCCGCGGGGCGCTTTGTCTATGCTGTCGGGTCCGACGCCGAAGCGGCGCGCCTGGCCGGCATCCGGCCTCGCCTGACGACGTTCGGGGTCTTCGTGTTCATGGGTGCGCTGGCCGGCTTGGCGGGGATGATGAACGTGGTGCAATCGCCGCAAGTGGACCCGAATTCCGGCACCGGTCTGGAGCTGAAAACCATCGCTGCAGCGGTCGTGGGCGGCATCGCCGTATCCGGCGGGCGCGGCAATCTGTGGGGCGTCCTGGGCGGCCTTTTGCTGCTGGCCTGCGTGAGTCCTGCGCTGACGCACTTGCACGTCGAACCGCATTGGGAAAAGGCGATCCAGGGTGGGATTATCCTGGGCGCCGTCGCGGCCGAAGGTTTGCATCGGAGAAAAGGAAACCGCTAATCTGCGCTAATCTACGCTAATGAGGAACATCTCTTCAAAAGTCGCCACCGTCTTCAAGAATCGCCACCGAGGCGTGCCGCCCGCCTGACCTTGGGCGCACAAGCACTATGAAGATTAGCGCACATTAGCGAAGATCAGCGGTTCAAAATCCTTCTTAACCATGAGCGGTTCCAGACCAGTTTTCCTGCGCCACGAGACCTTTCTCTTGCTGGTGGTGATAGCGGAATGGCTGTGTTTCAACTCGCTCGGCCGAGGTTTCGGTTCGCTGGACAACACCTGCGACATCGTCCGGCACTCGGTCGAAATCGGGTTGTTGGCGCTGGCGATGACCCCGGTCATCCTCACTGGCGGCATCGACCTGTCGGTCGGTTCGCTGCTCGGCCTTTGCGCCATCCTGTTCGGCAAACTGTGGCGGGATGGCGGTTTGGCGCCCTGGCTGGCCGGCCTCTGCACGCTTGGCCTCGGCGGGCTGGGGGGCGGGCTCAACGCCACCCTCATTACCCGCCTGCGGCTCCCGCCACTCATCGTCACGCTCGGCACCTGGTCGCTCTTTCGCGGGCTGGCCGAAGCCGTCACGCGCGGCGTGGATACCTTCACCAATTTCCCCCCGTCATTCCTGTTTCTCGGCCAGGAGCGGCTGGTTGGCGTCCCGGCGCAGGCCTTCCTGTTGCTGGCCGTGGCGATCGTCGTCTGGCTGCTGGTCCATCGCACGGTCTTCGGCCGCTGCTTTCGGGCCATCGGCTTCGCGCCGGAAGGCGCCCGCTATGCCGGCATCCCGGTCGAACGGCGCCTGGCGCTGGTGTATGTGCTGGCGGGCCTGGTGGCGGCGCTGGCGGCCATCATTTACACCGCGCGCGTTGGCCAGGCGCGGGCCGATGCCGGCACCGGCTACGAGCTGTTCGCCATTACCGCGGTCGTGCTCGGCGGCACGAGCATTTTCGGCGGCACCGGGTCGGTGCATGGCACGCTGCTGGGCGTGGCGGCCCTGGCGGTGCTGAGCAACGGCTTGGTCCATGCCCGCCAACCGCGCGAGGCGACGGGTGTGCTGACCGGGGCCTTGTTGCTGCTGGCCGTCGCCGGCGGGACACACCTCCCGAAAATCCTCGCCAGGCTGCGTCGGCAATCGCAAACTCATGAATCGAAGACCACATGAACCACCTCTTGTCGCTCGGTTCCGGCTACGCCCGCCTGCGCTGCTCCTTGGCCGTGGCACTGGTGGCCATGGCGTTCGCCGGCTGCGGCAAATCCTCTGATTCTGGCGGCGCGGCCGGCACGCCCGCCGGGGCCGGCAAAAAGCTGACCATCGCCCTGTTGCCCAAGTCCAAGGGCAACGCCTACTTCGTCTCCTGCAAGAAAGGCGCTGAAAGAGCCGCCCTGGAACTCGGCGTGGACCTGGTCTTTGACGGCCCGACCGACCCCGACCCCGCCAAACAAAATGAAATTGTCGAAAACTGGATCACCCTGGGCGTGGATGCCATTGCCGCCGCCTGCGAAAACAAGGAAGGCATCTCCACCGCCCTGCGCAAGGCCCGCGCCAAAGGCATCAAGGTCATCACCTACGACGCCGACGCCCTGCCCGACGCGCGCGAATTCTTCGTCAACCAGGCGACCGCCCGGGGCATCGGCTACGCCCTCATGGACGAGGGCGCCCGGCTCTGTGGCCAGGAAGGCGACTTCGCCGTTATTATCGGCTCGCTCACGGCCGCCAACCAGGTCGAGTGGCGCAACTATGTCCAGGAGTGCTGCGCCGCCAAGTACCCCAGCATGAAGATGGTGGCCTGGCGCCCCTGCGACGATTTCAAAGACAAAGCCCAAAGCGAATGCACGACCCTCCTCAGTGCCTACCCCCATCTCCGGCTGTTGATCAGCACCACCTCCCTGGGTGTGCCCGGCGCCGCCGAGGCCGTCAAGCAAGCCGGCAAAACCGGCCAAGTCAAAGTGGTCGGCCTGGGCCTGCCCAACGAAAACCGCCGTTATGTTAAGGAGGGCGTGACCGACAGCGTCATCCTCTGGAAAACCGAAGACCTCGGCTACCTGGCCGTTTATGCCGCCGAAGCCCTGGCGCGGGGCGCGCTCAAACGCGGCGACCGCAATTTCAAAGCCGGCACGCTCGGCGCCTTCGACATCCAGGGCGACAATATTGTGCTGGGCAAACCCTTTATCTTCAACAAGGACAACATCGACCAATTCAACTTCTGATATGAAACGCCACGCTTTCATAATGAAGCTCAAGCCCGGTTGCGAGACCGCCTATCGGCGCCGGCACGAGGAGCTCTGGCCGGAACTCGCCCAGGCTCTGCGCGCGGCCGGCATCTCCGACTACTCCATTTTCCTGGACCCGGAAACGCTCACCCTTTTTGCGGTCCAGAAACTGACTGACGCGAACACGGCCGCCCAATTGCCCACCCTGCCCGTCGTCCGCCGCTGGTGGGACTGGATGGCCCCGCTGATGGAAACCCTCCCGGACAATACGCCGGCAACCCGGGAACTGCCGGAAGTGTTCCACCTCGATTGAAGGGACCAACCACTGCTGACATCTGCACGGCGATTGGCAGATTTGTTCCAGCGTCTTCAGGGTCACGTTCTGGTCGCCCATCTCCGTCGCTACAAAGAAAAAGGCGCAACACTCCTCAAGAGCATTGCGCCTGGTCAAAAAGCCGGTTTACAGCCTCGACTTGCCAGCGGCTTTGGCCTTCGCCCATCTCGCTTTGGCCGCAAGAGAAAGGGCCTTCTTCCAGGCAGCAGTCATCTTCCTCTTTGGCTTTTTCACCGGCTGCTCGGGTGCTGCTGTCTGTTTCTTGGTGCCCCTCTTCGCCCATCTCTTGGCAGCCCCAGCTCGAATGTTGGCGATGGCTTGAGCGCTGAGCTTCTTGCGCTTCTTCCTCCCATTCTTCGGCTTGGCGCGGGGTTCAGTGGCGGCCGGAGCGACCGTCTCAGCCGGAGCGCCAAGGGTCTGGCTTAGCTCATGCTGGAGTTCCTGGATCTTCTCCTGGAGGTCGGCTGCTTTACGTAGTTGTTGCGGAGACAAGGCAGTAATGTTCATGCGGGAGCCTTCGAGTTACTTGGGGCGGAGGATTGCGTCTTTGGCCGCTTTGGCGACACGGAACTTCACGACGCGCTTGGCTGGAATCTTGATCGCCGCGCCGGTGGCCGGATTGCGGCCCATGCGGGCTTTGCGGTGCACCAACACGAGCTTGCCCAGGCCGGGAATAGTGAAGGAGTTCTTGGCGTTCTTGTAAGCCAGCGCCACAAGGGCTTCGATGGTTTGAACGGCCTGCTTTTTCGTGAGGCCAACGGTTTCCGCGGCCGAGGCGGCGATTTGTGATTTGGTCAATGCTTTTGCCATAGGACCGCAATGGGTAGAGGCAAAGTCACCTTCTTTCAAGCCCAAAATTCTCGAAAATCTCCAAAATCCTGGAGCATTCTCAGCTCGTTGGCAGCTCCCCCCAATTTAGCGCGACCCACCTCAGGCGCAGGACCATCGAGCCCGAGCCAGCCGCCAGAATTCCTGCGCCATGGTTGCTCATGTCAGGCTCCCGAGACTACCCCACCCGGGCAGTTGGGACAACCATGGATTGGAATGGATTTGACTTGTGGTTTGACTTTTGGCTTGCGCCCGGCGGACGGGTCTGCCAATCTGAATGGCAATAGGTACGAGACCTCCAACCGCTCGTCCCGGTATCGGCTTGGGCGGGGGACCGGGGTGAGGGTCCTGGGAACCGACTACTTAAGAAACGACCTGGATAGGACCTATGAAAAACACAAGGAAGACCAATTCGGGGCAACGACTCATAGTGGCATTGTCGGCTGGAGTTGCATTGTCAGGATTCCGCGTGAAGGCCTATTAGCGCGCCTTGCCACCAGCCGCCGGTTAAAACGGGCGGCTGGCTCCCCTCCCCCCAGGGGAGGGGATGACGGCACCGGGGGGTAAGACCCAGCAGCATCCAATCAAAGCAAAGAACCTTCAACTACGGAACCTCAAACAAGATGAACGCGAGGCTATGAAGCAGCGGAAATTGAATCGAAGCGGCCGGACGGTTACGGTACGCGCCAGGACTGGCTTCACCTTGATCGAGTTGCTGGTGGTCATTGCGATCATCGCGATTCTGGCGGCGATGTTGCTGCCCGCCCTGAGCCGCGCGAAGATGAAGGCCAATGGCATAAGCTGCATGAACAACCTGAAGCAACTCCAAATGGCCTGGTTCATGTACGTGCACGACAACCGCGACTGCCTGCCCGGCGTCACCGGCGGCGAGTATGCGGGCTCGGACACCTGGGTCTCCGGCTGGCTCGACTTCGACAACGCCCATGCCGACAACACCAACACGCTCTACCTGACCGATGCGCGCTTCTCTCAGATCGGTCCCTACGTGAAATCGCCGGCCGTCTATCGGTGTCCGGCGGACCACAGCCTGGCGCCCTTTGGCTCGCAGTTGCTTCCGCGCGTGCGGAGCATGTCGATGAACTGTTGGATGAACTACATCCTCAACGTGGACATCGGCCAGGACCAGTACATCATCTTCCGCAAGTACACGGACATTATAGCGCCGCCGCCCGCCAGGGCCTGGGTCCTGCTCGACGAACGGGAGGACAGCATCAACGACGGCCTGTTCCAGAGCGACCTGAAGGACCGCGGGGCCAGCGCCCGCATCGTGGATTATCCGGCCAGCTATCATGGCCGTGCCGCCGGCATCCTGTTCGCGGACGGCCACGCGGAGATCAAACGATGGCTTGATGCCCGGACCACGCCGCCCATGAACCGCAACGTGCTCATCCTCTTGGACGTCGCCTCGCCCAACAACCCGGACGTGGCGTGGCTCCAGGAGCGCAGCAGCAGCCACAAGTAGGACGCGCCGCCGCCAAAAGAGGCAAATTGAGAACGGCTCCAGGAGCGGTGACCCGATGAGCCGATAGAGTTCGCACTGTCCGGAAATTCGCGCCCACGGGACAGGCTGTTTTGGAATTGCGGCGCTCCGTGAAGCCGTCTTTCATTGCTTAATGGACCGACAGGACAGGAAGGTTGCCGGGCAATCGGGCGTGAATTCGCCCAGGCCTCGCCCGTTCATTCGCTGGTGGCCGGCGCTTGCCATCCTCGGCGTGGCGCTGGGGGTGGTCATCTGGATTTGGTTCTTGGAGGACACCTATCGCCAAGAGCGTTATCTCCAGACGCTGTCGGTCTGCGCGATCACGACGGGGTTGCTGCTGGGATGGTGCCTGCTCTGGTCGCGGCTCCGCTGGGGCATTCGGTTGGCTGTCCTGGGAGGCTTCGCAGCACTGGTCGCACTGGCGGCCCTGACCCTGCGCATTCGCGGTGTGACCGGCGATGTGCTGCCGGTGTTCGCATGGCGTTGGAGGAAACCGCCGCCGCTCACTGCGATGTCCGAGCCCGGCGCGCCCGCGCCCTCCAGAGCGCGAGTCCAACCGTTGACCGTGGCGGTGCCCGACGGCTGGCCCCAATTCCTGGGTCCCCACCGCAACGGCATTGTCCCCGGTCCGCGCCTGGCGCGGGACTGGGTCGCGCGTCCGCCCCAATGGGTGTGGCGCCAGCGAATCGGCGCAGCCTGGTCCGGCTTCGCGGTGGCGCGCGGTTTGGCCGTCACGCAAGAGCAGCGCGGACCGCAGGAATTGGTGACCTGCTATGAGGCGCTCACGGGTAAACTGCTTTGGACGCACGCCGACGACACGCGCTACGCCAGCACTATCGCCGGTGAGGGACCGCGCGCCAATCCGACCATTGACGGGGAGCGCGTGATCACGGCCGGCGCGAGCGGCATTCTCAACTGCCTGAACCTCCATACTGGCAAACTGCTGTGGTCGCATCGCGTCACCCAGGAGAATGGCGGCGAAGTGCCCGGCTGGGGATTCAGCGTTTCGCCGCTGGTGCTTGAGGAGCTCGTCGTGGTGGCCGCCGGCGGGCCCGACGGGAAGTCCTTGGTGGCTTACCACAAAGGGACCGGGCAGCTCGCCTGGAGCGGTGGCAACGACCGCGTTGGCTTCAGTTCGCCGGTGGCGCACGAGCTCGGCGGCGTGCGGCAAATCCTCCTGTTCGGGGGCCGAGAGATCAACGGTCACGACGCCAGTTCGGGGCAGTTGCTTTGGCACTTCCCGTGGCCCAGCGATCACCCGCACATCGGCATTCCACTCCAACTTTCGGGCGACCGCGTCCTCATCGGCAGCGGCTACGGCACGGGGTGCGCGGCGCTGCAAATCCGGCGCGAAACCAACGGCGCCTGGACCGCGACGCGAGTTTGGAAGTCACGCCGGCTGAAGCCGAAATTCACGAACCTGGTTCAGCGCGACGGCTTCATTTACGGCTTGGACGACGGCATCCTGGCCTGTCTGGACGCGGCAACGGGCGAGCAGAAATGGAGGGACGGCCGCTACGGCCACGGCCAGGTCATCCTGGTGGGCGACTTGCTGCTCGTCTCGGCTGAGAACGGCGAGATCGCGCTCGTGGAAGCAGTGCCGCAGGAGCATCGGCAGCTCGCCCGCTTCGCCGCCCTGAAAGCGAAGACCTGGAACCCGCCGGCGCTGGCGGGTGAATTCCTGTTCCTGCGCAACGACCTGGAGGCAGCATGTCTCCGGCTGCCGCTGGCGAAGTAATCCCGAACTCGGAAACTTGCCCGGCGGCCCGCGCATCCTCAACATCAACTGCTGCAACGAATGGACCGAAGGCAGCTACCTGGAGCCCGACACGGTGAACGGGCTGAGATAGTGCTTGATTGCGGAAATAAGCGATGTACTGTCTGTGTTATTGGATGGGCGGCGTTTCCGGCCCGTTGGGCCGCGACGCAGACCGCGAACCGCGACGCATTCCATCGCTTATCATTGCAGTCTGACACTAGCTGGAGGCGGTGCGCGATGTGTTCGACGCGAAAGAGTGCCGGTGGCAACGAACTTTCTGCTGTGATCTTGCCGTTTAGACCCGAATACTCTCCGGTCGTGAGCAAATTCATAAGCAGAGTAATGCTGGTTTGGGTGCTGGCCCTGCCGAGCGCGTGGGATGTGCGAGGCCAGAGCGGCACAGCGCGGCTGCTGCTGGACAATTTCGAGAAGGATGCCTCCGCCTGGAAATTCATTGGCGGCGAGGAGTTTCCCGGCGCCAGGGGGAGCCTGGCTATCGCCACGACCACCGCGCATGGCGGCCGGCAATCGGGCAAGCTTGAGGCGGACTTCACCGGCGGCGGTGCTTATGTTGGCGTATGGTATGACCTGGCGTCCCTGAAAGGCAGAGACTTCAAGGAAATCCGCTTGTGGGTCAAGACCGTCAACGTCAGGCGTATCGGCGTACGGATTACCGACAGCACCGAGCAATGCCACCAGAAGGGCGGTGTTCCGTTGGCGGCCTCCGCAGACTGGCAGGAACTGGTGCTGAAAGTCGCCGACCTGGTCGGCGGAGAACATTGGGGCGGCGCCAATGACGGCCAGTGGCATGGCCCGGCCAAGGGCTTCGGCATCAACATCGGCAAGGATGCCTTCGCCCAGGCGGGCAGTCTCCAGGGGGCTGTTTTCTTGGATGATGTGGAGGTGGCGCCCGGTCCTGTGATCGAAGGCCAGCCGACGCTCCTGTCCGGCAGATTGGCTCCGCCTGCCTGCCGTCCCGGGTTCGGCACCCGGCTAACGTACCGGTGGGATGCCGTTCCGATGGGCAGGGACTTCACCGCCTTTGTGCATTTCATTGCGCCGGATGGGAAAATCGCTTTTCAGAACGATCACGCCCCGCCTGTCCCCACGGCCATTTGGTCCGGTCGCGTCGAATACGCGCACACCATTGTGGTGCCGACCGATGCTCCCGAAGGCGATTACGCAATCAGGGTCGGGCTCTACGATCCGAAGGCCAACGAACGCGGCGGCGACCGGCCGAAACTCAAAGCCGCCGACGGGGCGATTGGAGAATCAGGCGGGGATTCCTGCCAAATCGGAGTGCTCTCGGTCACATCGAATGCGCCGCTGCCGAAGCTGCCCGCTCCCACGCTCAAGCTCGACGGCTATACCCTTGCCTTCAGCGAAGAGTTCAACGACCTGAGCATATCCGCGTGGGGGCCCGGCACGCGCTGGATCGCGCACACCCCCGGTCACAGCGATTTCGGCGATGCGGCGTTCGCCGACCCCCAAGATGGGTTCCCGTTCACCGTCGGGAACGGAATCTTGCGCATCGAGGCCGCCAAGAAGGACGGGAAGTGGCGGGCAGGGCTGATCTCCTCGGTCGATGATAAGGGCAACGGCTTCTCCCAGAAATGCGGCTATTTCGAGATGCGGGCCAGGTTTCCCAAAGGACTTGGCACCTGGCCCGCTTTCTGGCTGCTCGGGGTGCCTGCGGTCACGAACAAATCTATGCCCAATATTGAAATCGACGTCGTCGAGCAGTACGGCGTGATGCCCAACGCGCTCTTTGCGACCCTGCACGTCTGGGGGCCGGGCAACCAGCACGTCGCGCAAGGGGAGGCCTTTATCGCGCCAGGCATGGCCGAGGACTTCCACCGCTACGGCGTCCTGGTCGACGACGGCGAGATCACGTGGTACTTCGACGGGGTCGAAGTCTGGCGACAAAATACTCCCGCCGCGGCGAAGGTCCCGCTATACCTGTTGGTGGACCTGGCCCTGGGCGGCGGTTGGCCCATCGATAAGGCGCTCAGCCCATCCTACATGTACGTGGACTACGTCAGGGCCTACACCCGGCGAACTCCGGGAAAGTGAGGTTTTGGCTGGGTGTGGGCTTGGAGGTCTGTAAAGTCAGAGACCGTGAACACGACGTGTCCGACCGCCTGCCTTGTGGGAGAGTGCGCCGTCTTATTGACCAGGCAGGAAACTCTCCGGAAAAACCCAAAAGTTCCGGTTATTTCGGCATCTGGCACGAGCCCGCGGCGCCGCTGACCTGGTCCGCGATTCTCAACGGACATTGTGACCAGGTTACTTCTCCGGGGCCATCCGCTGCTTTACCCAGTCGATGTCATTCTTGTCCGGTGCCGAGGAGCACTGAAAGACCCCGGCGTGGCGATCCGTATAAGTCACTCCAAGCCATTGCGGACTCCGCAATTTGCCGAGCCAGCGTTTGATTACCGAATGGCCGTCAGCGAAGGCAAAACCGCAGGCGCCGTTATGATAATTGGCCGGGATGTCGCACCATCCATACAGCCCGCCGTAGCCGCTCAGAATCGGGTAGTAGATGGCATCGTTGATGGAATCCGGATGCTCGTCCAGGAAGATGAAAATGTCCACCGGACCGCGTTTTTTCAAATCGGAAATCTTTTTGAATCCACGCCAGAGATCGAATCCGGTTGTATCAGTGCTCGGACTGTCTCCGCAAAAGGTATTCATGGAGACACTCCGCGCCCGCGCCTGCCAGCCCTGCGCTCTTTGTGGCGGGCTGAGGAAGACATCGGCGGGACAGCGGTAAATGTCCTTGGCCTTGGCGATGTAAATTGCCAGGGATGCCTTGGTCGGATTGAGCAGCACATCGACATTGGTGTTGATTGACCTGGTCGTCCAATCCAGCCAAGAGTCAGTTCCGGTCAGATTCTTGGCGACCCAGTCGTCGGCATTGGGCACGGCGTCGTTGTTATCTGCGACATACATTTGAAAGGCGTACACCAGTTGGCGGGTATTGTTCATGCATTGAATCCCTGTGGCTTTGGCTTTGGCCTTGCCGAGCGCCGGCAAAAGCATCGCAGCGAGGATGGCGATGATGGCGATGACCACCAGGAGTTCAATCAGCGTAAAGCCGCCCCCGGACTCGGGCGGGCCGGAGAGGTTCGGAGGTTTCGCTTTCATGCTTGGCGATGAATCGTAGCTATTTAGGTGTTTTCCGCTAACGGGGGGAGTATGAGGGATTTGGGGGCTGGCGGCAAGCGAAAAATACTGCCCCCTCCGCAGAAGGGCGCATCTTGACACCGCCACCATAAGCGACGAGGCGGTCCGTGCAAGGACGCCTGGCGGCGCCCACTCCCTTTGCGCTTCCCTTGGAATCCGGTTTTGGTAAACTCCCGGCGCGATGGAGCCCCGGGACACATCGGCCAGCCAGGTGCAAGTCGAGGCCTTCGGTCGCCGACATCGGACCGGGCTGGTCACGCTGATCTTCACCGACATGGTGGGGTCCACGGCCCTGAAGCAGCAGTTGGGGGATCGCGCCGGGGCGCAGGTCATCGAGCAACATCACGCTTTGGTCCGGGCGACGCTGCAGGAATTCCCCGACGGTGAGGAGTTGAGCGCGGCGGGGGATTCGTTTTTCCTGGTGTTTGCCACACCGTCGGCAGGGGTGAAGTTTGCCCTGGTGCTGCAGCGGCGCCTGCGGGAGCTCAGCGGCCAGTCGGCGGCGCCGGTGCAAGACCGGATGGGGCTGCACCTGGGCGAGGTGCTGATCCAGGAGGCCGGACAGCAACGGGCCAAGGATCTGATCGGGTTGAATGTGGACCTGGGTGCGCGCGTGATGGGTTTGGCGCAGGGGGGCCAGATCTTGCTGACGCGGGCGGTCTTTGACAGCGCGCGGCAGGCCTTGAAGGGGGAGGAGATCGAGGGAACTGGCCAATTGAGCTGGCTGAATCATGGTCTCTATCAGCTCAAAGGGATCAATGAGCCGGTGGAGATTTGCGAAGTGGGCGCGTTTGAAGCAGGTCCGCTGGCGGCGCCAACTACGTCCGAGAAGGCTAGACGGGTGGAAGCCGCCGAAGGGGAAGCGGTGCTGGGGTGGCGGCCGGCGGTGGGCACCGTGGTGCCGAATACGAAGTGGGTATTGGAGGAGAAGCTGGGCGAGGGCGGTTTTGGCGAGGTGTGGCTGGGGCGGCACCAGGTGATGAAGGAGCGGCGGGTGTTCAAGTTCTGCTTCCGGGCCGACCGGGTGCGCTCCCTGAAGCGGGAGATGACCCTTTTTCGGCTGATCAAAGAGCGGATTGGGGACCACCCGAATATCGTCAGTTTGCGCGAGGTCTATTTTGACCAGCCGCCCTTCTACGTGGAGATGGCTTATGCCGAGGGTCAGCACCTGGCGAGTTGGTGCGGGGTTCAAGGCGGAGCCGATAAGGTGCCGCTCGAGAGTAAACTGGAGATTGTGGCCCAGGTGGCGGATGCCTTGCAGGCGGCGCACGACGCCGGGGTCATTCACCGCGATGTGAAGCCGGCAAACATCCTTGTCAGCGGTCAGTGGTCAGTGGTCAATGGTCAGAAGGAAGCGGGTCACTCGTCACTCTCGGCCAAGTTGACCGACTTCGGTATCGGGCAGGTCGTGTCGCAGGAGTATCTCGCCGGGGTCACCAAGGCCGGGTTCACACAAACGCTGCTCGGCCCGAGTTCCTCCTCGCAGACGGGCACGCAGCTTTACATGGCGCCGGAACTGCTGGCCGGCCGGCCCGCTTCCACGCGTTCGGACATTTACTCGCTGGGAGTGGTGCTCTACCAGTTGTTGGTGGGCGATTTTTCGCGGCCGGTGGCGACGGACTGGGCTGCGGAGATTTCCGACTCGCTCCTGAAGGAAGACCTGCAGCACTGCTTTGCGGGCAACCCGGAAAACCGCTTCGCGGCCGCAGCGTTGCTGGCTCGGAGCATTCGTTCGCTCCCGCAACGCCGCGCGGAGCAGGCCGCGCGAGAACAAGCCGAGCGGCATGCCGCCCGGCGTAGGCTGGTGACGCGCGCCTCCGTTGGGGTCGCTTGCGGCCTGGTCCTGCTGGCCGGCGCGCTTGGGTATGGGCTGCGTCGGGCTAAAGCCGAGGCCTTGAACGCGCGGCGGATAGCCTACGCCTCAGACGTGAACGTGGCGTGGCGGGCGCTCAAGGACAACAACCTGGGCGAAGTCCGCGCGCTCCTGCAGGCGCAGGTTCCAGCGCGGGGCCAGCGGGACTTGCGCGGCTGGGAATGGCGCCATCTCTGGCAGGCCAGCCGTGGTGAGCAACTCTGGACGCTCGGTCCGATGGCAGAGCCAGTCATGGGGCTGGGCTGGTTGCCCGACGGGCAACTGGTGGCCGGGGCCGGGGCGCCCGCCAGCGTGAGTGTCTGGGATCCTGAACGGCGGAAGTTGGTGCGAGCCAGCAGCTTTGCCCAGGGCGTCTCGGGTCTGGCTGTGTCGCCGGACGGCCGGCTCATCGCGCTCGCGGACTGGACTGTGCTGGTGAGGCTGTTGGAAGCAGAATCGCTCCAGGTGATTGCGGAGCTCCGCCATGAGAAGGTTATCTTCCGCGTGGCGTTCTCCCCGGACTCAAAAATGCTCTCCGCTCGCGGGCCTGAGGAGTTGGCGGTTTGGGAGGTTGCGAGCCGCAAGCGGTTGTGGGCCACCAACGGCACATCCGGTTCCCAGAGCGATGCTCCCTTTTCACCCGATGGACATTCCCTCTTCTGCCAAATGGCGGGCGGCTACCTGGGGGTTTTTGACGCCACCAATGGCGCACTGGCCGGCCGCGTGGCGCTGGAGCCGGAATTGGCTTCGCAGATGGCAATGTCAAAAGATGGCAAACGGTTGGCCGCGGCAGATTGGTTGGGCAGCATTTTCATCCTGGACCTCGCCCGGTCGGTGACAAAGGTTTTAACCAATCGCACCGGGGCGGTGCGCGCGGTGGCGTTATCGCCGGACGGACGGCAACTGGCCACGGGCGGTTTTGATGCGGTGATTACCCTCTGGGAGGTGGATTCCGGGAACGAACTCGCCACGTTCCGTGGCCATGGCAAAGATGTCCTCTCGCTGCTTTATGCTCCGGACGGAGAAAGGCTGTTTTCCGGCGGCGCGGATGGAACCGTGCGCGCCTGGCGCGCGCATCCGACACGGACCCCCGCGCCGGCAGTGGTCCCTCCCGGCGCCGTCGCCGCGGCAGTGTCGCGGAACGGACGGTTTTTGCCGCTCTACCACACGAACACCCAGTTTGGCTCCGTGTTGGACCTGGAAACGCTCCGGGAGGGATTTCGCGCGCAATTGGCGCCTAGTTACTGGTCCAATGTTCAAACCTGGGCCATCAGCCCAGACGGCCAGCAGGTTGCCTTTGGCAAGCTTGACGGGAGCGTTGAAATCTGGGCCACTGGAAAGCTACCCAGGGTTTTGCAGGCCCATTCGAACGCGCTCGCCGCGCTTGAGTTCTCCCCTGACGGCAGTCGCCTGGCCACGGCCGCCAAAGGGGGAGAGGTCCGGGTCTGGGAAGGGAAGGGCTTTCGCCTCCTCCGCACGCGCGCTCTGGGCGAGGCCGGGCACGAGAATCTCATCCGGGAGATGGTTTTTGCGCCGGACGGCAGCCTGCTGGTTGCGCCTGCCGGAAATATCGATATTCTCTCGCTCCGTCCAGGCGGCCGGGATAGGCAAATAAGCGGCCCGGGGTACGTCCCCTGCGTGGATATTTCCAGCGACGGCTCGCTTTTGGCGGCCGGTTTGGGGGACGAAGTGCGAGTTTGGCAGCTCTCCTCACTTCGCGTGCTGCGGCGTCTGCGTGGGGGCCGCAGCGACTTTAATTCAGTCTGCTTTTCGCCTGACGGTCGGCGGCTCCTCGCATCGGATGCTTTAGGCGTTACCTGGTTGTGGGATATTTCAACCGGGCGTGACGTCGGACGGTTCCAGTCCCCCGGAGCTTTCTCCCTCGCCCGGTTTCAAACCGGCGGCGACACAATCGTACTCCAGTGGGAGCGTTTCGGAATTATATCTTACCAGGTTGAGTTCCTCCGCGCCCCGACCTGGTCCGAGATCCAGGAAACGGAGGAAGCCGAAGCGGCCGCACGCAAGGTTTGGAAGAGTAAAAAGAAGGAGCCCTGATGGAAACGGAATCCAACCCAGGTTGGTCCGCGCCCGGGCAAGCGGCTAGTGGCCCGCAACGGCGCCAGAGCGTCTGAGGTGCAGGGACGGGCTGGTTCTGGGTCCCGGCTGGGGCCGGCGTTACGCCGAGGAATGCGCGCGCCCGGCTTTACTTTGAATAGAGCGGCCAACCGGCGGGCTTGGCCTCCATTCTGCCTCCGTGATAGACCATCCAACCGAGGTCCGGATCGTTGGCCGGAGCAGGCTGGGAGTCCATGTTCACGTACGAGACGCGCCTGGACCAGAGGGCGCGGGCGAGGGTTCCTCGCCACTTGTGAATCTCCGAGTGGCCGTCGGCAAAGGAAAACCCGCAGGCGCCATTGTGGTAGGTGGCGGGGATATCAACGAATTCGGTGGGACCGTAGGGGTTGAACAGCCCGGCATCGTTGATGCTGTCGGGATGTTCGTCCACATACACCCAGGTCTCTGCCGGCCCCGGATAGATGAAGTCCGAGCCTACTTTGATGTGCCGGTAAACGGCGTTCCAGGGGCCGCCGGTTTCCGCGTTGCCGTCGCCGATGCCGATGTTGCCGGAGAGGCTGCGCACCCGCAGCTTCCAGCCCAATCCCCGCTGCTGCGTGCTCAGATAATTGTCTGCCGGGCACTTAAAGATGGCGGGATTATTGCCAAAGTACCTTGCGAGCAGCGAGTATCTGTCATTCGCCAGGTAAAGGGTGTTCGTATTGTCGGTGCGCGCGGTCCAGTCCAGCCAGCCTTCCACCCAGGGATGGTGGCCAGCGGCGGCGGCGGTACCCGGGTCCATCGCCTCGTTGCCGCAGCAGGAATTGACGAGCCGGTCCCGGTTGTCGGCATTGTACATGTGCCAGGCCTTCATGAGCTGCGTGGTGTTGTTCATGCAGAGGATGCCTTGGGCCTTCTGTTTGGCCTTGGACAAGGCCGGCAGGAGCATGGCCGCCAAAATCGCGATGATCGCGATGACGACCAGCAGTTCGATCAGGGTGAATGCCGGGTGCTCCTTTGGTCGCGGGCTCCACTGCTTCTTTAAGGTCATAGCTCCAGTTGAGTTGCAGGCGTGAAACGACGCTCAGTTTCTTCAATCGTCACCGCCTAAGCGCAGTATCTTTGCAAACTTGCTCCGCGCCTGTCAACTGGGAATGTTCGCAACTGCTCACGCTGTTGAAGCCTTGGACGTGGGCGAGGCTCGCCAGTGGATTGCCCTCCAGAATGCACTCGATTACGGCCTGGTCGCGTTCTGACAATCCTGAGGAGAACGATTCCCATTGGCCGTGAAGCTGAAGGGCCGGCGCGGTTTTCCGCTTTTAAGGCGGCCAGGGTTCTGTTAAGGTCTTCTTCGCATGGAAGCTGAGCCTGTCACACCGACCCGTGCTCCGTCACGTGTACAGCCTCCTGGGCACGATCGCGGACTGGTCACGTTGCTGTTTTCGGACGTGGTGGGGTCCACTGCACTCAAGCAAGCCCTGGGCGACCGGGCCGGTGTGGCGTTGGTCCAGGAGCATCACGCGCTGGTGCGGAACATCCTGGAGCAGTTTCCGGGAGCGGAGGAAATCTCCACCGCCGGTGACTCATTCCTGCTGGTGTTTATCAAGCCGTCGGACGCGGTCCGGTTCGCTTTGCTGTTGCAGGCACGATTAGGCGAGTTCAACCGGGGCCGGCCCGTGCCTGTGGAGGACCGCATCGGGTTGCACCTGGGTGAGGTGGTGGTCGAAGAGACCGGGGCGGGCAAACGCGACGTGCATGGCATGCAGGTGGACACTGGCGCTCGCGTGATGGGGTTGGCGCAAGCGCGGCAGATCCTGATGACTCGGCCGGTGTTCGACAACGCGCGCCAATCACTCAAGGGCGAAGAAATCGAAGGGATCAGCGCCTTGGACTGGCTGAACCATGGCCGGTTCGAGCTGAAAGGTGTCGGTGAGCCGGTGGAAATTTGCGAGGTTCGGGCGGCTGGAGTTGCCAACCTGTCCCCGCCCACGACCTCTGAGAAGGCGCGGCGGGTGGAAGTGGCCGAAGGCGAGGCGGTGCTGGGCTGGCGGCCGGCGGTGGGCACGGTGGTGCCTAATACCAAGTGGGTATTGGAACAGAAGCTCGGTGAAGGCGGCTTCGGCGAGGTGTGGCTGGGGCGGCACCAGGTGATGAAGGAGCGGCGGGTGTTCAAGTTCTGCTTCCGGGCGGACCGCGTGCGGAGCTTGAAGCGGGAGATGACGCTGTTCCGCTTGATCAAGGAGCGGATTGGAGATCATCCGAACATAGTCAGCCTGCGGGAGGTGTATTTCGACGAGCCGCCGTTCTACGTCGAGATGGATTATGTGGCGGGGCAGGATCTGCGGGCTTGGTGCGAGACGCAAGGTAGGGCGGACAAAGTGTCGCTGGAGAGCAAGCTGGAGATCGTGGCGCAGGTGGCCGACGCATTGCAGGCAGCGCACGATGCCGGTGTGATTCACCGCGATGTGAAGCCGGGAAACATTCTTGTTGGAGGTCCGAAGTCCGAGGTCGGAGGTCCGAAGCCAGAGGCCGGAGGTGAGAGGCCAGAGGTCAGAGGCCAGAGGTCAGAGGTCGGGGGTCAAAGCAGCAAACTCGGAGACTCTCAACTTTCAGCTCTCACTTCTGCGCTCGTCGTGAAGCTGACGGACTTCGGCATCGGGCAGGTGGTGTCGCAGGAGTACCTGGCGGGTGTGACGCGGGCCGGGTTCACGCAGACGCTGCTGTCCGGCAGTTCGTCGCAAACCGGGACACAGCTTTACCTGGCGCCGGAGCTTCTGGCGGGGGAACCGGCGACAACGCGGTCGGACATCTACTCGCTGGGCGTGGTGCTCTACCAGTTAGTGGTCGGGGCGTTCAATCGGCCGCTGACGAGCGACTGGACGGAGGAGGTTGGCGACCCGCTGCTGCGCGACGACCTGCGCCATTGCGTGGCGGGCAAACCGGCAGAGCGCTTTGTCGGTGCCGGCCAACTGGCCAAGAATCTTCGTTCTCTGCCGGAACGCCGGGCGGAGTTGGAGCGGCGAGCGGCTGAGAAAGCGGGGCTGGAGCGCGCGGCGTATCGGCGCGGGGTGATTCGCGCGGCGAGTCTGGCGGCGGGCATTGTGGCGCTGCTGGCTGCATTAGCGATGGTTGCGCTGAAGCAGTCGCAGCGTGCTAAAGCCGAAGCGGCCAAGGCGAGCAAGGCCCGCGATCTGGCCCAAGGCCGGCTCTATGCCGCGCAGATGAAGCTGGCGCACGCGGCCTTCAAAGACGGAAAGACGGGCGGTGCGCTGGCGTTGTTGCGAGCCCGGCAGCCTGCGCCGGGGGAGCCCGACTTTCGGGGGTTCGACTGGCGCTATCTCTATCGCCTCTGCCTGAGCAGCCCGAGTGAGGTGCTGGCCACCAACGCCAGCGGTTATCAATCGGTGGATTACTCGCCGGACGGTCGCGCCGTGGCGTTCGGCACCGGCGACGGTTTTGTGGAGCTATTCGAGGTCCAGACGCGCCAACGCGCGAAACGCTGGCGGGCGCACGCAGGCGCCACCGATCACTTGGCGTTCTATCCCCGGAATAACAACTGGCTGGCCACGGTCAGCGGTGACGACGGTACCCTGCAGTTGTGGGACATCCTTGGCGAACACGCCCTCTTCTCGACCAACGTTGGCCGGGGGGTGTTTGCCCACTTCGCTTTCAGCCCCGGCGGAAGGTTTCTGGCCACACAGGCAACCGATGCCCAATCGACTGACCTCTGGGTAGTGCATGCTGGCTCGTCCGGCGCGACGCCCACGCTGACGCTGAGGACCAACCTTGGCTTTTCGGGGCCGGCCGCATTCTCACCGGATGAGCGAACCCTGGTGGTATGCAATCAGACGAAAGGCGCACTGGCAATGAATTTTGCCTCGTACGATCTGGTTGACGGCATCCTGACGAATCTTCCCGTCGCCCATGCCGATCTCATCCTAGCCGCCGCCTTTTCGCCGGCTGGGGGCACGCTGGCCACGGGCGGAGGGGATGAACGCGTCGTGCTCTGGGACGTGAGAACTCAGAAAACCCTTTGGACCAACCGGAGCGACTTCATCGCCGTCACCTCCGTCGCCTTCACGCCGGACGGTCAGACCCTGTTCACCAGCGGTTACGACCAGACCATTCGCTCCTGGAAGGTCGAAGACCCGACGCAAGTCAAAGCCTGGCCCGGGCATAGTGCGGGCGTCAATCGGCTGGCCATTGCACCCGACGGCCGTTCGTTCGCTTCGGCCAGTGACGACGGCACCGCCCGACTCTGGACACTGCCGACGGCCGAGTTCGCGTCCGCCGTTCCGCCTCAAGAGGAGTTCACCACCCTGTTTCCTCCCCAGGACACGCCTTCGGCCGAGCGCGAACAACTAATAATCTTTGCCCTCGCGGTGTCTCCCGCTCAAGACCGGGCGGCCGCCGCCGAAAATCACCGGCTCATCCTGTGCGATCTGGGAACCGGGACGGTCCTGACCAAGGTGGCCGCGACCAACATCTTCCCGGGCAAGACACCCGGATTTGGGGGTCTCACGTTTTCGCCGGATGGCCGGGAACTGGCGGTGGGGAGCGAGGACGGAAGGGTCGCCTTCCTCGATGCGGTCGCTTTGCGGCCGCTGAGGGCGTCGATCAAGCTGCACAACAGCCAGATCACTCACATTGCCTACGCCCTCAACGGTTCCGTCCTGATCGCCGGGGGCGGTTTTGGCAACGGGATCAACCTGACCGAGGTGGCGAGCGGGCGGATGATCACCAACTTGAGCGGGGTGATCTCTCTGCCCCTGCAACCCCTGGCCGTTTCCCGCGATGGCCTACGACTCGCCACGGGCAGCCCGGAAGGACGGGTGCACGTTTGGGACATCGCCGGGCGCCGGGTCGTGGCCAGCAGCCCGCAGACAGTGCGTTTTCTCATTTCCATGGCGTTCTCACCCGAGGGCAGACTACTCGCCTTCGGCGACCACCGGGGCGCGATCTTCCTTTGGGACCTCAGCGGACAACGGCCGTTGCCCAAGCTCATCGGGCATGCTGGGGAAGCCCTCACCCTCACCTTCTCTCCGGATGGCCGCACGCTCGCCAGCGCCGGCATGGATCACACGATCCGCCTATGGCATCCGGAGATTGACCAAGAGGTGGCCATTCTGAAGGGGCACAGCGAGTGGGTCTGGTGCGTCGCTTTCGGCGACCACGGCAATGCCCTCCTCTCCGGCAGCCGCGACGGCACACTCAAGCTCTGGCGGGCGCTGTCGTTCGAGCAGATCGAGTCGCAACCAGCGGCCCAAGCCCGCGGCCAATAACGGCGTTTCGCCGCCGGTCCGTCTGCAAACCAACGGACCACGATTAGAGGGAGCCGCCTTCTCAGACCAGGCGAAGTGGCTGGCGGTCGCGGACAGCGACGCGCTCCGGGTTTGGAACCTCAAAGACCAGCCCCAGCGGCCGGGATTCGCGCTTGGGGCAGGGAACTTCTGGAGGTTGCGTTTCTCCCAGGACGAACGGCTCCTCGGGGCCGTCACCGGCCCCATTATAACCGACCAGACAGTCCTCGTCTGGGACGTGGCCTCAGGAAAGGAACTGGTCCGTTTTCAACCCCACCGTGACAACGTTACTGCTGTTGATTTCTCTCCGGACGGCATGGTCTTAGCGACGGCCAGTTGGGACAATACGTGCAAGTTGTTCGATCTGCGTCGGCGGCAGGAGATCACGACCTTGCGTGGCCAAGTGTTGGCGCTTCACTCGGTGTGCTTCTCGCCCGATGGCCGCCGGTTGGCCGCAGGCCTGGGCGATGGCGGCATCAACATCTGGGACCTGGAAACCGGGCGCGAAGTTCTCGTCCTGAAAAGACGCCAGAATGTGGTCAATCCGGTCACCGCGGTGCGTTTCCACCCGAGCGGAGACTCGCTGCTCTCCAGCGATGGAGAGACCTTACACCTCTGGCGCGTCCCGTCGTGGGCGGAAATCGAGGCGGCGGAGAAAAGGACGGAAGCGAAAAGGCAGTAACACGCGGGCGGGGCTGGATTTACGCGCTTGAAGATGCGTCCTTTTTGCTTAGAATCTTTGGTCGCAACATCCACGTTTTTGCGTGAATGTCTTGGCATGTTTCCTTTGGAGAGGCCTGATTCTTCGGCGCGGAGCGCCGCATTTAACGCGGCGGGGGAAGGCCCACGTTGCTCTTCCCACTCAGGAATTGACGCTTCGCTCTTGGTTGCGGCTCCGCCGCGTTAAGTGTCCTGGAAGCCGCCGAAGAACTGCTCGCCAAACTGAGTCCGGCCGAGAAAGCGCAGGTGCTGCAGTGGACGGCGCGCGACTTGGGCCATGCTTTCCCCGGCATCGAAAGCCGTCCGGGAGTCTGCGGGGGCGAGCCATGTGTCGTGCGCACCCGCATTCCGGTGTGGGTGCTGGAACAGGCGCGGCGGCTGGGCGCGTCGGAAGCCGAATTGCTGCGGGTGTATCCGACGCTCCGGGCCGAGGACCTCGTAAACGCCTGGGCCTTCGTGCGCTCACACCGCGATGAAATCACCCGCCAAATCGAGGCGAACGAAGCCGAGTGATGGCCCGGCTGTATTCCAACGAGAGTTTCCCGCTGCCCGTCGTCGAGAAATTGCGTGCCCTCGGTCACGATGTGCTCACACGAGGGTGAAACCGAAGCAGGCGTTGAGGCGCCGCACCAAGGCCAGGCGGCGCGCGATGCCGACACTGCCCCGCTGGCGATACAACCGCTCCTTCTCCACCAAATACATCAGATCGCACTTCACCAGGGTCTCCCAGTCGAGGCCGTCCGCGGTGTTCAACAGGACTTCGTTAGCACGCGGCGGGCCGCTTGCCCGCTGGCTGGAGCCGAGCAGCACGTTCACCAACGGGGCTCGCGCGACGCGATCCGGGTGGCTGACGACGACCGGCGGGGTGCGGCCCCGCCTGCGCGAAGTCGCAGGTCCAGATGTCCCATTGTTTCATTCGGTCTCGATCTTCAACGTGGAGGCTCGCGCCGTCCGACGCTCGGCCCGATTGTCCGCGCTGGTGTAAAGGTGCTTCAGCGATCCGGGCGGAAAGGAATTGGCCGCCAGCCGTTGTTCCTCGGCCTCCAGGTTGCGCAGCCCGGCCCGGACGACTTCGCTGGCGTTGTTGTAACGCCCGCTCGAGATCAGGTGCGCGATCAATCTCTCGAAATGTTTGGTCAACGCGATATTCACATTTGCATCCTGGAATAGATAGCAACTATCGTCAACTTCCGGCGCGGTGGGCGCATCCTGACACTGCCCCCGAGCGCGGGCGCAAGAGCCCTCCTGAGCGCCGCCAGCATAGTTGAGGGAAAGCGGGGCGATTTCCCTCACGGTTCGTGAGGGACGCCCGCTCTGCTCCCTCAATTATCTGGAAAGCCTTTTCTGGCCTTGCCGTCGCGGTCCAGACCCCTCTTCCCGATGCCTTCAAAGCAAGAGAATTAGTGGCAAATAAAGCAGGCCGCAGAAGCACGGCCGCGCAGCAAATGCCGCCACCTCGCGCAACACCCCATTGGCCACATTGGCTGGATTGGCCACATTGGCTATTTTTTCCAAAAAACTGGCCGGCGGAGACCTTGGTTTGCAGGCTTTCCAGGCAGGCCTTTATGCGCTAAGCTGTCGCCATGATTTTGCCAAATGAACACCAAAGAGCTTATTCGTCTGGGGGTGCCGCTGGGTGAAGCGACGCGGCGGGCGAACGATTTCATCAGCACCTTCGTCCTCAGGGGCGGGGACAAGAGGCGACTGGAGGAAGAAGTGAAGGCGGTGATGGCCAACCCTGGGGCGTTCGCCGGCGATGCCTTGCGCGGGGAGTTTGCCAAGGCGCTGCTCAAGGCGCCGGCACCGCCGCGGGCCGAACCGGTGAAGTATCGGCAGTGGGGCCAAGGGCTTGAGGCCGAGGCGGTGATGCAGATGGAGAGGGCCTGTCTGCTGCCGGTGGCGGTGGCGGGGGCGCTGATGGCGGACGCGCATGTGGGCTACGGCTTGCCCATCGGGGGCGTGCTGGGGACGGAAAACGCGGTCATCCCTTATGCGGTAGGGGTGGACATCGCCTGCCGGATGAAGATGACGGTGTTGGACCTGCCGGTGCGCGACCTGGAGCAGAGGCGGGAGCGGCTCACGCGGGCGATCGAAGCGGAGACGCGGTTTGGCGTAGGGGCGATGTTCAAAGACCGCCGGGAGCACGAGGTGTTGGAGGCGGATTGGTCGGTGAGCCCGGTGACGAAACAGAACCAGGACCGGGCCTGGGGGCAACTGGGGACGAGCGGGAGCGGCAATCACTTTGTGGAGTTTGGCGTGTTCACAGCGCCCGGGAAGATACGAGAGCTTGAGCCGGGGACCTACGTGGCGCTGCTCAGTCACAGCGGCAGCCGCGGGACTGGGGCGGCCGTGTGCGATTATTACAGCAAGGTAGCGATGGGCCAGTTACCCGGCCTGCCGAGCGAATTGAAGCGGTTGGCGTGGCTGTCGCTGGATTCGGAGGCCGGGCAGGAATACTGGGCGGCGATGGAGTTGATGGGGCGTTACGCGGCGGCCAATCACGCGCTCATCCACCGACATGTGGCGGCGAACCTCGGGGCGCAGGTGTTGCTCGACCTGGAGAACCACCATAATTTTGCCTGGAAAGAGCGGCATCTGGTGGGGGGCGTGGAACGCGAGGTGATCGTCCATCGCAAGGGGGCCACGCCGGCGGGCGAAGGCGTGCTGGGGATCATTCCCGGTTCCATGGCCGCGCCGGGATTTGTGGTGAGGGGCAAGGGCAACGCGGAATCGCTGAACTCGGCCGCGCATGGGGCAGGTCGGGTGATGAGCCGGTCACAAGCGCTCAAGAAGTTCAATTGGCAGGAAGTGAACCGGTTCTTGCGGGAGCGAGGTGTGACGCTGATTTCGGCCGGCCTGGATGAAGCGCCGATGGTCTATAAGAACATCGGCGAGGTGATGGCGGTGCAAAGCGACCTGGTGACCATCCTGGGCCAGTTCGATCCGAAGCTGGTGAAAATGGCGCCACACGGCGAGCGGGCAGAAGATTGAGGGAGGTCTGGAATGCAGACGCGGGTTACGAGAATGGGCTATTCACACGGATACAATTGGCGGTCGAGGCGGGATTTGGGATTTGAAATCCTGTTGAGCGTTGTGCTGGGGCTGGTGGTCTGGCTGCCGCCCGGCGCGGCCGGCAAGGAGATCAGGCTGCTCAACGCCTCGTACGACCCCACGCGCGAGCTGTACCGGGAGTTCAACGCGGCCTTTGCCAAGTACTGGCAGGCCAAGACGGGGGACCGGGTGGTGGTCCAGCAGTCGCATGGCGGGTCGGGCAAGCAGGGGCGGGCGGTGATTGACGGGCTGGCGGCGGACGTGGTGACGCTGGCGCTGGCTTATGACATCGATGTGATTGCCGAGAAAGGCAAGCTGGTTCCCCTGGACTGGCAACGGCGCCTGCCGCACAACAGCTCGCCCTACACTTCGACGGTGGTGTTCCTGGTGCGCAAGGGCAACCCGAAGGGAATCAAGGACTGGGACGACCTGGCAAGGCCTGGGGTCTCGGTCATCACGCCGAACCCAAAGGCCAGCGGCGGAGGGCGGTGGAATTACCTGGCCGCCTGGGGATACGCCTTGAAGCGATACGGTCAGGACCAAGCCAAAGCGCGAGATTTCGTGGCCCGGCTATTCCGGAATGTGCCGATCCTGGACTGGGGCGCGCGCAATGCGACCACCAGTTTCGTGCAGCGGGGCCTGGGCGACGCGCTGATCGCCTGGGAAAATGAAGCCATGCTGTCGCTCAAGGAATCCGGCAAAGGCGAGTTTGAAATCGTTGTCCCCTCGTTGAGTATTTTGGCGGAGCCGCCGGTGACCTGGGTGGACAAAACGGTCAACCAGCGGGGCACGCGGGCGGTGGCGCAGGCCTACCTGGAATACCTCTATAGCCCCGAGGGCCAGGAGATCGCGGCGAAGCATTATTACCGGCCGCGTCTGGCATCGGTGGCTGAAAAGTACGCCGCCAGGTTCCCCAAAATGAACCTGTTCACCATTGATGAAGTCTTCGGGGGCTGGCAAGAGGCGCAAAGGATGCATTTCCGAGACGGGGGCGTGTTTGACCAGATGCAACAGGCCAGGCGCTGATAAGGGAACGCCGAGGGGGAGGCAGGGTAGGCGGGACGCCTGCCCCACTAGGAGGAATTGATTCGCGGGGGGACGTGAAGTAAGCTGGCGGCCAGCATGGCCCTGCACTGCAATAGAGGAACCCGCTGGCAAGCTGCGAGGAAGTTTGCGGGCAGAGGAGCGCAGCCTTCCGGCTGGCGCGGCCCGCGAGTTCTACCACCCGAGGGGACTGGCGATTGCGCTGCGTTACTTGTCGGCGGCAGCGTGGCGGTGAGCGGCAACCCGCGGCCCTAACGCCCATGGTGGGAAAGAAATTCAACGCGCTGCCCGGCTTCGGCCTGACCATGGGCCTGACGCTGTTTTACTTGAGCGCGATGGTGCTCATACCGCTGGGCGGGCTGGTGTGGCGCGCGTTGGGGCTTTCCTGGGCGGAGTTCTGGCGGTTGGCAACCACGGAGCGGGCGCTGGCCGCCTACCGGCTGAGCTTTGGGACGTCGCTGCTGGCGGCGGTGGCCAACGCCGTGTTCGGGACGCTGCTGGCCTGGGTGCTGGTCCGTTATCGGTTTCCCGGGCGCCGGGTCATAGACGCGATCGTGGACTTTCCGTTCGCCTTGCCGACGGCGGTGGCTGGGCTGACGCTGGCGAACCTGTTCGGGGCCAACGGGTGGCTGGGGCGCTACCTGGTGCCGCTGGGCATCAAGGGGGCGTACACGCCGCTGGGAGTGGTGATCGCGCTGACGTTTGTCGGGCTGCCGTTTGCGGTGCGGACGCTCGAGCCGGTGCTGCGGAACCTGGAACGGGAACTGGAGGAGGCGGCGGCGACGCTCGGGGCCGGGCGGTTGCGGACGTTTGTGAGTGTGATTGCGCCCGCGCTGGCGCCGGCGGTGCTGACGGGGTTCGCGCTGGCGTTCGCGCGGGCCATCGGCGAGTACGGCTCGATCGTCTTCATCTCCGGCAACCTGCCGTACAAGACGGAGATCGCGCCGTTTCTCATGGTGATGCGGCTGGAGGAGTACGATTACGCCGGGGCGATCGCGCTGGCGATAGTGCTGCTGGTGTTCTCGTTTCTGGTGCTGGCCGGGATCAACCAGCTCGAGCAATGGGCCAGCCGCTTCCAACGGTAAGAGCGTTGTAGAAATTGAAAAGTTCGCACAAGTGGGTCGAGCAAGCCTCCCTGCGGGGCACGGAAGAATCGGCGCTGGCCAAAGGGCTGCTGGTGGCGATCGCGCTGGGGTTCTGTCTTGTCTTCCTGCTGGTGCCGCTGGCGAACGTGTTTGCCCAGGCGCTGGCCAAAGGCTGGCGGTATTACTGGGACGCGCTGGCGCATCCGGATTCCTGGGCGGCGATTCGGCTCACGTTGCTGGTGGCGGGGATCAGCGTGCCGTTGAATGTCCTGTTCGGCCTGGCTGCGGCCTGGGCGATTGCCAAGTTCGACTTTCCCGGCAAATCGCTGCTGATTACGCTGATTGACCTGCCGTTCTCGGTGTCGCCCGTGGTGGCGGGGCTGATGTTCGTGGTGCTCTTCGGGCGGCAGGGGTTTTTGGGTCCCTGGCTGGAGGAGCATGAGTTGAAGGTGATTTTCGCCGTGCCGGGCATCGTGCTGGCCACGGTGTTCATCACGTTTCCGTTTGTGGCGCGGGAGCTGTTGCCGGTGATGCAGGCCACGGGCTCGGAGCAGGAACAGGCGGCCCTGACGCTCGGGGCCAACGGCTGGCAAACCTTCTGGCACGTCACGCTGCCGTCGGTGAAATGGGGTTTGCTCTACGGCATCATCCTGTGCAACGCCCGGGCCATGGGTGAGTTCGGGGCGGTCTGGGTCGTTTCCGGTCACATCACGGGGCAGACCGACACGATGCCCTTGCGGGTGGAGGAGCTCTACAACGAGTACAACGGCGCGGGGGCGTTCGCGGTGGCCAGCTTGCTGGCGCTGCTGGCGCTGCTGACGCTCGCCCTCAAGACGCTGCTGGAATGGCGGCAGGCGCGGCAGTACGCGCGGGCGGAGAAGAAAGTTGATGGTTTTGAGAGTTGATAGTTGATAGTGGAACAGAAGTGGAACTTGTTTTCCGGTGAGCATTGAACTGAGAAACGTGACCAAGACGTTCGGGGAAATCACCGCCGTCAACCAGGTGAGCTTTTCGGTGCGCGAGGGGGAGTTGATGGCGTTGCTGAGCCCGAGCGGCGGGGGCAAGACGACGGTGTTGCGGATGATCGCTGGCCTGGAAATGCCGACCGGGGGAGACATCTTCATTCGGGGCCGGCGGGTCAATGAGGTCTCGGTGCAGCGACGCAACATCGGGTTTGTGTTTCAGAATTACGCCCTGTTCAAGAACATGAACGTGAGCCACAACATCGCCTTCGGGCTGAAGATCAAGAAATGGAAGCGGGCCGACATCCGGGGGCGGATAGCGGAGTTGGTGGGGCTGTTTGGGCTGGAGGGCCTGGAGCGGCGCTATCCGCATCAGTTGTCGGGCGGCCAGCGGCAGCGGGTGGCCATCGCCCGCGCGCTGGCCTCCAAGCCGAGCGTGCTGCTGCTGGATGAGCCGTTCGGGGCGGTGGACGCCAAAATCCGGGAGGAACTGCGGGAGTGGCTGGTGAGGCTGCACCACGACCTGAACGTGACCACGATCTTTGTCACGCACGACCAGGAGGAGGCGCTCGAGGTGGCCAATCGCATCGTCATCTTGTCGCGCGGGGCGCTGGAGCAGGTCGGCACCCCGCGCGAAGTCTATGACCAGCCGGCCAATGAATTCGTCGCCCGGTTCATCGGGGCGATGAATATCCTGGAGTTGGAAGTGCGCGACGGGGCAGCCTGGGCCGGGGAGCTGGAATTCCCCGCCCACGGGCTGGCGCAAGGGCAAAAGCTGCGGATCGGGTTCCGCCCCTACGCCGTGCACATCTCCTCGGACCCGACCCACTACCGCTACCAGGCGGTGTTGCGGCACACTTTTTTCCTGGGCGTGCTCCTGCGGGTGGAGCTAGAGCTGCCCAGCGGCCTGACCATTCGCGCCCGCATGACGAAAGAAGAATACGCCCAGCAGGGATTGGCGGACGGCAAGGAAGTGTCCTTCCAGATCCGCCACTACCGCCTGCTGGGCAAAGAGACCGCCCCCCTGCCGCCGGAAAGGGAGCTGACCTACCAGGCGCCGCCGGTGCTGGGGGAGAATATTTGATTGGCCCACCGCTTAAACAGCGGGCCAAACAAATCCACGGGCAGTTGTGCCGAGGAGGCAGGCGGGACGCTGCCCCACTAAAGTTCTTGACCGGCAAGACTCGTTGTAATCAGGTCAAGCTTCGCTGCGATTGCAATCCCGATTCGGAATCGGGACTTTCAGGTGAATTGGACATTGAGGATTGAAAAACGATCATTGGTTATTGAAGAATGCCCGCGGATGACGCCCCATGGACTTTCGGACTGCGGACTCAATGACCAATAAGCAATACTCAATACCCAATTCTCAATGAATTCCGCGCTTACCTGCCGTCCAGCCCTTTGAGGTAGGCGAGGACGAGGTCGGGCAAGTCGGTGCTGTAACCGCCTTCCAGGAGGCTGAAGACGGGCACGTTGGAGCGGCGCAGCAACTGGCCCAGCCAGTGAAAGTCCTCGGCTTCGAGGGTCATCTGGGCCAGGGGGTCGCGGGCATAGGCATCGAAGCCGGCGGAGACGGCGATGAGTTCGGGTTTGCCGGCCTGGAGACGATCGAAGGCCTCGGCCAGGACGCGGCGGTATTCGGCGCGGGGAGTGCGCGGGGGCAGGGGGTAATTGAAGCAATTGTTGCCGACATCGCGGGTGCCGGTGCCGGGGTAACAGGGATGTTGATGAATGGAGAAGAAGGTAGCGCCGGTTTTGTTCAGCAGGATGGCTTCGGACCCGTTGCCGTGATGGACGTCGAAATCAAAGACGGCGGCGCGTTGGGAGCCGGTGGCCAGGGCCTCGAGGACGGCGATGGCGACGTTGCTGAGGTAACAAAAGCCCATGGCGCGCTGGCGGGTGGCGTGATGGCCCGGGGGTCGCATGAGGCTGAAGACGGTCTCGCCGGCGCGAGCGGCGCGCAAGGCCTCGAGCCCGGCCCCGGCGGACGCCCGGGCATAGTCCGCGATGCCCGGCAGGTACGGCGTGTCGGCATCGAAATCCTGCGCCTCGTTCAGGCGGGCCAGGTGTTCGGCGGCATGGGCGCGGAGGAGAACGGCGTCGGCACAGGGGCGGGGTTTGGCCCAGGTGATGGGCAGTTCGGTCTGGAGGCGCAGTTTCTGCAAGGAGGCGGTGATGCGCTGGGGCCGCTCCGGGTGGCCCGGGTGCGAATAGTCGGCGCAGTGTTCGTCGGTGATGATCTTCATCACGCCTCGTTTAAGCACACGCCTGAGAGGTTAAGCAAGTCAAATAATTCCGGTCTTTTTCGCTTCGTCTGCGGCCCGGCTGCGCTAAATTAGGAGAGACAACAGTTGAATGGGCGGGCAATTGCCGTGCTAAGAAGCAAGACACGTTATGAACCTGGATGAAGCACAACGGAAAAAGGTGGCGCAGTGGATTAGGGAAGGACTAAAGCTATCCGAGATTCAGAATCGTTTGGCCTCGGAACTTGGCCTCCGCCTGACCTACATGGAGGTTCGGTTGCTGGTGGATGACTTGAAGCTGACGCCCAAGGATGCCGAGCCGGCCAAAGCAGCCGCGGCCGCCCTGCCATTGCCCGGCGCCAGGGGGCCCGCCGCCCCGGGTGCGCGGCCACCCGCCCCCTCTGCCCGCGCCGGCGCGCCCAAGCCCAGCGGGGTCTCCCTGGCGGTGGACCAGATTGCGCGCCCCGGGGCCATGGTCAGCGGCAAGGTGACCTTTACCGACGGCATCACGGTCGATTGGTATTTGGATCAAACGGGCCAACTCGGCCTCATGCCGCAGCAACCCGGCTATCGTCCGCCCCCCGCGGACGTGGAGCAGTTCCAAATGGCCCTGGACGCCGAATTGAGCCGGATGGGCCTTTGAAGACAGTTGTCTTTGCTGCTATCATCATTTTAATCGAGCAAAGAGACAGTTTTTTCAATTACCACCCGGCGCGGCGGCGGGGCTAGTGTGCGGTCATGGCAACCGAGCGCAGCGCCCACGCCTTTGAGCAGTTCACCCCGGCCGGGGCTGGGCGAGCCGGGCCTGGGGCGCATCCTTGCGCAGCCGCGAGCGAGGTTTTCCGTGGGCGGCGCCGCCCGCTCCCAAGCGGCGAGGCGTGCCAAGGTGTCCAGCCGCCGGCGGAGCGGAATATGGCCACATTGCAAAAGGTCCTAAGTTCACCCGCGCTGCGCCAACGCAGCGCGGCAGTGGTGAGTTTCGTGGCGGCCTATGTCCGCTCGATGCGGCTTTATTACTCGTTCGTGACCGGGATAGCCGGATGGCTCGGGGTGGCGTATTACGAATACGTGGCGGGCAATCCGGCCCTCCGAACTATCGAGGTGGCGCCGTCGACGGATCGGAAGCTGGTCATCCTGGTGATGCTTTTTCTCAGTTGGGGGATCAACCAGATCGTCAACGATTACCTGGGGCTGGCGGAAGACCGGATCAATGCGCCGCAACGGCCGATGGTGACGGGGGAGTTGCCGCCGGGCCTGGCGCTGCTGGTTTCCTTTGGGCTGCTGGCGGGGTCGGGAGTGGTGACCTGGTTCTATTTGGAACCGATTGCGCTGGTGTTCCTTTTGGCAGGAGCGCTGCTCAATGTGCTTTACGAATATGCCAAGGGTTACGGGGTGTGGGGAAACGTCGTTTTCGGGCTGATGATTACCATGGCGCCGCTCTACGGGGGCTACGCTTGCGGTCCGACGGCCGCAACGGTCCTGCAACCGAACCGCATTTCCGTCCTGCTCCTGGTGGGCCTGATCAACGGGCTGATGACCTATTACACGTATTTCAAGGACTACCGGGGGGATCTCCTGGCGGGCAAACGGACGCTGGTGGTGAGGTCGGGCCTGGAAAAGTCGCGGTTGCTGGCGGTGGTTTCGGCGTTTCTGCCCACGCTGGCCTTCGGGCTGTTGCGGCTGAGCGGGATGCATCGCACGCCTTTGAACCATACTTTCATCCTCCTGGGTCTGCTGACGGTGTTCTTGCAGTTGTGGACCGGGGTGCTGTATTGGCGCAACCCCAGTGGGGCCAGGAGTTATGCCTCGCTCAAGACGAATTTCCGCGCCTGCACTTGCGGGCAGGCGGCCCTGGTGGGGATTTTCAACCCCGACCTCGCCCTCTGGCTGTTCATCTTCTCCTACGTCTTTGTCGGGTTCCTTTTCGACCTGCATCGCAACCCCAAGCAATGACCCTAAGGGCGGAGGAATTATGCGCGCCTTTGAACCAGCCAGCATCGGGACGGTGGAACTGCCAAACCGAATCTTGCGGTCGGCCACGTTCGAAGGACTGTGCGACCAGGAGGGCAACCCCGGCCCTGCTTACACGGGCCTCTACGCCCGGCTGTCCTGCCAGGGACTGGGCGGGCTGATCACCGGGTTTGCCTATGTGAGTGCTGAGGGCAAGGCCATGCAGCCGGGGCAGGCGGGCCTGGAGTCGGACGCCAAAGTGGGCGCCTTCCGGGGCGTGACCGAGGCGGTTCACCGGAACGGCGGCCGCATCTTCCTGCAACTGGCCCATGCCGGGCGGCAGACGACGCCCGCGGCGGCCGGGGGCCGCGTCTATGCCCCCTCAGCCAGAAAATCACGCTACTTTAATCACCGTCCCTGCCGCCTCACGGTGCCGCAGATTGAGGAGTTGGCCACCCGCTTCGGCGCGGCGGCGCGGCGGGCGCGCGAAGCCGGGTTCGACGGCGTGCAACTCCACGCGGCGCATGGCTACCTGTTGCACCAGTTCATTCATCCGGCCATCAACGACCGGGGCGACGCTTACGGCATCGACCCGCGCCGGGGCATCGGCACGGCCTTTGTTGACCGGGTGATTGGCGAGGTCCGCTCGGCCTGCGGGGCGGATTACCCGCTGCTGATCAAGATCAGCGCCGGCGACAATTACCGTCGCCCGTTGCGGGAAAAGGAGTTCATCGAACTGCTGCGCTTCCTGGAGGGCAGGGCGCTGGCGGCCGTGGAAATCAGCTTTGGCACCATGGACCACGCCCTGAATATCTTCCGCGGCCAGAGCATCCCGCGGCAGACGATCCTGGATTTCAATCCCAGGTACGGCAGCCGGCAGGCGCTCCGGCGGTGGGTCTGCAGGGTGTTCATCTTGCCCTGGTTGAAGCGGCAATGCGCGCCCTTCGCGCCGATGTATAATCTGGCCTACGCGCGCCTGGCCAAGCAGCACACTAAAATCCCGGTGATTTCGGTGGGCGGGTTCCGCAGCGCCCGCCACATTCGGCAAGCGATCGAGGAGCAGGGGATTGATTTTGTGAGCCTGTGCCGACCCATCCTGTGCGAACCGGGCTTCGTCCTGAGAATGCGGCAGGATGACCGGTATGAGTCGCGGTGCCGGAATTGCAACCGGTGCGCCGTGATGTGCGACTCGGGACAGCCGACCCGGTGCTATGGGCCGGGCTGTGGAGCGCGCGCCTTGGCTTCGAGCGAATCTAACCTTGTCAAAGTATGAAAATCGAAGAAAAAGTCCTATCCATCATTCGGGCCAACACCGAGGAAAAAGAGGGGGTTACGCTGGTGAGCGATTTGCGCAAGGAACTGCGGCTGGATTCGTTCGGGACCTTGATGGTCATCAATGCGCTGGAGGATGCCTATGGCATCACGGTGGACGAGGCCGACTTCACCCAGGTCAACCGCGTGAGCGATGTGGTCGCGCTGCTGCGGTCAAAATACCACTGCACGTGAGGCGGCTATGCAGGCGGAGGAATTTTACCAGACGTTGGGAGTGGACCGGTCGGCCTTGGAGCGGCTGGGGTTCAATCCGTATTACCGGCCGCTCGGCGGCCTGTGTCGGGGACGGCCCCGCAGTGAAGGGGAGGTGTGCTATGACCTGGCCTCGAACGATTACCTGGGACTGGCCTCGGAGCCGCGCATTCACCAGGCGATGGCCTCGGCGCTCCAGGACTACGGCTCATCCATGTGCGGGACGCCGATCGCGAGCGGTTACGCGCGGATTCTGGGCGAACTGGAGGGCGAGCTTGCCCGCTTTGTCGGCCTGGAAGCCGCCGTGGTCTTCCCCTCGTGTTACCAGGCCAACCTGGCGCTGTTTCCCGCCATCGCGGCGCGGGCGGATGTGATTCTGGTGGACCACTATGCCCACGCCTCGCTGGCCCAGGGCATCAAGGCGGTCGGGTGCAAAATCAAGCCCTTCCTGCACAACGACCTCGAGCACCTGGAAAAGCAGTTGGCGGCTGCGACCGGTTTCCGCCAGAGCTTCGTCGTCACCGAGTCGGTTTTTTCCACCGAAGGCAGCGTGGCGCCGCTGGGAGCGATCGTTGAGTTGTGCCGGCGGTATGAGGCCATCCCGGTGGTTGACGATTCGCACGGCCTGGGCGTGTTGGGCCAGAGAGGGCGCGGCATCCTGGAGGCCCAAGCCCTGTGCGATTTCGAGGGCATCTATACGGCCTCGCTCGGCAAGGCGCTGGCGAATGTGGGGGGAGTGATTGCCGGAAAGCGGGCCCTGATCGAGGCGCTCCGCTACTCGTGTCCCGGGTTGATTTACTCGACCGCGCTGCCGCCGGTTTGCGCCGCCGGCAGCCTGCGCGCGCTGGAGATCATTGGGCAGGACTTCGGCGCCCTGGGCCGCGCCCTGTGGCAGAACCACCGGCAACTGGCAGAGAAACTGGAGGCGCGCGGATTCGAGCTGCAAAAGGGCGCGGCCCCGATCGCCGCCATCCGCTGCCCTTCGCCGGAGCAAACCATTGCCCTGGCAAAGGAATTTCGGCGCCAGCGAATTCTGACGACGCCTTTTGTCCCGCCTTCCGTCCCGCCCGGGCAGGGGGTCTTGCGGTTGATTGTGGGGGCGAAGTTGGACGGCCCGGCGCTGGGCCAACTGCTCAGCGCGCTGGAGGGAGTGGCGGCGGGCATTTTGGAAGGGGCCATTCCGGCATGAACTACTGTTTCATTGCCAATCCTCATGCCCGGAACGGCCTGGGGCGGAACAAGCTTGAGGAACTGCGGGACCGGCTCCGGCGGCGCGGGGTGCGGCATGAACTGGCGTTTTGTGCCACGTTCGACCACGCGCGCGAGCTGTCGCGGGAAGCCAACCTGGCCGGCTATGATGTCATCGTGGCCGTGGGCGGGGACGGCACGATCAACCGGGTGCTGAACGGGTTTTTCGATGGGGGCGGCCGGCGACTGTCCGGGGCTCGGCTTGGGGTGGTGCACATCGGCGCCAGCCCGGACTTCTGCCGGAGCTACGGCGTGCCGACGGCGGTGGGTCCGGCGGTGGAAGTCCTCTGTTCGGGCAGGGCGCGGGCGGTCTCCGTGGGGAGGGTGAGCTACAGGACTGAGCAGGGGGAGGAGACTGGACCAGCGAGCGCCGTCTTCGGTTGCTGCGCCAATATCGGGCTGGGCGCCGCCCTGGCGCGCCTGGCCAACGCTGGCATCCGCAAATACCTGGGCGATTTCCTGGGCACTTTTGTCTCCCTGCTGCGCGTTCTGGTCCGCTATCGTCCGCAAACCCTGCAAATAGCCCTGGACGGCCAGCCGCGCCGCTGGTCCGGGGTGTACAACATCGCGGTGGGCAAGACGGCCTACATCGCCTCGGGCATCAAAGTTCGCCACACCCTGGGCGCGCAGGACAGGCGCTTTTATGTGCTTTGCGTGCGGAACCTGGCGTGGAGCAATTTCGCCCGCGTCTTGCGGGCGCTTTATAGCGGCCGGCCGATCGTCGCTGATACGAGCCTCTCGCTCGAGTACGCGGGTTGCGTGGAGTTGGCTCCCGTCGAGGGCTCGAGCGAGGTGGAATTCGACGGGGACCCCGCCGGGCGCTGCCCGTGCCGCATCGAAACCGCGCCTGACCCGGTGGACCTGATTACAAGTGAAGATCAGTGAAAAGAGCATCTGTGAGCTGCTGAGCGCGGCGCTGCCGTCCGGGCGGCTGAACGATTGCTTCGAGTCCGATGCGGAGGTGGTCCGCCTCAACGGGGCAGAGTGCCTGTTCACGACGGATGAATTCTCAGCCGAGGATTTGTTCCGGGAGGGCGATGCGCATCTGCTGGGTTGGAACATCGCGGCCGGCGCCATCAGCGACATCTATGCCTGCGGCGGCCAGCCGCTCTATTACGCGCACGCGTTGACGGTGGCTGAGGGCTGGGACGCCGCATACCTCGGCCGGTTCGCCGGCGGTGTCCGGGAGGTCTTGGAGGCCACGGGGGCGCGGTTTATTGGCGGAGATTGCGGGCGGTCGAAGGTCTGGCGCTGCACCGCTTCGGTGCTCGGGGCCTGCAATGGCCCGCCGGTGCTGCGGCGGGGCGCGGCGGCTGGCGACGCGGTTTATCTCTCCGGCCCGGTGGGGGCGGGCAACGTGGAAGCAGCACTGCGGTTGGTGGAAGGCCGCTCGGCAGAGGCGGAAGGCTCCGGCCGGCGGTCGTTGCGGCAAGGCTCTGGGTTGCCGAACCCCAGCGGCTCAGCGAGGAGTTCGCCAAGGCGGAGGGCTGGCGGGAGCGGGGCAAGCCGGAGGCTTGGCCGACTACTGGGTGAGGGCGCTGCCAGGATGGGCCCTGGGCTCGGGGCAGCCCTCCGGCTCCCTGTGCGGCGGCAGGAATCGGCCCTGATGAGGCGGTATGCTTCGGCCTGCATCGACACGAGCGACGGGGTATGGGCGGCCCTGAATGCGCTGGCGGACCTGAACGGGTGCGGGTATGCGGTGGCGGACTTGCCCTACCTGGCGGGGGGACTGGATTTGTGCCGAAAGGTCTCCTTGCCGAAGACGTTGCTGTTCCTGGGGGAATGCGGCGAGTACGAATTGCTGTTCACCCTCAGACCGGAGCGGGAGGAGGCCTTCGTGGCCGCGGCGCGGGAGAGCGGGTGCGCGTTCTATCGGCTGGGCAGCATGAGGCCCGCCGCCCGGACGCTTTGCGAAGACGGGCGAACCACGGACCTGGCCTCGCTGTGCATCCAGGCCCGGGATTATGCGACCCCGGAGGAGTATCTCGAGACAGTCCTGCGCTGGCTGGCGCCGCCGTCCGCTCACCAGGAAAAGGGCAGCGAGCAGCGGAGTTGAACATGGCGCGTCGCGTCGTCATTACCGGGATTGGCCCCGTGACCAGCGCGGGGATCGGCACGGCGGAGTTCTTCAAGAACCTCTGGAACCGGCAGTTGCCGGTGCGGCCGATCCCGGCTGAGTTTACCCGCTGTTATGCGTTTCACTCGCGTTGGTATATCCCGCAACCGGAGGTGACGCTGGCGGATTTTCAACTCGACCTGGCGCACGAGAGTATCATGCACCCGGAAGACCGGATGGTGGTGTTGGGAGGGAAACTGGCCTTGGAAGACGCCGGCTACCGGGTGGTGCGGCAGGGCGCGGGCCTGGCGGTTGAGGGGCTCAAAGACGGCAGCGTGGTCCTGGGCACCGGTTTCAGCAACCTGGAAACCGCCTTCGCCTCTTATCTGAGTCACTGTCTGCCGGGGGAGGTGCTGGGGGCGGTGTTTGCGGAGCGGCGGCCGGTTTTCAGCCGCCTGGTCATCCCCAAGACGATGCCCAATTCGCCGGCGGCCTGGGCCAGCATCTGTCTTGGGCTGACCGGTTCCTGCCACACGGTCAACGCTTCGTGCGCCTCGGGCACTTATGCCCTGGGCGAGGCCTTCCGGCGGATTAAGGACGGGTACGACGAGGTCGTGCTGTCCGGGGGCGTCGAATCGGTGCGCGAGCGGTGCGGCGCGATTATGCGGGGCTTTGATGCGCTGGGCGTGCTCACGCAATCGCCTGATGGCCGGCCGGGACCGTTCGGCAAAAAGCGGAGCGGTTTCCTCTTTGCCGAAGGGGGCGCCTGCCTGCTGCTGCTCGAGGAGTTGGACCATGCCTTGGGCCGGCGGGCCCCAATCTATGCCGAGGTGGCCGATTACCGCGCGAACAGCGATGCCTGCAATATCATGCAGATTGATCCTGAAGGCACGCAGATTACGCGTTTGCTGCGGGCGCTGGCGGCGGGCAGGAAGATCGATTACCTCAACGCGCATGGCACGGGAACCGTCGCCAACGACGAGGTCGAAGCGCGGGCGATCAGGACGGTCTTCGGGGGGCGGGAGCGGCAACCGTGGATCAACTCGACCAAGGGCCTGCTCGGCCACACGCTCGGGGCGAGCGGAGCCATCGAGGCGGCGGTCGCCGCCCTGGCAGTCGCCCGCGGGGCCGTTCACGGCAATCTCACCGCCGACCCGATGGATGGCTTGAACCTGCCGCTCGAATCGGTGGAAGTCCCGGTCGCTTGCGCGCTTTCGGTCTCCTACGGTTTCGGGGGACACAACGGCGGGCTGGTGTTGACGAGGATTCCTGGCGGCAGGCATGAAGCGGCCCAGGTCCAGGAATCCAGGTCCGAGATGCGACAGCCACTTGCGAAGCCAACCGCGCTGGAGACCTCCAGGATGGCTTCCCCCTCACCCCAACCCTCTGCCCAAGCCCGACGCGTCGGGACTTCGGTCCGCGGGAGCGGCGGGCGCATCCCGACACTGCCACCAATTCCACTCTACCCGCGCGCAGCGCGGCTCTCTGCTGCCCCGGAGGGGCAGCAAGATAGTAGCCCAGGGCAAGGCCCGTCCCGCTCCGGGCGGGACCCCGGCGCGCCGGGGCCCTGGGTAAAGTGGAAAAAGGAATCACCCCCCTCCCATGCGCTCCGAGCGCATGGGAGGGGGGATGGGGGGAGGGCTTCTGCCCGCGCTCGGGGGCGGTGTCAGGATGCGCCTGGCAGCGGTTACGCGCCATCGCGGGACTTTCCAACACCCTGCGTTTCGCCATGAGCACCCCGCAAAAAGTCCTTCTCACCGGCGCGACCGGGTTTATCGGCAGTCACATCCTCGAGGCCTTGAGGGGCGCGGGCATCCCGGTGGCGGCGTTGGTGAGAGCGGGCGCCAATGTGGCGCACGCGCGAGCGCAGCAGGCCGAACTCCGTTACGGCGATCTCTGCGACCTGCCCAGCGTCCGCCGGGCGGTGCGCGGCTGCGGGCAGGTCGTTCACGCCGCCGCCCGGGCCGGCGACTGGGGCCCGCGCGAGGCCTTCTTTCAAGTCAATGTCCAGGGCACACTCAACGTGCTGGAAGCCTGCCGCGCCGAGGGCCTGCGGCAGGTCATTGTGACTGGCAGCATCTCTTCCTACGGCGAAGAGGACAGCCAGCAGGTGAAAGACGAGACTTTCCCGTTCCGTTCCCACTACCCCTACTTGGCGCATCGCCTCTTGCCGTCCGCGTACAATTGGTATCGCGACAGCAAGGCGCAGGCGACCAGGCAGGCGATGGGCTTTGCCCGGGAGCACGGGCTGAGTCTGACGGTGCTCGAGCCGGTCTGGGTGTTCGGCGAGCGGGAGTTCGGCACCGGATTCTACAGTTATGTGAAAGCGGTCCGGGACGGCCAAAGGCACATGCCCGGTTGCACTCGGAACCGGTTTCAGGTGATTTACGCGCCCGACCTGGCCCGGGCCTACCTGCTGGCCTTGGAGCGGCAGTTGCCCGGTATCGAGCGCATCATCGTCGGCAATGCCGCCCCCGAGCCGATGCACAGAATCTTCGGCCTGTTCTGCCAAGAGGCGGGGCTGCGGCCGCCGCGCCTGCTGCCCAAATGGTGCGTTTATCCGCTCGGGTTTGGGCTGGAGCTGTGCTATGTCCTGGGGCGGAGCCGGCGCCCGCCGCTGCTGACGCGCGGCCGGGTGAACATGTTCTACGACTCGATCCAGTATTGCACGGAAAAGGCCAGGCGGCTGCTGGGCTTTGAGTGCCGGCACTCACTGGAAGAAGGCATTCGCCAGACCGTGTCCTGGTACAAGAGCAACCATCTGCTGTGAGCCTGAAACCAGCATCAACTCCTTTGACCTCTTTGCCGGGTTTATGATCCCAATCCGCAATATCCAGGGTTTGAGCCGTTCGTGGTTCCTGGTCCGGCTCAAGGTGACGATCTTCTTTCATTTCCTGCCCTGCCTGTTGTCCCAGGGTAGTGGGGCAGGCGTCCCGCCTGCCGCCAAAGCCAGTGAAGCAGGCGTCTCGCCTGCCACGGGGGCGTCTGGCCCTCGAATCCAAGGCAGGCGAGACGCCTGCCCCACTGCCCCCCTGCCACATCTGTCGCCCCGGCGTTTCCTCCTGCTCCTGAGACGGCTGCTGTTGTTCCTGTCGAAGCTGGGCCACAACAAGTTTGTGCGGATCGGGTCGGACACCCGGCTGGACCTTTACGTGCCGAGTTTTCCGAGCGAGGCCTTTTACGTGGCCTGCCGGAAATTCCTTGCCTTCGATGAGCCGCTGGCGTGCGCGACGGTCCTCCTTTCGGTCACTTCAGGCTGCCGGTTTTCGTGCCCGCATTGCTACCAGCGGATGGATCGCGGCAAAGATATGCCCCTCGAGGTCCTGGTTTCCGTAGTACGCCAGCTCCAGGAGCGCGGCATCGCCTTCTTCAACGTCGAAGGCGGCGAACCGTTCCTGGTTTACGAGCGGCTCAAGCAAGTCTGCGCCGCCATTGATGGCCGGTCGGAGGTTTGGGTCAATTCCACCGGGGACGGCATGACGCTGGAACGGTTGCAAGAGCTCAAGGGTTTGAACCTGACGGCCGTCATGTTCTCGCTGCACACCGCCGAACCGGCCCGGCTTAACGCCTTCATGCAGTCAGACAAGGCCTGGGAAGCCCTCCAACGGGGCGTCGAGCTGTGCCATGCAGCCGGGGTGGCGGTGAGTTTCAACACCTGCCTGGGGCGCGAGGGTTTTTACGACGGGGAATTCGAGCGGATAATGGAGCGGGCCAGGGAGTTTGGCGCGTGCCTGGTGCAACTGATCAAGCCCAAACCTGCGGGGGCCTGGCTGGAAAGCGGACCGGCCCCGTTCAGCCGGCCGGACCAGGACCGGGTGGTGGAACTGGTGCAGCGCTACAACCACGGGCGGGCTTACGCCGCGTATCCGGCCATCTGCGCGCAGGTCCTGGACGAGGACCGCGCCTGCTTCGGCTGCACCGCCGGCGGGACCGACCGGTTCTACATCAATGCCAAAGGCGACGTGCAGCCTTGCGAGTTCCTCAACCTCTCCTTCGGCAACATCGTCGAGGAAGACTTCGCCGCCATCTATGCCCGCATGCGCCGGGCCTTTTCGCCCCCGGGCGAGACCTGGCTCTGTGAGGCCTGCACGCCCAAGATCCGCGAACTCTTCCAGGCGCGCGGACTACGCAGCTTGCCGCTGAGCAAAGAACTTTCCGAGCAGATTTACGCCCATTGGGATCGTGGCCGTCCGACAAGACTTTATGCGGACCTGGGCAAGCTGAAGTAAGCCCGGGCGCAAGAGAAGCTTAGTCATTGCAGCCATAATTTCAGGCAACCTGCCGCTTTCTCCGCTTGCCTATCGCGGAGGAGGCCCGCGCACCTCGCCCCGGGGTCGCTCGAACGTGCTTTCGAATCTTGCGCACCTGGCTGGCCAGCCCTTTCTCGACCTGTTCCCGCCAGACGACCCGGCAAGGACACAATGGGTTCGGGCAGCTTTGCAGCCGGGCCAGTTGCTGGCGCCGTTCCCGGACCAGGGCGTTGAGCCGGAGCAACTCCGCCTCGAGTTCAGGGACGCCGCGTTCTTTGCTTCTCATTATGGTCAATGCGACCTGTCACCATAACCCCAAGTGCGGCAATTGTCATTTGGTCCAGTGTGATTTGCTGCCTGGCAGGCCGCAAATCGGCAACGTGATTCGGGGCTAATTCCAATTCGCGTTCAAGAGGGCACTAATTGGCTTGTCCCTTGGGCCTTACGGTAACGGCCTGATTGGGCGACGCCAACGGCGTCAGGTCATGCCAGCCTGGGGCAACGCCCCAGGACAGGTGCAAGAAAACACAATAGAGCGCCAACGGCGCGATTCATCGGCTCTTGCCCGCGACTTGCATACCCCGGCCCCGTGGTTCAGTCCCAGACGTATCGTTCGTCGAATTCTATTACCTGGCTGAGCGATTGGGGCATAGGTGCAAGTTCGGTTCTGGAATAGAGATATGAAGTCCCGACTAATCGGGATTGGCCTGCAATGAATCCCGATTCGGAATCGGGATTTCCCAGGGCGTTGCCCCGGGCTGGTATGAGTGACGCCTTTGGCGTCGCGTCTCCCTCGCCATTTTCGGCTTGATCCCAGGCGAGCGGGCTGCATAGTGGCCCCGACGCTGGTGAAAAATGAGCCTGACCCATAAGCAATTTTTCCTTACCCGCGCAGCGTTAAGAGCCAATTTCCTGTCAGTGTTGCTGCTCCTGGGTTGGCTGCGCGGGCACAGCCTGGGCGGCAGCGGCCCGGTTGGGTGGTGGCGTTTCGACGACGGTTCCGGCGCCGTCGCCCGCGATGCCTCGGGCAACGGTTTCAATGGGCGGCTTTATGGGGGAGCGACCTGGGCGGCGGGAGTGGCGGGCGGGGCGCTGCGGTTGGATGGCTCCGGGTACGTCGAGGTCCCTCCCGCTGCACGGTTGCAGCTCGGCTCGGCCTTGACGATTGCGGCGTGGATTAATCCGACCGACACCAGCCCGAACACGTACAAGAACATCGTGGAGTTGTATGACAGCTACTTGCTGCGGCTGGACAATCCGCCCGAGGGAGGGCGGCTTTCGTTCTTCACGTTCCTGAACGGCACCCCGGAGCCGCGCCTCTCGTGCAGCCCGCCGGCCTTGCAGCAATGGCACCAAATCTTCGCCACCTGGGACGGCACCAACCTGAGCCTGTGGTACGACGGCGTCAAGCGCGTGGCGCCGCGGGCCGGCACGCCGGCGCCCAAGCCCAATGCGCTGCACCTCGGCCAGGGTTTCGTGGGCGCCCTCGGTGAGGTGAAAGCCTATGACCGCGCGTTGAGCGAGGATGAAATCCTTGACCAGGTGCCGCCGGTGCTGGTTTCCGCTTTGTCGGTCGCCCGGCCGGTGGGCGGGATTGGCCAGCCGGTAGGGGTATCGTGCGTGGTCTCGAATGCGGGCGGACAGCCGCTGCTCAACGGGTCGGTGGAACTGGTGCTGCCCCCAAGTGTTCGGCTGGTGACGGGCGCCAGCCCGCTGCCGGTAGCTTCCGTGACGCGCAGGGGCGCCGTGAACCTGCAATGGCAAGTGCAAGCGGACCTGGCGCTGGCCACGCACTTGCAGGCGGCGGTTCGGTTCCCTGGCCAGCCGGCGGCGACCAACGTGGTTGGCCTGGTTATAGCGAGGCCGATGCCCCTGGGCGGCCGGCTGCTCCCGCAGCCCACTCTGGCCTGCGAGGGCGGCGACTTGGAACTGGGCAACCGCGCCGTGCGGTTGGTGTTTCCGACGAATGACTTTGGTTACGGGGCCTTTGCCGTGGACGTAAACCAAAGCAATGGGTGGCGGCGCCTGGCGGTGGCCAATTGTCTGAGCTGCCTTGCGGTAAAGAGCGGCGGCGCCGTGGCGCGCCAATTCTTTCATGCCGATTGGTGGCAGGCCATCACAAACCTGCCCGGCCAGGCGGGCGTCGAGTTCCGGCGCACGCTCACCGATGCCAACGGCACACGGTGGGAAGGCCGCTTCACGTTTGTGGTCAGTAACGACGAGCGGGTGCGCGCGAGCTACCAGGTCACGCCGGACGGGGGCGCGGATTTGGTGCTGCTCGACGGGCCGATGCTCCACGTCGGCGAAGGGACATTCGGCGGGCGCAAAGAGGACGCCTTGTTCTGCGGGTTGGAATGGCTGGTGGGGGATGAGGTCTCCTCATCGAACCTCGACATGCACGACCCTGATTACTACCTCCGGTTTGTCCCGCATCCGAACAAGATCACGATTCCCCTCATGGCGGTGGCGGACGGCGGGGCGGCGCTGGCGCTTTACTGGGATTGCTTGCAGTGCTGGGACGGCCAGCATGACCGGCCGGCGGCCGTGTTTGCCTCGCCGAACTTCCTGGAGGGCCAAAGCAATCATTTGCTGGGGCTGTTTCTGCCGTCGGTGCCGGATTGGGTGCCGCCCAATCAGCGCCAGGCCTCGGCCACACCTTACCCTGCCGCCGCCAACACGCCGTTGCGCCTGGAGGCCTGGCTGGCTGCGGTCACGCCCGCCACCCAGTCATTGGCGTGCGTGGCTCGGTGGTTCGATACCTTTGGCGTGCCGAACCCCGCGCCCCTGCCGCGCGGCAATTACCTGGGCGAGGCCCAGTTCAGCATGAGGGCCTTTCTGGAGTCGCTTTGGGACGCGGCGACAGAGAAATGGTGGACCTCCAAAGGCGGGCCAAAGGAGATGAGTTACCTGGCGTGGCCGGCGCATTATCTCTTCCAACTCCGCCTGGGCGCGCTGCTCACTTCCAACGCGGCCCTGCGGAACCAGTTCAATGCCCGGGCCGCGCTGGGCGAACAACTGGGCGGGTTGCGCCCCGTGTGGGATGACCTGGGCCTGACCTGGGCCGACCCCGCCGCGAGCCTGGCGCAATGGCGCCGGGCCGCGACCGCCCAGGTGGACGCCATGGGGGCCGATGGTTCCTGGCGCTTTCACGCGCGCCTGGAGACCAACGGCATTTTCGCCGGCCGTGACTACGGCTTGCTCGGCCCCGATGGCGCCGCTGAGGTCGGCACCTGCGCGCGCAACGCCTACGAGGTCCTGCGCTACGCCCGCGTCTCCGGCGATGTTGAAGCCTTTGCGGCGGTCCAGAAGACGTTGGAGTTCATGGAAGGTTTCAGCGTGCCCCGCGCGGCCCAGGTGTGGGAATGCCCCGTGCACACGCCCGACATCCTGGCGGCGGCGGACGCGGTGGAGGCTTATCTGGAGGCCTACCGGTTCTCCGGCAACCGCCATTACCTGGACCAGGCGGTGCGCTGGGCGTGGACCGGGGTGCCGTTTGTCTATGTTTGGAACCCGCCCGGGCACCCGGTCCTGCGTTACGCCTCCATTCCCATCCTGGGCGGCTCGTGGTTGGAAGGCTCCTGGCTCGGCCAGCCGGTGCAGTGGAACGGGCTGCGGTATGCCTATGCGCTGTTGAAACTGGCCGATTACGACTCCTCGTTCCCCTGGCGCAAAGTCGCCGAAGGCCTGACGGTGAGCGCGCTCTATCAACAGGAGAGCAGCGGGACAAATGTGGCCTTGTGGCCCGACAACTTCAGCGCGCTCAACTGGTCGAAGTGCCCCTGGGTCTTCGAGCCGGGCAGCATCCTGAAGAACGTGTTCAAACTGGTTGGCCACGACGTCGAACCGACCACCGTGATCGCGGGACCGGGCGTGCGGCTCAATGCGCGCGCCCGCTTCTCCGAGGTCAGTCTGACCAACGCGACCCTGCGGTTCGCGTTGCAATGGCCCCCGGGCGAAGCCGGACAAGTCCTCCTGTCCGGGCTTAACCTGCCGACCGAAGTGCGGGTGAACGGCGCGACGGCGCCCTTGACCTCGAGCAATCTCTGGGAGGTGCCCGGGGCCGCCTGGCGCTACGAAGCGGGCGCCGCGGTGGCGGTCATCAAACTGGTCGCGGCCGGATCGAACTGGGTCGAGGTCCTGGGCGCCAGTTATCGGCCGGCGGGCGTCGTCTGGCCGGTGGCCCGGGTGGTCGATTACAGCTTCGACCGCAGCCTGCAAGGCTGGGGCGACCCTGCGAACATTGACCGGCTGGAGATTGCCAATGGCGTCCTGCGCGGCCATGCCGTCAACGGCGACCCATACTTCCATCAGCCCCGCGTCCGTCTGGACGGCAACCGGTGCCGTCGTATCGCGGTGCGCGCCCGGGCCACCAGCGGCTTCGGCCTCGCCTTGTTTTGGGTCACTGAAGATAGTCGCCAATGGGGCGAGGCTAAGTCAATTCACCTCCCCTTCACCAATCGTCAGCAGTTCGTGGAATATAGCTTTGAAGTGGGCCAGCATCCGCTCTGGGCCGGGCATACGATTGTGGGCTTGCGCCTTGACCCGCTCGAGGGAACAACCGGAGGCGACTTTGAAATCGATTACATTCGTGGCGACGATGCGCGGCTTCGCCCCCGGCCGATTCGATGACACCGGTTCTTGAGATGTCCCTCCGGGGCCCGGCCGGTTTTTTGGCAAAAATGGCCAATGTGGCCAATGCAGCCAATGTAGCCAATGTAGTGTTCCGCCGGGTTGCGGTCCCGCCGCGGCGGGACGCCGCCGTGGTCCTCTGGCCTGCTTTACTTGCTACTAATTCTCTTGCTTTAGGCGCATCGGGAAAAGGGGTCTGGACAGCAACGGCAAGGCCAGAAAACGTTTTCCAGATAATTGAGGGACGACGGCGGCCGTCCCTCGCGAGCCGTGAGGAAAATCGCCCCGCTTTCCCTCGACTGCGCTGGCGGCGCTCAGATGCGCAGCTTCGCCCCCGGTCGCTTGGATGACACCGGTTTTTGAGATGCTGCTCCAGGGGCTGGTCGTGCGCTAACGGCATGCCGCGAGTCACGGGGTGTTTCTGCAAACCTCCGGGCCACCGGGCGCTCGCAGCAAAACCGTACTTGGCAAGATTGGCTTTGACTTTTCTCTCGGTTGGGGATTGGATTCCGCTGACATAGCAATTCACGGGGGCCGGTTCGGTTAGACAGGAAACCGCGAATTTTCGATACCAGAACCGCCAATGGCCCGCGCCATTCGGCGCGGCCTGGCGTGCTTGTGGTATGGGCGCTTCGCGGTGCCTCCGTCTGGGTGCGTCGGGTTCGCGCCCTTATTTTGAAGTCCTCCGCGGCCGCCCCCGCTCGCAACAGGTGCAGAGGGAAAGGACATGAATTTGAGGAAACTACTCAGGAGGATCAAGGAATCGGCCGCCTCGATGGCGGGTTTGGTGGAAGGTAAAGCGGCGGCGGTTCGAGCTGCCGTTTTGGCCTTTGGCGTCGGTTTGGTCTTCGGGTCACAGGGGGCCACGGACACGCCACCGTTGCGATTCATGGGCAGGCTGGTGGATACTGCGGGGCAACCTGTACCCGGGGCCTCTGTCCGGGTTTACGAGAATCGGGGTGCCGGGCCAGCTTGGGCCCGCGAGTTGGCCCTCAGGGAAACGATCACGACCGGCTCCGATGGCCTTTTTGAAATCCCGGCGTTTCGTGCCGATGGCGTGCTCGTGGCGAGCAAACCGGGGCTGGCCACCACCTGGCACCAGCGCGGGGGCGCTGCTACCGCCGTCGCTCAACAAATCGTGCTCACGCCCCCGAGCACGCTCGCCGGTCGAGTGGTAGATGAGAGCGGGGACCCGGTTGCCGGTGCCGAAGTGTCGGTCAGACTGGCTTCGCTTCAGAGACCGATCTCCGCCCAGAGCTGGAGCTGGAGTCTGTTGAAGGCCAGGATCGCCCGCGAGTATTTCTCCACGCGCACGGATGCTGAGGGCCGGTTTCGGCTCGACAACATCCCGACCAACGCCGTGGCCGACCTGGCAGTCAGCAAGCCGGGCAAGTTCCTGGCCCAACCTCAGCGCCGGAACCTCGACCCGGACTCGCTCCAGTTCCGCGCCGGGCGGCAGGAGATCGTTTTGAAACTCGAGCCGGCCGGGTTCATCGAAGGGAAGGTCGTTGCGCGCGAAACCGGCCAGCCTTTGGCTGGGGTGCGGCTGTCCTTGGGGCTTGAGCAGCTCCGTTCCGCCGAGGCTGGTGAAGGCGAAGAGGCCGTCTCGGGCGCAGACGGGGCTTTTCGCTTTTCGGGAATTGGTCCGGGCGCATATTTCCTTCGCGCAGTCTTGGGAACCAATGGCCTGCCCGAGTGGGTGGCCGAAGCCGTGCCGGTGAGCGTCGAAGCCAGCCAGACCACCAGCGGGGTGCAGGTGGAGGCCACGCGAGGCGGACTGCTGGAGGCGGTGGTGCTGACAAAAGGGGCGCGCCAGCCGATGGCGCAAGCGGAGGCTAATGCCTTCAAAGGGGCACAGTGGGAACAAGCGGTGACCGGCAGCAAGGGGGTGGCGCTGTTGCGGCTGCTGCCCGGTAAGTACGATGTCCGCGTGCGGGCGGACGGCGTCGATTCCGAGGTCATGAGCGTGATCATCGAGACTGGCAAGACCAATCGGCTCCAGGTCGAGCTGGCGCCCCCGCCCCGGATCACTGGCACCCTGCGCGATCCCTCCGGGGCGCCAGTGCCTGGCTTCCATCTGCGGGTGTTTCCCGAGATGCACTCCTCGCTTTATGGCGGGCTGCAGACCGACGCGAACGGGCGGTTCGATTTGGCGTGGCGGCCTGGATTTGCCAGCCGGACGAGCAAATGCTTCCTGCTGGCGCGTGACCCCGCGCGCAACCTGGCGGCGGCCCAGGACCTCGAGCACGGGGACATGAGCCTTGACCTGCGCCTGGAGCCCGGCCTCGTCGTGGCTGGGTGCGTGCAAGACATTAAAGGCAAGCCGCTGACCAATGCCGCCGCGCACCTCCATCTCTGGGTGGGCGAGATGGGACTCAGTCTCGACGAAAGGCCGGTGGGAACCGACAGCCGGGGCCGTTTCGAAATCAGCGCGCTTCCTCCGGACCGGCGCTATGACGTCTGGGTTACAGCCAGCGGTTATGGCGGGGTCAGCCGAAACGTTCAAGCGGACCCTCAAACCAACCGCATCGAGCTGGACGTGTGCGTGCTGAAGGCGATTGACCGGAAGATCACCGGCCAGGTTGTGGATGCGGACGGCAAGCCCGTCGCCGAGGCGCGAGTTTACCTGGATGGCGACAACCAGCCCAGTGGCAGGGCCGGCACCGACGAGCACGGCAGGTTCACCTTCGGCGCGTGCGAAGGCCAGGCCTGGTTGTACGCAGGGAAAAGCGGTCACGCCCCCGGCTCTGCCATTGCCCAGGGCGGCGATACGAACGTGGTGATCAGCCTTGGCATGGATGAAGCTGTCTCCAGGTCCCGGGCGACCCAACGGCTTTCCCTGCTGGGCAGGCCATTGCCGGACCTGGCGCAGATGGGCCTGGCGGGCGACGCGGTGCCCACGAACAAGCCGATCCTGCTCTGCCTGTTCGACAGCGGACAGCGCCCCTCGCGCCGGTTGCTCCGCCAGTTGGCCGAGCAGCATGACACCCTTCGCCAGAAGGGCATCACGGTCCTGGGCCTGCAAACCGCAGTTGGCGAAGCCGAATCTTTCAAACAATGGAAAGAGTCAAATCCAGTGCCTTTTCCGGTGGGCCGGGTGGCCGAGAGATCCGAGAAAACCAAATGGGCGGCTGAAGTCGAATCGCTGCCCTGGCTCATCCTGACCGACGCCCAGGGCCGTGTCGCCGCCGAGGGCTTCCCGCTCGAAGAACTCGAGGCCAGGCTCAAGGCTTTGGAAAAGTAACCCCGGAACCACAGCGCACAGCGGATCAGTTTTTGTCCGGTTTTGGCCTCGGCGCGGTGCTATAAAGTGGACAGGCCATGTTGCCGCGGTCGTGCAGCAACGTCTCGGGCTTGCGAGGCGGTGGCGCGCTCGTCGCTTGAGTAATTTCGGTCGTCATTTGCGCTTGACTGGGCGGGTGAAGGCTTTACGATAGATTTCGGTATGAGGAAAGAGCGATCTGTGACCGATCAAAATAATGAGGTCGAATACTGGAAAATCGCGGCAGGGGAACGGGGTTATCTTTGGCCGCAACAAAGGGACTGCGAAGTGGTTTGTGTGGGCTGGTCATTGGTCGGAAGCCTGAGGAAGTTTGGAAAGAACAAGGAGAAGTTCTCAAAGGCGTTTAGAAGGAAGTATCCTGGCAAGGGGAATCAATTGTGGACGTTCTACAACAGAGTGAAGAAAGGGGATTGGGTGATCGCATGCGCAGGCAGCAAGATATTCGGTTATGGTAAAATTGATGGTGACTACGAGTTCCGAAACGACCTGGATTATTCCCATTGTCGGAAAACAGCCTATGAAAGGGTGTTTTGGGAACCGTTGGAGGTGGAGAGGCTAAGGCTCGACCCTGACATCAAACGCCTATTCCTGGTTCGGGCTAACCAGAGGACCGTTAAGAATCTCTGCTGCGATGACTCGAGCGGGAGCCGGGTGTTTGAGAAAATCAAACTTGCAATTACTTCGAGGCCGTATGGGGTTGCGGATTTGGCGGAGTGGGAGGGGCTGCGTAACGCACCAATATCTGAACAGGAGACTATTGTTCTGTTCAGCAAAATGAGTCCTATCCTCCGGATGAAGATTTCCTACGTGGGCACACGGTACCCGGACGCTATAATACGCGTTAAGGAAGGCAGGCAATGGGTGAACAAAACCGCGGAATTTGAGAGGTTGGCGTCGGGTTTTGAATCCCACAAGGACGAGTACAAAAGTGGAAACCGGTGTGACATGATAATTTGCTGGGAAAATGACTGGACCAACAAACCCAGGTGGCTCGGCAATGAAACCGAAATTGTTGAGCTGAGAGAGAAGCTGGGGGAGATCATTTAACCTCGAATGGCCGGGCACCGTCTGCCCGGACCCTGACGCTGGCCCCGCCGTGATTTACTGATTGCCGGGGCGGGCTTGGGTTCCAGGAGGATACGCGCTGCTCATACTACTTGCGATAAGAGGCTGGCAGCCGTACGAGCTTCCTCACTTCGCGGCCTCGCGCGCCATTCTGAGAACAGCGGGTTTGGCCTTCGCGAAGGCGTCGCGGAGTTCCGGCATACAGATGCCGGTCCACAGTCTGGAGAATCAACGAGGGATTATCCACGGGGGAGGGCCAGATCGGGGTGGGGACGATTCCAGATCGCGACCGAGCGCATCCCGAGCCGGGTCATTCCGGTCATGGAAACAAAGCGGGTGGGGTGCGGCATCACCCCATCCTTCACCGGCGGAGTTTGGGGCAACGCGTTGAGCAATTGACGCCAGAACGGGTTGTCCGGCTCGAACTGGAGGGCGGCACTGGCGACGTAGCGAACCTGAGCGGCGCAGCGTTCGGCCACCGCCAGGCGTGCGAGCAGGGCAGTATCGGCGCCCGCCGCACCCAACATAGCGGCGCCTACCCGGATCGTGTGCGGTGAGTATGGCAGAGAGGGCGATAACAGGGCCACGGCAAGCTCCTCATTGCTAAGATCCGATTCTGAGACCTCTGGCGCCGAGGCGAGGTCGGGACTCCAAAAATGCCGGCAACCTCTCGCGACCCCCAGACTCTCCAACAATTCCGGGGAACGAAGGCCCAACCGCTTCGCTTTCTGCAACAACGGCGAGATGTGCGGCGTCGTGCCTAGTTTTTCGGCCAAGGTCGGCGTTTTCACGGCCTCTTCAATGTGCCTGAACTCGGTTCGTCCGTAAATCCCCATTCCGTGGACAGCCGCCCCTGGAGTCTCCGGCGGAGAGCTTTCCGCGACTGAACTCGTACACGGCAGGTTATTTTCCGTGCACAAATTCTTATATGTCATCCTGCGGACGGGGCTGGTCCAGGGGTGGTGTCCTAATTTGGCGAGACGGGGGTGGGGGGCTGCGGACACGGGAATGGGGCACCTTCCCTGGATAGCCGGTCTCTGCACCTTCGGCGCGTCATGCTGCAAAAAATTGAGAAATCTATATCCGTGAACTTCGGCCTAACCCGATTGACATAAATGTCCCGGAGAATGGCGTAAAACTGCCATTTTGCGTCTCGACAATCAACGGAAAACGGATCGCCCGCGCCTTCAAAACGAAGGAATAAATCCTTTAGCAGGGCTAATTCTTGTTCGGAAACAATCCCGCCGGAACTGGCGTCTGGCATTGCGAATCCTCTAAGTTTTGATGATACCGCTCCTCTGCCTCCTGCCTGTAGTCCAGCGTCAAATCATATAATTCGGGGGTCCCGCAGTTAGGATAAAGACTTTTGAGCTTCCAAAGCACTTTCAACGCATCTTCGCACAGCTCAACCATGCCTTTCCACAACGCCGCGGCGGCCTCGGCGGACGTTTCTTGAACCGACGCATGAGCGATGAGCGCGTACGTATGAATTATGGCCGCTTGAACATTGCGAACGTGTGCGCCGAACGCCTCGCGTGATTCTATTTGCGATGGGTCAAGCTGCTTGCCCGCAATTTCCATTGCTCCAACCTGACAACGATTGACCGTGCCAACGATGTCTAAACAACTTTGCACCACGAGCCCAATATGCCTTCTGCCTATGGATTTGGCAAGTGAATAAGCAGACCTTTGACCGCCCGTGGTCCAGCGCCCGGTTTGCTGGCGGCCGCTCCGAAGATTAGTGTCTTGCGCCTTCGTGAATGGCGGGGTTGCGCAGCACGAGCTGGGTGCGGCGGCGCAGTTCTTTGCCCAGGTCCGCCAGACGGGGGTCGGTGGCGAGCAGCAAGCCGGCTTTTTGGCGGAGCATCTTGACGGCCCAGCGGCACTCGCCGGCCAGTTCGTCCTGGTTGCCGCCGATGTCGACCCAGGCCTCGGTAAAGTGCCGGCACTTGGCCAGGGCATCGTCGCCGTCGTAGTCGAGGACGGTCTGCCGGAACTGCTCGACCATTTGGGCGGCCTCGGCCGGGGACTTGATGGCGGCCTGCCGCGCGGCCAGCCTGGCATCAATGACCCGCGTGAGCGCCTCCAGTTCGCCCAGGGGCTGGGCCAGTTGAGGGTGGGCGTTTTTCTGTTGCGCCAGGTAGCCGAGGGTTTCGTGGCCGAAGGCCACATAGCCCTCGATGCGCCCGCGGATGTGGCGGATGAAGACCATGAGGTCCTGGAGGGTTTGCTCGATTTCGGCGCGGCGCTGCCGCTGTTGGTGGCGGCTGTAGATGGGGTTCAAGGTGTCCCTGACCGCGCAAGTCGCGCGGCCCTTGTACTGGGACCGCTGGCCTTCGACGTCCAGCACGTACTCGCAGGGCCCGACGCCCAGTGTGTTGCGCAGGACATCTACCACGGTGAAAGTGTTCAGCGGGGTGGCCGGCGCGCGGTTGAGCGGGTAGATGAGGGCCGGGCCCTCGAAGCGGAGGGCGGAATGAGCCAGGGGCTGCAAGCAGGCCCGGCCATCCTGCTCCAGCCAGCAGGGGTAGAGAAAGTTGCCCAGCACCGTGGTCCACCGTTGCCGGTCAGCGGGAACCAGGTCGGCTCCGCCGAAAGGGCTGTCCTTGGCAAACTGGCCGTCGGCTCGCTGCCTGAGCATCTCCCAACTGTCCGTCACGCCCTGGTCGCGCCGCCAATCAGTGCGCCACTGGGCGGGAAAAGGGGCCTTCCAATCCAGCCGCAGGACCTGGCCGGCTTGCTGCCGGGCAATTTCCTCCGTGTGCCAGATGGCCGGACTGGCCAGCACGGCCACCCAGACCTTGCCCTCCTTGCCATAGCGGAACTCGGAGTTGGTGATCCGCCGTTGCGCGCCCTGGCCAGCCAGGCCAACGCGGAGGTCCTCTTCGCTAATCTTTACCACCGTCACCAGGATGGCTTGGCCCTCGGGCAGGAGGTGCAGAACCAGGTTGTCCCCCGGCAGCTCAGCCTCCGGCACGGGCAACTCCGAGGCGTCCACGACGATGTCATCCGCAAAAAAGTCGGGCAGGACCATAAAGCGGCACGGGGCCTCGACGCGCAGGGCGGCCACGCCGCTGCGGGCCTCGGTCTGGAGGATCGGTTCGCCGGCCTTGAGTCCGCAACGCAAGGTCAGCGCCGGCCCGCCGTGGGCGGTGAACACCACGTCCGCCGCGCCGGCCCCCGGATTGTTTTGGACCAGGGCAAAGGAGGAGAGTGTGGCGCTGCCGGGGCCGCCGACCGGCGCGAGCACGGCGCGCAAGGCGGCGCCTGGCGGCGCCAGCGAATAAACCTCGATTCCCGGCGCCCCCGCACGCAACGCAAAGGCAATGGTTTGGTTCATAAAGACGGCGTCCCCTTTGAAGCGATGCGTTAAATCGTCTTCGGCGACTTCGGTCCATCCGCCCTTGCCGGCCAGCGCCGCCGCGGCCAGCGGAACCGGGGACGAGCTGTTGGCGTCGAACAACCGGACGGCGAGCGCCGCCGATTCCTGGCGGGCGATTTCCTGGTATGGAAGATAGGCGCCTTCGTAAAGGCGGAACAGGTCGGCGCGGAACTGGGCCTGGGGCTGGGCGCAGCTCAGGTAAGCGAACCAGCCTTGGGGAAAGTCCTTTTCGACTTTGAAAGTCAGGTGCAGTTCCTGCCAATCCCGGCTGAGCTGGAAGGTCTGGTGCGCGGCCCGGTCCCACGGGGCGGCACTGCGCTCGATGTCCAGCCCGACCTGCACCGGGTCCTTCAACGCCCGGGCGAACAGGGCGAAGGTGTAGCTCTTGCCCTTGTGGCCGGCGGGAAAATCCTGGCCGAATTGCACGCCCCAATTCTCCACCGTGTCCACGCTCAAGAGCGCGCTATACCTGCCCTGGGCGGCGTCTTTATCGTCCACCGCGAACTGGCACTCGGTCTTTCCGGCCTTGTCCAGCTTCCAGCCCTCCCGGCCGAGCTCGAAGCCGGGGTTGGCAAAGAAGTTCCTGGGCTGCTCGGGGGCCTGCCCGCAGGCAAGCTCAAGGCCCAGAAAAAGCGGGAGGAACGCGAGCATGCGCGCGACGGAATTCTTCGGACCCTGCGATTTGCGAGGTTTTGAGGAGCTTTTGTATATGAGGCCCTTATATAGTATACGGCTTGGCTCTCCCCCTGATGGCAGCCATGGCGTCGGCACGCTGGCTTTCAGGCCGAAGGCCTGATTCATACCAGCCCAGGGCAAGGCCCGCCGGAGCGCAGCGCAGGCGGGCCGCCGCCCTGGGTCCAGCGCACATTCTTTAGCCTGTTGCAGGCCAACGGCCTGCCTCATAAGCAAGATGAATCGCGCCTTCAGCGCTCTGAATGGTTTTGGGCGGTTTGACCCAGGGCGTTGCCCTGGGCTGGTATGAACGACGCCTTCGGCGT